>CAZNRN010000031.1:0-34803 GCA_964575605.1 uncultured Micavibrio sp. | reverse complement strand
GCTATGCGGATTTGCTGGTGCACCGCGCGCTCACCCGCGCCTATGGCTTCGGCGAAGGCGGCATGACGGATGACGAGGCCAACGACCTGCACAACGCCTGCGAGCATATCAGCTTCACCGAGCGCCGCTCGATGGTGGCGGAGCGCGACGTGATGGACCGCTTCACCGCGCAGTACCTGTCGACCAACCTCGGCAAGGAATTCCCGGGGCGTGTCTCGGGCGTCACGCGGTTCGGCCTTTTCGTCACGCTGGAACACTCCGGCGCCGACGGCATCGTGCCTATCCGCAGCCTGCCGCGCGATTTTTATATCCACGACGAAAAGCGCCACGCGCTGGTCGGCAAGGATACGGGCCGCATGTACCGGCTGGCCGACAAGGTCGTCGTCAGGCTGGTCGAGGCGGATTCGATGCGCGGCTCGACCGTCTTCGAGCTGCTGGAAGGCACCGAGGGCGGCGCCGAACCCCGCTACGGCGAGCGCCCGCGCAGCCAGGGCGGCCGCCACGACCGCCAGCATTCACGCGACAAACGCAGGCGTGATAATTTCCGCGGCGGAAAACGCGGCGGCGGGAAAAAGCCCAGAAGATAATTGATTACCGCTTCTTGCCAGTACCCTGCGCCGCTTCTTCTTCGGTCAGGGTTTCGGCGCTGGTCACGCGATTGCGGCCGTTTTTCTTGGACACATACAGGGCGCTGTCGGCGCGTTCGATGAAGGCAGTGATGCCTTCGTCCTTTTTGTATTCGGCAACGCCGATCGACAGGGTGATGCGCCCGAGGCTCTCGTTGCTGGTTTTGTTGATGACTTCCTTGCTCTCGACCGATTTCCTGAGCATGTCGCCGACCTTGACGCCGGCCGTGGCGGGCGTGTCGGGCAGCAGGATCGCGAACTCCTCGCCGCCGTAGCGCGCAGCCGTGTCGCGGCCCTTGACGTTGTCGACCAGCGTTCGCGCGACAAGACGCAGGACCTGGTCGCCGATCTGGTGGCCGTAGGTGTCGTTGAATTTCTTGAAAAAGTCGATGTCAACCATCAGCAGCGTCAGCGGCGTGTTGTTGGTGGTCGCTTCCTCGATCTGGTCGGAAATGGCTTTATCAAAGGCCTTGCGGTTGGCAATACCTGTCAGGCCGTCGGTCATCGCCTCTTTCTTGACGTTGTCGAGGTTCTGCTTGAGCTCGCTCACCTGCTTGGCGGAGGTGCCCAGCTGTTCTTTCAGCTCGGCATTGGTTTCCACCATTTTCTTGGTGTCTTTCAAGATGGTCGTGACCACGCTGCCGAGGTCTTCGATGCTGTCGGCTTCCTTGATCTGCTTGCTGACGGAACCCAGGTTCTGGCCGTATTCGGCGCTGGCGGTCTGCACATCACCCAGCATGGTGGCCAGTTCGGTGATTGCCTGCTGCACCTGGTCGCTGACCTTGCGCACTGCGTCATCGCGCGCACTGGCGCTTAAGAACCGCTTGTAAAGCTTGTGGCAGGTAATGTCGTCGAAAACGCCCTGGTAACCGTCAACAGCGCGCACGATTTCAGGGTCGCCTTCGAAATAGCGGAACCAGAGTTCATAGAAAGGCGGAATAGGTTTGAGCCCCAGCCCGTCGATTTTCTCGAGCGTGCTGATGGCGATTGCGTTGGTGCGGTCAACCGCGCCCCCGCCTTCACCGGCGGCTGCCTTCTTTTCGTCTTTTTTGGTATCAGACTTGGCCAACGTTTTTCCCACTCCCGAAGCCTATTCTAGACCTAAAAGAATAAATAAATCTTTGACATTTCAAAGCAAGAGGCCCCTTATTTTACGGAATAGCGCCAGAATCCCGCTTTATCCCCCATGATGGCAAATAACCGCTTGTTTACGGCCGCGCCACGCGGCAAAACTGGGACTTTCCCGCCGCTTGGAGCATTGGCGGCTATGCAAAAGGACCTCCGATGAAAGACGCTATCGCCGTTATCCGCAAGACCATGATGATCCCGATCCATCCGGCGGGATATCCCTTTATCATCGCCTTCCTGGTCCTCACCATCCTGCTGACCTTCCTGGGTATCGCCGGCTTCTTCGTCGGCCTGGTCCTGACGCTGTGGTGCGTCTACTTCTTCCGCAACCCCGTGCGCACGACACCGACCCGCGAGGGGTTGATCGTCAGCCCCGCCGACGGCCTGGTGACCATGATCCAGGAAGCACCGCTGCCGCCCGAGCTGGATGACTGCAAGGCCTCCGACAGCCTCTGCGCGCAAGGCACCGCGACGCGCGTTTCAGTCTTCCTGAACGTCTTTGACGTGCACGTGAACCGCATCCCCGCCGACGGCGAAATCAGGAAAGTCGTCTACCACCCGGGTAAATTCCTGTCCGCCGACCTCGACAAGGCGAGCATCGAAAACGAACGCTCGACTGTGCTGATGAAGCTGAAGCACCATTCGTCCAGCATCGCCTTCGTGCAGATCGCGGGCCTCGTCGCGCGCCGCATCATCTGCAAGCTGAACGCTGGCCAGAACGTGAAGGGCGGCGAGCTGTACGGCCTTATCCGCTTTGGCAGCCGCGTCGATATCTTCCTGCCCGCGGGCGTAAACCCGCTGGTCTGCGTCGGGCAAAGGATGATTGGCGGCGAAACCATCATTGCGGATTGCAATTCTCAAGAGTCGCAGCGCACCGGCGAGGCGCGCTGAGCATGGAAGCGAAACGCCCGCGCAAGTTCCCGCTGCATAAAATGATCCCCAACATGATCACGCTGGCCGCCATGGCGGCGGGCATGACGTCGATTAAATTATCGATTGTGGGCAAGTGGGAACACGCGGTCATCGCCATCGTCGCCGCGGCCTTTATGGACGCCTTCGACGGCGCGGCGGCACGGCTTTTGAAGGCGCAGAGCAAGCTGGGCGCGGAGCTGGACAGTTTTTCCGACTTCATCTGCTTCGGCGTTGCGCCCGCGCTGGTCGTTTACCAGTGGTCGCTGCATGAAATCCCGCGCTGGGGCTGGCCGATCGCGTTGATTTTCGCGATGGCCGTGGCGCTGCGCCTTGCCCGTTTTAACATCGCCACCGATGAAAAAGACCCCAACGACCCGCTGTCGAAATACTTCACCGGCGTGCCTTCGCCACTTGGCGCCGGCCTTGCCATCCTGCCGATGATCGTGTCGTTCCAGCTGAGCGATGACCCTGCGTCGAAATGGGACGCCATAGGGCGTAGCCAGATCGGCAACCCGCACCTGATCGGCCTCTGGCTGCTTATCGTGGCCGCCATGATGGTCAGCAACATGCCCACCTTCTCCACCAAGCAGGTGAAGGTGTCGGAGAAAATGAAAGTTCCCGTGCTGGCCTTCGCCGGCATCCTGATCGTCTGCCTGATCAACGAGCCCTGGCCGACGCTGACGCTGATGGGCGTCGTTTACCTGACAGCGCTGCCCTTCGGCCTCTGGCATTACAATAAAAAGGCCGAGGCGCTGTCGAAAGGCGTGAAAGACCCGGACGACGACGACGAATAAACCGGGACACAGTCAAAAAGAAACGGGCGCCTGTCGAGGGCGCCCGTTTTGCTTTATGAACCGAGAGAATTCTTACGACATGCCGCCCATCAGCCCGTCCTTGCGCGGCTCGGGGATGTCGAGCTTCATGATAGCTTCCTGCTTGACGCCTTCGTTGAGCCCTTTGAAAGCGGTCTGCATCAGGTCGTCGCCTGCCAGCGCGCCAGCGACGACGCGGTTGAGCGAGGGATCTGCGATTTCCTTGCGGGTCATGCCCAGCTGGTCGATGAGGTCGCCGCCGCCCAGCACTTTCGCCATTTCGGGGTTCGACTTCAGGCCCTGCGGGGTCACCGCATTTTTGCCGATCGAGGTCCGCGTCAGCTTGTAGCGCTCGCCGAGCTCGCGGTCGCCGCCGCCGCCCAGCGGGTCTTTTTCCTTTTTGCCCTTGCCGGCCATGATGCGGCTTTTCAGGCGCATGTTTTCTTTCTTCTCTTTGTACGAGAGGGGAATACCCATCGCGTTGGTGCCGCTGTCAAGCTGTTCGAAACGGATCGTCGCCTTCGTGCGGCGGCCCGTGCCGCCCATCAGCAGGAACTGCGAACCCGAAGCCGATTTGTCCATTTTCTCGCCGGGGTTTTCAGCGCCGCCGCCCATGCCCGGCATGTCGCCGATAAGGCTGGAGCTGCTGGCTTTCAAATCCTTCATGTATTTGGAAGGATCGGCGTTGAAATCTTTCGCCATCTTTTCGAGCGCGCCCTCGATATTTGACTGCAGCTGCTGCAGGTCCTGGCGCGGCGCTTCGTTGGCATTGGCTAATTGTAATTCGTTCGGCATGGGCACCCTTCCCGTGTCACTGACGTATTCTTAATTCTAGCACAAAATCCGGCTTATGGTTAAATTTTTATGGGTAACCGTTCCTCTAAGGCACTGAATCTATTTGATATATTTATGGTTATCCCCAGAAATTTTTAACCCTTTGGGGTACCAAAATGCACCAAAGCTGACTGCATCACCGATTCAAGGTGATTCAGGCTTTGGGCGGCAGCGGCTGGTTTTTGTCGCGCGACGGGCGGCGGTTGACGAACTGCTCGGCGTCCTCGTGCCCCTGCCCCAGCGCTTTTTCAAGGCGCACGGCGGAGAAGAAACGGTTTTCGCGCGCGTTGCGGATGCGCGAAACTTCCTGCAGCAACTGTCCGGGCATTGCGCCCAGCTGCATCAGCGCCTCGATGGTGAGGCGGAAGAAACGGCTTTTCATCCCTGCGCTTTTTTCATCGGCCTTCGCGGGCATGAAGCGGCTGAAGCCCGTATCGTTCGCGGGCTTGCGGCGCAGCGATTTGTCTTCAACCGGCAGGAAGGGGCCGAAGGGTTTCGGCTCGCGCGCCGGGCCCAGCGTGATGCCCATCTGCATCAGCATCTTTTCGTAGAGCGTCGGCGCGAAGCGCGACTGCGACAGTTTCGTGGGCAGCGTGATCTCTGCACCCGGCAGCGTGAATTTCGATTGCGCACTGCGGCCGCCGAAGAGCGGCTGGTTCTGGTTTTGCGCGGGGCCGCTGTTCGCGGGACGCGCGACGAGGGGGAAGGTCAGCAGTGCGGCGGTTTCGGTGAAGACGTTTGCGATGCTGCTGTGTGAGGAGCTGTCGGCTTCCGCTTCGTCCTCCGCCTCCAGCGCGATATCGCGCTCGAGCTGGTCAAGATCCTGTACCTGGGTTTCTTCTTCGATCTTGCCGATGCGGCCGGATTGCATTCATACCCCCGATTGAGAATTGTTCTCATTCTAGTGCTGTTGCGCGGGCGGCTTCAACAGCGAATTGAACGGATGATTCCCAGATTATGGTTATTTAGGCGGCGGCGGGCAGGCTGCGCAAGCGGCGGTAGCCCAGCGCCTCGCCGATATGCTGTGCCTCGATGCCTTCCGACTGCGCAAGGTCGGCGATCGTGCGGGCGACGCGCAGCACGCGGTGATAGCCGCGCGCCGAGAGTTTCATTTTTTCCGCCGCATCGGTCAGCAGTTTTTGCGCGGCCGCGCCCAAGGGCGCAATCTTCATCAGGATATCGCCATCCGCATCGGAATTGGTCAGCAGGTGCGCGGGCGCATTCATGGCGGCGAAGCGTTCCGACTGTATCGCGCGGGCGGCGTCAACACGCAGCGCGACCATCGCCGAATTCTCGCGCGGCGGCGGCAGGGCAAGGTCGGAGGCCTTCACCGCCGGCACGTCGATGTGGATGTCTATACGGTCAAACACGGGGCCGGAAATTTTTGATTGATAGTCGGCGACACATTTCGGCGCCTTGCCGCAGGCGAGCGAGGCATCGGCCACATGGCCGCAGCGGCAGGGGTTCATGGCCGCGACCAGCTGGAATTTCGCGGGGAAGGTGACGTGATAGTTGGCGCGGGAGACCAACGCGCGGCGCGTCTCGAGCGGCTGGCGCAATGCTTCAAGACATTGCCTTTGGAACTCAGGCAGCTCGTCGAGGAACAATACGCCGTGATGCGCCAGCGAAATTTCACCGGGCTTGGCGCGCATGCCGCCTCCGATGATGGAGGGCGTAGAGGCCGTATGATGCGGGTCGCGGAAGGGGCGTGTCTGGATCAGCTTGCCACCCTCGAGGCTGCCTGCGATAGAATGTATCATCGAAACTTCCAGCGCCTCGCGAGGGGATAGCGGCGGCAATATGCCGGGCAGCCGCGCGGCCAGCATCGACTTGCCGGAGCCCGGCGGGCCTATCATCAGCAGGTTGTGCCCTCCCGCGGCCGCAATCTCCAGCGCGCGCTTGGCGCTTTCCTGACCCTTGACGTCGGCGAGGTCGAGGTTGACCACATTGTCGTTGGTGATGACGGCCTGCGGGCGCGTCAGCACCTGCGTGCCCTTCATATGATTCAGGAGCGCGACAAGGTTCGGCGGCGCCAGCACCTCCAGCTCGCCCGCCCAGACGGCTTCGGAACCGCAGTCTTTCGGGCAGATGATGCCGCGGTTATTGGCCGAGGCCGAAATCGCCGCGGGCAGGACGCCCGCAACCGCGCGGATGCCGCCGTCCAGCGACAACTCGCCCAGCACCGTATACTGCTGCAAATCCTCGCCCGGAAAAACGCCCATGGCGGCGAGAACGCCCAGCGCGATGGGCAGATCGAAATGGCTGCCCTCCTTCACCACGTCGGCAGGGGCAAGGTTGACGGTGACGCGCTTCGCGGGGATGGCAAGGCCGATCGCATGCAGCGCGGCGCGCACGCGCTCCTTGCTCTCGCCCACCGCCTTGTCCGGCAGGCCCACGATATTGAACTGCGGCAGGCCGGGCGAAATCTGCACCTCGACATCGATATCGAGGACATCGACGCCCTGGAATGCCACTGTATTCACTCGCTGGACCACGGAACCAACCTTCTGGAATCGCTTTACGAAACTCTAGATTTTGTACCTGTAATGTTCCGCCCCGGCAAGCGGCAAGCGCTTTATATTGACATAATGCGGCAATTCTTTATGATGCGGCGGTATTCCGTCCCTCTTCCGGATAACCAGGTGCGCCATGGATGACAAACCCAAAGCCGCGAACGACAACGAACTGGTCCTCGACCCCGCGCTGAAAAGCCGCATCACGGTGCGCGCACCGCTGACCTTTAAAAAGCCGACGAAGAAGCAGCTGAAGGACGTGTTCAACCCGAAAGCCGCCGCCCCGGCGAAAAAGATCAAAACTGCAAAGCTGGACAAGGATGGCAATACCCCGCTGTTCCGCGCCATTGATGCGGAGAACATGAAGGAGGTCAAACGCCTCCTCTCCACCGGCAACGACCCGAACCAGACGGCCGGCGACGGCACGACGCCACTGATGGCCGCCGTCACGGCGCGCAAGAACGAACTGGCGCAGCTGCTGCTCGACGCAGGCGCGACGGTAAGGCTCGAGCAAATCGACCACGCCATCAATTACACGATCGGCAATTACAAAAGCACGCCCGCAGAGCAGCGCCTGGATTTCCTGCTGATCGATGCGTTTAAAAAACAGGGCGGCAACGGCGCGGAACTTTCACCCTTCCTGCACAACGCCGCGCATGCGGATGACGCGGCGCTGGTAAAAAAGCTGTCGCAGGCGGGCGCCGATATCAACCACACCCGCCCGTGGTCGCGCCCCTATAGCCTCGAGAGCGGCACCTTCACACCTGCCATGGTCGCGGCCCGCAGCGGCCTTGATACCCTGAAGGCCGTGCTGGAAGAAGGCGGCAGCGCGAAAGACGCCTTCAATTATTACTGCAACAGCCGCGGTATGGGCGATGACCCCGTGAATACCGAAGCCCGCGGCGTCTTTTTGCAGCATGCCGCGGAAACAGGGCAGATGCTGCCCATCGAAGACGCGAAGGCGCAGGCGCATGACAACCTGATCACCGACATGACGACCAACCCGCCGCCGGGTTTGAAATATCGCAATATCGGCCGCCCCATCACGCGCGCGATGGCCGAAAACTGGCTGCGCCAGTCGCGCAGGCGCTAACATGTCCCGCGTCATCCCCGTCACCGCGGCAGATTTCGAAGCAGAAGCCCTGCAGGCGAAAGCACCGGTGCTGCTTGTATTCACCGCCAGCTGGGCGGGGCCCTGCAAGGCGTTTATGAAGACGCTGGAGGATTACGCGGCTAAAAACCCCGCCCTGAAGGTCGTCAGCATCGACACCGACCGCGATCCCGATCTATGCGGCTCTTTCAGCATCAGGACCGTACCGACGGTAGTGACGATGCACGGCGGCAAGGCGCTGTTCGGCGCCACAGGAAACCAGCCGCCCAAGGTGCTGGACCAGCTGGTGCGGGAATCGCTTGCCGCTGCCAATCTTCCCGCTCTCGATAAATTGCCCATCGATTTCCCGAAGCCGGAGGGCGAGGAGCTGGCATCCGCGAAACAGATATCCGTCATGCGCCCGGTAAAACTGCGCAGGCAGCGCAAGTCCCTGTCATTCCGCAATATCTTCTCGTAAAATATGCCCTGTAACCGGCCGCGCCTTTGCGGCGAAAGAGGGGATATGAAGTATTTCATCGCGATTTTCCTGCTGCTCGCCTCTACCCTCCCCGCCCGCGCCGCGGATAACGCCTATGATATCCTGTTCAGCGGCAAGAACATGTGGCTGAACACCAGCCGCCCCGTCACGGCCGAGGACGCGAAGGGCCGCGCCGTGCTGCTGGATTTCTGGACCTACGGCTGCATCAACTGCATGCAGGTGGTGCCGGATTTGAAGGCGCTCGAAAAAGAATTCGGCGATAAGCTCCTCGTCATCGGCGTCCATTCCGCAAAATTCGTCGGCGAACGCGACAGCGACCGCATTCAGGCGGCCGCAAAAAGGTTCGGCATCACCCACCCTGTTATCAATGATTCCGAGTTCAAGGTCTGGAACGCTATGGAAGTAAAAGCATGGCCGACGCTGGTGCTGCTGGATGGTGAGGGGAAAGAAGTGGGACGCTATCCCGGGGAAGGAAACAGGGAGGCGATTGCGGCGGAGATCAAAAAGCTTTCGCTGGGCGATGTAAAGGTTACCGGGCTGGAAATGAAGCAGGAGGAAAAAGGCGAATATTCTTTTCCCGCCCGCCTCGAGGTTGCCCAAACAACCCCTTGGGGAAAGATGCTGTTTGTAGCTGACACAGCGCACAACCGGATAATTGGTGAATCCCTCGAGCAAAAGAAATCATTAATTATCGGCTCCGGCGTCGAAGGCCATGCCGATGGAAAATTCGGCGAGGCAAGCTTCAACCGCCCGCGCGGCTTCGCCATTACCGATAAAGGCATCTACGTCGCCGATACCGGCAACCATATGCTGCGTTATGCCGACTTCGAAAAAGGAACTGTCACCACATTGGCGGGCACGGGCGAACGCGGGCTTTACGCACAATTGAAGGGCAACCCCGCGCGTGACATTCCCCTGGCATCGCCGTGGGACGTAGCTTTAATGAAAGACGGCAAGACACTTGTCATTGCCATGGCAGGGCTGCACCAGCTCTGGACTTACGACACCGAAAAGAAAACGGTTTCTACGCTTGCAGGCACCGCAGCCGAAGGCATCAAGGACGGGCCCGCACTGGAAGCCTCCCTAGCCCAGCCCAGCGGGCTTGCGGTGGATGGTGACACTATTTATTTCGTCGATGCGGAAAGCTCTGCCCTGCGCATGTTGAAGGAAGGGCAAGTAAAGACGCTTATCGGCACAGGCCTGTTCGACTTCGGGCAGGTGGATGGCAAATACCCCGAGGCGATGTTGCAGCATGCCCAAGGCCTGCATCTTGACGGCGAAAAAATTTACATCGCCGACACCTATAACAATGCAATTCGTATCTACGATATTTCAAATGGTACCTTGTCGACCCTGAAAACGGATAAGAAACTGGACGAACCGGCAGATATCCTGAAAACAGGCGGCAGTCTGCAGGTGGCCGACAGCCACGGGATTACCATTATCGACCTGAAAATCCCGTAAATTTTACGGCTTTGCCGCCAGCCTGAATCCCGCTATCCTTCCCCCGTCATGAAAACCTATGTCGAGTTCATTCAACCGGACAAGAAAATACCGGCTGGCCGCGCTACCAATGTCGAGGTCGGGCATCGCGACCCGTTGAAGCTCGACATCCCGGCCAAGTGCGACATTTTCTATTTCTATGACAGCCCGATCGGCAATGCGTATTTTTCATCGACCGAGCAGTACAACGCCTCGAAGTTCTATATCGTCGCGACAAAGCTGCTGACGCGCGACGAGGCGAAGGAGCTGATCGCGGGGCGCGCCATGAAAAACCCGATGTCGCAAATCGTCTGGGACGTGAAGCTTGAGAAAAACAGCCTCTTTGCCCTCACGCGCAACAACAACATCGAAGTGGTGGGCAAGGATAACGTCGTGGTGGATGCGAAGGGCCAGCAGATGTGGCCAAAGCCGCGCCAGAAAAAACAGGCGACGCCCGTCTTTAATACCGCAACCGAGAAAACGATGACAGTGGGCCGCCCGCTTGTTTTGAAGAAGCCTTCTCCGCCGAAACCTTAACATCCGTCACAGAACCGGGGCCGGGGCCTTGCGGCAGCGCCTCTGCGTCGAAAAGCTCTTTCACTGCCGCCGTTACGGGTTTCAGCTTCAGCGGCGATTTCGACACGGCGATTTTCTTTTGCAGCGGCAAGCCGTCGTCCAGCGCTTTTTCAAACGCTTCCTGCGCCTGCTTCACGCGCTGCGCCGCGGCTTCGGCCTGGCGCTGCAGCTCTTTTTCCGATTCAACGGCGCGCGCCGCGGCGCGGTTAGACAGTTCGGTCGTGTAACAAAGCACATCGCTGTGCGCGCGCAGCACCGCCTTTTTCACCACAAACTTGAAGCCCTGGAACATGGCATAGGAACCGCCGATGGCCCAGAGCAGCGGCGCGGCAAAGCCCAGCGCCATGGCGCCATAACCGATGGCGGGAAAACCGAAGAACAGCGCATAGGCAAGCGTATCCGCATAGCGCTTGGTGTTGTTGGTGAAGCGTTCGACCTTTTTCAGGCGTTTTTCGATTTCTTCTTCGGAAAGTTTTTCAGGCTGCGGCCTGCGCGTCAGCAGCCGGAAATAGGGGCTTAAATCCAGCGTCGGATGCGGGGGTTCCCTCATGGCAGCGCCTTATGCGATCAGGGCTTGATGCTGTCGCCCGGTTTCTTGAATTTCAGCGTGCCCTTGCGCACGGTGATGTCCTCGGTGATGGGCATGCCGGCTTCTTTTGCCGTTTTGAAATCCTGTGCGGCCTGCCCGACCAGCGGGGCGCGCTTCGCTTCGGGCTCTGTTGCTGCAGGCGTCGGCGCAGGCGCGGCGGTCGCGGGTGCGTTGTTGTTCGCGGCGGCTGCCTGTTTCGCGGCGGCTTTTTCGGCTTTCTCGCGCTTGTCCATGCGGTCCAGCATTTCGCGTTCCATCGTGGTGTATTCGGTCGACAGGCGGCTCGACACTTTATTCACCCAAGGGGCTGAAACCTTGTTCACGCCCCAGCCGATCGCCATCGAGGCGGCGAAGCCAACCAGCATCGGCATGGGCAGGACCGCGAAAACGCCCAGCGTCAGCACAATCGAGCCCACAAACGGCGCCCAGCGGACAACCTTTGTGCCGGTGCGGCGGCTCTTCGCGCCCGACATCAGTTCGTCGTCGGTCATGTCTTTCAGGTTTTTGGTGTTCTGCTTGAATAAATAGCCGACCATGGCGGGGCTCCCTCTTTAAAAACTGCTAAGAGACTATATCCCGCTTCTGTTATTATGTCAAATTAATATATGTCGTTGATTTAGTTGAATTAAATTCAAATTCGGGAACAATTTTCCGAATCCCGCCGTTTGCCCGCCGCCATAATGGTTAAAATAACACCTGACTATTATCCAGAATCTATGGCATACTGTTAGCAAGCCGGAATACCGGCATATAGCTATTGAATAAAATGGGATGGGGCGGGTCTTAACGCGATGGCAACCGTAGCGCAATTACTGGACGACTGGTACAGCACCCACAAGAAGCTGACCGACGAACAGAAAGCATTGGAGAAAGAGCGCAAGCCGCTCGCCGATGAGCTTGATGCATTCGTGAAAAACAAGCCGTCCGGCCTGATCGGCAAGCTGACCCACGCGCTGACCAGCACGGCAGGCATGGCGCCGCTGCGCGAGAAAATTGAAAACTACGATACGCGCATCGGCAACACAAAATACAACCTCGGCCTCGCGGCGCAAAAAGCTTACGACGAGCTGGAAGAGATCGCGCTCGACATGCCCGAGAACAAGCCCATGCTGGCGGGCCTCAACAAGATGGAACAGGCCCTGGACATGCTGCGCGAGGCGGCGCAGGAAATTTCAAAGACCATCACGAAATGCAACGACGCCATCAGCTACGAGCAATATGACCGCTACCGCGATTCACGCGACGCGACGAACATGTCTTTCCATGCGACGGCAGGCGCGCGCAAGTCGGTCAAGGCGACAAAGGCACTCCTGAACAAGCTGAGCGAGCAGCTCAAGCAGTTGGATTTCGGCGACAGCGGCGTGGGGGAAATGACCTCGCTGTTCGATTACGAAGGCGCGCCCGAACTGAGCGACGGTTTCGGCAGGGCAAGCAGCGACCGCGTCAACTGGCTGAACTCGATGGA
Source organism: uncultured Micavibrio sp. (assembly GCA_964575605.1). Classification (GTDB taxonomy): domain Bacteria; phylum Pseudomonadota; class Alphaproteobacteria; order Micavibrionales; family UBA2020; genus JAPWJZ01. Next base: position 22,277 of record CAZNRN010000031.1, on the reverse strand, counting down.
AATGCAGAAGTCTATCCGCCACATGGAATCCGCCCAGGCAAGCGTCGACAAGAGCCTGCGGCAATTCGAAGCATCGCGTGATAAAGTCATCGCAAAAGCGCTTGCCAATTTAAGGGAAGACGACCCCGCCAGCGACGAACTGGCCGCCGCCGTCACTCCCTACCTGCCGAACGCACAGGGCGGCAAAGGCTACAAGCCCGGCGGCCCCTCGCGCTGACGGTTATGTAATCAAAATTAACGCCAAAAAGTATCATTGACTAAGGCCAGGCCGGGGTCGATAATGACCTCATGTTCGATTTTGACGCCTTTGCGGACCTGACCGCTTCTTTCAACACCGCCATCAGCGGTGGCGCAAGCATCGCTGCGAACGCGATGGCCGTCAGCACGATCTTCTCTCTCGCAAGCGCGCCGCAACGCGGTGAAGACCCCGAACTGAAAGTGCTCAAGCCCGCGCTGAAAATGCCGCTGCTGGCAATGCTGTTCTAACAGCGCCTTTACTAGCTTACATTAATGGATAAGGAACTCGCCGTCCGCGAATTTTAGGTCGTCCGCCGTGATCAGTTTTTTCGAGGCGACGCGCACCGAATGAAGTTTGCCGTCCAGCTTCTTTTCCCAGAAATTCAAAAACCGGCGCAGCTCGGGGAAATGCGGGGCGAGGTCGTATTCCTGCCAGAGGTATTGCTGCAATAGCTTGGGATGGTCGGGCAGGTGGTAGAGGATCTCGGCCGTCGTCAGCCGGTAGTCGCGCATTTGCAGGATCAGATTTGCCATATTCTTGTATAAGCCTTCCACTTTCTCGCGTGTCTTTAACAGGAAGTAACAAGTCTCTAACTCCATTTAACCATAAATTGCTCCGTTTGTGCGAAAAATTCAGGATATCAAAGGGTTAGCACTCCTTTGACGGGAGTGCCAAAAATTGCGCAAAAGCCCTGTTTTCATTCGGTTTTTTGCGCCGATTCAGGTTGAAAAAAAACCGGTTTGCGCCTAGATAATTAGCACTTACCCGTGGGGAGTGCCAAAAGGTTGGGCTCCCTTGAAAACAGGTTCTTTGCTTCATGAGAAAGGAATATTCAATGAGCACGAAATTCACCCCCTTGCATGACCGCGTCCTGCTGCGCCGCTTAGAGAGCGACAGCAAAACCTCGGGCGGCATCATCATCCCCGACACGGCAAAAGAAAAACCCGCGCAGGGCGAAGTCGTTTCCGTCGGCACCGGCGTCCGTGACGAACACGGCAAGCTGCAGCCCCTCGCCGTGAAAGAAGGCGATGTGGTCCTGTTCAGCAAATGGTCGGGCACCGAAGTCACCATCGACGGCGAAGAGCTCCTGGTCGTGAAAGAAAGCGACATCATGGGCATCATCTCGTCGAAAAAAAAAGCTAAAGCCGCTTAATTAAACATTCAAATAAGGAGTCACAACAATGGCTGCTAAAGACGTAAAATTCTCGGCCGACGCGCGCCAGAAAATGCTGAAAGGCGTGGACACCCTCGCCAACGCCGTGAAAGTCACGCTGGGCCCGAAAGGCCGCAACGTGGTCATCGCGAAATCCTTCGGCGCACCCCGCATCACGAAAGACGGCGTGACCGTTGCCAAGGAAATCGAGCTCGAAGACAACTTCGAGAACATGGGCGCGCAGATGGTGCGTGAAGTCGCTTCCAAAACGAACGACATGGCCGGCGACGGCACCACCACCGCAACCGTGCTGGCACAGGCCATCTTCCGCGAAGGCGTGAAGTCGGTCGCCGCCGGCATGAACCCGATGGACCTGAAACGCGGCATCGACAAGGCAGTTGCTGCCGTCGTCGCCGACATCCAGGCGCGCGCCAAGAAAATCTCGAAAAACGACGAAATCGCGCAAGTCGGCACGATCTCGGCGAACGGCGAGAAAGAGATCGGCGAGATCCTGGCAAAAGCCATGGCGAAAGTCGGCAACGAAGGCGTCATCACGGTCGAGGAAGCGAAATCCCTCAACACCGAACTGGACGTCGTCGAAGGCATGCAGTTCGACCGCGGCTACCTGTCGCCCTACTTCATCACCAACGCCGACAAGATGGTCTGCGAACTGGACAGCCCCTACATCCTGTTCTTCGAGAAAAAACTCTCGAACCTGCAGTCCATGCTCCCCATCCTCGAAGCCGTCGTGCAGTCGGGCAAGCCCCTGCTGATCATCGCGGAAGACGTGGAAGGCGAAGCGCTGGCGACGCTGGTTGTCAACAAACTGCGTGGCGGCCTCAAAGTCGCTGCAGTGAAGGCGCCAGGCTTCGGCGACCGCCGCAAGGCAATGCTGGAAGACATGGCTGTGCTCACCAAGGGCGAAGTCATCTCGGAAGAACTGGGCATCAAGCTGGAGTCGGTGACCCTGGCGCAGCTCGGCCGTGCGAAACGCGTCCGCATCACCAAAGATGACACGACCATCATCGGCGGCGCAGGCGACAAGAAAGACATCGACGCCCGCATCGCGCAGATCAAGGCGCAAATCGCCGAGACCACCTCGGACTACGACAAGGAAAAACTGCAGGAACGTCTGGCCAAGCTGGCCGGCGGCGTTGCAGTCGTCCGCGTCGGCGGTGCGACGGAAGTCGAAGTGAAAGAACGCAAAGACCGCGTTGAAGACGCCGTCCACGCCACGAAAGCGGCTGTGGAAGAAGGCATCGTCGCGGGCGGCGGCACTGCGCTGCTCTATGCGAAAAAAGCGCTCGCCAAGCTGAAGGCCTCGAACCGCGACGAAGAAGTCGGCATCGAGATCATCGGCCGCGCGCTAGAAGCCCCGATCCGCCAGATCGCCTATAACGCAGGCGTCGAAGGCTCGATCGTGGTCGGCAAGCTGCTCGAGCAGAAAGACTACAACTTCGGTTACGACGCCCAGAACGGCGAATACACCGACCTCGTGAAGGAAGGCATCATCGACCCCGTGAAGGTCGTGCGCCACGCCCTGCAAGACGCAGCCTCTGTCTGCGGCCTGCTGATCACGACGGAAGCCACCATCGCCGAACTCCCCAAAAAGGATGAACCCCATGCCGGTCACGGCCATGGCGGCGGCATGGACGGCATGATGTAATGCACTCCGAATAAGGAGTGCATGGCAGCAAACGCCATGTGATGGACTAAGAGAAAAGGGCCGGGGGCAACTCCGGCCCTTTTCCTATACCTAATCTATTGTTATTAAACGTCTTTTTTACATTGACTCCCGCAGCCTTTTTATTTAACATAATGTGAAATTTTAAGGGCGCAGGATTCACACCTGAAAAGGGCCGCGCCCGCATAACGACAGGCAGGGCCACATGGCAGACGATAGCGGCATCGCAGAAGACTTCATGGCCGTCGCGCAGGACGCGGCGGATACATGGGCGCGGCAGAAACAGGACAAGCTGCGGCAGAAATTCGGCGCCGTCTACGACGATTACGCAGGGCAGCTGGAGCCCGTCATCACAGCCATCGGCCGGCTGTCGCACAAGGACGACTGCCGTTTCTTCGTCAGCATCCCTTCGCCGGACGCGCGGGATTTCAGGGTCACGCTGAAATACACGGTGCCCGCCGCCCTCACCCCGTTTACGAACGAACTGGAACTGACCGTCTTCGACGGCAAGGGCAAGGTCACTGCCGCCTATTCGCACCAATACGACCAGCGCACCCATTACGACCGGAGTGAACAGCTGGAAAACTTCGCCGAGGCAAGGCGCAAGCTGGCCTATTGGTTCGCCTCGGTCGCGCCCGACCGCCTGCCCGAGCTGCAGGACCTGCTGCTGCCGCGCCAGTCGGTGGTGCTGAAGCGCGACATGACCGCCAGCCAGCCCATCCGCCTGAAAACCGCGGAGACGCCATGAGCTTCGCCGTCCCCGAAAACCTCGCCAAATCCTTCCTTGCCGCCGCCGATGAGATCGCGGGCGCGGCGGAACGCGAGGCCGCGGAAGAGGCGCGCCGGACGCGCGAGAAGCTCAAGGCCAAGCTGGGCCGCATCGTCGACGATTACGAGCGCGACATGGAACCAGTGGTGCTGGCCATCGCCCGGCTGCCCGAAAAAGACGGCGGCAAGTTCACGGTCAAGCACGCGGCGCACCGCTCATCCACCGTCAGCATGGATGTGCAGGTCATCTACGCCAAAGGAAGCACCGAAAGCAGGTTCGCGATCGAGGCGATGACCACGGTGGACGGAAAGGATAGCTTCAGCCTGCAGATGGAACCGAAACTGCCGCAGGTGAAGGAAAACCCCTCGGCGAAATTCGCCGACGTCACGAAACTGCTGGCCTGGTGGTTCGCGACCGTCGCGCCGGAACGCCTCAACGACCTGAAAGACATTATGATGCCCGATGTATCCGTGACGCTAAAACACGATATGAAGGCGTCGAACGTCTTGAAACTTAAACCGTCTCAGCAATAGGTTTTCCAATGGCCACAAAACAGCAAACCGCCGCCGATGCCTTCCTGCAAGGCGCAAGCCGCCGCGTCGATGAAAAGGAAAAGGCGCGGTTGAGGCAGGAGGCCGAGAAGAAAAAACAGCTCGCCAAAGGGGCGAAAGAAGCCGCGCGCGAGCAAAAAGAACTGCGCAAGGCCTTCCCGGAATATTACAAAACCGTCGACCCGCTCTTGAAGACGCTTGAAAAACTGCCCGCCGACGCCAACGGCGACGAATTCCATGTGCGCGCCGACGTTTATATCCGCGAGCACTGGCAAACGAGGCAGCCAGAAAAAACCATCCATGTCTGGGTGCTTTACTCGCACGAAGCCGATGGCAGCGGCGCAGGCGGCAAGTCGGCGGCGCATGGCCTTTCCATCAACCGTAAAGGCACCGCGCCGGAAGAACGCGATGACATCAGCCTTGCGCTGAACGGCAACAAGGTGCTGAAGCTGGAATACGATGTCGATGACAAGGCAAAGCCCTACATCCGCAGCTATACCTACGACGAGCAGCCCGAATACCATTATTCCCGCAGCCGTAACGGTTATACCACCAGCAGCGGCTGGTGGGGGACGCGCGACGTGAAGGGCGACTGGAAAGACCATGACAGCGTCGGCGGCTTCGCGGCCGCGCTGGGGGCCTGGGTGCAGGACACCGCGCCAGAGCGCCTCAAGGAAATCGCGGCCGCATTGGGGCAGGACACAAAACCCATCCCGACCGAGCGCATGACGGTGAACCGCCCGATCAGGCTTGCGCCTAAAACGCCGTAAAGGAAGAAATGATGGACGATAAACTGAAAGGATTCTTCGACACTGCAACGCAAAAGGCGCAGGCAGACGCGGCGCAGCGCAAGGCGGCGGACGAAAAACGCGCGGCTGAAACAGCGGTGCGCGCCGAAAATGGCCGGTTGCTTGAACAGCAGGTCGAAGCGGAACTGGGCGGCATCCTCTTTATCCTGAAATCGCTGCCCGAAAAAGACGGCTGCCGTTTCGAGGTGGCGAACTCCGACCAGAGCCTGACCAGCGGCACGCGTGCCGACCGTTTTATCAGCATCGGCTATCAGGGCAAGCAGCATTCCGGCCGGCATAGCTACGACTACGGCTATGACGAACCGCGCCCTTCGATCGGCGTGAATATTTCGCTCGACACCGGTGGCACGCCCGATATCTGTGTCACCCAGTACGCCATCATGGAATACGAAAGGCATTCGTCGGGACGCTCGCCGCGCCGCACGCGTTGCAGCGATTACGAAACGCTGCGCCAGACGCTGGGCGAGGCCGTGGCGCATATCGCCGCCAGCCGCCTCGGGGAAATCGGCGAGGCGATGTCGGCGCAGCAAACCGCCGTGCAGCAGGCCGCCGCGCCCGAGACTGGCGACCAGACGCGTGTCTTCGCCCGCCCGCTGCAGTTCAGGAACGCCGCGCAGCCGCAAACGGCGGAACCTGTCTCCGCGCCCCCGGCCGCGCCGGAAAAACAAGCCGCGCCTGCAAAACCCTTCTGGCAACGCATATTGCGTCTCTGATATTTTTTTGAACTACTAGGTCCCGCTGCCTGCTGTGCCGCCCAGCTTGATGCGCTTCATCACCGGAATACGCCCGCCCCCGGCATAGTATAATCTGCGGGCGCGCTCGTCTGCGCTGTTGACGCGCGCCTGCAGTTCCACCGCCGGGTCGTGGCCGTCGGTGGCCTTGGCCTTGAATATCTCGCTGGCGCGATTGAACAGTTCGGCCACGCGGTTGAGGCGTGCGTCCACTTCCTTCAGGCTTTTGGGCGCCTGCATGCGCTCGAATTCCTTCATTTCGTCCTCGACGGCGCCATAGCTGCCCGTGACCAGCGCCACGGCCACGCGCCTGCGGTTTTCCTCGCTGGTGGCCAGTTTTTCCACCCCGCCCGCTTTTTCGATGAACATCTCGAGGTTTTTCACGTACATCAGGCTGGAGCCGGCAAAGGGCGTGTTTTTACCGCTCGCGTATTCTTCCAGCGCCTCGGCTGCATGCATGGCGCCGCAGGCGGCCAGGCGCTGCTCGGCCTTTGCCAGCCTTTGCTCCATCTCGGCCGCAGTGGCCTTGCACGTGGGGTCCAGCGATTCCATGCCGAGGCCCAGTTCGGCCAGCGCCTTGTTGATATCGGCGCGCGGACGATTGACGTCGTCGATTGACGTCACGTATTTCCTGTCTTTTTCCGCCTCGGTCAATTTTGACTGCATATCGACGATTTTTATCCGGCGCGCGGCAGCCGCGATGCGCGCCTCGATATCCGCATCGCTCGACGCGCCCGTCGGGTCGAGGGCCGACAGCGGTTCGCCCGCGCGGGCCATGTTTTCCCTGACGCGCGTGACGATGTGGCCGATCAGCATGACCCAGCCGGCGGTATTGGTTTTTTCGAAATCGGCGAAATCCCTGCGCGCCTTTTGCAGGCACATGCGGCGCTTGCCGGCCGCGAAACGCGCCTCGATCTCGGCCGCATCCTGTTTACCCGCGGGGTCGAGCGCGGTGATATCGCGTCCCGCCTGCGCCAGCTGGTCGCGGATTTCCTTGATAAAACGGTCGGCAGTTTCGTGGTCGTGCGGGACGGTCGTGGTCTCGAGCGTGTGCATGAGCTTGCGCGCACAGCGCAGGCGGTTGTCACGGCCGGCCTGCACCAGTGCCGCATCCATTTCGGCTGCGCTTTTCTGTCCCGTTTCGTCCAGCGCCGCCGCGGTCAGCCCTGCCAGCTTCAGCTTTTCGCGGATGCAGTTTTCGGCGCTCTCGATGATGCCATAGTCCATGTCGGAATCGCGGGTCAGGAATTCCCTGAAATCGCGCCGGATGCTGTCTAGGTTTTGCTGGTCTGCCATGGGGTTAGCACGTTGTTACAACCGGCCTTTATATTACCAGAATGTGGTAAACTTTCGATAAATATCAAATATTTATACATTCCAATGGGCTATTTGCCAGCCGCCCTGCCGCGGCCTATAGTCATTCCAGTGATTCCAACACCTTGAAGGCGCCGCATGCCCGAGCTGCCAGAAGTCGAAACCGTGCGCCGCGGCCTGTTGAAGGCCATGCTGGGCAAGCGCATTTCAAGCGTCTCCACGTCCCGCCAGCGCCTGCGCCGCCCTTATCCCCAGCACCTCCAGCACCTCACCGGCGCACGTGTAGAACGCATCGAGCGCCGCGCGAAGTACCTGCTGCTGCGCCTCGATACCAATCAAACGATTGTTATCCACCTTGGCATGTCGGGGCGGCTGGTCATCCACCCCCGGGGCGAAAAATATGCGCCTGAAAAACATGATCATTTTGTGATGAGCCTGCAGGACGGCGCGAAAATTGTCTTCAACGATGCGCGCCGCTTCGGGCTGATAGAGCTGGTCGAGGACGATAAGCTTGAAAAACACAAACTCTTCAACCACCTCGGCCCTGAGCCTTTGGAAAAGCCCTTTAATCCCGAATACCTCGCCAAGTATTTAAAAGGCCGCAAAACCAGCATCAAGATTGCGATGATGGATCAAAGATGTGTGGTCGGCGTCGGCAATATTTATGCGTCGGAGGCGTTGTTCCGGGCAAACATTTCGCCGAAACGCCTTGCGAAAACGATCAAAAAGGACGAGATCGAAAAACTTGTCCCCGCGATCAAGAAAGTGCTGGAAGACGCCATCAAGGCAGGCGGCTCATCCTTGCGCGATTACGTGCAGGCGGACGGCGAGCTTGGCTATTTCCAGCATAATTTCAACGCTTACGGCCGCGCCGGCGAAAAATGCGCCCGTTGCGGCGGCGTGATCAAGAAAATCACGCAGGGCGGCCGTTCAACCTTCTATTGCCCCAACCACCAGAAATAGGTAGAAAAAACCATGCGCAACAATTTCATTTTCTCGCTCGCCATCCTCGGCGTCATGCTGCCGCAAAGCCTTGCCTTTGCCGACGGCTATTCCACCCGCGTGCCCGAAGTGCCCTTGATGCCGGGCATGACGGAGATTGACGTCCCCGGCCTGCGCCCGGGCGAAACCGCGGCCGTCATCACCGGCAACGACCGCATGGTCATCACCTATTATTTCCAGCATTTGCAGGATGAAGGCTGGGAGCCGATCGACCCCGAACATACGCAATACAAACGCGGCGAGCAGATGCTGGGCATCGGCGCCGCATGGGAAAAGGGCAAGACCACCGTGCGCTTCAAGGTCTGGCCGCCCTCGACCGCCGCCGCACAACCCGCAACCCCGACGCCGGAGGAAATTCTCGATGGCACAAACATCAGCCCAACAGAAGGCCAGTGACACCATGACCTACGAAAACATCCTCGTCGAAGTGAAGGACAAGGCGGGCATCATCACGCTGAACCGCCCGAAAGCTTTGAACGCGCTCTGCCAGGCATTGATGGACGAGCTGACCCACGCGGCCGACGCGCTTGAAGCCGATAACAACGTCGCCGTGATTATCGTGACGGGCAGCGAAAAAGCCTTCGCCGCCGGCGCCGACATCAAGGAGATGGCGCCGAAGTCATACATGGACGTCTACAAGGAAGACTTCATCACGAAAAACTGGGAGCGCCTGTCGCGCTGCCGCAAGCCCGTCATCGCGGCGGTCGCGGGTTACTGCCTCGGCGGCGGCTGCGAGCTTGCCATGATGTGCGATTTCATCATCGCGGCCGACACGGCGAAATTCAGCCAGCCCGAAATCACCATCGGCACCATCCCCGGCGCCGGCGGCACGCAGCGCCTGGCCCGCGCGATTGGAAAAGCAAAGGCCATGGAAATGTGCCTGACCGGCCGCATGATGGATGCGGCGGAGGCGGAAAAATCCGGCCTCGTCGCGCGCGTGGTGCCCGCGGCCGACCTGATGAAGGAAACGCTGGCCACCGCCGCCAAAATCTCCGGCTTCTCGCAGCCCGTGGTGATGATGGTGAAAGAATCCGTCAACCGTTCTTACGAAACGACGCTGGCCGAGGGCCTGCGTTTCGAGCGCCGCCTTTTCCACGCCACCTTCGCGACCGAAGACCAGAAGGAAGGCATGGCGGCCTTCGGCGAGAAGCGCCCGGCGAAGTTCAAGGACAAGTAACAGCTGATGAAACGCATCCTTGCGCTGCTGGGTATTTCGCTGGTCGCCTGTGTCGGCGTGATGTTCGCCTTTCAGGACATCATCTTCCGCAACAGCGATACACCGCTCCGCCTGCCCTTTGCGGTCGCCATGGCTTCGCTTGGCTCAACGGAGAAGCAGTACGACACGGGCCACCTCTACGAAAACGGCGCGGGGCTGAAAACCGACCTCGACAAGGCGGTGTACTGGTATACGAAGGCCGGTGAAAAAGGCCACAAGGAAGCGCAGTTCCGCCTCGGCCGCATCCTGACGGGCGAAGACCCTTCGTTCAAGAACAAGAGCGATACCGAAGCCTTCAAGTGGCTGCAGAAGGCGGCGGAACAGGGCCACCCGCTTGCGACCGACGACATGTGCCGTTTTTACTTCCTCGGCAAGGGCGTGGCGCAGGATTACGCGAAGGCGCTTGAATGGTGCCGCAAATCGGCGCAGGCGACGCCCGACGGGCAGTTCAGGCTGGCGTCGCTATACCTGCTGGGCAAGGGGGTGCCGCAGGACATCAAGGAAGCCCTGCGCCTGATGACCGAGGCCAAGGGCCGCGGCAGCCGCTTTGCAGCAGACATGATCGGCAAGGCCGTCGCCGGATGCCGCGCGACGACCGCCGACAGGCTGACGCAGGAACAGATGGGATATTGCTATATCGCGAGCGAAACAGGCGACGCATATGCGAAGAGCGTTGTCGCCTGGCTGGTCGCCGCCAAGCGCGTCGCCGCGCCGCCTTAAGGGACGTCAGCGGGCGAAGGTGCCGGCGTTTCCGCGCCGGGCACGGCCGCCGCTGCTGCGGGGGGCTGTTTCTGGACGGCACGTTCAGCGTTGTAATTGAAATACAAAATCCCGCCGATCACGGCGATGGCCAGTATGAAGGCGATTACCAAACCGACTGCGCCGCTTCTGGTATCCAGCACGCGCGCGTAGGGCACCCGGCCGGGGACATAATTCCTGTTGTTGTTATTCCTGTTATAGCTGTTCATGTTGTCCATTTTTACCGCTCCCTCTGTCTCCGTCTAACTATATCCCTGCAGCTAAGTTCCCGAAAGGCCTTTGCACAAGGATGATATGGATGTGCTTGTTACCGGCTCTCACGCACATTTCCTGAGGCGGAGGGCCGCGCCGACTTTGATCGGGGTTTGAAGTACCGTGGCGTCGCGCACAGCACGTTCGAGTTTTGCCGTTTTTCTGCGTTCCTGCGACATCTTAGCCGCAAGAAAACGATTTTCGGACGAGTACAGGTGGCCATTCAGATACCAACCAAGGATGCTGCCGTCCTCCAGCACCATCGCGGGGCCGTCTTCGCGGTGGATCTTGCCATCGCGGTACCAGACCTTGTCACCATTTGCGTATTCTACAGCCGGGCCATCGTCGCGATGGATCAGGTCATCCCGGTACCAAAATTTTGAACCGTCAGCCAGAATAACCGCGGGCCCGCCGTCCTTCCTTTGCCGCTTGCCGTACAGGGCCCAGATTTGCGTGCCGTCCGCCCGTATCGCGGCGGGGCCGTCTTCGCGGTGGACCTTACCGTCGAGGAGCCATTGTTTCTCGCCGTCGGGCATGACTTTGAAGGCAGCCCCTGACTGTTTATTGAATTTCTTTTTCATTGGCGCACCAAACGGCGGGATGGATTTAAAATTCTGCGTCGCTCTATGGCGGCCGCGTGCCATTTGTAGGCGGTTTCCGGTATTATGTCAATAAATGGCGGCATACCCCCCGCCCCGCAAGCGCTGGTCATTTTAGTCAAGCTGTTCATTTTATTGGCTTATCTGACTTTAACGTGTCAGGGGCTTTATCCGCCGGCCGCGCATCACGGGTTGACTTGCAGTGCAGCAATTTTTAAAGTGCCGCAGTCAAATCACCGTTTTCAGGTATTTATTAAAGGAGCCCGCCATGGCCGAGAACACCCCTGACCAGAACAAAACCCCCGAAGTGCAAAAAGACAAGCCCCGTCCCTTTACCATCTTCCGCATCGAAAGCGACAAAACCGCAGCCGTGCTGAAAGAGACGCAGGCCGAGCGCGCTGCCGTTGACGGCAAGCTGGGCGCTGCCACGAAAGATTACACCACCACCCTCGACACGCTGTCGAAGGAACTGGCGGCTGCGGGCGAAAAACGCCTCGAGGTGCGCAAGGCGACGGTCGAGGAATTGTCGACCGAAGTGAAAGGCACGCAGAACACCATTTCCGAGCTACAGGCGAAACTGGCGGCCGAGCAGGAAAAGCTGGCGCGTTCGCAAAAATCGCTCTACGGCGCTGCGGCCGAGCTGCACACCGAGCAGAAAACCATCGCCTCGGAAAACAGGCAGGCGACCAATGCCAAGGCGAAAGAACTGAACGCCGGCATCAAGGAAATCAAGAAAGAGCGCAACGAAGTCTACAAGACAACGGGCAAGGCGCGCCGCCGCGAAAAATGGAACACCTTCAAGCGCACGACGCATGAAGCCGCCGCCTACGGCCCCGACCTCGCCGTGCGTTTCGCCAAGGCGGTGAAGCGCGGCACGGGCGAAGTGCTGCATGTGTTCAAGCGTTCCGCGCAGAAGGCGAACGAAGGCTTCAAGGAGCCGACGCCCTTCAGCATCAAGCGCGACGAGCCGGTGACGAAACAAGCACAGAAGAAACCGGACGCGCCGAAGGCCTAAGGAACTTCCCTTTCAAAAAACCGCGCCGCGCGAAAGCCGGCGCGGTTTTTCTTTCATACCGGCATTTGAATTAGTTGCGGGTCAGGCATCAAGCCCCCGCGTAATTTAAAGATAGAACCCTTCAAAAAACCCAATGTTTACCGAGGCTACAGTGAACTTGTAGCCATTCGTGATTACCAAATACGCAATTTTTATGCTAGAATTAAAGAGACTGGTGCCTCTGCCCGCCGCGCAGACGGCGGGTGGGCATATCCCCAAGAATTACTGATACGGGGAGAAGGCGCGGGGTTTTTGGACAGTGTGAATATTTTGGACTACCACGGCGGCAAAACTTGCGAGAATAGCACTAAAAACCCGGGAGGCGCGCCCGGGTAGACTTGCGCCGCGCGGGGACAAGACAGTTCGATCCGATGTTGATTTCGCGAGCAGCACAGTGAAAATTCCTTTTCGCCGCGCGGCGTTTTTTTATCAACCCATTGTAATATAATATTAAATTATCAAAATCTTGTATTTTTCATAATCTAATGGTATGCTTTCATATGATTTAAGGGGAGACGGCAGCAATGGCTGGCACATATCAATTTCCGCCCGGTGAGGCTTACAAGGGCTATCAACGCCCCTCTGACGTGCTGGACAGCCTGAGCAGAGAGTTCAAGAATGCCGGCTATCACAAAACGAAGTCGCAGGCCGCCAATTACCAGCAGCTGGATAATGCCATCGTGGAAATTTTCGGCACGCCCTATGACTGGGACCAGAAGCGCGACCCTGAAAAAGGCATGAGCCTGCTCCGCGGACTGAAACAGGCATTCGACGACACAGCGGCGCAGGAAAAGAAAAAAGCCCAGGACGCCCTGATCTGGAAGGCGCCGCATGCCGAAAAGGCAAGGAACTTCGAACGTTATTCCGACATGCTGGGCGTCGCCATACAGAAAATCACCGACAAGCCCGGGCGTTGAGCGCACCGCCGCTCGTTTCCGCTATGCGGCGTAAAAACGCCGGCTACTGCTTTCTAGGCGGCTGGTCTTCCCAGTTCACGTCGGCTTCGGCGTAGACCGAGCAGCATTCGCGCTGGTCGCATTTGAGGCCGTTGGGGTAGGTGCAGATTTTCTGGATGGCTTTTTCCCAGGCGAAGAATTTTCCGTCGCCGCGCCTGATGGCGATGCCGATTTCGGTGGGCGATAACTTCGACGTGATCGAATTGAACGAATGCGATTCCGGCGGCAGCGCGCAGCCGCTTTCGCCGATGGTCACGTCACTGCTGCTGCAGGTGACATTCGTATCGCAGGTCTTGAAGGGCAGCTCGGCCTTGCAGCGCGTGACCTTGCCATCCAGCATCACCACGAAATCGTATTTGCCCGCCGGCCAGTCGCTGCCGTTCAGGTTCAGCGTCAGGCCTTCCTGGCACCACATCTGCGTGCAGGCGGTGATGGCGGGGGCGAGTTCCGCCGGGTCTGCCACAGGAGCCGGCTTGGCGGCTTCGGCGGGCGCCACAAGCGGCCCCTGTTCCCCCGTCAGCGGCGCGCCGAAGAGCGTCTGGTCCTGTTCCGTGCCCCCCTCCATTCCCCGGGGAAGGCCGGTTTCTTCGGCCAAGGCGGGGTGTGCGAGCAACAGGGCAAGCGCCAGCAGGGCGGGGATATATTTCTTCATGGATAATCCTTTTGCTGATTTCACTGTCGCAGAAACGCTGCGGGGTTCCAAGCTTCAAAATGTATTATGGTAATTCATCCGTGCTTGACATAATCACGGTTTACCCTATTGTTGCCGGCAGTCATATTTAAAAAGAACAAGATTGTCAGGAGACACCCCCATGCCAAATGCAGAAGTCCATTACGTCATCATCAACGGCGGCGACGGCAGCGCGCACGCGAACTTCTATGCCGATGCTAAAACCGCCGCTCTGGCAGCCGAGATCGAGGAAGAACGCGGCGAAGCCTTTGACGAACTGGGCCCCTATTCCCGCAGGCTGCACTGGGACGACAAGGGCGTGCTGCTGAACCCGCATTCGACGCTCTCCGAACTCAAGCGCGAACTGGCCGAAGCCGAAGGCGACGAACTGCCCGAGGAAGAAGACGATACGCCCGCCTCGACATTCAACAAGGCTGCATCGGCCAATACCGGCCGCGCCTTTAACGCCGAGGTGAACTATGTCGTCAACAACGGCGGCGACGGCAGCGCCTCGGTCAGCTTTTATTCGGACGAGGAATGCGCCGAGATCGCGTCGCGTATTTCAAGCGAACCTTTCTGCGAACAGCCCAAATCGCAGTCGTTCAAGTTCGACAAGGACGGCGTGCTGCAAAACCCCGACGCCACCTATGCCGAACTGAAAGCCGAGCTCGCCGAAATGCGCGGCGAGGAGCTGGATGAAGAAGACGCAGCGGAAGAAAAAGGACAGGACCTCGCTGGCAAGACCGTGGTTTTCACGGGCAAGCTGTCGACGATGACCCGCGCGGAGGCCGAGGCGGATGCGGCGGCGCGCGGCGCCACTATCGGCTCGGGCGTATCGAAAAACACCGATATCCTGGTGGTGGGCGAAGACGCGGGCTCCAAGCTCGCCAAGGCAAAATCGCTGGGCGTGACCGTGATGACCGAGGCCGAATGGACGGGCAAGGGCGCTGCAAAGCCTCAAAACCCCGGTTTCAGGCCGTGATTTAGCCCCTTAAAGGCCTGTTTTAATTGATGAAACAGGCCTTTGGGGTTATCCAAATACTGGTTGACTTTATGGCAGAAGCCATTTAAAACCCTTCAAGTCCGGGCGCTGCGGCGGTTAAGGCCGATTCTGCGCCCCTAGAGAAGTTTTAGTTGTAACAAGAAAGAAGACAGACCCTACCATGGCCATTCACAAGTCAGCCAAGAAACGCATCCGCCGCACCGCGCGCCACGCCGCTTTCAACAAGTCGCGCCTCTCCGGCATGCGCTCCTCGATCCGCAAGGTCGAAGAAGCCATCGCCTCGGGCGACGCGAAGGCAGCCGCCGAAGCGCTGAAGGCCGCACAGCCCAAGATCGCCAAGACCGCGGGCAAGGGCCTGATCCACAAGCGCAACGCCTCGCGCAAAATCTCGCGCCTTTCCGCGCAGATCAAGAACATCAAGAAGAAGTAACATTCTCTTCACGGATTTCATGAAAACGCCGCGAGAGAATCGCGGCGTTTTTGTTTTTGCGATTCGCCTGAAGGGGGTTACGCGCGATCATTGAATCGGGAATCGCGCGTGAATCACCAAGCCCCTCAAAAAGAGTCAATAACGTGAATCATTCCGACTTAAAAATTTCATGCGATTCTATGCGCCGCTAGCAAAACAGCGCGACAATTTTCAAGCGCAAAAAAGCACATGATCGCGAATGAACGATGCATAATTTGATACGTTTCTTTCTTTTTTAAAATTATCCACAATTGCCCTTGCGACTCATTTTTGAGGCGGTGTAGTGTCCCCCTACTCCGACACGCTCTCCGATAACGAACCGATAAAACAGGCATCTCAAGCTTTGTTCGAAGCGGTTTTGTTGCGGGGATTTTTGAAGGGGTCCCGCCCGCGGAAACTTTTGCCGCGACACGGATGGCGGGTAGATAAAGGGCAAACTATTTACTGAAGCGAACTGTATTAGAGGGCATTAAATGCTTGATGACGTGAACACCGCCGCCCGTCCGGGTGGCGCGGAAGCCGCAGCCTCTTCTCTCCTGCTGCGCTTCTCACAGGTGAAATCGCTGCTGCAAAAAGAATTCGGCGACACCGCGTTCCGCAGCTGGATTCAGCCCGTCGAGGCGCTGCGCTTCAATGCCGGCACGCTCGAGCTCGGCGTGCCCACCCGCTTTATCCGCGACTGGGTGAAATCGCATTACGCCGACCGTATCCGTTCGCTCTGGCAGCAGAATTTCGGCCCCATCGCGCGCGTCGACATTATTATCTCCGACAAGAAACCTGCAGCCGCTGCCGAACCGCAGCACACGGTCACGGCCTATGCCGAGCCTGCGGTTGCGAACCAGAACACAGGCGCGCCCGCCGTTGACGACCTGTCGTCGCCGCTCGACCCGCGCTTTACCTTCGACAATTTCGTCGTCGGCCGCAGCAACGAGCTGGCCGCCAATGCGGCGAAGGCGGTTGCGAACGGCACGTCGCGCCTGAACCCCCTGTTCCTGCAGGGCGGCGTCGGCCTTGGCAAGACGCACCTGATGCAGGCCGTCGCCCATGCGGTGCGCACGGCAGACCCCACGCGCAAGGTCGCCTATATGTCGGCCGAAAAATTCATGTACCAGTTCGTGAAAGCTTTGCGCGCCAAGGACACCATGTCCTTCAAGGCAGCACTTCGCGGCATCGACATTTTGATGGTCGACGATATCCAGTTCATCTGCGGCAAGGACCAGACTCAGGAAGAATTCATCCATACCTTCAACGCGCTGATCGACCAAGGCAAACAGATCATTGTCTCCGCGGACAAGAGCCCCGCCGAGCTGGACGGCCTGGGCGAACGCCTGCGCTCGCGCCTCGGCATGGGATTGGTAGCGGCCATCACCGCGACCACGCCTGAACTGCGCCTCGAAATTTTACACGCAAAATGCAAGATGCTGGGCCGCCATGTTGCCGAAGACGTGCTGCAATTCCTGGCGCAGAAAATTTCCTCCAACGTGCGCGAGCTGGAAGGCGCCCTGAACCGCCTGATCGCCCACGCAGAACTCGCCGGCCGCGCGCTGAACGTGGATACCGCGTCCGACGTGCTGCAGGACCTGCTGCGCGCGCATGAACGCCGCGTGTCGGTCGAGGACATCCAGAAAAAAGTGGCAGAGCATTACGGCATCCGCCTTGCCGACATGCACAGCCCCCGCCGCGCGCGCCCCGTGGCAAGGCCGCGTCAGGTCGCCATGTACCTTGCCAAGGCGCTGACCACCCATTCGCTGCCCGAGATCGGCCGTAAATTCGGCGGGCGCGACCACACGACCATCATCCATGGCGTGCGCAAGGTGGAAGAACTGATGGCGCAGGACGCATCGATCCGCGATGACGTCGACGCTATCAAGCGCGCCATTTCGGGCTAAAAAATCCCTTATTTCAAAAGGTTGGCTTTAGCCGAACCATGCCTTATATTCTAGTGGTACGGTTCCGAAGGGGTTCTCCTATGCGTTTTCTCGCCATTCTAAGCCTTGTCCTGATGCTCTCAGCGCCCGCCATGGCGGACGAGCAGCGCGTGACAGCCAGCCTCTCCAGCCCGCAAACGGCGGCAGGCACGGCGGATACGGTCAAGGCGGTGATCGAGGTCACGCCGCAGTCCGGATGGAAAACCTACTGGCGCACGCCGGGCGACGCCGGCCTTGCCCCCGGTTTCGACTGGAAAGGTTCCACCAATTTCAAGTCCGCGACCGTCAGCTACCCCGCCCCGCACCGCGTGATCGAGGTCGGCCTCGATAACCTTGTTTATAAAGAACGCACCCTCTTCCCCGTCGACATCGCAGTCGAAAAACCGGGCGAGGCCGTGTCGCTGAAGCTGCGCCTTGATTTATTGGTCTGCAAGGAAATCTGCGTGCCGGAAAAGCGCGAGCTGACGCTCGACCTGCCGGCCGGCGAAGCAACGCCTTCCGCCGACGCTAAAATCCATGACGAAGCCGTTGCAGCGCTGCCGAAGAAAGCCGAGGGCGAAATCGTCTTCACCAGCGCCTGGCTGGATGCGGGCATGGACAACAAATCCTATGTCATCGTCAAGGCGCGCCTGAAAGACGCCCCCGGCGCGGATGCCGACCTGTTTATCGAACACCCCGCCCCCTTCACCTACGGCAAGCCCGTGTTTTCGAAGGACGGCGAAGAAACCGTGATGCGCGCCGAAATCCATTCGACCGAAACCTTCGACGCCATGAAGGCCGAATTCGCCAAGGCCGATTTCACGCTGACCTATGCGGACAAGGGCGCGGCTTATGAAGGGACGCTGCCGCTGTCGGGAAAGCCGGAGGGGTCGGCGCCCCTTAAAACGCCCCACCCCGTGCCGGTGGCGGAAAAGATTGAATCCTTAAGCCTGAAAATCATCCTCGCCGCGCTTTTGGGCGGGCTTATCCTGAACCTGATGCCCTGCGTATTGCCCGTGCTGTCGCTGAAGGTGCTGTCGGTGCTTAGCCACGGCGGCAAGGACAGCCGCATGAGCGTCTTTAAAAACTTCATCGGCTCCGCGCTTGGCATCGTCGCGTCGTTCTGGGCGATGGCGGGCGCGCTGGTCGCCGTGAAATCGGCGGGCGGGGCGGTCGGCTGGGGCATCCAGTTCCAGAACCCCGTTTTCCTTGTCTTCCTGATTGTCGTTTTGCTGCTGTTTGCGGTCAATATGTGGGGGTTGTTCGAAATCCCGCTGCCGCGCTTTATCGCGCACAACCTGCCGCGCAAGCATGAACACGAGCCGACGTTCTTCGGCCATTTCCTGACCGGTGCCTTCGCCACGCTGCTGGCAACGCCTTGCACCGCGCCTTTCCTGGGCACCGCGGTCGGCTTTGCTCTAGCGCGCGGGCCTTTCGAGATATTTGCGATCTTCACCTTCCTCGGCCTCGGCTTGGCGGCGCCCTATATCCTGCTCTCGGTCTCGCCGAAGCTGATTCGCCTGCTGCCGAAGCCGGGCGCATGGATGGTGACCTTGAAAAAAATCCTCGCGCTATCACTTGTCGCCACGGCCGCATGGCTGGCGCATGTGCTGTTCACCATCACGACCATGCCCGCGCTCGAGGAAGGCTGGGCGAAGTTCGACCAGGCCGCCATCGCCCAGCATGTTGCAGAGGGTAAAACCGTCTTCGTCGACGTCACCGCCGACTGGTGCCTGACCTGCAAGGCGAACAAGAAATTCGTGCTGGAGACGCCCGACGTCGAGGCCGCGCTGTCGGCCGAAAATATCGTCAAAATGCAGGCCGACTGGACCCAGCGTGACGAAGCGACGGGCGCCTACCTGCAAAGCTTCGGCCGCTACGGCATCCCTTTCAACGTCGTCTATGGCCCCGCCGCGCCGAACGGCCTGCCGCTGCCGGAACTGCTGACCAAGAAAGATATTGTGGACGCCCTGCAAGCTGCGGGCGGCGAATAGGCTTTCCATAGCTCTGCCGTTATTGAAGCGTTAACCAAAAACGCCTAAGCTTTGCCCATGACAGTTTCGGCAGGGCAGTCAAAGAAGAAACCGGTAAGCGACAGCATGTTCAACATGTGGCGCTGCATCATCATGGTCGCCCATGCCGACGGCGTCATCCACGAAAAAGAATCGGAATTTTTCGAGAAGGTTTTCGCGGCCATGTCGAAGGTCTATGCGCTGACCGAGGCGCACCACCAGACCTGGAAGGAAGACCTGGAAACCGCGCAGAGCATCGACCCCCTGCTGGGAAAAATCACCGACCCCGAGTTTAAAAGTATGTTGTTATACTTCGCGCAGGTCGTCGCCTGGATCGACGGGCACCTGTCGCCGGATGAATCGGCGCTGCTGAAAAAACTGCACAGCAGCCTGATGCCGAACGCGCCCACCGAAAAAATCATGGCCGATATCCGGCAGGATATTGCGGCGCGCGTCGTCGCCCGCAAGATCGAGGAAAACGAGAAGCACCTGCAGCGCAACCCGCTGTTTTACGCGCTCGACGCGCTGCTGATACGCCTGGGAGTGGAGCCGATCGAATGACGGATACCAAGCAGAAAGACGCCCGCCCGCAACTGGACGGCAGCCTGTTCAGCCTGATGCGCACCATCATCGCGGTCGCCCATGCCGACGGTAAAATCCACGACGACGAAATGGACCACATGGGCAAGCTGCTCTACAGCATCGGCCGCGTCTATACCATGACGCCGCAGCAGATGGGCACCTTCGAGCGCGACCTGGCGAAGTCGCCAAACGTCGAAATCACCCTGATGGGCGTTTCCGACCCGCAGCAGCGCTGCATGATATTGAACTTCGCCAACATCATCACGCGTATCGACGGGGAACTGCACCCCAAGGAAAACGACCTGATCAAAAAGCTCCAGTCGCTGATCGCCGATACGCCCGAAAACAGGCGCATCCGCGACGAGATCCAGAAGAGCGTGATGCAGG
Organism: uncultured Micavibrio sp.; assembly: GCA_964575605.1. Taxonomy (GTDB): domain Bacteria; phylum Pseudomonadota; class Alphaproteobacteria; order Micavibrionales; family UBA2020; genus JAPWJZ01. The sequence goes on along the minus strand of CAZNRN010000031.1, from coordinate 2,160 downwards.
AAATGGCCGCCTTCGCCAGCGACACCCAGCAGGGCGAGAAAAAGGGCGGCATGTCGACCTACGTGCTGCGCGCGCTGCTCAAACGCCTTGGTATCGAGCTGCAGGGCTGACCTTTCCATATTTTCAAGGCTCAATTGAATGCGCCGCCGCAATCGGCTAGGCTGATCCCATGAAGGATTTCAAAAAGCACCAGAGCCGCGGCCCGATGGACACCAGCATGTATTACATGTGGCGCGCCGTCATCGCGCTCGCCCATGCCGACGGGCTGGTGCAGGAAGCAGAGCGCGAGTACATCACGCGCATCACCGGCAACATGGCGCGCGTCTACGAACTGACGCAAGACCAGGTTGCAGGATGGAAAAAGGGCCTCGACACGCCCGAGAGCATCAACGATTTGCTGCGCTATATCAACGACCCGCAGTACCGCAGCCAGCTGATTTATTTCGGCGCGCGCCTTGCCTGGTCGGATGGCACGCTTGCGCCCTCCGAAGACGCCATCCTGAAAAAACTGCGCGCCGACCAGATGGCAAGCCTCGATATGGAACAAATCCGCAAGGATGTTGCCGCTGCCGTCGCGGACGAAATGTTCGCGCACGACCTGAAAATGTCGGCGCTGCGCCCGCAAACAGGGTTATCGGGCATGCTCGATGACATCCTGCTCCGCACCGGCGTCGACCTGATGGATTTGTAAGGGGGAAGCGATGGCGCAGGTTTTCAGCAAAAGCCAGTTCTACATGTGGCGTGCCGTCATCGCCATCGCCCATGCCGACGGCGAGGTGCAGGCGGAGGAACGCGCCTACCTCGAGCGCATCCTCGGCAACCTCGACCGCGTTTACGGATTGAGCGCAGAGCAGAAGAAAACCTTCGCCGAAGACATGGAACACCCTCCGAAAATCGAAGACATGGTGAAGCAGATAGACGAACCGCAGTACCGCGGCATGCTGATCACGCTGGGCGAAACCATCGTCTGGGCAGACGGCGTGGTGACCGAGGACGAGGAGGCGGTATTGCGCAAGCTGCGCGCCGAGTTCCTGCCCGAAAACGACGCCACACGCCTGAAGCTTGAAATGAAATACGGCGCCTCCGCCCGCCGCGCCGAACTGGCGGCGGAAAAGGCCGCGGGCAAGCTGCCAGACGACGCAGACCGCAGCCCTATCATGCGCGGGCTGGGCCGCCTGCTGGACAAGCTGGGGATTGACCTCTAACTAATCAGTAAATGCCGCCAAGGCCGGTGGTAGCACCCTCGCCGACGCTGTTAAGCTCGGTGATGGAGCCAATGCCCTCGCCCGTAAAGACGGTGGGTTCGTCGCCCGGCTCGGTGCCTGCGATAAAGGCTTCGAGTATCTTTTTCTCGTCGCCGGGCTTGGAACGCGTGCCCGTCTGCGGGTTGATGGCGACAAGGCGGATGCCGGGCGGTACGCGGAAGGGCACGGGCGGCACGTCTTTCAGCGCCTTTTCCATGAATTCCTTGATGATCGGCACAGCATTGCGGCCGCCGGTTTCCTTGTGGCCAAGCGAGCGCGGCTCGTCAAAGCCAAGATAGGTGCCGACGATGATGTCGGGAGTGAAGCCGATGAACCAGACGTCTTTCGCGTCGTTGGTGGTGCCGGTTTTCCCTGCGACGGGGCGGCCGATCTTGTTCAGTGCGGTCGCGGTGCCGCGCTGCACGACGCCTTCCAGCATGGACACAATTTGATACATGAAGCGTGGGTCGGCGATCTGTTCGCGGCTGTCGGCGGTCTCCGGCGTGGTCTGCTTGTTCCAGGCCACCAGCGGGCCGCAGCCCGGGCAATCCGTCTTGTCGTGGCGGTAGATGGTGGCGCCGGTACGGTCCTGGATGCGGTCGAGCAGCGTGGGCGTGACTTTCTTGCCGCCGTTCACGAAGGTCGAATAGGCGGTCACCATGCGCAGTAGCGTGGTTTCGCCGGCACCGATGGACATGGACAGCATCGGCGGCAGGTTGTCGATAACGCCGAACTTGTTGCAGATGTCGACGATTTTATCCATGCCGACATAGTTGGCGAGGCGCACGGTCATCAGGTTGCGCGATTTTTCGAGGCCCTGGCGCATGGTGGTGGGGCCGCCGAAATCCTCTGTATAGTTCTGCGGCGCCCATTTCGGCATGCCGGGGCCCTGATCCAGGACAAAAGGAGCGTCGAG
>CAZNRN010000030.1:0-37838 GCA_964575605.1 uncultured Micavibrio sp. | reverse complement strand
GTTGCTCGAGGGCGGCTCGTCGGGTATCTCCAGCGCGCAGCTGAGCGCGAGCGACGCCGTTACGCCTGCTACCGGGGTGATTTTTACGTTCACCACGCTGCCGCTGCATGGCCGCGTCGAGCTGTCGACCGCCCCCGGCGTCGCGATCACCACCTTTACGCAGGCTGACATCAATGCGGGCCTCGTGCAGTTCGTGCATGACGGCAGCGAGGGCGCCTCGGATACCTTCCGCTTCTCGCTCTCGGACGGCACCACGACGATCCCGAACCTGACCTTCAACGTCGGCGTCACGGCGGTGGACGATGCGCCGGTCGCGGGCCCGAACCTTGGCGCTTCCGTCAACGAGGGCGGCACGGTCACGATTTCGACCACGCGCCTGTCGACGACGGATGCCGATACGGCGGCCACCAGTGTGGTTTACACGGTCACCACGCCCGTCACTAACGGCCGCCTCGAGCTTTCGACCGCACCGGGCGTGGCGATCACGAGCTTTACGCAGGCAGACCTTGCCGCGAACCGTGTGCGTTACGTGCATAACGGCTCGGAAACCGCGACTGACAGCTTCACCTTTACCGTGTCGGACGGGACGACAACGCTGGCGGCCAGCACCTTCAACCTGAGCGTTACTCCCGTCAACGACCCGCCGGTGATTTCGGCCAATACCGCGCTGAACGTCACCGAAGGCGGCACGACCGCGATCACCACCGCGCAGCTGAGCGCGACCGACCCCGACACGCCGGCAGGCTCGCTGGTTTACACCGTCACCACAGCGCCGCTGCATGGCCGCGTCGAGCTGTCGACCAACCCGGGCGTCGCGATCACGAGCTTCACGCAGGCCGATATCAACGCCGGCACCGTGCGCTTCGTGCATGACGGCGGCGAGCTGGCGACCGATACCTTCCGCTTCTCGCTCTCGGACGGTTCCACCACCATCCCGAACCTGACCTTCAACGTCGCCGTCGCGCTGACCGATGACGCGCCGGTGCTCTCCACCAACCTTGGCGCCAGCGTGAACGAGGGCGGCACCGTCACCCTGTCGACCACGCGCCTGAACGCGACCGACCCCGACAGCGCCGCCGGCAGCATCGTCTATACGGTCACTACGCCCGTCACCAACGGCCGCCTTGAACTGTCGACCGCGCCGGGTGTGGCCATCACCACCTTCACGCAGGCTGACCTTGCCGCGAACCGTGTGCGTTACGTGCATAACGGTTCCGAAACGATGGCGGACAGCTTTACCTTTACCGTCGCCGACGCCACCACGACGCTGGGTGCCGCCACCTTTAACCTGACGGTTACCCCCGTCAATGATCCGCCGGTCGTTTCCGCCAACAGCACGCTGGCGATCATCGAGGGCGGCACGACGGCCATCACCAGCGCGCAGCTGAGCGCGACCGACCCCGATACGGCCGCCTCGGCGCTCGTCTACAGCGTCACCACGCTGCCGCTGCATGGCCGCGTGGAGCTGACCACGGCGCCGGGCGTCGCCATCACCACCTTTACGCAGGCCGATATCAACGCGGGCCTTGTGCAGTTCGTCCATGACGGCAGCGAGGGCGCAACGGATACCTTCCGCTTCTCGCTCTCCGACGGTACGACGACAGTGCCGAACATCACCTTCAACATCGCCGTCACGGGCGTCGATGACGCACCGGTCGTTTCCACCAACACCGGCGCGACAGTGAACGAGGGTTCGACCACCACCATCACCACCACGATGCTGAACGTCACCGACCCCGACAGCAGCGCTTCCACCGTCACCTATAGCGTGACGGGCGGCGTGATCAACGGCCGCCTCGAACTGTCGACCGCGCCCGGCGTGTCCATCACCAGCTTCACGCAGGCCGACCTTGCCGCGGGCCTGGTGCGTTACGTCCACAACGGCTCGGAAACGCTGGCAGACAGCTTTACCTTTACCGTCGCCGACGGCGCCACCACGCTGCCGGCCTCGAGCTTCAATATCACCGTCACGCCTGTGAACGACCCGCCGGTCGTGACAGTCAACGCGCCCGTCAACCTGAACGAAGGGGCGTCGGTCATCATCGACACGACTTACCTGAACGCGACGGATATCGACAGCGCCGTGCCCACGCTGACCTACACCATCACCACACGCCCGTTGCACGGCCGCCTCGAGCTTACAACCGCGCCCGGCGTTGCTGTCACCAGCTTCACGCAGGCGGACCTTGCCGCGGGCCTCGTGCGCTACGTGCATAACGGCGACGAGCAGGCGACCGACACCTTCCGCTTCACGGTCGGCGACGGCCAGGATGCTTCCGCCATCACCACCTTCAACATCACGGTCAACCCCGTCAACGACCCGCCGTCGGACATTTATCTCACGCGCCCGGGCTTCCCGCAGGGCATGCCGATCAACGTTGTCTTTACCGACATCCGCACGGTCGACCCCGACAACACCAACGCCTCGCTGACCTATACCATTATCGGTTCGCCCTCCATCTTCCAGCTGGTCGGCGGCGACAAGCTGGCCCTGACCTATTCGCCCGACCCGAAAGTGGACCCGCGCACCTACACCATCCGCGTACGCGTTGACGACGGTGAATTCCAGTACGAAAAAGACCTGACTATCACCATGGGCGACGACGGCTATATCCCGCCGGTCATCCCGCCGAACGGCAATGGCGGCGGCGGCAACGATATCCCGCCGGGTTACGACGTGCCCTTCAGCAACTACCAGCCGATCCACAACACCCTGCTGGAAATCCGCTATGGCGACGGCCTTTCGAACGGCGACCCGAACCTGATCCAGACCTCGCCCTTGCCCTATGGCGACATGCAGATCCAGGCTTACTACGGCGACGGCGGCGTGGCAGAAATCCTGCGCGAAGGCGCGATCTTCATGATCGACAGCCTGCGCGACGGCCATGCCAGCCCCTATCCCTCCAGCGGCACGGCGCAGTATATCGCCGAAGCCTTCGAGGAAGTGCCGCAGGGCGACAGCACTTCGGAGACGAAGGAAGACCTGCGCGTCCACGAGCTGCAGGAGAGCGTCAAGGAATGGATTGCCGAATACCGCAACAACCCGCTGTTCAAGGCGCTGCTGGGCGCGGACCAGTCCGAGGACGCGCAGCACAACCAGCTCGCGCAGCAGATGGCCAAGGACTTCGTCAAGAAGACCAGCCAGCAGCTGGACGAAGCCTCGAAATATTATCAGGGCAAGAACAACAAACTGATGGCGGCGCTGAAGAAGAAGGAAAAGTAATCCTTCTGCGCCGGGGTTAAGGTTTATCTACCATAGGCCGGCTTTACCTTCCCGCCCGCTTTTTCCATCTTTCCATCCGCAATCTCGCGCAGTATCGCGATGCCTTCCTGCAGCTTGTCGGGCTTGGGCAGTTCGGGTTCCGGCGCGGGCGCGGGCGGCGGGGATTTTTTCGAGTTTTGCAGCATCAGGCGCGTCAGCTCCACCTTCTGCGTGCCGCCGATCGCGCCGCCCTTTTCCAGCTCGTGGAAGGGGAAGTTGTCTTTTTTCACGCCGCAGGGCATCAAGGGGTCCGCGCCCTTGGCAAGGTAGTATGCCGCCAGCGCCGCATCGCCGTCCTTCACCGCGCGCATCAATGGCGTATCGCCGCCCGGCGTCTTGGTGTCGACATCGGCGCCAGCGGCCAGCAGCAGTTCCATCGCCTTGGGGTTGAAATTGTCATGCGCCCAGTGGATGGCGGGCCAGGGGTTGTTGACGGCGCGGGGGCGCGTCGCGTTCACGTTCGCGCCTGCCTCCAGCGCCTGCTTCACCCAGCCGGGGCCGATTTCGTCGGCGGGGGTTTTGCCCGCCCATTTGTCCTTCAGGCCGGGCTTGAACTTCAGGCCCTCGAACAGCAGGTAATCGGGGTCGGCGCCGCTTTCAAGCGCAAGCTTGATGGTTTCGGCGTCGCGGCGGCTCATGGCTGATCGGAGGCTGTCGTTGAAAACGGATTTAGCGGTGGCAGTTAAATCAGGCGTTTTCGACAATCGGGCCTCTTTCTCTTGCAAATTGATGATGTAATGCATTCTACCCATCCTGAGTATAACGGTCAAATATTTGTCATAATCAAAATAACAAGACGCTGGGAATCCAGCATTTATGCGCTTAATCATTGCCGCGATTCAGCGGCGGGTTTATAGCTTGAATATGAGCCTTTCTCCTTCCCGCAAACCCGCCGACGATGCCAGCGAAGCGCTGCGCATTCTGCAGCACGTCTACGGCTACGACAGCTTCCGCGGGCAGCAGGCCGATGTCATCGCGCATGTTTCGGGCGGCGGCCATGCCTTTGTGCTGATGCCGACGGGCGGGGGCAAATCGCTCTGCTACCAGATACCGTCGTTGATGCGCAAAGGCGTCGGCGTTATCGTCTCGCCGCTCATCGCCCTGATGCAGAACCAGGTCGATGCCCTGAAAGAGCTGGGCGTCAAGGCCGTGGCCATCAATTCCACCACGCAGGATAACGCGGGCGCGCGCCTTGCGATCATGGAAGGCGATATTGACCTGGTCTATGTCGCGCCCGAACGGCTGCTGATGGACGATTTTCTGGCCCTGCTCGACGAGGCCGAGGTTGCCCTGTTCGCGATCGACGAAGCGCATTGCGTGTCGCAATGGGGGCATGATTTCCGGCCGCATTACAAACAGTTGTCGCTGCTGGCGGAGCGCTACCCGCATGTGCCGCGCATCGCGCTGACCGCGACGGCCGACGCGCCGACGCGCCGCGACATTGTCGACTGCCTGAAACTGGGCGAGGGACGCAGCTTCATCGCCGGTTTCGACCGCCCGAATATCCATTACTCCATCGTCGTCAAGGATAACGCGCGGCAACAGGTACTGCGCTTTATCAAGGACAACCATGCCGAAGACAGCGGCATCGTTTACTGCCTGTCGCGCAAACTGGTGGAAGACACCGCGGAATGGCTGAATGACGAAGGTTTCCGCGCATTGCCGTACCACGCCGGCCTGCCCGCCGATGTGCGGGCGAAAAACCAGGAAACCTTTTTGAAGGAAGAAAAGGTTATCATGGTCGCCACAATCGCGTTTGGCATGGGCATCGACAAGCCCGACGTGCGCTTTGTCGCCCATATGACCATCCCGAAAAATATCGAGGCCTATTATCAGGAAACGGGCAGGGCAGGGCGCGACGGACTTCCTGCGAATGCGCTGATGGTCTACGGCGCGCAGGATGCCGCCATGCAGCGGAATTTTATCGCGGAATCCGGCGCCCCCGATGCGCAAAAACGCATCGAGCACCAGAAGCTGAACGCGCTGCTGGGCCTGTGCGAGGCGGCCAGCTGCCGCCGACAGGTGATACTGGATTACTTCGGCGACCGCTGCCAGCCCTGCGGCAACTGCGACACCTGCATGAACCCGCCCGAGACGTTCGACGGCACCGTGGCGGCGCAAAAGGCGCTGTCCTGCGTCTACCGCACGGGGCAAAGGTTTGGCGTGGCCTATGTGACGGACGTGCTGATGGGCGAAACGACTGACCGTATTGTGCAATTCGGGCATGACCAGCTGTCGACCTGGGGCATCGGCAAGGAACTGTCGAAACAGGAATGGCAGGGCGTTTTCCGCCAGCTGGTGGCGCTGAACCTGCTGCAGCCCGACCCCGAACACGGCGGCATGATGATGACCGACCAGGGGCAGGCTTTTTTGCGCGAAAAGAAGACGGTACGCCTGCGCAAGAAAGACAATGAACGCATCGCCCGCGCCAAAAAGGCGCTGGGCGTCAAGGATACGCCGCTGCCCGAAGGCGCGGAAGAACTGCTGCGCGCGCTGAAAGCAAAGCGCAAGGAACTGGCACAGGATCAGGGCGTGCCCCCCTATGTGATTTTCCACGATAAAACCCTCGTTGATATGGCGACAATAAAACCGCGCAGCATGGACGAAATGAACCTCGTCCACGGCATCGGCGACAGCAAGCTGAAGAAGTACGGCAAGACCTTCCTTGCCGTGGTGAAAGAGTATTTATAAAACTTAAGGCGGGATTTTTATTTCCCGCCTTTTCCGCCCGCACAGTTCTAGTCTCCTTATAGTATGGCTGATTTTGATCCCCGAAAAAATGAAACAATTTGAAACGCTCTGAAACGTTCTGAAACGCATAAGCCGGATCGCGCAATAACTACAGCCACATAAACAACTTTAAACATGCGCGTTTTTACACGTTTTGCGTGGGGTATACCCCATAGGTGAAACGTTCTGAAACGCTCTGAAACGCGCATGGTTAACGCCCTGAGTCGCGCCCGTGATTTCAACCACTTGCAAACTGCGAAAACGTTAACGCTTCAAGCCTTTGCAATTGCTTGTTATGGCTTAGGTTTTTGCGTGAGCGACGGTGACAGGCGGGGCAGGTTGTCGTTGACGGCGGGATGCATCAGTCGGTCGACCAGATCGGGCAGTTGGCCGAAATCGGTGATGACGATTTTTACCGAAGCATTCTGCATTTCTTCTTTTTTCTTGTCGTTAACGGCGAAGCCGATGAAAAACAATCCTTCTTTCGCGGCGGCCGCGGCGTCGGCGGCGGAATCGCCGATCACGATCACGGGCGCATCGAAGCCCTGGTCGGCACGGTAGCTGGCGACGATCGATTTCAGCTGGTCCTGCTTGATATCGCCGGTCTTTTTGCCCGCGTCGCGCTCGTTATCCTTGCCGCGGATATAGCGGCGGTCGAATTCAGGGGACAGGTCGTGGTATTTCAGCTGCAATTCCATCGCGTCTTCGCGCGTGCCGGTGTAGATGCCCAGCGTCGCGCCCTGCAGGTGCAGCGCCTGCACGGCTTCGCGCACGTTGGGGAAGAGGTGTTCCTGCCAGCCGGGGCGCGTCAGCAGCGCGTCGCAGGACTGGTTGCACTGGCCCATGAATTTCTTGCGCTCGGCCTCGTCCATCTTGCCGATGAAATGGTCGGTGATTTCGCCAAGGTTTTTGTTGCCGAGCATGGAGGCGAGGAGGTCGCGGTCGGGCGCGGGGGCGCCGGCGGCTTCGGCGGCCTCGACGAAGGCCTGCACATAGCGCGGGGCGGCATCGGTGAGTGTCGATACCAGATCGAAAACGATCAAAACGCCTTTGTCCTTCGCCATAGCCCCTCGTGAAAAGTGGACCTGTATTTTCCGGAAATTTAGAAAGACTGTACCCCAAAGTCAAGCAGGGCGCGGCCGGGGCGGTTGCGGCGGGGTTGTGCAGAACTTGTGGCGGTTTTGTGCAAATGCAGCAAAAGTTCCCTAAGCTACGTGAAATAAACGATGTTTTTGTGCCATTCGCCCCGACTGTTGCATAAAAGCTATAGATTGCGACTCGAAGCAAACGTTACCATTAAGGGATGGGGGCGCTGTGCCCTGTAATACGAAAAAACGAAGGAAATGGAGTACTAACATGAAAACCCAACTCGCCATGGTTATGGCATTTGTCGCAATCCTGGCTGTCGCGCCTGCATTCGCAGAAGACGCAAAGCCCGCTGACGCCGGCGCTGCTGCTGAAGCAGTTGCTGCTCCCGCTGACGCTGCACCCGCCCCTGATTTTGCGAAACTCGACGCAAACGCTGACGGCTCCCTCTCGAAAGAAGAGCTGGCTGACGGCTTTGACGCAAAAGACGCAGACAAAGACGGCAAAGTGACCAAGGAAGAATTCGAAGCTCCGGCAAAAACCGAAGAAGCTCCGAAAACCGAAGAAGGCAAGAAAGAGTAATCTTCTTTCCTTTTGAAGAAATACAAGCCGCCCCGGAACGAAAACCTCGTTCCGGGGTGACTTTTTTCTGCAGGGTGTTAAGCTTGGGCAAAAGACAGGCAAGCCCATGCAAAAAGACGAAAAAAAGAATTCCAGCCTCGAACGCGAAGTGATCACGGCGGTGACGGCCTTATACCTGTTCATCGTAGGCGCATTATTGGGGATCCATTACATGGCGCCCTGGCTGCAAAAACAGAAGCAGCTCAGCGCCTTGTCCGCCGCGCCCGCGACGGTAGAGAAGCCTCCCGCCGCGCCAGCAAATCCATCTCCGGCGCCGCAACAGAACCGCACACCCGCCAAAAAGAAGACATCCAATGGTCGCTAAGCAAAAACACCCCGTCCGCCCGGTCGACGACCTCTGGGTCCGCCTCGTCGGCATGACGCCCGAGAACAAGGAAAAACTGCTGGCCGACTACGGCATCGATGTGTCGCTGATCGCCGACATGCAGGACGACGACAATTACCTGTATCTGCCGATGCGCGTGATGGTGAAGAGCGCGGAAGGCATCGCGACGCGCCGCCAGCTGCTGATCATCATGGGCAAGGAAAAAGTGATTACGGTGCAGGACGCCGAGGATTTTGCGCCCTTTGCCGCCACCTTCAAGCATATCCGCCGCCACCCCGAGGCGCTGCGCAACCCGCAGACGCTGCTGTGCCTGTTATTGCATGTGCTGAACGAGCAGGCGAGCAAGGTGATCGCGGCGATCGCGACCTCGGTCGAGGAAACGTCGGACACCATCACGGAAATCACCCGTTCGCTGAACGCCGGCGAGGGCACGATGGGCGTGACCGACATCAACGACACGATTATCGAGCTGAACAAAAAGGAAGAACTGGTCTCCCGCACGCTGGAAAGCCAGTTGTCGCTCGCCCGCGCGGCGCGCTACCTCGATACCGAGGTGCCGCCGAGCGATGAATTGCAGGATTACGTGCGCACGCTGCGCGACGATATCAGCGGGGTGAAGGAACACGCGGCCTTCGAGCACGATTCCGTGCGCTACCTGCAGAACGCCATCCTGGCCTCGCTGAACGTCAAGCAGAACCAGATCGTCAAGGTTTTCACCATCATCACCGCGGTCTTCCTGCCGCCGACGCTGATCGCCAGCATTTACGGCATGAACTTCACGGTGATGCCCGAGCTGAACTGGGATATCGGTTTCCCCGTGTCCATCCTGCTGGCCATGGTCGCGGCGCTGCTGCCGCTGGTGTACATCAAGTACCGCGGCTGGCTGCGCTAAACCCGTTCAATTTTCAAGGAAATGGCCGAGCGGCTTCAGCCGTTCGACGCGGTCGCAGACGATTTTAGCAATCGCCAGCATCGGCACGGCGAGGATCGCGCCCGCCAGCCCCCACATCCAGTACCAGAAGATGATCGACAGCACGACCAGCACCGGGTTCAGCGTAAAGCGCCGCGCCAGCAGCAGCGGCGTGATAAAACTGCTTTCGGCCGTGTGGATGACGATGTAAATCAGCGCGGGCAGCAGTGCGACGCCAATCGCGGGTTCGAGCAGCAGGCCGGTAAAGGCAAAGAGCGCAAAACAGGTGAGCGGCCCGATAATCGGCACGTAATTCAGCAGGAAAGCGCAGGTGCCCCAGAGCACGGCGTCCTCCCGCCCGCAGAGCGCCATGGCGGCGCCGGTCAGCACGCCGACCAGCACGTTCATGCAGGTGATGGTGAGCAGGTAGACGGAAATATCCTGTTCTATCTGCTGCGAGATATCGACGGCCTGCCGCTTCTCGGAAAAGCTGGGCAGGATTTCAACCAGCCGCCGCAAAAACGTATCGCCCGACAGCAGCAGGAAAAACAGCATCAATACCGTCATGCCGAGCGAGGTGGCCAGCTCGCGCGTCGTCATGAACATGCGGTCGAAAAGCCGCGTACCCTCGATCGCGACGGGCATCACCTTTGGCCCCGCGGGTTGCGCGATGGTTTCGGCGCTGACGATTATTTCTTTGGCGGATTGTATCGGCTCCTTCAAAAACGACAGGCGTTCCTTCACCTGCGGCAGGCCGTCGGAGACCTTCGCCACCCAGTCGGCGGTGGGGCCGGAAATAATCGTGACCAGCGCCGCCGTGCCGCCCAGCAGCAGCGCGACGACCAGCAGCGCCGCGGCCGCGCGCGGGACGCGGTGGCTCTCCATGAAACGCTGCACCGGCTGCACCGCCAGTTTCAGCAAGAACGCCAGCACGATGGGGATAAGGATGTTGCCCGCCATATGCACACCTGCCAGCAGCATCATGAAAAAAATGCCGCCGATGTAAACCGTGCGCGGCTCCGGCCAGGCCGGCGCGGCTTCGGCGCCGCTATCGATTACCGGCGCGGCTTCGGCGCCTGTGTCTATCGCGGGCGCGTGGTCGGGCAGGGGCTTTTTCAAAAAGTCTTCGGGCATGTAAAACCGGCAAAAATGCTGCAGGGCGGAAAAGCCCCGCCTGTTGCGCAAATGGACGGGGTAAGCAGGGGGTTCCGCCCCCCAAACGGGGGGGCCTGACAGGCTGGAATCACTGGAGAATCCGGCTTTGGCCATTAATCCCTTGTATTTATGGCAGAAAACCTTATCTTATTCGTATTCGAGACCAAGGGTTTGCTAGACGTTCGCCATTAAAGGCTTTCTCCCAAGACCGCTGCTTCGAATAGGGACCGCCGCAATCGTTGCGGGCAGGCGCCTTGCACAAGTTGTGCGTTTCTAAAGGAGTGCTACACATGGCTACCGGTACAGTTAAATGGTTCAACGCCCAAAAAGGCTTCGGCTTCATCCAGCCCGATGACGGCGGCAAAGACGTCTTCGTGCACATCAGCGCAGTCGAGGCCGCTGGCCTCCGCGGCCTGAACGAAGGCCAGAAAATCTCGTACGAGATCAAGTCCGAGCGCGGCAAAGACGCTGCGACGAACCTGAAAGCAGCGTAAGCTTCTTTCTAACCGATAAACAAAACGCGCCGCAGGCCTAACAGCTGCGGCGCGTTTTCCTTTTTGGAGCGCCTTATTGTGATTGCCTGCCAGGATTACTATGATGAAGGCAGGGCAATTCAAGAGATCGGGGCTTTATCATGCGCCATCATTTTATGCCGGCGGGTTTCGCGCTGCTGGCGCTTTTGCTTCCACATTCGGTTTTTGCTGCGGATGCCGGCCCGCAAATGATGCCTGCGCCGCCCGACCTTTCGGAGATTGAAAAGCGCGCGGCCGACGGCGTGGCCGAGGCGCAGAGCGAGCTTGGCGGGCTTCACCTGTGGGGTCGCGGGTTCAACCAGGACCCTGAAATCGCCGCAGTCTGGTACCGCAAGGCGGCGGAACAGGGTTTCACCGAGGCGCAGTTCCAGCTTGCCGGCATTTACGAGCGCGGGATGGGCGGCGTTGCGCAAGACCATGCCGAAGCCGAAAAATGGTACCGCAAGGCGGCGGAGCTGGGTGATGTCAGGGCGATGGCTACGCTGGCGCAAAAATACAGAGACCTGTACCAGAGAACCTACAATACCCCCGAAGGAAAAAAGGATAAGGAGGAAGCCGACCGCTTCTTCAAAATGGCCTTGCTCGCCTTTGCCGGCCCGCCGCAAAAAAGCACCAAGGGGCTGGCAGGCCCGCAACAGACTTACGATATGATTGAATCGGAGCTGCGCAATATGAAACGCGTGGGCGAGCTTGAAGCTCTGGTTGAAAAGGGTGACGCCGCTGCAATGGCGGAACTTGGCAGCCGTTATGCCAGCGACAGGGTGATGTATGATGCCGCCAAAGCCTTGGCGCTCTACAACAAGGCCATCGCGCTGGGAAATGTCGCGGCCATCTACTATCTTGGCCAAATGTATGACTGGGGACAGGGCGTGCCGCGGGATGCGAACAAGGCGCTGGAACTCTATAATTCTGCCGCCGAAAAAGGTTATGCCGAGGCGCAGTTCCGTGCGGGCCTGCGCACCAAGGGCACACCAGAAGCTGTCGCATGGATGACAAAGGCCGCGGAACAGGGACATCAGCCGGCTCAGGTTATGCTCTACAAGATTTATTCTGTCGACGGCAGGGGTGCGGAACGCGACATGGCGAAAGCCTATTTCTGGGCCTTAGTCTCCGGCCAGTCCGAAATTCTTTTGGGGAGAATCCGCGAGGAGCTTTCCGCCGATGAGCTGCAGGAGGCTCACATGAAAGCCAAAGCCTGGCTTGATGCGCATCCTAAGCCCCAAGAGGAAGCCGGGGCGCAGTAAATCAATCGCGGCCTTTATCTACAGCCGCGCCGCAGGCCGCAGCCGATAAAGGCTCCGGCGTCATCCTGCCCGTTTAAACCCTTGCGATTGCAGGCGCCTCGAGTCTTGTCATAACATTTTTGACAGAACACCGGACGGGTGTTAGCGTGGCTTATACGAAACAACAACAGGAACCGCCCGCACCATGAAGCTGAAAAAGCCTCTGCTCGCCCTTTTTGCCGCAACCGCCCTGATGGCAGGCTGCACGCCCGCCAGCCCCGCCGCTGCCCAGGCGAAACAGGAAGCGCAACAGTCGGAGCTGCAGCGGCAGGTGCAGAATTACTACGGGCAGGATATGCAGAACAGCCTCACCGGCTATTTCAATTCACACGGGATGAAAGCGTCGGACGCGAAGGAAGGCCTCACGATCCCCTGGGTCGCCTCGGCCGCGACGCTGAAGAAGCTCGGCGTCAACAGCCTCTTCGACGCCGGCGACCGCTCCGGCTACATGGTCGCCACCGGCAAAACCGACGCCAAAGGCTGCCCCGTATTCGACGTCACGGTGTTAAAAGACAACGGCAAATATACCTCACGCGACGATGTGCAGATGCCGGTTTGCCCGAAGGTGGCGCCTGCGGCGCAGAGGTAGGGGCGGGACAGGGCTCCAAATCCCTGCCCTCATGCCAGCGTAGGCTGGCATCTCCCGCGCTTAAAGCGCGGCTTAGTAAATGCAGATTTCAAGGCACCCTTGATCATCTTCTTGCGGTCTTGTGCAGGAACGGAAGCTATTCTGCGCAGGAGCAGGATAACAAATGACTTTACCGCAGCGCTTTGCTTAGAAAGAAGAAGCGACATTCAATTGCGGAGTTTGCCATGCCAGCTATCATTTTTACGGCACTTTTCTGGTTCATCATTTTTAAAATGACAATGAATTACCAAGGCTATTGCTCTGACACGGGTAAAGTGATGACTGACGATGAACTTGCTGCCGCCGCAATCGAGAACGCTGAATGGTTCGTAGCTACAGGCGCAGACAAAAGTAAGCCATATATTAAATACAAAAATGCGAAAGAGTTTTTGGAACTCAATCCCGGTTGCTGCGAACTGCACGTCGAAAATCCGGAAATGAATTGGACAGACAAAGCAAGTGGTTCATATCGCGCATGGGTGGAGATCAGTTTCCTTGCGCGCTATCACACACCGGACGGCAGGATAACGGGCGAGAAAGCTTCGCAATTTGTGATACTCGGGAATTGCGGGGTAGTCGATTAAGCTTATCGATTCAGCCGCACCCCTAAGACTGCACAAACGCCAGTAAGGGGCGGAAATCGTGGTTATCCGCTTCGCGCAAGGCTGCGATGTAAGCCTTTCGCGCTTCTCCGCCGCTTTTGCCGAGGTTGTCCTTGCCCCAAGTGAAACGTTTTATGCCCAGCTGCTTCGCCAGCAGGTCGGTGGCCAGCCGTGAATGCCTTCCGTTGCCGTTCGGGAAAGGGTGGATGAAAACCAGACCGTGATGAAAGCGCGCCATGATTTCTTCGGGCGAATAGCTTTTGTTGTCGATCCAGTACCTTGCATCCTGCGCCAGCTGGTGCATGGCCGCAGGAATTTTGTATCCGTCCAGGCCTACGGGATGGCGGTTGTTTTGCCGGCTGTAGACGCCTGCCCACTTCCAGACATCCTTGAACATTTCCTTGTGCAGGCGCCGCAGGAACGTTTCGTCCGGCACATCGCGCTTACGTGACTCCGCCCAGCCGAGCGCGGCAAGGATGCCCGCCTGCTCGGCCTCGTTCAGTTCGCGGCGCAGCGTGATATGCGACGGGATAAGCCCCAGCTTTTCATCTTCGGTCAGCGGCGTGGCGCCATCAACCGCTTCGAAAAGGTGATCGGTCATGGCTCATCCCATAACCGCCTCAGGTTTCCCCGCAGCAGTTCGTCGACAAGCCGCTCATGCTCGGCATGCAGCGCATCTTGCGACAGGGCCTGATTTTCGAGCCGCATGGTGTGGTTTACACGTCCGATGCGGTTTTTGGCGACCTTGCGGGCCCGTTCTTTCAGGGTTTGCTCGAGCGAACCGGCGGGCACAAGCGCATAAACCAGTTTACAGTCGAGCGCTCGCGCGGCGCGCTCGAGCGTGTCCAGCGTGATCGCGCCGCGCTGTTCGGATTTTTCCATTTCCATGACGGTCGGCTGGGACACGCCCAGCCGTTTGGCCAGCTGGCTTGTCGTCATTCCCAATGCGTCCCTTATCGCCCGCAACCAGCCGCGCGGCGGCCGCGTGAATTCCTGCGCAGCCTTTGCTTTCGCAAGCTTGCGGTCGAGATGTTTGTAGGCAATGTCTTTCATGATGTTTTTATAGGATATAACCTATAATCCTCTCTATATATTATAGGTTATAGACTATAATATATCAAATTATTTATAGATTATAGGCTATTAATATATTTATAAGTGTTTGATATATAAGATATTTAAAATTAGCGCTATCCAGGGCACCCCGAGAATTACCAGCGGGCCAAACTGATAAGATGTAAAGAGAAAGCTCTTAATGAAATGATGGAGGCACGGGCCGGAATCGAACCGGCATTCAAGGATTTGCAGTCCTCTGCATCGCCATTCTGCCACCGCGCCATCGGGTAAGCCGGATGACATTACAGATTTCATCCGGCTCAGGCAAAGGGAAATATGGGCGCGGGCGGGGCTCGCGTCAACGTGGGGGCGGCGGATTGACCGGTGGAGGCAGGGGCCGCCGGGCGCTGCCGCGGTTCGTGTGCGATATGAAAAATACGTGGCGTTTCAGCAACATAGCTGTTGTATCCGTTCAAAAATCATCTGGCCGCTTTGGCGTTTCGGTGTATATTAGGGGCTGGGGAGCCTCACGTTTAAGGTTAGAGAAATGCAGCATCCTTTTGAACAAGCGCGCGAAAACATGGTGGAAAGCCAGCTCCGCACCAACAAGGTGACGGATTCGGGCGTGCTTGCGGCCATGCGCAAACTGCCGCGCGAATTGTTCGTGCCGCGCCACCTGCAGGGCTTTGCCTACATCGACGAAGACATCGCGCTCGGCAACGGCCGCTACCTGCGCGAGCCGGTGATTATCGCGCGCCTGATCCAGGAAGCGACTGTCGCGAATGACGATATCGTTTTGGACATCGGCTGCAACACGGGCTATTCGACCGCGGTGCTGGGGCATCTGGCCGGCACGGTCGTGGGCCTCGAATTCGACGAGCAGCTGGCCGATGCGGCCGACAAGCTTTTGCACGACCTCGACATCCTGAACGCCGTCGTCGTGCGCCAGAAAGATCTGAAGGAAGGTTATCCGGCGCAGGGGCCGTATGACGTTATCTTCATCAACGGCTCCGTTCCTGCGGTGCCGGAAAAAATACTGTCCCAGCTTGCCGAAGGGGGAAGGCTGGTCACGGTTCTGTCCGAAAGGGGGCATATGGGGTCTGCGGTCATCATCACCCGCAGCGGGGAAAGCTTCTCTACGCGTGAACTGTTCAATGCAGCCACGCCCACGCTGAAGGGTTTTGAAGCGCAGAAAACATTTGCGTTTTAATGGGGTATGGGAAATTTCTGAAGTATAGCCTTATCGCGGCGCTCGCGCTTTCCGCAGGCGTTTCCGCGTCTGCAATGGCTGCGGCGCGTGTCGACGTCAAGGACCTGCCGATTGCGGAGGCGCTGACGCAGCTCACCGCCAATCCCGCCATGCCCATGCCCGAAGATGTGGTCGCCGTGCCGATGCCCGACCCTGAACCCGATGCCCGCGCCGATGTGACTGTGGAGGAGCCCGCGCCGCCCGTCGACGTCGTGCCGATGCAGAAACCTGAAAGCCCTATCGCGATTGCGCCCGCCGAGGAAGCGAAGCCGGTCGAGGCGGTGAAGGTCGAGGAACCCAAGCCCGTCAAAAAGAAGAAGAAAAAAGTCACCCTCAAGGCCGCCGAGGAAAAGAAGGAAGCCGAAGACGCCAAGGCCCTCAAGATCGAGGAAGTGCTGGCCGAGGTCTATTCACGTAACCCCGAACTGCAGGCCGCCCGCGCCGAGCTGCGCGCCGTCGACGAAACCTATGCGCAGGCATTCTCGGGCTTCCGCCCCGTGGTGACGGCTGACGCCGCCGTGTCGTCTTCGCATGACGAGGGCGACGGGTTCAACAGCCATTCCGACCCGAAGGGCGTCGGCGTGGGCGTGACGCAGTCGATCTATTCCGGCGGCTCGACGCTGGCGAACATGAAGGCTTCTTCCAATACAATCAAGGCGCAGCGCGCGCTGCTTCATTTAAAAGAACAGCAAGTGCTGCTGGAGGGCGTGGCGGCCTATCTCGACGTACTGCGCGACCAGGAGATTTTGAGATCAAACCGCAATAACGTCGATGTGTTATCTCAGCGCCTTAAAGAGTCACGTGAACGTCTAAGGCTGGGCGATATCACCCGTACCGACGTCTCGCAGGCTGAATCCCGCCTCGCGCAGGCGACGGCCGAGAAAGTGGCGGCGGAGGGCTTCCTGAAATCCAGCCGCGCGGCCTTTGAAAAGGTCTCGGGCCTCACGGCCGAGAACCTGAAACGCCCGGGCGCCAAGCTCGCGCTGCCAGCGGCGCTGGACGAGGCGCAGGAGCAGGGCAACCGCCTCAACCCCGCGATCATCTTTACCCAATATACAGAACAGGCCGCGCAGGCGACCACTCGTTCCATTCAGGGCGAGCTCTATCCGCAGGTGGGGGTCGATGCCGGCCTCGACCGCACCTATGACCCCATTTCGGGCAACGACCACTCGACCGGCACGGCGGTGACCCTCCGCGCCACCCTGCCGCTCTACTCGGGCGGCTCTACCGCGTCCCGCATCCGCCAGTCGAAGCAGGTTGAATCCCAGCGCCGCATCCAGATACGCCAGGCCGAGCGCGAGGTGAAGGAGCAGGTGACCAACGCCTGGACCGCCCTTGTTTCCGCCAAGGCGCAGGCCGAAGCCCGTGCCGCGCAGGTGGAGGCGGCGGGCCTCGCCCGCAAAAACGTGAAGGCGGAGGCCGAATACGGCTCCCGCACCACGCTTGATTTGCTCGACGCCGAGCAGGAATACCGCAACGCCCGCGTCGCGCAGGCCGTCGCCGACCACGACGCGCAGCTGGCCGCCTATGGCCTGCTGGCCGCGATGGGCAGGCTGACTGCGCAGGAACTGGGCCTCGCAGCACCCGTCTATGACCCGACCGAGAATTTCCAGAAGGTCAAGAACAAGTGGTTCGGCACCAGGGCGGAGACGGTAGAATGACTCGCTTTCGGAAGGGAAATCCCCTAAAACTTTTATTTACAACGTTTTTTTGTTAAAATGGCGCTAAATGGCTGAGATCAAAACCGAACAGGAACCGTCGATCGAGGAAATTCTGGAATCTATCCGCCAGATCATTTCCGAAGACGGCACGCCCGTGGCCGAGGGGCAGCAGAAACCGGCCGCGAAACCCGCAGCCGAGCAGGTCATGAAGGCCCCGCCCGCGCCCGCCAAACAACCCGCGCAGACCATGGCCGCGCCTCAGGCGCCCGCCGCCGCACCCGCCGAAGAAACCGTGCTGGAACTGACCGACAAGGTCGAAGCGGCGCCCGCCGCCGCGCCCCTGCCGCAAGCAGCGGCCGCACCCGAAGAACAATACAAGCCCCGCATCGTGCTGGAGGATGCCATGGAAGATGATCCGCTGATGTCAGACATGACGGCCGAGGCGGCCGTCGCCGCGATGGCGCGCATCATGGCGCAGAACATCGCCGTCGAGCGCGAAATGCCCGGCAAGCCCGGCCCCGTGACGCTGGAGGATATGGCGCGCGAGATGATGCACCCCCTCATCAAGGTCTGGCTGGACAAGAACCTGCCCGTCATCATCGAAAAACTCGTCGCCCGCGAGATTGAAAAACTCGCCCGCCGCGCGCTGGACAAAGAATAACCCACCACCGGTACCGAGGGCGGCCCTTAATGGCCATCAAACCCAATTTTAAAATCACCGAAACGCAGAAGAAGTTCGCTGCGGCGGTGGTTGTCGCGCTGCTGGGGGCATACCTCTACATCTCGACACGGCCCGAGGCCGACGGCGTGATGATGTTCCAGATGACGATGTTCAGCGAGAAACGCACGCTGGCCGATTTCGCGCAGGCGGCGTTCAGCGCCGCCAAATGGAACAACGACGACACCCGCGAGTGCGAGGGCAATGACGCCCCCGTGCCGGGTTACGTCGGCGGCAACCTTGGCGACGAGGGCGGCTGGTGGCGGCCTTTCATGAAACCCGCCAAGGGCTTCCCAAAACCCTGCCGCCTGCACCGCTGGGAAGGCAATGAAATAACCATCGGCGTCGACTGGCCGCCGCAGCCGCGCACGCGGCAATACCCCGGCGAGCGTCCGCCGGTCTCGGCTTTTTCTCAGGGGTTGTTCGCGTCCTGGCTGCAGATCGAGCAGCAGGTGCGGCCGCTGATCCCCGTGCTGCAGAAAATGACGGGCAAGAAGGTGACATTCGTGCCGCCCGGCGACCCGCGTGAATACACTGCCGATTTCGCGCGCATCCGCATCATTCCGGTGCGCACGGTGGGCTTTAAAATGACGCGCCGCGACGCGCATGCGCCGCCCCCCGGCGACTGGGATATCCTCGAGAACGAGTACCAGTTCTGGGGCGGCGTGCCTTTCAGCGAGGACATGGATTACCAGCCGGATGGCTACCTGCTGCCGCATTACGACGGTTCGCTCGGCATGGCGGTGTGCAAGATTTATCCGGGCTATACCGAGCCCGTGGAAAAAGCCATGGTGTCGGAATGCCTGATGCGCGCGCTGGGCTTTCCCGGCGTGTCGACCATCACCGAAACCACCAGCGTCCTGACGCCCTGGAACGCGAATTTCCGCGCCAACCTCGACCCCGACCTTTCTGCCTACTACAAGTTTCTGAAATATGACCGCCTGCTGATAAAGCTCCTGTACTGCCCCGCCGTGAAATCGGGCATGACGGTAAAAGAGGCAACAGAAGCGCTATCGAAAAATAAATTCGACTGCGTGCAGACGGCCACGGCGGCGGCGGCGGAGTGATTTCCCAGGTTCGGCGTCTTAGCTGAAAATCTTCCTGTAAACCGCAAACGCCGCCTTACACTTTGCATCAAGTTCGGCCGCGGCTTTTTTGAAGGTCACTTTTTTGTCCTTCGGCAGCATATGTTTTGCCAGTGCGTGCAGCATGCCCGGGGCGGATTTTTTGGGGTCGAAGGGCAGTTCGGCGGTGAGGCGCAGGAAGGCCTGCGCGTCGTAGGCGGCGCGATAGGCCGAGGCCAGCGTCGCGGCGTCTTTTGCGGAAATCAGCTTTTTGTCTTTCAGTTTTTCCAGCATGTCGTCCGGCGAGGCCTGCAGCAGGCCTTTGTTTTTAGCTGCGTGCTGCAGGGCGAGGAAATGCGCGGCGAACATGATATCCATCAACCCGCCGCGGCGGTATTTCAGGTTCCAGGGGTCTTTTGACCCGAACTGTTTTTCCACCTTGTCGCGCATCTCGAGCATATCGCGTTTCAGTTTTGCCGCGTCGCGCGGGGTGGAGAGAATTTTTTCGATTTCGGTAGTGATTGTCTTCGTTGTTTCGGATGTCGCGTGAACGGGACGGGAGCGGATAAGGCTCATATGCTCCCAGGCCCAGGCCTTGTTGCGCTGGTAATCGAAAAAGCCTTCCAGCTGTGCCGCCAGCGGGCCGTCGTGCCCGGCGGGGCGCAGGCGCGTGTCGATATCGTACAGTACGCCTTCGGCTGTGGGCGCGGTGATGGCGGCGGACAGGCGCTGCATCAGGCGGATGTAATATACATTGGGCTGCAAGGGTTTCGCGCCGGAGCTGTTTTTTTCTTTCGAGGCTGTTTTGTACAGCACGACAATATCGAGGTCGCTGTCGGCGAACATTTCGCCCGCGGCGAAGCTGCCCATGGCGAGGATAACCAGCTCGCCCGTCTTGAACACGCCATGCTGTTGCGCGAATTCCTTTTCGACATGCGGTATCAGGCCGGACAGCGCGGCCTCGGCGATATCGGATAAATAAACGCCGCAGCGGCGGGCGGGAGACAGGCCGCGCAGGATATGGATGCCCGCGTGGAAGCGTTTTTCGCGCGCCCAGCGGCGGGTGAGGTCGAGCACGTCCTGGTAGTCGCGCGCGGTCGACAGCAGCCGTGATAAATCTTCTTTCAGCCAGCCGAGGTCGGGCAGCTTGCCGAAGAAATCGCGCGAGATCACGCCCTCCAGCACCTGCGGATGCGTGCCGAGATGGCCGGCCAGCGCGGGCGCCGAGCCCATGACATCGGCCACCAGCTCCATCTGCTGCGGATGTTTCAGGAACATCGAGAAAATGGGGATGCCCGACGGCAGGCGCGACAGGAACTGGTCGAAACGGATAAAGGCGTCGTCAGGATGCGGTGTCTTGCTGAGTGTTTCAAGCAGGTGCGGCGTCAGCTCCGTCAAAATCTGGCGCGCGCGTTCCGACCGCACGGCGCGGTAACGGCCATGGTGCCAGCCGCGGATGGCGGCGGTGATTTTGGGCGCTTCCTTAAAGCCCATCTTTTGCAGCGTGACCAGCGTTTCGGGGTCGTCCTCGACGCCCGTAAAGACAAGGTTGCCGGGGCCCGCGAGGCTGGGCGATTCAGTGAAAAGCCCCGCGTATAATTTGCGCACCGCGTCGGTATGCCGCGTCAGGTCCTTGATGAAGGCGGCGGGGCTGTCGTAACCCGTGAAGGCCGCGATATCGTCGAAGGTGCTTTGTGTCGCGGGCAGGGTATGGGTCTGGCGGTCGTCCTGCATCTGCAGCCGGTGTTCGACACGGCGCAGGAAAAGGTACGATGCCTTTAATTCTTCTGCCGTTTTCGCGGTAATGTGGCCGGTTTCGGCCAGCATCGACAATGCATCCAGCGTGCGCGGGCAGCGCAGGCGCAGTTCGCGCCCGCCGTAGACCAGCTGCTGCGTCTGCGCAAAAAACTCGATTTCGCGGATGCCGCCGTGGCCCAGCTTCACGTTGAAATTCAGGAAGGGGTTTCCCTTGCCGCCGGTTTTTCCCTTCGTCGCCTGTTTCGCGTTGATCTGGCGCTTGATGGAATGGATATCCTGTATTGCTGCGAAGTCGAGGTATTTGCGCCAGATCCAGCTGTTCATGATTTTCATGAATTCGGCGCCCGTGTCGGCGTCGCCCGCCATTGGGCGCGCCTTGATCATCGCGGCGCGCTCCCAGTTCTGGCCGAGGCTGCCGTAGTAAGTTTCAGCCGTGCCGATCGATACGGCCAGCGGCATGGCGCCCGGATCGGGGCGCAGGCGCAAATCGGTGCGGAAGACATACCCATCTGCTGTAGGCGCATCCAGCAGCCGCGCAAGGTCGCGCGTCAGGCGGATGAAAAAATTCTGCGTTTCCTCGACGTTTTTCACCGGCGAGCGCGCGGGGTCGAAGATGACCATCAGATCGATATCGCTGGAATAGTTCAGCTCGAACGCGCCCCATTTGCCGAGCGCGATGACGGTGACGCCGCAGCCTTTTTCCGGCTCCTTCGGGTTTTTCAGTTTTATCGTTTTCGCGGCATGCGCCGATTGCAGCAAAAAGCGCAGCGCGGCGGTCACGGCGGCATCGGCGAATTGCGACAGGCAGCGCATGACGGCGCAGTCATCCCACACGCCCGAAAGGTCGGCGGCGGCGGCGGCCATGGCGACATGGCGCTTGGCGATGCGCAGGGCCTGCATAAGCGCGGGCGCGTCTGCCGCCTTTGCGGTTGCGGCCGCCATTTCTTTAAGCGCTTCCTGCACGGACTGCGCAGGGTTTTGCACACGTAATACGTGCAAGTTGGCGGCAAGATAGGGGCTATGCGCCAAGGCGAGCTTTTGCCAGCCGGTGGACGTCCGTTTTTCGGCTTTTTTTGGAAAATGACGGGGCAAAAGCTTATCTCAATATGATTGCAACAGGGGTATAATACCACCCTTGAAGGGTAATGATAACAAGACAAGATGCTGAAAAAAGCAATACATCACTTCAGCCGCGGCACGATCAAGGCGCTGGAAATCCTGGGCGTGCTGGGGCTGGTCGTCTTTCTCGCGTGGCTGGGCGTTATCTGGCGCCTGTCGCAGGGGCCTTACGAGCTGAACGCCTGGGCGACACAGCAGCTGGAAGAGGCGCTGCAGGAACAGTTGCCCGCGTTCCGCTTCGATATCGGCTTCGCGCAGGTCGTCTGGGGCGGGCGCACCGAGCCCTTCGTTTTCGAGCTTAAGAAAGTCGCCATTGACCGCGCCGACAATACGCCGGTGCTGACCGTGGAGCGCCTTGGCGTGCAGCTTTCCAAGAAAAACCTGATCGTCGGGCGCCTTGTGCCGCGCTCCATCGCCATCAAAGGCCCCGCCGTGCGCGTCATCCGGCAGGAAGACGGCAGATTTACCCTTAACGTGGGCGAAGGCGAGGAAACGCCGGAAGCCATCACGCCCGCCGCAGGCGCCTCGGACAAGAGCCGCGAGGAACTGGTGCGTGGCCTGTTGCTGAAACTGCAGGAACGCACGGGCCTCGGCCTCCTCGACGGCTTGCGCGAAGTGTCGGTCGATAACGCGCGCGCGGTATATGAAGATAAAGTGCTGAACGTGTCATGGGTCACGCGCGGCGCCGATATCGTCATTCGCCGCAGCGACACCGGCCTGACCTCTTCCGCCATCGCCAGCGTCGATATGGGCGATGCCAAGCGCGCCGCAATGCGTGTGACGGTCGCCTACAGCTGGGAAACGCAGGTGACCTCGGCTGCGGTGCAGCTGGTCGATTTCATACCGTCGCGCGTGGCGCAGCAGAGCGAGCAGCTGAAGGAGTTGGCCGATATAGATATGCCTGTCGACCTGACGCTGGGCTTCGACCTCGACCAGGATTTCCGGCCCGCCAGCCTGCGTTTTGCCGTTGGCGGCCAGCCGGGGGCGTTCAATGCCGGCGGGTTGTATGAAACGCCCGTGAACATCAAGGAATTTTTCGCCAAGGGCAGTTTCGACGCCGCGAAGAAAGAAGTGCTGGTGGAGGAACTCCGCCTCGACCTCGGCGGCCCGCGTGCCGAGGCGACCGCGCGCTTCACGCAAGGTGAAAACGGCTTGAAGGTAGGGTCGATTTCGGCGTCGCTCTACGACATGCCGATCGACGATTTGAAGACATGGTGGCCGCAGAGCCTGACGCCCGACCCTCGCTGGTGGGTGACGGAACACCTGTCGAAAGGCGTCGCCACCAAGGCGACGCTGGAGGCCGAGGGCGCCTATGACCCGCAGGCCGAAAAGAAATTCCACCTGACGAAACTGGGCGGTAAAATCGATTATCAGGGCATCCGTGTCGATTACTTTCCCCCGCTGATGCCGGTGCTGGACGGCACGGGCACGGCGAATTACGACGCGACCTCGTTCAACCTCGACATCACCCACGGCAAGCTGGGCGATATGAACGTCACGAAATCGACCATCCATATCACCGACCTCGACAAAATCGGCAACGGCGGGCATTCGAATATCGACATCGCCGTGTCGCTGAACGGCCCCTTGCGCACCGCGCTGAAGGTGCTGGATTCAAAGCCGCTGGAATACCCCGCCATGCTGGGCATCAACAGCAAGGACGTGCAGGGGCAGTCGGACGTCGACGTGACGTTCAAGTTCCCCATCCAGCGGCATATCGCGCTGAAGGACGTCAAGGTGACGGCGGATGCGAAGCTGAAAGACGTCGTGCTGCCCGACCTCGTCAACGGCATGGCGGTCAGCGGCGGGCCGATGGACCTCGAGGTCAGCAACAGCGTCCTGAAAGTGAAAGGCAACGGCAAGCTGGACGGCATGCCGATGACTTTCGACTGGCTGAAGAATTTCGACGTGAAAGAACCTGTATCGAACAAGGTCACCGCGAAAATTACGCTCGATGCCGCCGCCCTCGTGAGGTTCGGCATGCCTGCCGATATGAAGCCGGTCGGCGACATGCCGGCGCAGGTTTCCTATACCGTCGACCATGAAAAAGCCGCGGTGCTGGATATCAAGGGCGATTTGAAGGGCTTCGGCTTCAGCGTGCCGCAGGCCGGTTACACCAAGCCGCAGGAAAACGCGGGCGACGTGTCGATGACGATACGCCTGAAGGACGGTAAGGCGCAGCGCATCACGGGGCTCGACCTTGCCTCGGGCGGCGCCATCGCCAAGGGCGATATCGATTTCAGCGCCGACGGCAAGGAAATACAGAACCTGAAGTTCAGCCGCCTTGTGCTGGACGGCAACGACATCGCGCTCGACCTGCAGAACAAGGGCAAGGAAGGTTATGTCATGAAGGTGACGGGCCGCCAGATCGACGCCTCGCCCGCCTTTAAAGACAACAAGGCCCCCGGCAACGACGACGTGGCCGCCAAACCCGTAACGCCCTTCAGGGTGACGCTCGACGTCGACCGTATCATCACCGTCAAGGACAAGGAACTGCGCGAGGTGCGCGGCACCGTGGTGCGCAACGGCTGGGCGCGGTTGGAACAGGTGACACTGGACGCGCTGGCGGGCGGCAAGCCCATCAGCCTGAATTATTCGCCCGTCGCCAAGGGGCATAATTTACGCTTCGACGCGGATGACGCGGGCGCGGCGCTCTCGGCGCTCGGCCTCACGAATTCTATTCTGGGCGGGAAGCTGAAAATCTCGGCGACGCCGCGCGTGCTGGGCGGGCCCCGCGACATGGTTGGCGCTGCGGCATTGAGCGATTTCACGCTGAAAGACGCGCCAGTAGTGGCCAAGCTGCTGAACGCGATATCGCTGATCGGCGTGCTGCAGATGCTGGGCGGCGAAGGCCTGTCGTTCAAGAAGGCGCGCGTCGATTTCATCTGGACGGACGAGGGCCAGCCCAAACAGCGCAAGAATGTGCGCCTGCTGACGCTCAAAAACGGCTCGACCGCAGGCGCCTCGCTGGGGCTGACGTATGAAGGCACCATCGACAACTGGAGCAATACCTATAACCTGAAAGGCACGCTGGTGCCTGCGTCTGAAATCAGCAAGCTTCTGAACGTCGTGCCCATCATCGGTACGCTGCTGACCGCGGGAGGCGAGGGGATACTGGCCGCGACCTATACCATCAAGGGCCCCAAGGACGCGCCCACGGTTTTCGTGAACCCGCTCTCGGTGCTGGCGCCGGGGATGCTCAGGAAGATGTTCTTTGAAAATTAATTATTGAGGGGTGGCAAGCCACTGGGCAATACCCACGGCGTTGGGATTGTGCGCGGCTTCTGTGCGCTCGATTTTCAATGTCAGCTGCCACGTGACTTCGCGCGACGCACCCGCTTCCTTGATGGTCAGCTGCAGCGGGAATTTGACGATCCAGCGGTAGACGCCGTTCTCGACGCCTTCTTGCATGATGACGGGGTCGAGCTTGGCCTTGGCGTCGATCTCCTGGTCGTTGTCGCGCACTTTTTGCTCGAAGCGCGAGGTTTTCAGCGCCTCGCGGAAATTCTCCCAGCCCTTGGGCGTGAAGTAACCTTCCGACTGCGCCATATGCTGGTCGAGGTTCTGGTGGCCGAAGGACATCACGTCCGCGGCCGCGCGCGCGGCCCAGGCCTGCACGACGGTGTCATCCAGCGCGGGCTGGTCGAGGGGTTTCACGCCTTCCTTGGGCAGCGCCGCCACCAGCGCGATTTCCGTCGCGGGCTTTATCACGTCGTCGCCGTTGTCGACATCACTGGCAAAGGCAGGGAAGTTGAACAGCACGAGCAGCAGGTAGATAAAGACGATATGGAGCATGGCTTTGATCCTTTATAAATCTTAAATCCAGAAATAATCCCGTACCGCGCAAAGTCCAATAAAGTTTCGGCGAAAAACGCGTTATCTTTTCGATAACTTAAGGCTTTTTTGTGCAGACGGTATTAATCCACCACCACCAGCGCGTGTTTCTTCTTCCCTGCCGACAGTTTGATGGTTTTGTCGTTGAGGTCTTGCAGGGTGATGATGCGCTGGTCGCTGTCAACTTTTTCGTCGTTGATACGCGCACCGCCGCCGGCGATTAAACGCCTTGCCTCTCCGCCGGAGGCCGCGAGGCCCGCGTCCTTGAACAACACGAAGGCGGGGACGCCCTCGGCCAGTTTATCGCGCGAAAGTTTGAACTGCGGCAGGCCTTCGGCGGCGGCACCTTCCTCAAACGTCTTGCGCGCGGTTTCGGCGGCCTCCTCGGCCGCTTTCATGCCGTGGCACATGGCGGTCGCATGGAGCGCCAGCACCTTCTTGGCCTCGTTGATCTCGTTGCCCTTCAGCTTTTCAAGGCGGGCGATTTCATCCATCGGCAGTTCGGTGAAGTATTTCAGCATGCGGCCGACATCGGCGTCTTCGGTATTGCGCCAGAACTGGTAGTAGTCGTAAACGCTGAGCATATCGGCGTTCAGCCAGACCGCGCCCTGCGCCGTCTTGCCCATTTTCGCGCCCGAAGATGTGGTGAGCAGCGGGCAGGTGAAGCCGAAGGCCTCTTTCTGCGCGATGCGGCGCGTCAGTTCGACGCCGTTGACGATATTCCCCCACTGGTCCGAACCGCCGAACTGCAGCGTGCAGTTATGCTTGCGGTTAAGTTCGAGGAAGTCATAGGCCTGTAAAATCATGTAATTGAATTCAAGGAAGGTGAGCGGCTGTTCGCGCTCGAGGCGCATCTTGACTGAATCGAACGTCAGCATGCGGTTGATGGTGAAATGGCGGCCGTAATCGCGCAGGAATTCGATGTAGTTGAGTTTCGCCAGCCATTCGTCGTTGTTGACCATGACGGCATCGGTCTTGCCGGTGCCAAAGGTGATGAATTTGCTGAACACGGCCTTGATGCCCGCGATATTGTTCGCGATGTCTTCTTCGGTCAGCATCTTGCGGCTTTCGTCCTTGCCGGAAGGGTCGCCGACCTTGGTCGTGCCGCCGCCCATCAGGACGATGGGGCGATGCCCGCATTTCTGGAACCAGCGCATCATCATGATGGAAAGGAGGCTGCCGACGTGCAGGCTTTTGGCAGTTGCGTCATAACCGGTATAGCAGGTGACCACGCCTTCGGAGAGTTGCTTTTCCAGCGCTGCGATATCGGTGCACTGGTGCAGGAAACCGCGTTCCTGCATAACCTTGATGAATTCCGAGCCCATAGTCTTGCCTTTCCTTTTGGATGCAGGTTACTATATTACGGTATTATTTGCAAAGCATGTAAGGCATTGAATCATGAACAAATTTCGCGTTATAGGCCTGATGAGCGGCACCTCGCTGGACGGCATCGACGCCGCCCTGATTACAACCGACGGCGAAGGTTTTATCGAACGCGACGGTTTTCTGACCGTGCCCTATGACGACGTGCTGCGCCAGCGTATCCGCGGCTGCCTGAACATTCCTCCCGAATGCGTCAACAGCGTGACGGATGTGGAGCGTGAAATCACCGTCGCCCACGCCGAAACGGTCAAGGCGCTGCTGCGCCAGCAGGGCGTTAAGCCGTCGGACGTACATTTGATCGGCTTTCACGGCCAGACGATTGCCCATGCGCCGGAAAAGAAATTCACCTGCCAGATCGGCGACGGCGCGCTGCTGGCGAAACTGACGGGCATAGATGTGGTGAATGATTTCCGCACGGCCGATGTGCTGGCGGGCGGGCAGGGCGCGCCGCTTGCGCCGATTTATCATGCCGCGTTGTCGGACGGGAAAGAAAAGCCCGTCGTGTTCCTGAACATCGGCGGTGTCGCGAACGTGACCTATATCGGCGCGGACGGCGAGATGATCGCCTTCGACACCGGCCCCGGCAATGCGCTGCTGGACGACTGGATGCTGAAAAAAACCGGCCGCCGCTATGACGAGGGAGGCAAGGCCGCCGCACGCGGCAAGGTGGATGAAAAACTGCTGGGCGAATTGATGTCGCATGAATTCTTCAGCGCCATTCCGCCCAAATCCATCGACCGGAATATATTCGTGTCGCAGAAGTGGAAGGATTTGTCGCTGGAGGACGGGGCTGCGACGCTGACGGCCTTTACGGTCGCGGGCATTTTGCAGTCGATGAAATTCATGCCGGAAAAACCCAAGGCATGGATTGTGTCGGGCGGCGGGCGGCTCAACCGTTCCTTTATGCAGGCCTTGCATGACAAGCTGAAGGTGCCCGTGGTGCTGATAGAAGAACTCGGCCTGAATGGCGACGCGATCGAGGCCGAGGCCTTTGCCTATATGGCGGTGCGCAGCCTGCGCGGCCTGCCCATCAGTTTCCCCCGCACCACCGGCGCGCCCTACGCCATGTCCGGCGGCAAGCTGAGCCGCGCGAAGGGCGTGGCGGCGTGACAGAGATACTCAATGCTACCGACGAGAATATAAAGAAAGCCGCCGACCGTCTGCTTTCCGGCCAGCTTGTCGCGCTGCCGACTGAAACCGTTTACGGCCTCGGCGCGGATGCAACGAACGACGAGGCGGTGGCGCGGATTTTCGCGGCCAAGGGGCGGCCGAAATTCAACCCCGTGATCGTCCATGTGCTGGACAGGGAAGAGGCGGAGCAGTTCGTCACCTTTACCGCACAGGCCGGTACGCTGGCGGCGGCCTTCTGGCCGGGGCCGCTGACGCTGATTTTGCCGCGTAAAAAAGACGCGAAACTGTCGCTGCTCACCAGCGCGGGGCTGCCCTCGCAGGCCGTGCGCGCCCCCAGCCATCCGGTGGCGCGGCAGTTGATCAAGGCGCTGGGGCGGCCGATTGCGGCACCCTCGGCCAATGCCTCGGGAACCCTGAGCCCCACGACGCCGCAACACGTTTTGCAAAGCCTGGGCGAAAACGCGGGCCTGATACTGGCGGGGGGCAAGGCCGCGGTGGGGCTTGAATCGACTGTCGTCGACATGACGGGCGATGTGCCCGTGCTGCTGCGTCCGGGTGCCGTGACGCGCGAGGATATCGAGATGGCGCTGGGCCACCGGATAAACGTCGAGCTTGAGGCCGTGAACGACGCGCCGAAATCGCCGGGTCAGCTGCTGCGCCATTACGCACCCAAAACGCCGCTGCGCCTCCGCGCGGTCGACGTCATGCCGGGCGAGGCATTGCTGGCCTTCGGCTCGACGCGTTTCATGGGCGTGAAGGGCGGCGGCGGGGTGAATACGCTGCCTGGTGGCGCTGTCATGAACCTGAGCGAGACGGGTGACCTGACGGTTGCGGCCGCGAACTTGTTTTCAATGTTGCATCAACTGGATGCGGGCGGGTTTCAGGGTATCGCGGTGATGGATATCCCCGAAACGGGCCTCGGCCTTGCGATCAATGATCGTTTAAGGCGCGCCGCGGGCGCTCAAAAATAACTGTGATCCAATCCGCCCTGCCTTCCGTAACAACCCTGTCAGCCTTGATAAGGCCAAGCCTTTTGTAAAACCTTGATATTGCAGTGTGATTAATCGTCTGCGATACCTTGATTTTACATAAGAATTGACCTATATTAAGTACGTTGAAAGGTAGAGCAGATATGAACCAGACAGTAAATTTACGCGAAACATTTATGGACGCCGTCGGCCCCGAACTGGCCGCCAGGACGGACTGGGAGCGCCGTTTGACGCGCTCGAGCCTCTCCAGCTTCGGCTCGGCGGATGGCTCCTTTGGCGACGTCGTCAGCGTGACGATGAACGGCACGTTTGACAGTATGGGTTTTACCACGCTGCTCTGGTCCTATGGCATGCTGCTGAACGACAAGAAGACGCCGGGCGAAGTGGTATCGAAACTGCTGAAGCCGCTGACCGCGGCCTTCGTGCGCGCGCTTGAAAACACGCCGCTCGAGCAGCAGGAGAAAGGCGACCTCGTCAATTTCATGGACAGCTTCAACAAGGCCCGCGCCAGCGGCCGCTTTGATGCCGAAGGCGTGGCCGAGATCAGCCAGGTCATGCGCGCCATGGCGAAAAACTTTTCCGCCAAAATCGACGCCGAGCGTGACGAAAAGACGCTCGCCGACACGCTGACCGATATTGCGGACGGCATCAGGCAGAATATAACTGTACGTCCGATGAAGCTGAAGAAGGCCTGACCGCGGGGGCTTCTCCCGGCGAGGGGCTGTAATAGACATACAGCTTTTTCTGGAACGGGTGGAGCGACTTGATGTCGATCTCTTTCGCAGGCTGCCAGCCATCGAGGAGGCGGAAGGACGTCGAGGTCACCAGTGTGCCCGGTTCCAGTTCCTGCCGCAGCTTGCGCGCGGTACGCTCCAACCCGAAGAAGAACATGACAACGGCGCTTGCATCCTTCATGTCATAGGTGAAGAAATCGACGTGCCTGTATTCCAGGTTTTCCAGCTTGTGGCGGCGCTTCATCGCCAGCGACCAGCGGTAGGCGAACCATGATATTTCTAGCCCTATCACGCGCGCGTCCGGCAATGCCGCGGCGATTTCGCGCGTAAACTGCCCGTTGCCTGCGCCGATGTCGATGATGGTATAGGGGCGTTTTTCCTGCTGCCGCGCCATATCTTCCTTCAACAATGCTATCACCGCGCGCCGTATGGCGGGCGCCGTCGGGATATTCGGCACCGCGCGGTTGAAAATCAGGATGGAAAGGTTCCAGCAGAGCAGGACGACCGCGAGGTAGAAGATGCTGACATTGACGTGGTGGATCATCTGCATCGGCGGCCTCTTGTTATAATTGCATTAAACATACGAGGGCCCCAGCCGGACCTGTTACGGCAATCTTAACAAAGCGGGGTATCTATTGAAAGGAATTAATCCAGCGCCATCGCAATCACCTTGAAGGACGGCAAAATTTTTGCCGCTTTCAACAGTGTTTCCTTCACGACCGGCAGCGCGGGCGCCTTGAATTCGGCCATGATCTCGTTGTAGTCGAGGTTTTTTGATTTGTTGGCGTCATAGGTCGCCAGCAGGTGTGCGGCGATTTCCTGCCCGGGCTTTGATGACGCTTTGACCAGCGCCTCGCTTTCTTTTTTCGTCAGGCGCTCTTTGTCGGCCAGTTCGGCAAACAGCATTGCGCTGGCCACGGCCTTGCGGATTTCCTTGTCGCTGAGCTTGTTGTTGCTGTCGGCGTCGGCCATCTTGAACAGCACGCCTGCGCATTCGTTGGTGACGGAAACGGTGCATTGTTCCTTGATGCGGTCGATGTAGCGCATCAGGCGCTCCAGCACCTTCGGCACGATTTTGGGCGTGGTGAGGCAGCCGGTGTATTCGCTGGTGCTGTCCAGCTGCAATTCGTCCCATTTGCCTTTCGGCGACGCGCTTTTGCCCCAGGCGCCGATTTTTAAGACTCCGTCTTCCTCCAGCTTGGCCGGCACATCCGCGCCGTCGAGGCCGAGCAGCCAGTAGTCTTTTTGGGTTTTATTCAGCTCGACGGGCAGCAGGGCCATGTCTGCCTTGGTGAATTTCAGGTAGAAATGCTTGCTGAGGATCACGGCTTCCTCGTTCCGGCCGCAGTCGGGCAGGGCCCAGTTACGCTGGATTTCAGCAGGTATTTCAGAGGCCGCTTGAGCTTTTCCCGCGTTTAGGCTACAAGTAGCCGCAATAAGGAAAATAAAAAGGGCGGTCCCGAGGCGTTTCTTCATATTGCACCAAGTAAAACAAGGCCTTATGCTCTGCCATCCTGCGGTTAAGAAGAAGATTATGACAGAACAAAAGCACATCCGGAATTTTTCGATTATTGCGCACATCGACCACGGCAAGTCAACCCTTGCCGACCGCCTGATCCAGTCCTGCGGCGGCGTCGAGGAACGCGAGATGAAAGAGCAGATGCTCGACAACATGGAGATCGAGCGCGAGCGTGGCATCACCATCAAGGCGCAGACCGTGCGCCTGAAATACAAGGCCAAGGACGGCATCGAATACCAGCTTAACCTGATGGACACGCCCGGCCACGTCGACTTCGCGTATGAAGTTTCCCGCTCGCTCGCCGCCTGCGAGGGCGCGCTGCTGGTGGTGGACGCATCGCAGGGTGTCGAGGCGCAGACGCTCGCCAACGTTTATCAGGCGATCGACAACAACCTTGAAATCGTGCCGGTCATCAACAAGATCGACCTGCCCGCGGCCGAGCCCGAGCGCGTCAAGACGCAGATTCAGGACGTCATCGGCCTCGACGCCTCGAACGCGGTGCTGACCTCCGCCAAATCCGGCATCGGCATTCCCGACCTGCTGGAGGCCATCGTCACGCGCCTGCCCGCGCCCGAAGGCGACCCGAACGCCAAGCTAAAGGCCCTGCTGGTCGACAGCTGGTACGACGCTTACCTCGGCGTTGTGGTCCTTGTCCGCGTGATGGAAGGCACCGTGCGCGTGAAGGATAAACTGCGTTTCATGAGCACAGGCGCCGCCTATGAGGCCGACCGCGTCGGTGTGTTCACGCCGAAGCACGTGATTACGAACGAGCTAAAACCCGGGGAAATGGGCTTTATCACCTGCGGCATCAAAAACATTCACGAAACCAAAATCGGCGATACTATCACGCTCGACCGCAACCCCTGCGACGAACGCCTGCCGGGCTTCAAGCCTTCGGTGCCGATGGTTTTCTGCTCGCTCTTCCCCGTCGATGCCAGCGATTTCGAGAAGTTGAGGGACAGCCTTGGCAAACTAGCGCTGAACGACGCGTCGCTGCATCACGAGCCCGAAAACTCGACCGCGCTCGGCATGGGTTTCCGCTGCGGCTTCCTTGGCCTGCTGCACCTTGAAATCATTCAAGAGCGCCTATTGCGCGAATACGACCTCGACCTGATCCCGACTGCGCCGTCGGTGGTGTATAAAATCTACCTCACCAACGGCGAGGTGATGGAACTGTACAACCCCGCCGATATGCCGGACGTGGTGCGTATCTCGAAAATCGAGGAACCCTGGATCAAGGCGACGATTTTCGTGCCCGACGAATATCTAGGCTCGATCCTCACGCTTTGCCAGGAACGCCGCGGCACGCAGGTGGAACTCACCTGGGTCGGTTCCCGCGCCATGGCAGTTTACCGCCTGCCGCTGAACGAAGTGGTTTTCGACTTCTACGACCGCCTGAAATCAATCTCGCGTGGGTATGCCAGCATGGATTACACGCTGGACGGCTTTACCGAGGGCGAACTGGTGCGCCTCAACATCCTCGTCAACGGCGACCCGCTGGATGCGCTGTCGATGATTGTGCACAGGTCGCAGGCCGAACGCCGCGGCCGCCAGCTCTGCGAACGCCTGAAAGACCTTATCCCCCGCCAGCTGTTCAAGATCGCGGTGCAGGCCTCCATCGGCGGCAAGATCGTCGCGCGCGAGGATATCTCGGCGCTGCGCAAGGACGTTACTGCGAAATGCTATGGCGGCGACATCAGCCGCAAACGCAAGCTCCTCGACAAGCAGAAAGAGGGCAAAAAGAAAATGCGCCAGCACGGCAACGTCGAAATCCCGCAATCCGCCTTCATCGCGGCGCTGCGCATGAGCGACGAGAAATAACCTAAAGTACCGGCTGCAACTTCATCTGCTGCTTTACTTCCGCCCGTATCGCCAGCGCCACGCCGATGCCGAAGAGCGCCAGCGCGACGGCTTCGTGCGCTTCGGGCAGGCGTTTCTGGAACATGAAACAGTAAATGACGCCGAAGGTGGTTTCGGCCACGACCAGCGGGCCTGAAATGGTGGCAGGGCAGTGGGTGGAGCAGATGTTCCACAGCACATTCGCCGCCCACGACGAACCGACGCCGATCACGGCGCTCCAGAACACGAAACTCCAGAAATTTTCATGCGCGAAAAGCGCCTTCATGTCCACCATGAAAACGCCGATGACGGCGAGGATGATGAAGGACGATAAACCCATTAAATTCGTCAGGCTCACTTTTGCCTTCGGGTATTTCTGTACGAAATCGGTGTTCTTGATGCCGAACCATGTCCAGAGAACGAGGCAGGACAATAGCGGGACAAGGCCCAGCCATGTGAGGGCTGGCGCATCGCCCTTCATCAGCGGCGCCAGTTGCAGCACGACAAGGCCGATAAACAGCAGGGCGAGGCCAGAGGCAAAGCTTAAGCCGATGCGCCATGTTTTCTTGGCCACCAGCGGGATGGTGATGGGCAGCAGGCCGATAACGAGGGTCGATAATATCCCGCCCGCGACGTTCACCGCCCAGAACAGCAAGATGGTGTAAAGCCAGAACCCCGAGGCCGACAGCCAGAACACCTGCCATTTGTCGCGCGTGGTAAAGGATTTGAAATCGCCCCAGGTGCGTTTCAGCGTGAAGCTGCTGGCAAGGCCGAAAAAGAAATAACGGCCAAGGGAAAGCTCGAGCGGCGTGAATTGCGGCAGCACCTGCGGCACGATAAAAACGATACCCCATAGCATGCCCGTCGCAATACCGGCGAGGATGCCGAGGGTGAGGTTGCGGGATTTAGCGGGCATTGGCGGCCTTCAACCCGCCAAAGGGGCTTTGCACACCTTTATTGACGAGAAAACGGTAAGCCGCTGCAATCGAGCGCGCGTCGTGCAGGGCGTTGTGTTCCTGTATGGATTCCATCGGCGCGCCGAGGGCGGCCGCCAGTTTGCCGGAGTTTATCTTGCCCTTGATGCCATAGGGCTCGCCCGTTTCCTTGAACCAGGGGCAGGTGTTGAAGCTGTCGAACTCGGCCTCGCTAGAGGGCAAATTGTGCCAGCCGAGGTTTTCGCGCATCACCTTCATATCGCCGCCGAAGCAGGCGGTCGGGGTGGCGCCAGTAAAGGTGCGGAATTGGCGGTAAGCTTCGGGGAAGGGCAGGCCGAGTTCCGCGACTTCTTCGTTCGTGATACCCGTCAGCTGAACGAAGTAATCCGACAGCACGGGGTTTTTAACCGGCTTGGCGAGGACAAGGAACTCCTCCTTCTCCTCCAGCGTGCCGAGGTCGAAGCGTACCGCGCCGATTTGCACCAGCTCGCGGTATTCACCTGGCCCCGACCAGTCGCGCTGCATCGCGCCTTCCCAGGTCGTGAATTCAGTGTCGTAGAAGACGATATCGTTCATGTGCCGAATTTTTTGTCTTTCTTATAGCACTTGAACTTGCAGGGCTTCTTTTTCTCCGCCTCCAGTTTAGCCTTGTAATCGTTCTGGTTGACGGGGCCGATGGCGCGTTCGATGAAGGCGAAGGTTTCGGCATAGCCCTCGATGATTTTTGCGGTGGGCTTGCCCGCGCCATGGCCGGCGCGGCCTTCAACGCGCATCAGCGTGGTGTTGTTCTTGTCGCCGCGCGCCTGCAGCGTCGCCGCCAGCTTGAACGAATGCCAGGGCACGACGCGGTCGTCATGGTCGCCGGTCTTGATCAAATGCGGCGGGTATTTGGCGTGGTGCTTGACGTTATGCAGCGGCGAGTATTTCGCGGCTGTGTTGAAATCGTCCTTCAGCGACGGATCGCCGTAATCCGATTTCCACGACGAGCCATAGGTGGCGAGGTGGAAGCGGAACATATCTGTCACCGGCACCTCGGTGATGACGGCGCCGAAAAGCTCGGGCCGCTGCAGCATGGTGGCGGAAGTGAGCAGGCCTCCGTTGCTGCCCCCGTTGATGACGAGGCGGTTTTGCGAGGTGTATTTTTCGCGGATAAGGTGTTCGGCGCAGGCGATGAAATCGTCGAAGACGTTCTGCTTGTTGGCGCCGCGGCCCTGGTTGTACCAGTCTTCGCCGAACTCGCCGCCGCCGCGCAGGTTGGCCTGCACATAGATGCCGCCGGATTTGACGAAGTGCGCGATGCCCGAGGAAAAACCGGGGCCAAGCGGGATGTTGAAGCCGCCATAACCGTAAAGCTTCACCGCCGCCGTGCCGTCAAGTTTGGTATCGGGGTGGCGGATGACGGTCATAGGCACCTTGGTGCCGTCTTTTGATGTGGCGAAGATGCGCTCCACCACGCAGTCGTTCAGGTCAATCGGGCTGTTTGATTTCTTCACAAACGCCAGCTCGTTCTTCTCGGTGTCATAGGTATAGGTGTCGCCGGGCGACTTGAAGCCCGAGATTTTCAGCGTCCATTTGGTGTCCTCGGGGCAGATGCGCGCGTAACCCGTGACGCTTTGCGGGGGCAGGGGCATGTCGTGCAGGTGCTTGCCTTCGGGCGTGAAGACCTTTACCGCGTCGGCGGTGTCCTGCGAGTAAAACGCGTATAACTTGCCGCGGTGGATCATCGCGCTGTCGAGCAAATCATCCTTGCTTTCGGCAATCACGGTCTGCCATTTCTCGGGCGCGGGGTCGTTCGGGTTGAAGCGCACCAGCTTGCCGCGGGGGGCGTCTTTGGTGGTGAGCGCCAGGATGCTGCCATCGTCGAATTCGTAAATCGGCTGGATGGTGGTGGTTTTGGGCGGCGCTAGCTCCTTGAATTCTTCGTTGCTGCCGAAGGGGCGGAAGAAGAGGCCGGAATTTTTATCCGTGCCGATGCTGTGCCAGATCCATTCATATTTCGACGTGATGAGGCGGGAGGGGGAGACGAAGCTGTCCTCGACCGGCGATTCAAAAACCTTCTTGTCCTTCGACGCATCGTCACCAATCGTGTGGTGCATGATCATCTTGCGGCGCGTGCCGTCGTGGGTGGGATAGGTGTACTGGAAGCTGGTGTTGCTGCCCTTGTCCCACAGCACGCCGGTGAAGCGGCAGTTTTCGATTTTGTCGGCCAGCGTCTGTTTTTTCTCGACGTCATAGATATGCATCGTCTGCGCGTCGCTGCCGGCCTCCGACGTGAAGTAGACGATTTTCTTGCCGTCGGCGCTGGGCACCCAGCCGGAGAGCGCGACGGTGCCGTCTTTCGACAGCGTATTGGGGTCGAGGATCGTTTCCCAGGGGCCGTCGGGGCTGGTGGAGGTCTGCACCACACCCTGTGCGGCCAGCGCTTTTTGGTAGGTGCGGAACCAGACCTTGCCGAAGCGGCCCGGCAGGCTTTCACCGTCGTAATTCAGCGCGTCGGTCATGAATTTTTTCGCGTCTTCGATGCTCTTCTCGCTGCCCGCGATGTAATCCTTGAACTGCTGGTTCTGCTTTTTCACCCAGAGCGCGGTTTCGGGCGCGTCGAGGTTTTCAAGCGGGCGGAAAGGGTCGGCGACCTTTCGGCCGTGCAGGGTTTCGACCAGCGTGTTGTCGACGGGGGCGTCGAGCGTGCGCGCGCGTTCTTTTTTGCTGACGGTGAAATCGAGGTTGTCGTTCGACGCCTCGCGGCCAAAGAATTTGTTCGCAACCTTGCGGATAGAACGCCTGATCCCCATCGAAGACTCCCGTAACATCACAAATTTTGAATATGTGATTATTCAGGATTAGGGGAAGGTTGGCAAACGGAGTTGTTTTTACGAAATGTCAGTGACTATGTGCGGCGATATATTCCAGAAGTCCGAGGGTGGATGCATCATGCGGCGCGGGTTTGCCCGATTTGATATCGGCTTCAAGCGCCTTGGCCATGATTTTGCCAAGCTCGACGCCCCACTGGTCGAAGCTGTTAATTCCCCATAATGCGCCCTGCACGAAAACCTTGTGCTCGTAGAGCGCCAGCAGCATGCCGAGCGTATGGGGGGTGAGTTCGTCCAGCAGCAGCGTGGTGGAGGGGCGGTTGCCGGTGAAATGGCGGTGCGGCTCTGCAGGCGCGTCGCGGCCGATCATCAGCGCTTCGGATTGCGCCAGCATGTTGGCGAGCAGCATGTCCTGCTGGTCCTTGTGGCCGAACGGCGTTTTCACGGCGGCGATGAAATCGACGGGCACGATATCGGGGCTCTGGTGCAGCCACTGGAAGAAGCTGTGCTGCGCATCGGTGCCGGGCTCGCCGAAGATGATGGGCCCGGTGGCGGTGGTGACAGGCTTGCCCGCCTTGTCGACGCCCTTGCCGTTGCTCTCCATATCCAGCTGCTGCAAAAACGCCGCGAGGCGGCCGAGGCAGGCGTGGTAGGGGATGGCGGCATAGGCGGGATAGCCCATGAAGTTGCGGTTCCACAATCCGACCAGCGCCATCAGCACGGGGATGTTTTTATCGAGCGGCGCATCGCGGAAATGTTCGTCCATCGCATGCGCGCCGGCGAGGAATTGCTTGAAGTTATCCGCGCCCACCATGATCATCACGGAAAGGCCGATTGCCGACCAGACGCTGTAACGCCCGCCCACCCAGTCCCAGAAGGGGAA
>CAZNRN010000029.1:0-41695 GCA_964575605.1 uncultured Micavibrio sp. | reverse complement strand
CCGACGTGAAAAGCGCGAGGCAGAAAAGCGCAAGCGTCTGCGTATGCCGTGCGAGGGGCAGGGGGCGGAGAACTTGTTCGGTCATGCAGTTTTTCTTTCCTGGTCGCGCAAGAGGGCGGTGAAACGCGCGAACAGGTAATGGCTGTCCTGCGGGCCCGGCGATGCTTCGGGGTGGTACTGGACGGAGAAGACGGGGCGGCCTTTTACGCGCAGGCCTTCGTTCGTGCCGTCAAAAAGGCTGACATGTGTCACCTGTGCGCTGTCGGGCAGCGCTTCGGGCAGAACGTGGAAACCGTGGTTCTGGCTGGTGATTTCGACTTTGCCGGTTTCGAGGTCTTTGACCGGATGGTTCGCGCCGCGGTGGCCGAAGGGCAGTTTGCCAGTTTTGCCGCCCAGCGCAATCGCCAGCATCTGGTGGCCAAGGCAGATGCCGAACAGCGGCAGGCCAGCTTTGAGCAATTTCTGGATAACCGGCACGGCATAGACGCCTGTTGCCGCCGGATCGCCCGGGCCGTTCGAAAGGAAAACGCCGTCCGGGCGCAGCGCAAGGATATCCTCGGCCGAGGTATCGCATGGTACGACCGTCAGGCGCAGCCCCTGCGCGCAGAGACAGCGCAGGATATTGCGTTTCACGCCGTAATCGACCACCACCACATGCGCAAAGACATTCGCCGGCGTCTCGAATTTGCCGAGCGAAGCGTTCCAGCCGCCTTCGGTCCAGGCATAGATGTTTTTGGTGGAAACGGTTTTCGCGATGTCGAGACCGTTCATGTCGGGCAGCGCCTTTGCCTGCGCCTTCACATCGTCGAGGCTGATTTTATCCGCACCGAAGAAATGGATGATGCCGTTCTGCGAACCCTTGTCGCGCAGGTGGCGGGTGAGGGCGCGGGTATCGAGGCCGCAGATGCCCGTCATGCCATGCTCGACCAGCCATTCGTTGAAATGCGCGTCGGAGCGGTGGTTCGAGGGCGAGGTGATGTCGGCGCGCAAAATCAGGCCCTTGGCGAAGGGCGTTTCTGTTTCGTGGTCGTTGGGGTTGGTGCCGACGTTGCCGACATGCGGGAAGGTGAAGGTGATGATCTGCCCCGCATACGACGGGTCGGTCATGATTTCCTGATATCCCGTCATCGATGTGTTGAAGCAGACTTCGCCGCCCGTCGTGCCGGGCTTGCCGATGCCCTTGCCCCAGTAAACGCTGCCGTCGGCCAGTACGAGGACTGCGGTGGCATGGGGAGGGGTCTGCGGAGAAAACATAAGCTTCCCTGTCGGCTGGCCTTATAGATGGCGGGTTGTATTTGTATCTGGCTTGGAATAGCATACAAATCAGCCCGTTACCATAGGAAAGCAGATGCAGGCGCAAGCGATCGAGAAGAGCTACGTGAAAAGCGTCGAGGGGCGCTGGGGCCGCTGCTATTTCTTTGAAAAAGACGAATACATCGGCAAGTCACTGCAGAATTATGGTGAATGCATGCCCGATGAAACCGAATACCTGCTGTCGCTCGCCGAAAAGGCGGGGAACGACAAGCTGGTTCTGGATATCGGCGCGAATATAGGCGTCGTGTCGCAGGCTTTGGAAAAATCGGGTTTCCGGGTCGAGGCTTTCGAGCCGCTGCCGGATATTTACGAACTGCTGACCGCGAATTTCACAGGCAAGGCGCACAACATTGCGCTGGGCCCGCAGGAGGGCGTGACGGTCATGCCGCGCCTCGATTACAGCCAGCATAACAACTACGGCGGTTTTTCTATCGGCACGGCCAGCAAGGCGCTGGGCGCGGTGCAGGTGCCGGTGAAGACGCTGGACAGCTTCAATTTCGACAACGTCGGCGTGATGAAGATTGACGTCGAGGGCTTCGAGGAAGGCGTGCTGCGTGGCGCCGTCGAAACCATCAAGCGCAACAAGCCGGTGATGTATATCGAAGACGACCGTGCCGACAAAAGCGCGTCTTTACATGCTTTTATCAAAAGCCTGGGCTATGAATTTGGGCCGCACGCGCCGCCGCTCTACCGCGAAAACAACTTCTTCGGCCTCAAACAGAATATCTGGGGCAAGAACTTCGTCAGCAAGAACATCGTTTGCCATTATAAAGGATAGGAAATGCTCAGGGACAAATTCCAGGAACAGCTGAAACAGGCGATGCATGCCAAGGACGACATCGCAGTGTCGACGCTGCGCCTGATCATCGCGGCCATGAAGGACCGCGATATCGCCGCGCGTTCCAAGGGCAACTGGGACGGCATCAAGGAAGACGAAATCATGTCCATGCTGCAATCGATGGTCAAGCAGCGGCAGGATTCCATCAAAATGTACGAAGTCGGCAAGCGCCAGGACCTGGCTGACCGCGAGGCCGCCGAAATCCGCATCATCGAGACCTTCCTGCCCAAGCAGCTGTCGGAGGCGGAGGTACGTGTGCTGATAGAGCAGTCCATCAAGGAAGTCGGCGCCGCCGGCCTGAAAGACATGGGCAAGGTGATGGCCGAGATGAAGGCGAAATACGCAGGGCAGCTCGACTTTTCCAAGGCGAGCGGCTGGGTCAAAGAAAAGCTGATGGCGGGCTGAGAATGTCGAAGCCGGTGACGGCGGATATCACCGCCGAAGACCTCGAAGGCGAATACGAAATTTTTTCGGAAACCAGTGACGGCGGGCCGTACAAAATTAATGGCGACGGCCGCACCGAAATCAAACAGGGCCGTACATACCGCAAGGACAAGAACGGTTATGTATGGGAAAGCGTCTTCACCATCAGCGGGCCCGGCAAGGTGCAGATGGAATCCACGCTCGACCCCAGCTTTTCCGATGAAGACAACTTCATCAAGGACCACAAAAACAACCTGACGCGTGACCGCGTCACGTATAAAGGTGAGCTGCTGGCAAC
The DNA here is from genome assembly GCA_964575605.1 of uncultured Micavibrio sp. GTDB lineage: Bacteria > Pseudomonadota > Alphaproteobacteria > Micavibrionales > UBA2020 > JAPWJZ01. The sequence goes on along the minus strand of CAZNRN010000029.1, from coordinate 38,822 downwards.
CAACGACCGCGGGCGCTTGATCCTCAGCGGAGAAATCACCCATGGCATCGTCAAGACGCGCCTGCGTATGCAGCGCGTGAAGCTATTGTGATAATGCCCTGAAATTAAACAGTAAATTTTAGGCGTTAACGACCCTTTAACCTTTTTGGTTTAAACTTTTATTAACCCAAAAACGTGTGCGAAAGGGGCTAAAAGATGCCGACGCGTCTGCCGGAGACTGAAACCGAAAAGAAGTTTTTCGAAGCCGTTAAAAACAACAATATCCAGGCTGCTGTCAGCGTTATCCTGCGGGCGCCGGATGGCAAGAAGATGCCGATCGCCGAACTGGCGGACGAGCATGGCATGACCGCGCTTCACTGGGCGACCTCGAACCGCAACCCCGCGGGTATGCGCTGGTTGCTTGATAAAAAAACCGATGTGAACCTGAAAGACGACCAAGGGCGTACGCCCCTTAAAATTGCGCTCGACCACAAAGATGTTCGTGCGATGACCATGCTGCTGGATTCCAATGCCAAGGCGGCCGATGCGCTGCCGGGCCATGACGAAGAGCTTAAGGGTTTCAAGAATACCAGCGACCTGGTCGATTTCATGATCAAGACAGCTGCGGCCGATGCCGCCAAACCACCGCCGCCTGCCGTGGTGGCTCCGACCAATGACGCCATTACCGTTACGCCGGCTCCCGTGCGCATCGATACGGTGGCGCCTGCGCTGGTGCGTCGTATGGGTCCCTTCATGTAACTCCCGAAGGGGAGAATTGAATACACGTTCAAGAATCGGGGTCAGTGCCGAGGCTTTGAAGCAGTGTATAAATATTGTTTTATATCAATGATATAATAAACAAAAAAGAAGGCCAGGTTTTTCCTGGCCTTCCGTATTTTTAAAAATCCATCTCCGTTGTAAGGGAAATTAGCAGTTCATTATGTAAATGTCAAGGGTTATCATTTAACATAATAATTGACGTAAAGTCGGCTATAAGGTACATTATCTAAGGTATTTTTGGCGGGGATTATCATGGCTTTACAGGGCGTCTTCAGCGCCGAGGCAGCAAAACTGCCCGATGAGAAAGCGGCACAGCTTTTTGCCGCAGTCTCTGCTGTTGATCGCAAAGCTGTCCGCAAGCTTCTGGAAGAGGGCGTGTCGCCCAATGTGCGCGATGCCGGCGGCAACACGCCGCTGATGGTCGCGGCGTCCAAGGGCAACCTGACAATTGCCGGCATGCTGCTCGGCCGTGGCGCCGATGTGAACGCCGTGAATAATAGCGGCGAAACGGCCCTGAATAGTGCCTTTGCCGTCCACGACGATGTGACGCGCCTGTTGCTGGCCTCCAACGCGGATCCCTTGGTCGTTACGCACCCCAGACCCCTGCAGAGGCTGATGTTTACGGCGGTGGCGTCAGGTTCCGAAAAAGCCGTGGATGCGCTTCTGGGCGCAGGTGTGCAGCCTACTGTTAAAAATACGAACAATGAAACGCTTCTTTATGTTGCCGCCCAAAGTGGCGACGCGGCAATGGTCAAGAAGATGATCGCCCTGGGGGTCAGCCCCAATGCTACGACGAACAAAGGGTTTTCGCCGCTGCGCGTTGCCATGGGCAACCAGAACCCCGCGCTGGAAAAAGAGTATCTTGAATGCATCAAGGTACTGGTCGAAGCAGATGCGGACCCCAGCATCGAAGTCAACGACCGCACCGGCTGGAACGACAACACCCACACCGATTACGGCTATGGCTGCAAACTCGGTGGAGAAATAGAAATCCTGGTCAACGCTGCCCAAAAGAAATTCCAGGTTATCCACTACGCCCAGCGTATGCAGGAAGATAAGGTCATCGAGCTTGTCTCGCAAAATGTGAAGTGCGACGCCGTCAACAAAGAAGGGTATACGGCTCTCCACCACACTGTCAGGTATTTCATGTCCAAGGCAACAAAGGCATTGGTTGAGGCTGGCGCTGATACCAACCGTATGAACCCCCAAGGCAGGCTGCCGCTCGGTATTGCTGCGGAGGCAGGGGATGCGGAGGCTATACCCGTTCTCGTGGCTGGCGGCGCAAAACTTGACGCACTCGATGCCGAAGGCAACCATGCCCTCTCCAGGGGGCTTGATTGCGTTAACGCAGAAAACAGAAGCGAAGCGGTGCAAGCCCTGTTAAACGCCAAGGCCAACCCCGACGTGCCGACTGGTGGTGGCGAATATGCAATCGGTATTGCGGCGAAAAAGGGGGACGACGTTTGCCTGAAATTCCTGCTCGATGCACAAGCGCATCTCTCGCTGCCGCAGAAAGACGGCCTATACCCGCTGCATCTGGCGGTGCTGAGCGGAAACGTTGAATGCGTGCGCCTGTTGATTGAAGCTGGCGCCTCGACTTTCGTCAAAGACCTTCAGGGCCGGACCCCCTTTGACTACGCCGAAGCCGACAAATACAAGAAAGAAAAGATATTCGATGCGGTTGCCGACCGCCGGGATGCGGAGCTCAATCATTGGGCGGAAGACTCCGTGCGCACCAATAACACGGGCAGCGGCATGAAAACCCTCAAATTCAAGCCGAGAACTCCCGCATGAGCAGCCTCAGTGTAAAATTTCATGGGCAGGCGGACGGCTGGCGGCAGTTACAGAAGGCCGTACAGGATGACAACGGCGAGCTGGTTACTGCGCTGATTATCGCCGGCGCGGACCCGAATTTCCGCGATGAACGGCAGCAGACGCTGCTGCATATCGCCGCACGGACAGCCAAGGCCGCCGCCGTCAAGGCTCTGCTCGCGGGCGGGGCTGATGTGCATGCGACCGACAAGGAAGAGCATTCAGTACTGCGCCACGCGTTATTGGCGGGGCAAGAGGCGCATAAGGAGAAAGACGAGGCGAAAGGGACACAGGTGCTTGCCTGTGTGAAAGCCCTTTTGGCGGCGGGTGCAGATCCCTACAACTTCAGCTATTCCTCTGATGACGGACGGCCGACCTCGGATACCATGTTCTCGCTCGCCTGCGATTTTGATATTGCGCGTGCTATGCGGAAGGTTTCCGACCGTTTCATGATCAATAATGTTGTCAATTCTCCGCATTATGAAGCTGCCAAGGATCTCGACTTCTGGCTAAAGGACGGGAAAGTGCCGGCGGATACGATCGATCGCTATGGCAAGACAGCGATGATACATGCCTGTGAATTAGGCTATGCCGACTGTGCCAAGATTCTGCTCGAGTACAAGGCCGACCCGAACTTCCCCGGCCGCGATGGCAGGCTGCCCATCCATGCGCTGGCGACTGGCAAGAACCCCGCGATGGTGCAGCAGCTGGTTGACGCAGGCGCGCACCTGACCGCGAAAGACGCCAAAGGGCAGACTGCGCTTGATCTCGCGCGGCAGGCAGGGAATGCACCGATGGTGGCGGCGCTCGAGACCGCTTTCAACGCCTTCACCGAGGCCGCCACGGCGGCGCCCGACGGCCTGCGCGCCATGAAAACGTTGAAGTTTAGGCCGCAGGGACAGACATGACGCAAATTAAAAGATCTTCTGCCTATGACGACTTTTTCGTTGCTGTCATTACCGGCAAGGCTGCGCGGGTTGAAGAACTGCTTGCGGAAAATCCCGAGGCGTTGCAATGGAAGACACCCGATGGCTACACGCCTCTGCAGATGGCCGTTCTGAACGGACGGGATAAGGTGGCATCTGTCCTGATACAGGCGCAGGTTTCGCCAATGCGAAAGACAATGTAGGGCTTCGGAGAACGGAATGGCCAAGATGTATCCGCGCGATATGCTTGAAGACGAAAACGGCAACCGTCCGCCGGTCGATGCTGTGCTATTCCGCGCGCTGGCCAAAAAAGATTACGATACATTGCGGGCGCATCTGGCGGCGGGTAATACTCCCGACCAGGTGGATGACGACAATATGTCGCCGCTCTTCCTTGCCCTGAAAGCGAAAGATATCACGGCCATCCGCATATTGGTCGAAGCGGGCGCCGATGTTAACGAGGGGGCACCTTATTCATGTGATTCCCCGCTGCGCCTTGCCATACAGAACCAATGTATAGAGACCGTCAAGCTACTGCTTGAATGCGGTGCAGACCCTGGCTTTATCTCGATCGGAGATAGCGGTGACGGTCCCGACGGCACCAAGAAACGCGAGAAACCCGTTTCTGACATTGTGGTGGCGAAGGAAGGCGATCCTGCAATCGCTGCCATGGTTGAGGCCGCTTTCGATAAATACCGCGCGGTTTATGAAGTGAGTGGCAATCTATTAATGAGGGGGTCTGCTTCTTACCGCGGCGATATCGATGCAGTGCGCAGGTTGCTGCAAGACGGCCGCCCGGTGGATATCAAGGATGAAAATGACCGTACAGCGCTGATGTATGCTGTCATCGACAAAGACCTGCCGATGGTGAAGATGCTGCTGGAGGAGTTCAAGGCTAACCCCGAAGTGACGATGAAAGACGGCGAGACCACCGCACTTTATTTCGCGCTCGGTGGTAGGCATCCCTTGCCGGACCCCGCGATCGTCAAGCTGCTTGTCCAGCATGGCGCCGACCCATTGCGCGTGTCGAAGGATGGCAAGACCATGATGCATGTCGCTGCTACTTCCGGTGATGCCGAAACGATGAAAACGCTGGCAGCGCTGGGCGTTTCGCTGGTGGCGCTGAGCAAAAACGGCCAGTCGCCTGTCGATGCCGCACGCGAATACGGGCTCAAGGCCGAAGAGGTCGAGCCGGTGATGGAAAACGTCATCGACTGGTGGAAACAGGAAGTATTGTCGATCTGCCAGAAAGCCACCACGCTTGAACAGGACGTCAAGCCCATGAAGCGCCTGAGCCTGCGGGCACGGCCCTAAATCAATTTCTTAATGGGGATACCAGTCGTGCCGGTTGGGCCGCAGCAGGCAATCGTTGCCTGTTTTCCGCACCAGCTGCAGGTGCGGGCGCGGTTTTTTGCCTGCATTGCGAACTGCGTCGAGTTTCGCCTGCGCTGCGAGTATTGCACGGGAATGTTCACCGAGTTGTGCGTATACTTCCTCGGACGTAAAACCCATGCGTTTTTTGGGCGGTACGGCGTTTTTCCATGCCAGTGTCAGCGCGGGCTTATCCGTGATGGATGATTTCTGAGGGGTGTCGGTTGAATGCACCAGTGTCAGAGGCATGGTCAGCGGACCTCGTAAGCTACGACGATGCCTGCCTTGGCGAGGTAGGTAGTGATATCCTTTTCAGGGTGCGGCGCCAGCAGCTTGTCGGGCGTAATATTGATGTCGTTAGAAATCGCGCCCGCCTTACGATAGAAATCCGTGCGCTCGGCGTCATAGCCCTGACGTTCACGTGCTTCGGGGCCGCCGCTGCCAAGGTTGTTCTGGGCAGAATTGACGGCGTAATTGAATGCCCATTTCTTGTTGGCGCCGTTCATCAACCCTTCGACCACGGCTTTGCCGCCCGCTTCGAGCGCTTTTTTCTCGCGCATTTCAGGCGGCAGGTTGCTATTGGTCGCCAGGGCGTTGTCGTAGGCGCTGTCGAAATAGGGGCGCATGCCGAAGCTGTACCAGGAGTCGGTGAAATTTGTGTAGGCCGCGGAGTCTGTTTTCGACATTTCCTTGTAAGCGACGAAGGAATAGCCGACGGCCGAAGCCTCGACCAGCATGTTGCCTGCGATATTATCCTCTATCGTGAAGGCATGTGTGCCCATACGGTTGAAAGTGCCGTTCAGATATTGCTCGGCGTGAAATACTTCATGCGTGTAGGCGCGCGGATCAGCATGGTCGATGCGCACGCGCAGCTTGCCGTTTTCAGGCAGGAAATCGCCGTCGGCGTTGCCGGGCAGGTTATTGGCGACGCAGGAGCTGATATTGTTGTTCGGGTCTTTGAGGTGCGCGGCGATCGCGTGGCCTGAATAGGGCAGGGCGTCAATCTTCTGGAAGTTGGCGTAAAGCTCGGGGAATTTCTGCTGGAAAGCAGCCGTGTCATAGGTTTGCACACATTCTTCGATTGCGGGTGAGCTTTCGGCTTCATCGGTCCGCGAGGTGCAACCCGTCATAAACGTAGCCGCCGTCGCGAAGACGAGCGCCAGCTGGCGGAGTTGTTTTTGCACTTTAATCGTCATGAAACCCTATGCTGCTCAATGCAACAGGATAGCAAATATAGATATATTATGTCAATTAAACGAATAAAAGACAGTTGAATCAATGACTTATTATGGAGATGGCGGCTTTTGGGCGGGGGACGCCTGTTTTGTTTCCTGCAGCATCAGGGGCTGCAGCGCTGCGAAGATGGCCATGCCGCTGGCCCGCTGGTTTTCGTCGAGAGGGGCCAGCACGTCATAGAGCGGCTGGAGGGTTGTGAGCTGCGCCTTGGTAAATGAAGCGGAGAGGCTGTCTTTGCCGTCTTCGACATGATGTTTGTGTTTCGCCAGATGGCCTGCGGCCTTCACCAGATAACGGTCCCAGAAATCCACCAGCTCGGCACAGAATTTTTCACGCTGCGCGTCGCCCTTGGCGGCATAGGCGTCGCGGTCGTTCGACCATTTCTGGAACCAGTTGCAGCCAAGCTCGAATTCTTCGACGATATTGGCCTCGCGCGCCCATATCTTGCGGAATTTGCGGTTGGCGGGGTCGTTAAACGCTTTGGTCAGGTCGTTGGCCAAGTGAATTCCTTTTAAGCGAAGCGGAAGCGTTGCAGGCGGTATTCGCCTTTTGCGTCTTTCACGACTTCATGCGTCGCGCCAGCGGGGTTGATGCCAGCTTCGCGGTCGCGGATTTTGTCGTTAAAGTCGAGGGTGCGCACGAAACGCGACGCTTCGTTGAAAGCTTCGGTCATGTCGCCACCGTCGGGGACGGAAACGACGACGTCTTTTTTCAGTTTGCGCAGGGTGATTTTCATATCGGTCATGTGACGCTCCGTAACAAGGTCATTGAAATTGGCGTTACTCTATGCGGATTCGGGAAAAAGACAAGGGGCATATCATTTACATATTAATCAAGGCAAGGCAACGAGACGAGCCGGACGGGGGTGCGTCCGGCTCGCTTGTGGGGTGCGTAGGTTAGTGCCGGGGGAGTTCAAGGTTCTTTCGTCTTCGCGAGTTTCGCGAGGTTGATGAATTCCATACGGTAGCCGTATTCGTCCTTGCCCTTCGCGCCGTTTGCAAGGTCGATGACATCGTCCCATTTTACGCTGCCGGCGAATTTGCTGCCGCGGACAAGCTGGCCGAAGCCCGCGACGGCGGCAGCGAAGCGGATATCATCGGGTTGTTTTTCCAGCGGCTGCTCATCCTGCGCAGTGACGGGATAGGTGATCAGGTTGCTCTTGCTGCCCTCCGGCAATTTGTAGCGAAGGCGGAGATGGGCGATTTCGCCTGATTGCAGCGGTTTTTCGTCACTGGCCTTTTTCGCTTCGTCTTTTTTGTAGCGCAGGTCTTCGACCAGTGCGGTTGCGCCTACGGGCGTGTACTCGTAGATAGCCGTCACTGCATGGCCGGCGCCGATTTCGCCTGCGTCGACTTTGTCGTTGCTGAAATCCTCGCGTTTCAGCTTGCGGGTTTCATAGCCGATAAGGCGGTAATCCTGCACCTGCGCGGGGTTGAATTCGACCTGTATCTTGACGTCTTTCGCGATGGTGAAAAGGGCGGCTGGTGCTTCGTCCACAAGCACCTTACGCGCCTCGTTCAATGTGTCGATGTAAGCTGCGGTGCCGTTGCCGGCCTGCGCCAGCGCCTGCATGGTGCTGTCGTGATAGTTACCCGCCCCATACCCCAGCACGGTCAGAAATATGCCTTTCTCCCGCTTTTTTTCGATAAGGCTGGTAAGTCCTTCGGTGCTGCTGACGCCGACGTTGAAATCGCCGTCGGTCGCCAGGATGACCCGGTTGTTGCCTTCTTTCAGCAGGTGCGCCTCGGCAAGGTCATAGGCAGACTGGATGCCGGCCTGGCCATAGGTGGAGCCGCCGGAAGACAAGCCATCCAGCACCCGCAGGATTTCTTTTTTGTTGCTGACCGTTGTCGGGTTGAGTGCGACGCCTGCGGAGCCGGCGTAGGTAACGATGCCAACGGTATCTTCGGGGTTCAGGCTTTCCAGCAGCAGCTTGAAAGAATTAACCACCATTGGCAGTTTGTCGGGGCTGTTCATGGAGCCGGAGGTGTCGATCAGGAAGACGAGGTTGGATTTCGGTTTTTCTTTGGGCATGTAACCCTTGATGCCAATATGCAGCAGTTTGGCGCCTTCGCGGTAGGGGCTGGGGTAGACGGCGACGGTCGGCAGGAAAGGGATCTCGCGGCTGTCCGGCACCGCATAGTCGTAGGGGAAGTAATTTAGCAACTCCTCGATGCGTACGGAATCTTTTGGCGGCAGATTGCCTTCGTTAATCATGCGGCGCATAAAGCCGTAAGATGACGTATCTACGTCGATCGAGAAGGTGGATACGGGTTCAGCTTTCACGGCCCTGACCTCGTTCTCGCTATATTGCGGGAATTCGTCGCGCCCGCTGTCTCTGTAATATGTGTTGGGCTGGGGCACTTCCGAGTTCGAATAGGCGTAATTTTGAACGGGTGCAGGGTTGTAAGCGGGGGCAGGCTGGTAGGGAATTGTGCCGCCATAGCCGCCGCCTTCGAATATAGACACACTGTCCATCTGCAGCGCCGCGCCGTTCAGTTTTTGAAGGCTGCCGCTGCTGATGCTACCCTGCATGGCGACCCCGATGGCAACAAGGGGGTTCAGGCTGTTGAGGTTGCTGAAGCCGGAAGAGGCTGTGATAACGTTCTGGGACATGTTTTTGAATGTCACCCCGCCACCGCCCCCGCCTGTTGAAGAAGAGCTGTAGGAGGGGCTGTATGACGCATAACGTGTCCCCGTCATGCCGGCCATCCATACGACAGTCGCGTGCATGACCATCAGGCTCAATATAACCTTCAGAGCTGTACCACCCCGAAGGCGTTTTTTTGTTTTGGTTTTCTTTGTGTTCTCGATCGTATGTTCCATGGCTGTGCTCCTCGTGAAAGTTTCTTTTTAAGACGCAAGTATCCTTTGGGCGCGGCCTGCGGTCGTGCGGCGCTGCCTGAAATTTTGCGCAATCGAGGGGTCAGCCGGGCCTGTGCCTCGGACGCCCGGCTGCCCCTTCTGATTGCGGGGTAAAAGTTGCCTGTATGTGGGTGTTACGGTTCTGCGCCCGCCATGTTCACCTCCTTTGTTCCGGGTGAAACTTGCCGCGATTGTACAAATGACAGGACGCCGCCTCGGGGTAAGCGGGCGGCGTCTCCTTGCGGCCTGCGGCGGCCGCCGTCATTTCGCTTTCGCATGAAAGCGCGGTCGCAGGTGCCTGCGCCGGTATGGTCTCTGTGCCTGACATGCCAAGTCCTCGTTAAATCAGTGTGGAACTCATGCTTGTATATCTTCAGAATATCAATATTCCGGTTAACACCCGTTTAGCGCGCAACATTTCGCCGATAATTAAAATTTTAGATAATCGGCGGAGCTCGGTTTGAATTTTTGATGTGGTGCAGGCAGGCGCTTTGTAATTTCGTTTCGGCGTCTTGGGGTACAGTCGGAAGAGCATTTTCCAGTTAAGACCGAGTCGCAACAACTGTAACTGGCCAGAATTGCAGGGTTATTGTATTCGCACCGCGGCGGATGTTATGATCTTTTCAGCATGAACCGCCTTGCACATCTTTTGCCGCATCTATCGCAGCCGCCGGTGCTGGCCCCCGTCAGGCCGCGCTATTTCCGCATCGAAGGCGAGAAGCCGCTGGCGCGTGCGCCGATCGTCAAGTGGGCTGGGGGCAAGTCGCAGTTGCTGCAAGTATTCGACAGCTACTACCCGCGAGCGCTCCGCGACGGAAAGATTCAAACCTATGTCGAGCCCTTCGTGGGCGGTGCAGCCGTGTTCTTCGATGTGCGCCGCCGCTTCGCCATCAGGCACGCGCACTTGATCGACGCCAATCCCGAAATCCGCGTGCTTTATACATCCATCCGCGACGATATCGAGGGCGTGGTGGGCGAGTTGAAAGTGATGGAGCAAAGCTATCTCTGCCGCGAGGAAGAAGGCCGCAAGGCCTATTACTACGCCGTTCGCGACAGGTATAACGACGAGGTGGAGAGCGTCAAAGGCAATCCGCTGAATATCATCCGCGCCGCACAGACGTTATTCCTCAACCGTACCTGCTTCAACGGGCTTTACCGCGTCAACAGCAAGGGGCGTTTCAACGTGCCCATGGGCCGCTACCTCAAACCCCGTATTCTGCACGAGGAACGCCTGCGACGCGCATCTGCCGCCCTGCAGATTGCCGAAATTCACTTGGGCGATTTCACGATAGCCGAAAGCCTCGCGGGTGGGACGGAGACATTTGTTTACTACGATCCGCCGTACCGCCCCATCAATACGACATCCTATTTCACGTCATATTCCACCGAAGTTTTCAGCGATGACGAACAGCGCCGTGTGGAAGCGCTTTATCGCCGCCTGCATGCACGGGGCGTATCTCAGATGCTCAGCAATTCCGACCCTACCAATCACGGGGATGACAGGTTTTTCGATAACCTCTACAGCGGTTTCAACATCCACCGCGTCGAAGCCTCCCGTCGCATCAACGCCACACCGGGCAAGCGCGGGGCGGTGAGGGAATTGCTGATTACCAATTATTGAAATGCCGGGCTTATTGCAGTAAAGCCGCTTCAGGCCGTTTGAACTGGGCGATGTGCGCTGCGGTCTTCTTGCGCGCGGTCTGTGCATCCAGGAAGCGTAGGTGCCAGTAATCCCGGACCTCTTCGTTTTCTTCATTCACGGCGAGAATTTTATATTGGTCCGCTCCATTCGCGGCCTTCAGGATTTTTACGACGTGCCGCGCGTTTTTTCTAGAGAGATAGCTGTGTTCTTCGAAAAGGTCGTATCCCGTAAACGGTCTGTCTTTCATGCTGAACTCCTGAATTTCAACCCTGATGGAATCTAATCACATCAGGGCGGGTGTGTAAAGAACAAAAAGAGAACAATAATGTTCTTTTTTTGTTCCAGCTTGTAACACTGCCCAAACCCCTATAAAACGGGGGTTATGACACTCCCAAAAGCCTTTATGGATGAAATACGCGCGCGTGTGCCGCTGTCTTCCGTTATCGGGAAGCGGATGAAGCTGACGCGCGCGGGCCGGGAATTCAAGGGGTGCTGTCCTTTTCACAAAGAGAAAACGCCCAGCTTTACCGTGAACGACCCGAAAGGGTTCTATCACTGCTTCGGCTGCGGGGCACATGGGGACGTCGTCGGCTTCCTGATGGACCACGACAACCTGCAGTTCATGGAGGCGGTCGAACAGCTGGCCGGCCTCGCCGGCATGCAGGTGCCGAAGCCCACGAAAGAGGAAGAGCAGAAGTTCAAAAAGCAGATGTCGCTTTACGACCTCATGGAAACGGCCGCGCGTTTCTTCGAGCAGGAGCTGCATGACAAGAAGAACAAAAAAATACTGGAATATCTGGTAGAACGCGGCCTTAGTTTAGAAACTATCAAAGCATTCCGCCTCGGCTTTGCCCCCGATGCCGAAGGCTTAAAGCAATACCTTGAGAAAGCCGGATACAAGACTGATGATATGATTGAAGCGGGGCTATTCAAGGCTTCCGAGCGTAAGAAGGGCGAGGTTTATCCTTTCTTCCGCGCGCGCGTCATGTTTCCGGTGCAGGATTTCCAGGGGCGTACGGTCGCCTTCGGCGGTCGCGTTATGCCCGAAAGCCACGGCGGGCCACCCGACAAATCGGCACCCAAATACATCAACTCTCCCGAGACCAGCATCTTCCATAAGGGCAAGCTGCTTTACGGCCTCTCCCGAGCCCGCAAGGTGATTGGTGATGGCGAGACGGTGGTGGTCGTAGAAGGCTATATGGACGTGATCGCGCTGGCGCAGGCCGGCTTTCGCGCGGCCGTCGCGCCATTGGGTACAGCCCTGACCGAAAGTCAGATCGAGGAATTATGGAAGGTGATGCCCGAAGGCAAGCGTAATCCCGTGCTCTGTTTTGACGGCGATGCGGCGGGCCAGAGGGCGGCGGGAAGGGCGCTCGAACGTTCGCTTCCTATCCTCAAGCCTGATTATTCTGTAAAATTTGCCTTCCTGCCCGAGAAGCACGACCCTGACAGCCTCGTGAAGGAAGAGGGCGTTCCCGCCATGCAGCGGGTGCTCGACAATGCCATTGGCCTCTTCGACATGATGTGGCTGGAGGAAAGCAAGGGGCGGAATTTAAGCCAGCCAGAGGCCAAGGCAGGCTTCCGCGCGGCGTTGATGACCCGTGCCCGCCAGATTGCTGATATGACGGTTCAGGAATTCTTTATTCATGAAATAAATCAAAAGATTAATGACGTTTATTTAACATCAACATCAGGCGTTCAAAAGGGCGCTTATAACCGTCCAGACAGGCAGGGCCGCTGGCCAAAACAACCGCCCGGCATCAATACGCCTTACCGCCCCATGGCGAAGAAGCCGGAACCGCTCAACCGTATCTCCCGCCTGCTCGCCGAGAAGGTACTGATTGCGACCGTCATCAACTATCCCGAGCTGTTCGAGGAGGTGGGGGAGCAGCTGGGGATGCTCTCGGTGCCGAACGAGCTATATGATCAGCTGCGGCAGGAAGTCGTGCGGTTTTTGACGCATCATCAGGATACGGCAGAAAATCAGCAGATAAGCATTGACTATCAGGCAGTTAAACAACATCTTATTGAATCGGGGCATGAAAGAACGCTTGAAAGCCTGTTCGACAGTTCTTTATACGTATATGCCGGCTTCGCGAAACCCGGGCAAACGCTCGAGAAGGCGCGCGAAGGCTGGCTGGATACGTATTCAAGAATTCGCGACGGCGGCCGGGTAAAGGAAGCCTCGGGGGACTACTAGGGAACGATACACGGGAGCACCGCGCGCATGGTCGCGAAAATAAACGAAGAGCAAGAAACCGAAACAGTCGAGGAAGTCGACGAAGCGCCAGTACAGGCGGGCCTTGCCAAAACCGTCAAGAAAATCATCGCCAAGGGCAAGGAGCGTGGTTACGTCACCTATGACGAAATCAACAAGCTGCTGCCCGCCGGCGAATATACGTCCGACCAGATCGACGAGACGATGGCCATGCTGCAGGACATTGGCATCAACCTTGTCGAAGACGAACCCGAAGGCGACGAAGACGGCGAGAAAAAGCCCGAAGCCAAGGAAGACGAGGAAGAAGGCGAAGGCGCCGGCAATCTTGCAGAGGCCGACCTTGGCCGCACCGACGACCCTGTGCGCATGTACCTGCGCGAGATGGGTTCCGTCGAACTTCTCTCCCGCGAGGGCGAGATCGCCATCGCCAAGCGCATTGAGGCCGGCCGCGAGATGATGATCGGCGGCATCTGCGAAAGCCCGCTGACGATCCAGGCTATCATGAACTGGCACAAGGCGCTGGAAAACGGCGAGATGCTGCTGCGTGACATCATCGACCTCGAGGCGACTTATGGCGAGGGCGAGCCCAACGAAGCCGGCGAAGACACTTCGGCAAGCGGCATGAGCGCCAAGGCGAAAGCCATCCAGGCTGCCGTCGCCGAGAAGCTCGAGAAAAAAGAAAAAGAACGCGCCAAGGAAGAAGAAGCCCGCAAAAAGGCGAAAGCCAAGAAAGCGGCTGCCGCCGGCGAAGACGACATCATCATTGAAGACGATGAGGAGCCGAAGCCCGCCTTTGACGAGGCTGAAGACGAAAGTTCGCTCTCCCTCGCCGCGATGGAAGAGGAATTGAAGCCCCAGGTCATCGAAACCTTCAAGATGATCACCAAAGCGCACAAGAAACTCGCCAAGGTGCAGGAAGACCGCCGCGAGGCGCTTGCCAAGACGAAAGAGATTCCGAAGCGCCTCAACGACAACTACCGCAAATGCCGCGTGGAGCTTGTCGACCTGATGCAGTCGGTGCGCCTGAACGTCTACCGCTCCGAGCAGCTGATCGAGCAGCTTTACAACATGAACCGCAAGACGCTGGGCCTCGAAGGCCAGGTCATGCGCCATGCCGTCGCCTGCGGCGTCACGCGCGAGGATTTCCTCGACAAGTGGGCGGGCAACGAAAACAACCCCCGCTGGTTCCTTGGCGTCGCCAAGCTGCCCGGCAAGGGCTGGAAGAAATTCGGCGAGAAGCACAAGGACGATGTGAAGAACATCCGCGACGAGATCGAGAAGATCGCGCAGTCCTCCGGCCTTCCGCTGCTTGAATTCAAGCGCATCGTCCATACCATCCAGAAGGGCGAACGCGAAGCCGGCAAGGCGAAGAAGGAAATGGTCGAGGCCAACCTGCGCCTCGTGATTTCCATCGCGAAGAAATACACCAACCGCGGCCTCCAGTTCCTCGACCTCATTCAGGAAGGCAACATCGGCCTGATGAAGGCGGTTGATAAATTCGAATACCGCCGCGGCTATAAATTCTCGACTTACGCCACCTGGTGGATCCGCCAGGCAATCACGCGCTCGATCGCCGACCAGGCCCGCACGATCCGTATTCCTGTGCACATGATCGAGACCATCAACAAGCTGGTTCGCACCAGCCGCCAGATGATGCACGAAATCGGCCGCGAGCCGACGCCGGAAGAACTAGCCGAACGCCTCGGCATGCCGCTCGATAAAGTCCGCAAGGTGATGAAAATCTCGAAAGAGCCCGTCTCGCTCGAAACCCCCGTGGGTGACGAGGAAGACAGCCAGCTCGGCGATTTCATCGAGGACAAGAACGTCATCTTGCCGGTGGAAGCGGCCATTCACGCCAACTTGCGCGAGACGACAACGCGCGTCCTTGCGACGCTCACGCCCCGCGAGGAGCGGGTGCTCCGCATGCGTTTCGGCATCGGCATGAACACGGACCACACGCTGGAAGAAGTCGGCCAGCAGTTCTCCGTGACGCGCGAGCGTATCCGCCAGATCGAGGCGAAGGCGCTCCGCAAGCTGAAACATCCCAGCCGTTCAAGGCAGCTCCGCAGCTTCCTGGATACTTAATCCGCCATGGCCGTGCGCGCCAAACCTTCCGGTCACTGGCGGCGCGCCTATGACGACCACCGCCTGTTGCTGGCAGTGGCTGTCGTTTATTGTTTAGCTATCACGGTGTGGGCGCTTTACTGGAAAGTACCCGCCGAAGACCTGCTGAGCGTCGGCGGCTTTTTCCTGATGTCGGTCGTTTTCGGCATCGTTTTCCTGTCATTGATGTATGTCGGCGTGTTTATTAGCTCGCTTTGTTCGTCTGATGCGAAAAGTTTTCCGGCGCGCTGGAAGGGCGCCACGGGCAAAATGGATGAATGGGCGGCAGAGTACCTGGAGGGTGAACGGCTCCCCTATGCGGTGATGGGGTTGCTGGCTGCATCGGCGGGAAATTTCTTTTTCATGTCGAAATCGCTGGTCCGCATCGCGAACCCCTATGCGTTGTCTGGCTGGGATTATATCTGCGCGCAGGCCGACAAATTCATCCACTTCGGTCATTACCCGCATGAGTTTATTATTCCCCTGGTGAATGCACTTCATCTCTCGCAGCCTCTCGATATCCTTTATGCCGCTTGGCTTGTGATCATGTACGTGGTGGCTGCGTGGAATATCTTTGCCGACAAACATGTCCATCGGCGTTTGCGCTTTTTGTGGACATACCTGATCGCATGGATCGTGCTGGGCAGCTTGGGGGCGACCTATATGTCATCTGTGGGGCCTTTGTTCCTGCATCATTTCGTGCCGGAGCATAAGGATCTTTATGCAGGCCTTGTTCAAAACTTTAATGATATGACGCATAGCGGATTTTATGTCGCAGCCAAGACGCGCGTGCTTTTGATGAAGTGGACGACGAGCGAGCATATCTTCCAGCCCAACGCGCTCTCCGCCATGCCCAGCATGCATGTGGCGGTGGCCTGGCTGATGACGCTCTACGCGCGCGAAATAAATAAAAAACTTTTCTGGATATCCGCCCTGTTTTGTTTTGCGGTAATGGTGGGCACCGTTTACTTCGGCTTCCACTACGCTGTCGATAGCTATGTTTCCATCCCAGTCGTTACCCTGCTGTGGTGGCTGGCGGGCAAGGGGCTGGATAAACAGGGTCTCGGAAAAACGAAGGTGCTGGCATGACCTCGGGCAGTTTTGGCATTGCCTTCCGCGAATATCGCTGCCTATTGCTTGTCGCGGGATTCTATGGGGCTTTTGTATCGTTTTTGGCGCTTTTTGTCTGCCATGCACCTTTTGCAGAATTCAAGATGACGTTGCTGGTCGCGCTGATGATCGGCATGAAATGCCTGATTTTCTTTGCGGCAATGGCTGTCAGCGTGTGGTCCTTCCTTTTTGTGACGCGTGGGCCGAAACAGGGGCGGGCAGGGTATAAGCAGCTGTCGGCGGCATATATTGACGGCGTAGGTTTCCCGCGCGCTTGCTTTGGCGCCTTGGTACTTTGCTGCATCGGGTTTTTCTTCACAGCTAAATCGCTTATCCCGCACCTTAACCCTTATTCCTGGGATCCCGCTATCTCAGGTTGGGAAAAGGCGCTGCATTTCGGCCATTTCCCGCATGAATGGGTGATCCCCTTTACCGACAGTCTTAACCTGAGCTTCGCACTCGACACGGCGTACCTGATCTGGTTTGCGGTGATGTATGCGGCGCTCGCATACAACGTCTTCATCGACACTAACATTTCGCGCCGCCTGCAATTCCTTTGGGCTTTCGCGCTGTCGTGGATATTACTGGGCACCCTTATGGCGGTCGGGCTGTCGTCGACGGGACCGCTGTTCTTTGGCAATTTCTATCCGGATATTGCCGATCCGTACAAAGACCTCGTCGCGCATTTCGAGGCGCTGGCGGCAAAGGGTCAGAACCTGTCGACCGCGCGCGGGCGCGACCTGCTGCTGGAATGGACGAAAAACGACCGCATCATTAACGTTAATGCCATATCCGCCATGCCCAGCATGCATGTGGCGGTGGCATGGCTTGCCGTCCTGTACGCGCGCACGATACACAAGGCTGTTTTTGTAGCAGCTCTGGTTTTCTTTGTACTGATATTGTGGGGGTCAGTCTATTTCGGATATCACTATGCTCTCGACGGATATGTGTCCGTCGCCGCGGTGACGCTGTTGTGGTGGGTATTAGGCAAAAAATTTCCCGCGGAAAAGCAGGTGATTGGAAATGGTGGGCCCGGAGGGACTTGAACCCCCGACCAGACCGTTATGAGCGGCCCGCTCTAACCAACTGAGCTACAGGCCCAACCGGAGGGGACTATATCATAATCTGCGGCAACGTCAAAAGCGGGAATTATGCCTCAGAATCAGTCATTTCTTGTTCAATTAAACTTCGGTTTCCGCTTTTCTTTGAAGGCGGTCAGCGCTTCCTTGCAATCTGCGGATTCAAGGCATTTCTTGAAAACCTTCGCTTCCTCGTCGATACGTTTGGCGACGCTTTCGAATTCGCGTTTCAGCAGGGATTTGGTTTCCAGCAGTGCTTCGCGCGGCTTGGCGGCCAGTTTCTTTGCCGTTTTCAGCGCGGTGGCCTCGACCTCTGCGGGTTCGCAGAGCTTGTTCACGATACCCATGTCGTATGCGTCTTTGGCGGTGAAGGTTTCGCCCAGCATCAGGAGTTCGGCGGCTTTCGCGTGGCCGGCGAGGCGGGGGAGGAGAAGACTTGCGCCCGCTTCGGGCACGAGGCCAAGGTTGACGAAGGGAAGGGACAGCGGCGCTTCCTTCGCCATGTAAACGAAATCGCAATGCAGCAGCATCGTCACGCCGATGCCGACCGCCGTGCCATTGACGGCGGCGACCAGCGGGACCTTCGCTTCCGCAATCGCGGCGAGGAAGGCAAGCACGGGGCTGCTCTTTTCATTCTTGGGCGGGTTGGACAGGAAATCCTGCAAATCGTTGCCGGCGCAGAAGCTGTCGCCGCTGCCAGTGATCATCACCACGCGCACGTTCGAGTCCTTGTCGGCGTCCTTGATTGCCTTCGCCATGCTGTCGTACATATCCATCGTCAGGGCGTTTTTCTTGTCCGGACGGTTCATGCGGATTGTAAGGACGCCGTCCTTGACCGAAGTCTCGACGAGATCTGTCATGCAAGTCTCCTGAAATTTGAATAGCCCTTTTTATCAAAGCGTCGGCCTTATAGCAAATAAATTGCCAGGGGCATTATGGGTAACGGTGATTTACGCGTGAGTGCGGCTCTGCTTTAATCGCGGGCATGTCCGACAAAAAAAAATCGCCGGTGCTGCTCGTCACTGCTTTCGAACCATTTGACGGCGCACCGACCAATGCCTCACTGATCCTGCTGGAGAAACTTAAACAGCTGGACTGGGAAGGCCGTGTAGTATTTTTCGGCCCCGTGCCCGTTTCGTTCGAGGACGCATGGCCTGTGGTGAAGCGCGAGATGGATCGTTATCCCGACCTGCAAGGCGTGATCGCGCTGGGGCAGGCGGAGGGCAGGGGGCGCATCAGCCTCGAGCGTCTGGCCGTCAACTGGGTCGATACGCGCACACCCGACAACGACAATTTCGTGCCTAAAACAGGCAAGCTCGACCAGAAAGGGCCGGAGGCGATATGGTCCGGCTTTCCGTGGCAGGAGATGGAAGCATCGCCCCTGTGGTCGCGTTCGTATTCCGCCGGTTCTTATGTCTGCAATGCCCTGATGTACCGCCTTCTGGAGTGGGCGGAGGCGGAGAACAAGACGGCTGGCTTCGTCCACGTGCCGCTGGTGAAATCACAGTTCGGGTATGGCGAGTTTTCGGTGCTGGTGCCTTATATGGATGACGAGGCTGCCATCAGCGGATTATGCCGCATTATTGATTTCTCGCTCGACAGGCTCGAGCCCTCTGCCACGCCAAAACAGGCGCCCGTGCAAAAGCTACGCCTGCCGCGTCCGCCTGCGGCCTAGCCTTTACGCAGGCAGCTAAATATGCAAAAATCGCTGTCGTGTAAGGATTTTTCGATGTCTTTAGCCCGTTTCATTTCTGCCCTCTTTGTTGCTGCAGCCTTGCTGCTAGGCAGCGCTCTCGCGCAGGCGAAGGAGCCAGACAAGGTTTATATCGGCGCCTATATCAACGACATCCAGAATATCGACCTGCACACTGACAGTTACCACGTTGACCTTTACGTCTGGTTCCGTTGGAAAAACCCGGCCATCGACCCGTCGAAGAGCGCCGAGTTCATGAATACTTTCGCCCCGTCGGAACATGTGCATACCATGATCTACGACAAGCCGCAGAAAATGCCGGACGGTTCGTTCTATAACGTCTTTCGTCATCAGGGCCGTTTCAGCACAAAATTCCCGTTGCAACGCTATCCTTTCAACAAGCAGGACTTGCAGATCGCGATCGAGGATACAGTGAATCCGGCCGACCAGATGGTTTTTGTCGCAGACAACCAATCCGCGCCTATTACCCTGAGCCAGAAAATCGCCCTGCCGGGATTTATTATTGGAAAGCCGGGAGCTGCTGCCGAGGCCTTTCCCTACGACACAAACTTTGGCGATCTGACGCAGAAAGAGAATACGGCATATTCGCGCGTCGTTTTTTCCGTGCCTGTAGAGCGGCCAACCTTTACCACAGGCGTGAAGGTGTTTTTGCCGGTGTTATTGATCATCCTCTGCACTGCGCTTGTGCTACTCGTGCATCCTGCATATATCGAAGGCAGGCTGGGTGTGGCGATTACGGCACTGCTGACGCTGGTTGCGCTGCAGCTGACGACGGCCAGTGCGCTGCCCGAAGCGGATTACCTGTTGATGGCCGACAAGGTTTATATGCTGTCGTACCTCTTTATCATAGCGACGTTAACGCAGGTGGTGCGCACCTCGCGCCTTGTGCATGCGGGGCAGCATGACGCAGCGCGAAATAGCGACAGCCGCGCTTTGAATTGCTTTATCGCCGCTTATGCGGGCGGTATCATTGTCATCCTTCTTACAACGTTTACAGGTTAAGCCATGGCGAAACAGGACAAGAAAAAAGAGGGCGACGCACCGTCGGTAAAGGGAAAGCCGATGCGTTATGCGCGCCTTACCGCGGGTGACCCTGCGCCATGGTTTGTGGGGCGCGAGACATTGAACCCGCAGTATCGTTTTGATACGGCCGGCGGGCGTTATATCTTGCTTTGTTTCTTTGGCAGTTCGCGCAGTCCGATGGCGAAGAGCCTGTTTGATGATGTTTTGAATAAACACCGTAACCTTTTTGACGACTCCAAGATTTCGTTCTTCGGCGTTAGCGCCGACCCGGGGGATATTGGAAAGCTCAAGGAGAACATTCCCGGGATCCGTTTCTTTCATGACGAAGGCTTCGCGATCAGTAAGCTCTACGGCTCTTCGCCGATGGACGGCACAACAGGGGATGGCAGCGGCATCAACGTCCGCTGTGTGGCGTATGTGCTCGATCCCACCATGCGCATCATGAAAACCGTTTCTCTGACTAGTGATAGCAGCCATGTGGATGAACTGGTGGGATTCCTGAAGGCGCTGCCGCCGGTCAACCGTTACTCGGGCATCGAATTGCAGGCGCCTGTTATTTATCTCCCGAATGTTTTCGAGCCGGAATTCTGTCGCGAACTGATTGACCTGTATGAAAAGGAAGGCGGGCAGGAATCGGGCTTTATGCGCGATGTGCAGGGAAAAACTGTTGAAGTGCGCGATTATGCGCGTAAAAGCCGCCGTGACACCATTATCACCGAAGACAGGCTGCTTAACGAGTTAAGCTCGCGCATTCACCGCCGTATCGTGCCCGAGATTAGAAAGGTACACCAATTCCATGTTTCACGCATTGAGCGTTATATCGTCGCTTGCTACAGCGCAGAGGAACAGGGCCATTTCGCCGCGCACCGTGACGACACGACGTTGGGCACGGCGCATCGTCGTTTCGCCGTCACCATCAACCTGAATAGCGAGTTCGAAGGTGGGGAGCTGAGCTTTCCCGAGTACGGCGAGCGGTCGTTCAAACCTGCCCCCGGCGGCGCTGTCGTCTTTTCCTGTTCGCTGCTCCATGCGGTGTCAAAAGTAACGAAGGGCAAGCGCTATGCTTTCCTGCCGTTCCTTTACGACGAGGCCGCGCGCAAGGTGCGGGAAGAAAACTTCAAGTTCCTTGCCTCCAATAGCGGGGAATAAGTCCGGTTAATGTCACGCCAGCACGTCCCCCATATTGGTATTTCGCTGACGATTTCGGCGTATTTTTTCCTGTCGCTGTTTTCGGCGCTGAACAAGGCTGTGCAGGAAGCGGGGTTCCCGTGGTCGCAAGTGATGCTGTTCGACGGCATCGTCGGCGCGTTCTGCATGGTGTTCATTTCGTGGACGCAGAAAGACCTGCGGGGGCTGCGGTGGAAAAACTGGCGATGGCAGGCGCCTTTGATGGTTATCAATACTGCCGGCGCCTATCTGACGTTCCAGGCCTATCCCTACCTGCCGCTGGTCAGCGCTTACCTGATTGCCTTCTGCGGGCCTTTGATTATTACAACATTGAGCGCGATATTCCTGAAAGAGAGGCTCCAGCTTAAACAGGTGGTCGCCATCCTGATAAGTTTCGTGGGCGTGGTCATCGCGCTGGGGCCGCATGAGATATCGATCAATAGTAGCATGCTTTCGGCGGTGCTTAAAATGTTCGCCGGCATTGCAATGTTCGCTGTAGCCCAGGTGATGGTACGCAAGCTCAGCGACACCGAAAGCACATGGTCTTTCCCGTTTTACTATTACATTGGCATGGCCGTTGTTTCGGTCATCCTGTTCCATACCGAATACAAAATGCCTGTCGCGCCGCGCGACTGGGGCATGTTGCTGGGGCTGGGTGTGCTGGATGCCGCCGCGTTGGCGATGATTTACATGGGCTTGCGGTATTCGAAGGCCTCGGTCAACGCGCCGTTCCAGTATTCTTGCATGATATGGGTGGTGCTGCTGGACATGGTGCTGTGGGACAAATTTCCCAAGGTGCATACCTGGATCGGCGCTGCAGTGGTCATTTCGGCAGGGATTTACCTTGCGACGCTAACGCGCAAGCGCCCGAAAAAGCGGGATTAAATTTCCCATTCCGTAAAATGCGGTTGCCCCTTGATTATGGGATAAAAGGGGCGTAGTGAATCCGTATCAACCCGTTTCAATCTGCCCAAGGTGACAAGGTGGCCTATCGCCCCAACCAGTCGTCCGTCGTGCGTGACAGCTATCTTGTGATGGCGAAACTTCCGCGCGTGCCGGGCGGGCTTGCCGCGGAATTCGGCAGCGTCGCCGAAGGCAAGTCGCAGGCAGCCGAGAAAATGGCCGCCGCCATCCGTCGTCTCGCCAAGAAACACGGCGCGGAAGTGCAGATCGAGACGAAGGGCATCCTTTCCAGCGGTTTCGTCAAGATCAAATGCGACCGCTATTTCGCAAGCCTTGTCGCCGAACTGCCTTCCGTCTCTCGCTGCGAACAGGAACGCATGATGGGCCCTTCCAACAAAGGCCCGCGCTTCAACCGCTAGGATTTTCAAAATGGCCAAAGATAACGACCGTATTAAATCCTTCGAAGAATTCTGGCCTTATTACCTGAACGAACACAGCAAAAAATCGACGCGCCAGATCCATGTGGCTGGTACCGCCGCAGGTATCACTTTACTGGGCGCATCGGTGCTGACCGGGCAATGGTGGTTGCCGCTGGCGGGTCTTGCAGCGGGTTATGGCTCTGCCTGGACGGCGCATGCGTTTATCGAGAAGAATAAACCCGCGACTTTCAAATATCCGTTCTGGTCGTTGCGCGGCGATTTTAAGATGCTCGGCCATTTCCTGACCGGCACGCTGGAAAAAGAAGCCGAAAAGCATGTCCGTAAAAAAGAAGTGCAATTGCAACATGCTTCGGTCGCAGGGAAATCGCTGATGCGGCCGATAAAGGGATTAAAGGCAAGCTTCCAGAAAGCACTGACTCCGCGCAACACCCCACAACAAAAAGCGCCACAGCCGAAACCGCCCTCGCCATGACGCGCTTTGTGGTTCTAGCCTTCCTTATCGCCTTGGTATTGGTACAGCCTGCGTTTGCCGGCTTCGATGACGAATTCACGGCGCCTGCCACTATATCCCAGAACGAAGAACCCGCTGAAAATGCGATGAAGGCGATCTATGACTCTGTCGGCGAAAAAGACCGCCAGCGCGCGATAACGGCCGCATCTGCGCTTGCGAATGCGGGTGATATGCAGGCGGCCTTCCGCCTGGGCCGTTATTTTCACATGGAGGCCAACACGCCGGATTACGAACGGGCGTTGAAGCTTTATCGCAAGGCAGCCGACAGCGGCCATGCCTGGGCAGTCAATAATATCGGGGTCATGTACCAGGAAGGCCAAGGCGTCGAGCAGAGCCATGAAAAAGCCCGCGAGTATTTCATCAAGGCGGCGGATGGCAAAAGCTACTTCGGTTACCACAACCTCTCTATCCAGCATTTCAAGGGTTATGGCGTACCTGTTGACCAGCAGGAAGGTTTTAAATGGCTGAAGAAATGCATGGCCGAAGGCATCACCGCCTGCAACCGTGATATGTTTGACATCTTCCATTTCGGTTACTACGGCGTGCGCCGCGATATTGGTGATGCCGTGCATTACCTTGAACTGGCGGCAAGTGAAGGGGACCCGTACGCAGAATGGCAAATGGCGAAGGAATTGATCGACCATGCGTGCAAAGCACCTGGCTTTTTGAGTACATTGCTGGGGCAGGGGCCGCGCAACTGTTTCCAAGGTGGCACGGAGAAAGGCCTTGAAATACTGGAGGAAATGGCGCGTCAAGGGTATCCCGCTGCCTACAACAGTTTGGGCGCGCTCTATCACAAGGGTGAGGGCGTCAAGGCCGATATGAAGAAGGCCATCGATTATTGGGAGAAAGCGGCGGCGAAGGGGCACTGCCGTTCAATGATGAACCTTTCCGCGGCTTATGACGTGGGCGAAGGCGTGGTTAAAGACGAGAAAATTGCGACCGGATATATCGCGCGTGCCGTTGAATGCGACCCGCATGACGATTTTAATACGTGGAAGCTGGCTACCCGTTACCGCGATGCACGCGGGGCAGAGCAAGATTGCAGAAAAGCCGAAGGATTACTACAGAAAGCAGTCAGCCTTGGCTCCGAACGCGCGATAGCAGATATCGGATATCTGTACGAAAAGGGCTGCGGCACGATCGAACCCGACCAGAAAAAGGCCTTCGCCATTTATTTGCGCGGGGCAAAAATGGGCATCGCGCTCAGCCAGAACAACGTCGGCGCGATGCTCAAGCACGGCTGGGGCGTGCCCGAGAAAAACCTGCATAAGGGCTATGCGTGGTTAAAAGTGGCTGCCGAAAACGGCGACACGACGGCCATGAAGAACCTGCAGGAGTTCGACCAGCTGTTTTCTGCCGAAGACAAGCAAAAGGGCATCGACCATTACATGAAAATCAAGGACGAACTGCTTTACCGGCCGGGCATGGATCCAGCGATACTCGACAGCCCCGAATATTAAGGTGGCTTATCCGCAGTTCCGTGATATTAGGCCGGCCGCTTTGCGCGGCATACATCAAGGCCTTTTGTCCCCGTGAATCCCGTGCGCGCCTCGATTTCTTTTTTACTGCCAGGTTCTTTCAGGTCGGCGCCTTTTCCATCACTTTCAAGGCAAGTTTGACCATGCCCGAAAGCGAATAAGGTCCAGGCAGTAATATTATGTTAATTATAGGAAAGATAATCATTTATTAACAAACGCCACCTATACTTAAAGATGGGGCAGAAGGTCCCCTTAGAACCGCCAAGGATTGACGCTATGACGACGATTTTGTCGCTCAAAAGTTTCCAAGCCAAGTACAAGTACAAGATTGCGGGTGAAACCGATCTTGTGCTCTCGCGTATTGGCGTGATCGTCAAGGACAACCTTCTTTTCAATACCCTCAAGAACAGCCGCACACGCGAAACCTTGGCGCTTAATAACACCGAGAATTCAACGACGCTGACCGACAGCCAGAAGGACAAGTCTTCGGCAGAGGCGCGTCTTGCCTTTGGGCGTGATGCGCATCGCCTTATCAAGGGTTCGGTCAAGGACGGTAAAGCGACCGCGAAGACGACGATTAACGCTGTTTCGGCCGCATTGAAAGATCTCAGCACTGCCGTCTCCGAATACGTTTCTGCGCGCAATGCGGGCGAGACGACTGCGGCAGAAGACACCAGTTTTGAAACTGCCGTCAAAACGATGCATACCAGCTACAAAAACCTGGCGATCAAGCTGAAAGGCCTGTTACGCACCGAAGGCCAGTATTACAACGTCAACATGGAGCAGTCGCGCAAGTACCTGGATCAAATTCAAGCCGGCCTTGATAGCCTTGCGCTCCCTCCATCATCGACGGCGGCAGCGCCAGCCGACGACGCATCGACAGTCCCTCCGGCTGATACGTCTTCAGGCGGCGAAACACTCGATATCACAGTATAATCAAGTTTATTTTACGAAGCGGAAAACATTATTCGCCGCGACGACCTGTTTGCGTTGGGCTATGATTTCACTGTCGGTACCGGCAAAGCCTGCTTCTTTGGCGACGGAGAGTTCGCGGGCCTTCATGAAATCAAGCATGGCGTCATAGGTCAGGCCATTGCGTACGTTTTCGACGAAACGGCTGTTGTCGATATTGACGTCGACGTCCCACAGCTGGAGCTCGGGTTTGCGCAGGCCTTCCGTCGCGGTCGCGACGAATTTCGCGGGCAGGCGCTCCGTCATGCTGGTGTCACGCTTGGTGAAAAGGTTGAGGAGGGGGCTGTCGCTTGTCACTGTTGCCATGGCTTCGGAGGTTGTGACGATAAGAGGCCTAGCGCCGGCTTTGATGCGGACGGCATTGGCGAATGATTTGACGAGGGACATAGTGGACTCCAGATAAATTCAGTATTTATTTAACATAAATAACCACTTAAGGGCAAGGAAATTCGCGGAAGAGGGTTTGAAGGTAGATAAACCCTGTATTTTCAGCGGTTAACCATAACTATCAGGTTGACAATATGCCCAAAACCCTTATATTGCCTCACATTCTCGGGAATGCGGGTGGCGGCCAGTAGTGTCGTTACCACGTCGCCTCGCAAGAGGGTCGAACTACCGGGACAATTGTAAAAACGATATAAAACATTGAGGTAAATCACATGGCTAAACGTCCACAAGCCAAGCATAAAATCGACCGCCGCCTTGGCGTCAACCTGTGGGGCCGCGCCAAGTCGCCCTTCAACAAACGCGAATACGGCCCCGGCCAGCACGGCCAGAACCGCAAGAAACCCACTGACTACGCGATCCAATTGCTCGCGAAGCAGAAACTGCGCGGCTACTACGCCAACATCGGCGAGCGCCAGTTCTACAAGTATTACGAAGAAGCACGCCGCCGCAAAGGCGACAACGGCCAGAACCTGATCGAGCTGCTCGAGCGCCGCCTGGATACCGTCATCTACCGCATGAAATTCGTGCCGACGATGTTCGCCGCCCGCCAGTTCGTGAACCATGGCCACGTTAAAGTGAACGGCAAGCGCGTCACCATCCCTTCGCTCCAATTGCAAGACGGCGACACTATCGAAGTCCGCGAAAAGTCGCGCCAGCTGGCGCTCGTCGTGCTGGCTTCGGAAGCTCCCGACCGCGAAGTCCCGGGCTACGTTGAAGTCGACCACAAGCAAGGCACCGGCAAATTCGTCCGCGGCCCGAAACTGGAAGACGTTCCTTATCCCGTCCAGATGGAACCGAACCTCATCATCGAATTCTACTCGCGTTAATCTTACGCGACGAATTCAACGAAGAGCCGCCCCGTCAAACGGGCGGCTTTTTCGTTGCGTGGTTATTTCAGCTGCAAAGTCGATTTACGGACGGCAATCGGCTGGGTGAGGGCGGCGGTATCGGGCGCGGCAGAAGCGGTTTCTTCCGGCTGGCCTCCGCGGCGAGCCATTTCTGTGTGGATGGTTTTGCCGATAACGATGTTATTGTCGGCTTCTGCAGCGCGAAGCGCCTGATGGAGGTTGTCGGTGTTGCAATGCTCGACCATGGCCTCAACCGCATCGGCCCATTTACGCCTTGCGGCTATCTGAAGCGGCTTGTGATGCATCGTAAGGGGAGGGCCGCCGAAAGGGGGCCACCATGTCGTGGTGAAATCGTTCGGGAAATCGAGGCCCTTGGTAATCGTATCCTTGATAACGCTTGTATGGCCGGCCATGACCGCGTCCTGAAATCTTTTCTGCAGCGTTTCCTGCGTCGGGTTGGCGCCCATTTCGGTGTCGAAGGCCTGATAGGTCGCAAGCTTTTCGGCATCGCTTGCATGGCGTTTTTCTTCCTCGGTCAGTTCGACAGGTTTTTTCTTGCCCAGCAGCGCGTCTAATTTGTCTTTCAGGAAGCCCATGGTATGCCTCGTCTTTTTTGGCTGCCCGACGATACGGGCGGCATTATGTATAATCCGAATCTCCGGCCGAGGTCAAGAAAAGAAACAGAAAAACATTCCTTATCAATAACTTGAGCAAAAGCCCCTTAATAAAGCATTTTGTTTTGGTCTAACTATTTGGAACTCAAGTATTAAAAATATCGCGACCCTTTTTCTGCCTGCCTGTTTTTTGGTCCCGCGATATAATGGATATGGAAGCAAACATGGCAGACACTCCTGACCAGACATTCGAGCAGAAGGCCTTTCGCACGGTCATCAGTTACCGGTTGTGGCCGGCGATGCTTGAATATGAAGTCGTGAACGGGAAGGGAGAAAAGAAAGCTTTCTCCGTCTCCTACGAAGACCTGCCGGCGCGTGCCGATTACCGCCTGATCAAGCCGCAAGTATCCCTAATCACAGGGCAGGCGATAGTTCTGACCTTCATGACAATCGCGCTTCTGGTCGCCTTCCCCGAAGATGCCGCGACGGTGCTGATCAATATGCTGGCCTGCGCGCTATTACTGATGGGCGCGACCCTGATGTTGCAGCGTAAATTTTTGCACAGTTGCTTTGCGGCCTTGCCGTTGCGCGAGAACATGGTGCTGGTTTTGCAGGACGGCAAGTACGACACCATTATCGCCGAACTGGAATCCCGGCGCCGGGCGGCACTGAGAAAACATGCGCGTATCGAGCCAGGAAAGCCTGTGCCCGCCGAACTGAAAAAATTCGCCTGGCTGCGGGGGCAGGGCGTGATTACCGATGAAGAATTCGCCCATTTCCGAGCAAGGCTCTTGGGCCATTCGGAACGGCATGGGACAATCATCACGCCTGAGGCTGTGGAAACGCACCGCCCGCCGGACGCAACGCTGCATTAATTTCAAGCGGCCTTTGGCGGTTTGGGTTTCGGGGCTTTAGGCGGCAGTTTTTTCCAAGCCTCTATGTCTTCCATCGATTTCTGGTAGTCGGGATCTTTCGTGACGTCGATGCCGTGCGACATATACATGGCGTCTAAATAGGCTTTTACGTCATCCGGCCCCGGATGCTTGCCGGTTTTCGGGTGTGGGTATGACATCAGTTTCAGGTTCGCGTATTTTTCGGCGCCGGGCTGCAGCGGCGGCTGTACATAGGTTACCGGGATATCCCGCGCGCCCATCTTTTGCGAGACGGTGACGCGCGTTGCGGGGTCGAAGCTATCCTGGTTGGCGGCGACCTTTTTGGGATCGTTGACCTCTATAAATACCCCGCGCAGCACGTTGCCCTGTTCTTCGGCGCGTTCCAGCATCAATTGCTTGACGCGGTTTATCATCAGCTTGGCGATGCCTTGGCCCTGGCATTTCGGGTGGACAGCGTAATAGGACAGCAGGCCCACATCGGAAATTGAAAAATACACGCCAACGCAAAGGCCCTTGATCACGGCTTTTTCAGGGTCGGCAAGGTTTTCGCCAACGACAACGATATCATCCTTGCCGCGTTTCAGCCGTGCGCACCATTGCTCGAGGCTTTCGCGTTCCGAGGCGATCGGGAAGGCAGGCAGGTAGACTTCGTGATAGGCGCGCTTTAGCAGCGCAGCGGATTTTGGATCGTCGATGTCATCGATGATCGCCACCTCATGCTTTTTGGCATTCGGGTTAAATTTATCCTTCATCTTTGAACTCCATGCAGATACATGGTCGTGTCCGGCGATGTTGAATGAGGTATATTATTTTTCTATCCCTTATGTTACGCAGGGTCAATATACCGCCCGTTTTGTGTTTATGGAGAATCCGGTGTTCGCCAATGATGAAACGATAACGATGTCGATTTTCCCTGCTTTGGAGGGCAAAAAGGCGCGCTACATCAACATGAACGAATGCGCGTTAAGCAGCAAAAAGCAGCCCGCGCGCAGCCGCTATCTGGATGCCGACCTGACCGATCGTGCGCTGGCACGGCTGCACCACCGCTGGGGCGTGGAGTATTCCTTCGGCGGCTACCTCGAAGACCGCCGCGACCTCTGGCGCGGCTCATACCTGAACCCGGAAAAGGCCGTGCATGTCGCCATTGATGTGAATATTCCGGCCGATACGGCGCTGACGGTGAAATATCCCGGCACGGTCACCAAAATCATCCATGATCATGAACAGGACGGCGGCTGGGGCGGTGTTATCATGTTCCGCCTCGATAAACCCATCGGCCGCATCAGCCATTTTCTTTATGCACACCTTGCCAAGGGTTCGGTGAAGCATAAGGAGGGCGATGCCGTGAGTCCCGGAGATATTGTCGGCTTAGTCGGGCGCTGCCATGAAAACGGCGGCTGGTATGAACACCTGCACGTGCAGGCCATGACGCAGGAAGCATGGGATTTGTTTAAAGGCGACCTGTCGAAATTTGACGGCTATGCTCCGCAGGTGCAGGGAAATGAACATCCGTATTTTCCGGAGCCTTCGGCACTGCTGTAAGGTTATTCCGATTTTTTCTTCTTGGCACCCACAAGGCATTTAATAACACCATGCAACGTGCGCACATCCTGCGCCGTGATGCCGGAGCGATGGTAAAAATTGGCCATGTTGCGCAGGATGGTGGGTTTCTGCTCGGGGCTGCGGAAGAAGCCGCCGGCATCCAGTTCTTCCTCGAAATGGTCCATCAGGTTGTTGATTTCGTCCTTCGTCGCGAGTGAGGTTTCACCCAGCACGCGCTGCACTTCATGCACGCTAAAGGGGTTATCGGCCGAAAGCCATGCATAGCAGGTCAGCAAAACCGCCTGCGCAAGGTTCAGCGACGAAAAGCCGGGGTTGAGCGGGATATTCAGTATGGCGTTCGCCTGCGCGACGTCGTCGCTTTCCAGCCCCGTGCGCTCGGGTCCGAACATGATCCCGCAGGTCTGTTTGCCGCCTCCGTTTTTCTCGCGGATGACCTTGGCCGCCGCCTCTGCCGTATAAATCTCCTTCACCATGCCGCGTTCGCGCGCCGTGGTGGCGACGACGAAGGTGAGGTCCGATATCGCTTCCTCCACAGTCTCGAAAATCTTCGCGTTTTCCAACACGGCGATCGCGCCTGAAGCCGCCGTCACCGCCGCGGGATTTGGCCAGCCGTCACGCGGCTTCACAATCCGCATCTCCGTCACGGCACAGTTCAGCATCGCCCGCGCGCACATGCCGATATTTTCACCCAGTTGCGGGCGTACGAGAATGACAACGGGGGCGAGTGCGCCCGTTTCTGGCAAGTTGCTTATCGCTGTATTGGTGCCGGCCAAATTATGCCGCCTTCAGCCTTTCAAGCACGCGCTCGCGCCCGATGAGGGGGAGCAGGTCTTTCAGGTCGGGGCCGTGTTCCTGGCCGGTGATGGCGCAGCGGAGCGGCATGAAGAGTTCCTTGCCGCGGCGGTTAGTTTTTAGCTTGATCTCCTCGACCCATTTTTGCCAGGTGGTGCTGTCCCACGGTGCGGGGGGCAGCAGTTCGGCGGCGGTCTTGGCGAAATCGGCGTCCTGTATAACGGGCGTCACGTTGCCCTTGGCCACATGCCACCAGTCGGCGATGTCGGAGAGGATTTCGAGGTTCGGACGCACGGCGTTCCAGAAGGCTTCGTCGATTTCCTTTAGGCCCATGGCGGCGAGGCGATCCTTCACCTCGGCAAAGGGTTTCTGGTGCAGGATTTTCGAATTGAGGCGGTACAGTTCGTCTTCGTCGAACTTAGGCAGGTTACGAGAGAATTTCGAGAAGTCGAAGCTGTCGATGACTTCCTGCATCGTGAACAGCGGCTCGATGGGGTCCGAGGTGCCGATGCGCGCGACAAGGGAAATAAGCGCCATCGGCTCGATGCCGACTTCCTCGCGCAGCGATTTGATGCCGTAGCCGCCCTTGCGCTTGGAAAGCTTGCCGCCTTCCATATCGCCCAACAGCGTAACGTGCGCAAAGGTTGGCGGCTTCGCGCCGAGGGCCTCGAACATCTGCTTGTGGCAGGCGGTGTTCGTCACGTGGTCTTCGCCGCGCACGATGTGCGTGACCTTGAAATCGATATCGTCGATGACCGAGCAGATGTGGTAAAGCGGGCGGCCGTCGGCGCGCACAAGCACGGGGTCCGACATATCCTTGCCGTGGAATTCCACCTTGCCGCGCACGAGGTCGTCCCAGACGATGGGTTCGTGGTTCAGCTTGAAGCGCCAGTGGGGCTTGATGCCTTCGGCTTCGTATTTCGCCTTTTGCTCGTCGGTCAGTTTCAGCGCGGCGCGGTCGTAGATCGGCGGCTGCTTCATGTTCAGCTGGACTTTGCGCTTCAGTTCCAGCTCTTCCTCGGTTTCATAGCAGGGGTAGAGGCGGCCGTTATCTTTCAGCTTCTGGATCGTGCGCGTATATTCTTCTTTGCGGTCGCGCTGGCGGGCGAAGCTGTCCCAGTTCAGGCCCAGCCATTCGAGGCCGGCCTTGATGTCGTCGACGTTTTCCTCGGTCGAGCGCACCAGGTCGGTGTCGTCGATGCGCAGCATGAAGGTGCCTTTGTTCTTGCGCGCCCAGAGCCAGACGATCAGCGCGGTACGCGCGGAGCCGACATGCAGCTTTCCGGTGGGGCTGGGGGCAAATCTAACGGCGACAGTCATAATCGTAATCCCTTCATTTTCAGACCGTTTAATATACATCAGCCGCCTGAAAAGCCAAATACATTTTATGGCAAATTATAGCCGAAAATCAGGCTATTACAGGCTTTGATTGCTAGAATGCGCAGGGATTTTGCAAGTAAAGCGGTATAACTCCAGAGGCACCATGAAAAAGCTCGCAATCATCCTTGCCCTCTTTTTGCTTATCCTCTGCCTTGCGCCGGAGGCTGAGGCGCGGGGGCGTCTGCTCGAGATGCTCCGCCAGCGCGGCGGCGGGGAAGAGGGCGGTGCGGGTCTGTTCGATAATGAAGGCGGTGGTGGCGCCAGTTGCGCCGAATGGGACGCGAAAGTAAAAAAGCTCGCCGAGCGGCGCGCGGGCCAGAAAATGAAATCATCCATCCAGCCGGATTTACAGGATGTCGCCTACGGCAAACAGCCGCGCCAGAAAATAGACATCTACCTGCCGGATCAATCCGGGGCACCCGCGCCTATTATCTTCATGGTGCATGGCGGCGGCTGGTGCACCGGCGATAAAGCGCACAAGGGCGTGGTGGAAAAGAAAGTCGCCCGCTGGGTATCCAAGGGTTTTATTTTTATCAGCGTCAATTATCCGATGGTCGGGGACGGCAGCATGGCAGATGCGCAAGGGCTGGATGTCGCCCGGGCGCTTGCCTATGTGCAGCAGCACGCGAAGGAATGGGGCGGCGACGGTGCCAAGGTAATTTTGATGGGGCATTCCGCCGGCGCGCACCTGATATCGCTGGTCAACGCCGATAGCGGCTTGCGTGAAAAGGCGGGCGCTAAGGCAGTGTTAGGTGCTGTATCCCTCGATTCAGGCGCCATCAACGTCGTGACGCAGATGCCCAATGCCGTGCGCATGATGAAGACGCGCTACAAGGAAGCTTTCGGTTCGGATGAATCGGTCTGGCCCTCGATGTCGCCATACCACATGCTCGATAAAAATGCCGCGCCATGGCTTGGTATCTGCGGTGCACGCCGCCCTGACAAGCCTTGCGAACAGGCAAAGGAATATGCTGAAAAAAGTAAGGGGCTTGGCATCCATGCCGAAGTGCTGCCGCAGCAGAAAAACCATGGAACTATAAATGCTGATGTAGGCAAGGATGAAGCCTATACGGCGTCTATCGAAAAATTTATGGCATCTCTGGATAGCAGCGTGGCTGAGCTGTTAGGGCATTAAAGCCCGAAAAATTTCTGCAAGGCCGAGCGTTTGGGACGCAGGGTGGCGGGGTGTGGTTCGACATCGTTAGCTGCGGCGGGGCCAAGGACTTTTATCATGTCGATAGCGGCGCGGCCGTCACTATAATAAGCTTCGCGACGGCCAACTTCGTTGAATTTCAGGGTGTGGTAAAGCTTGATCCCGCCGGCATTGTCTTCGTGAACCTGAAGTGAAACAACACCAACGCTCTCGTTGCGCGCGACCATATCGGCCATGCCCATCAGGGATTTGCCCAAGCCCAGGCCGCGGCATTTTTCGTCCACTGCCAACACGTCTACGTTGACGAAACCGCCTGGGTGAGGTTCGGCATAGTTGCAGTTAATCAGCACGAAGCCCGCGATATGGCCGGGTTTGTCCTCGGCCACAATCATCTGCCAGTCTTTGTTGGTGGCCATTTCGTCGATGTAGTCGGGGATCTGCTCCGCCTTGCTCCACTTGCCGAAGCAATCGAGGTACAGTTCGGTAACGCGCGGCACGTCGCGGCGCGTTGCTTTGCGGAACTGGACTGTCAGCGACTTAGGGTCTGCCATTTTCTCTACCTGAATTTAGCCATGCTTAATTTACATAATTATTTATTCAGAGTCAACGGAAGTTTACGGGGGGAGGGAAAAGCACGTTTTTAAAGGGAAATTAAAACCCCGGCCCGTAAATTACCGGCGGTTTGGGTTTCAGCTGGGCGGCTTTGGGTGCGGGCGGCGGGGTGAAGCCGGTGATGACTTTGCCGTCATTTTCAAAGCCAGCTTCTGCGAGGCGCTTGCCGAGGTGGTCGGCGTTCATGTTGCGCATCAGGATGGAAATATCGTCGAGGTTGAGGCGCATCATGTGAGCGGGGGTGAGATCGAACATGGTTTCAAGCTCTTGCGCCAGCTTGTCCATTTTCGGGTAGCCGCCGAAAAGTGATATATCGAGCGCGGTTGCGGCATAGGCTGTCAGGATTGTGCGCGCGGCTTTGGCGTCTGGGATCAATTCCATTTCGGCGCGGAATTTCGCGGGAATGCCGGGCAGTGCCTTGGTCATCCGGAAATAGAAGAACCAGTCGTCGGCATCGTTGTAATGGTTGGGTCTAGGCAGCATCTCCGGAGGCTCTTTTCTTTCTTGCCTCCGCGAATTGCACGACTTTGGGTTGCTGGCCGGCGTCGGGATGGCCGGCGACCATACCATTTTCCAGCGTATAGTCAAAGTCCCGGAAAATGCCTTCAACTTCAACCAGCTCGCGTCCCATGATGTCGGCCATCAGCTGTGCGTCAAGCCCCAACAGGTGGCGGGGGCGGATGCCGAAGGTTGTATAGATGTAATCCTTGAAATCGAGCGTGGCGTTTTCGGCTTTAGCCTCGGCCGCCTTTGAAAGCGTTACGGCCAATTCCGCGCGCACGACAACAGGGTGGAAATCATCCAGCGTATTCGCGCGGATGGCATCGGAAAAAACTTTCTTGAATTCGGCGGCGGTCTGCGCGGCCATCATTCTCTGGTAGAGCGCTTGAGCCTTGACTACGTTGTCGTAAGTTTCCATCCCCTTGAACTCCCCATGTTGACTACCCCTAGTCCCTATCCGTGTTCAGTTATCAAATCTGTGAATTTATTTGTGATCGGGTATCTCCGGTCGCGCCCGAAAGCCTTGCGGCTGATTTTTACGCCCGGGCAGGCCTGCCGGCGTTTGTACTCGGCGTTGTCCAGCAGCTTCCACACCTTGTTCACCAGCTCGGGCGCGTGGCCCCGTGCGGCGATTTCGTCGAGGTTCATTTCCTTCTCGACAAGGCAGAGCAAAATGTCGTCCAGCACAGCATAGGGCGGCAGGCTGTCTTCGTCCTTCTGGTCGGGGCGCAGCTCGGCCGAGGGCGGCTTGGTGATGATACGCTCGGGTATCACGCGCGCCGCAGTGCCGCGGGCGTTTTTCGGGTGCTGCTGGTTTCGCCATTTGGCGAGTTCGAAGACAGTCATCTTGTAGACGTCTTTCAAAACGTTATACCCGCCGCACATATCGCCATAGAGAGTCGCGTAGCCGACCGACATTTCCGATTTATTGCCGGTCGACAGCACCATATATCCGGTAGCGTTCGATAGCGCCATCAGCAGCATGCCGCGTGCGCGGGCCTGAATGTTTTCAGCGGCGGTACCCAGCATGTTCTGGTTGGTGGCGGCCTTCAGCGCTTCACCGTAGGATTTAACCACTGGTTCTATCGGGATATTGCCGTGCTGGATGCCCAGCATCTGCGCGCAGGATGACGCGTCTTCGATACTTTCAGCGGATGTATATGCCGAGGGCATCATGTAGCAGCGCACGCGCTCCGGCCCCAGCGCATCCACGGCAATCGCGGCTGAGAGGGCGGAATCGATGCCACCCGACATGCCCAAGAGTACGCCCGGGAAGCCGTTTTTTTCGACGTAATCGCGCAGGCCGAGCATAAGTGTCTGGTAGATGGCTTCGGAGCCGCTGAACAGGTCGTGCGAGGCTTCAGTCGACTTGCAGATCCAGACGCGGTCGACGCCCTGTTCCCAGATGCTGGTGGTAATGTATTCCTGATGGCTGGGCAGCTGTGTCAGCACTTTGCCGGTGTGGTCCATGATGAAGCTTGCGCCATCGAAAACCAGTTCGTCTTGCCCGCCAACCTGGTTGACGTAGAGGAGAGGGAGGCCGCTTTCGCTCACCCGCTTGCGCGCATGGTCGAGGCGCACATGGGTTTTTTCCATCTCAAATGGGCTGCCGTTCGGGGAAATCAGGATTTCCGCTTCCAGCTTGCGCAGGTGGCTGGTGACTTCGGGGAACCACATGTCTTCGCAGGTCATGATGCCGAGGCGCGCACCCTTGAAGTCGACGGGCTGCGGCAGGTCGCCGGGCGCAAAGACGCGCACTTCGTCGAAGACGCCGTAATTGGGTAGGTTATGCTTGTAACGTTTGGCGACAATTTTGCCGTCATGCAGCAGCAGCGCGGCATTGAAAACCTTGCCCTGGTCGCGCCATGGGGCGCTTACCAGGAGCCCCGCGCCGGAGCCGTCAATTTTGCGCGCCAGGTTCTCGACGCCCTTCATCACACGGTCGATGAAGAAGGGTTTCAGAACAAGGTCATCGGTGGGGTAGGCGGAAATCACCATTTCCGAGAAAACGATCAGGTCTGCCTGTGTTTTATGTTTGGCGTAAACTTCCATCACCTTTTTGATGTTCCCGGCGATATCGCCCACCGTGGGGTTCAGTTGAGCGCAGGTGATGGTGAAGTGCTTCGACATCAGATTTTCAGGGCCTCGTCTTCGGCCACCTGTTTGCGGCGTTTGTAATGCGTCGCAAGTTCGTCGGCGATCAGGAAGGCGAGTTCAAGTGCCTGCGAGGCGTTGAGGCGCGGGTCGCAATGCGTGTGGTAGCGCTCCGACAGGTTTTCATCTGTGATTTTGTAGGCACCACCGACACATTCGGTGACGTCTTGCCCTGTCAGCTCGAAATGCACGCCGCCCGGATAGCTGCCTTCCGCATAGTGGATGTCGAAGAACTGTTTCACTTCCGACATGATATTACCGAATTCACGGGTTTTATAGCCGGTCGAAGACGTACGGGTATTGCCGTGCATGGCGTCGCAGCACCAAGTCACTTGGTGGCCTTCTTTCTTCACCGCGCGGATTAGCGCGGGGAGGTGCTTCTCAACTTTTTCGTGCCCCATGCGGCTGATGAGCGTCAGGCGGCCCGGCTCGTTTTCGGGGTTCAGGATATCGATCAGCTTCAGCATATCGTCGACCGCCAGACTGGGGCCGCATTTGAAGGCGATCGGGTTTTTGACGCCGCGCAGGAATTCGACATGTGCGCCTTCTGGTTGGCGCGTGCGGTCGCCGATCCACAGCAGGTGGCCGGAAACAGCGTAGGGCTCGCCGGTCGTGCTGTCGGTGCGCGTCAGTGCCTGCTCATAGGGCAGCAGCAGCGCTTCGTGCGAGGTGTAGAAATCGACATCGCGGATTTGTGCGGTGTTTTCTGAAGTAATACCTGCCGCCGCCATGAAGGCCAGCGCGTGATCCAGCCTGTCGGTCAGGTCGCGGTAGCGGTCAGAGAGCGGATGGCTTTTCACGAAATCCAGCGTCCATTTGTTGACGCGGTGCAGGTCGGCATAACCGCCATGCGCGAAGGCACGGACGAGGTTCAGTGTTGCAGCCGACTGGTTGTAGGCGCGGATGATGCGCTGCGGATCGGGGCGGCGGGATTCAGGCGTGAATTCCGAGCCATTGATGATGTCGCCTTTATAGCTGGGCAGCGTCACGCCGTTGCGCGTCTCGTTCGCATCGCTGCGCGGCTTGGCGAACTGGCCGGCGATGCGGCCGACTTTCACGACGGGCATGGCGGCCGCGAAGGTCATTACGACTGCCATCTGCAACAATACGCGGAAAGTATCGCGGATGTTACGGGGGTGGAATTCGGCGAAACTTTCAGCACAGTCGCCGCCTTGCAGCAGCACGGCTTCGCCTGCGGCGACTTTGGCCAGCGATTTTTTCAGGCGGCGCGCTTCGCCCGCGAAGACGAGCGGCGGATAATTTTTGAGCGTCTCTTCAACAATCGCGAGCTCCTGCGGATTGTCGTACACCGGCATTTGTGCGGCGGGTTTTGATTTCCAGCTGTCCGGGCTCCACGGGGCGGGCTGGTTTTTCTCGACGGCTTTGATGGCCAAGACGGCTCTCCAGGTATTTGATTTTTAATTGAAATATTATATGCGCCGATAGCGATTCCCTACAAGCTCGGCAAGGCGCAAACAATTGCCAAGGGTATGGTTATATGGGGTTTAGAAGGTATGGAGCCTTGCCATAAGCTTAGCCGCCAGGGGCGAGGGGGCCTTTAGACGCCATCATGTTGACGGGGTAAGAGCCTTTCGGCACGCAGCTGGCCGCATCGCTGGTCGAAATTTTCGACACCGCGCCGTTGAACTGTTGCGTAACCGTGGTGGGGTCTTTCACGGGTGGTTTGGGTGCTGGTGCATCGCTGCCCAGTGCAAGAATGCCTGCAACAAGTAAAGCAGTTGTAGGAATGCCGGCAGCCCATGACGCGCGGTAATCGCCAGTGCCGGAAGTTGCTGCGCCAAGGGCAGAACCTGCCGCACCCAGCAAGCCGAAAAGGCCCGCGCCAACCGCAGCCACGATCACGACCGGGCCGCCGAAAAGGGCGGTGATGCCTGCGCAAACGCCTGCACCTATACAGCCGAGCAGGGCGGAGGCGCCGAAGCCATCGCCGAGGCCGTAATGGAACTGGTTGCGTTTGCCATTCATCGACGAACTCCTTGTTATTTCGCGAAGATATTAGGGGAATTAACAGATATGTCAATTAATTTGCAAAAAATAAGGTAATTGGCTTTGAAATACAGGCAGATACAAAGAAATACGGCGCATAGCGTCCAAGGGGCTCTGGAAGCTTTGATAAGAGGATTACATGCCCATGACGGGGCGCCGGGCGACAAAATTGCTGCCGCCGGTCGCGACTTCGGGAGTTCCTTCGGCGGGCTTCACGAGCGGCGGAAGATCGACATCGCGCAGCGACCTGTCTTTCGTGATATCGACGCCCCGCGCGGCATTGACGGCGATATAGTCGAGGCTCTGCGTTATCGATACAAGGCTTTCATCAAGTTTTTCAAGCTTTGCTTGCGTCGCGGGGTCGCCGGGCTTGCGCTCCAACTCACGCATCAGTTCTTTCTGTTCCTGACGGTAAGCTTTGATAAGCGTTTCGGGGGTGATCTTCTTGTCATCCTTGAAAGCGCGGTCCTGTAAAATCTGTTGTGCGTCGTAAAGACGTACTTGTTCGAACACGGCCTGTTCAGCG
>CAZNRN010000028.1:0-49188 GCA_964575605.1 uncultured Micavibrio sp. | reverse complement strand
AAAGCATTATCGGGGTCTAGTGCTAGGTACGCGTGATTGGAGTCCAGACGTGAGATATTGTGACCGAAGTCGCGGGCGAAGGCACCGACACCGTCAGCACGACCGTCAGTTTCACGCTGGGCGCGAACGTCGACAACCTGACGCTGGGCGGCTCTTCCGCCATCAACGGCACGGGTAACGCGGACGTCAACATCATCACCGGCAACAGCGGCAACAACACGCTGGATGGCGCAGCGGGCGCTGACACCATGATCGGCGGCGCGGGCAACGACACCTATGTCGTCGACAACGCGGGCGACGTGGTGACGGAAGCAGCGCTGGGCGGCACGGATACCGTGCAATCGGCAATTTCCTACACGCTGGGCGCGGATGTCGAAAACCTGACGCTGACCGGCGTCGCAAACGTGAATGCGACCGGTAACGCGCTTAACAACACCCTGACCGGCAACGACGGCAACAACAGCATCGACGGCCTCGCCGGCGCTGACATCATGGCGGGCGGCCTGGGCGACGACACCTATTTCGTCGACAACGTGGGCGACACGGTGACCGAGGCGGCCTCAGCCGGTGCCGACACCGTTCAGTCGTCCATCAACTACACGCTGGGCGCAAACGTCGACAACCTGACCCTGACGGGCACGGCCGTGAGCGCGACCGGTAACGCGGATGTCAACATCCTGACCGGTAACGCCTCCAACAACACGCTGAACGGCATGGCGGGCGCCGACACCATGATCGGCGGCGCGGGCAACGACAGCTATATCGTCGACGATATCGGCGACACCATCACCGAAAACGTCGGCGAAGGCACCGATACCGTTAACGCCAATGCTTCCTATACGCTGGGCGCGAACCTCGAGAACCTGGTCCTGACTGGCGTTGCAAACATCGATGGCACCGGCAACGGCGGCGTCAACTTCATCACCGGTAACGACGGCAACAACACGCTGGACGGCGGCGCGGGATCCGACGCCATGACCGGCGGCCTCGGCGACGACACCTATATCGTCGACGACGCGGGCGACCAGGTCATCGAAGCGGCCGCAGGCGGCACGGACACCGTACGCTCGGCTTCCAGCCACACCCTGACCGTAAACGTCGAGAACCTGGTGCTGACTGGCGCCGGCAACGTGAACGGCACGGGTAACGCCGACGTGAACGTCATCACCGGCAACACCGGCAACAACACTCTGGACGGCGGCGCGGGCGCGGACACGCTGGTCGGCCTCGCCGGTAACGACACCTACATTGTCGACGACGCGGGCGATACCATCACCGAAGCCTCGGGCGACGGCACCGATACCGTCAACTCCTCCATCACCTATAGCCTTACCGCCAACGTCGAGAACCTGGTGCTGACCGGTGTTGCGGCCATCAACGGCACCGGCAACACGGCTGCAAACACCCTGACCGGCAACGACGGCAACAACACGCTGGATGGCGGCGCTGGCGCCGACACCATGGCGGGCGGGCTGGGCGACGATACCTACATCGCGGATGTGGGCGGCATTTCGGGCGACGTTATCACCGAGGCAGCCGGCGCGGGCACCGACACGGTCCAGGCCAGCGTCAACTTCAGCATCGCAGGCTTCACCAACGTCGAGAACCTGACGCTGACCGGCACGGCCGCAAGCGCGACCGGCAACAGCGGCGTCAACATCCTGACCGGCAACGCGTCTGACAACGCGCTGAACGGCCTGGGCGGCGCGGACACCATGGTCGGCGGCGCGGGCAACGACACCTATAACGTCGATGACGCAGGCGACACAATTGTCGAGAACGCAGCGGAAGGCACGGACCTCGTGAACTCCGCCGTGACGCATACGCTGGGCGCAAACGTCGAAAACCTGACCCTGACCGGTGCGACGAACATCAACGCGACCGGTAACAGCGACATCAACACGCTGACCGGCAACAGAGGTAACAACACACTGGACGGCCTGGGCGGTAACGACACCATGATCGGCGGCAGCGGCGACGATACCTATATCGTCGACGACGCGGGCGACACGGTGACGGAACTGGCGGGCGGCGGCAACAACGACACCGTCCTCTCCTCCCTCACCTATACTCTGGGCGCGAACGTCGAGCACCTGGTCCTGGCGGGCGTCGCGGCCATCAACGGCACCGGCAACGCGCTTAACAACGACCTGACCGGCAACGCGGCCAACAACACCCTCGACGGCCTGGCCGGCGCGGACCTGATGACCGGCGGCGCGGGCGACGATACCTATACCGTCGACAACGCGGGCGACGACATCGTCGAGCTGGCGGGCGAAGGCACCGACCAGGTCAACTCGTCGGTCACCTACACGCTGTCCGACGACGTCGAAAACCTCACGCTGACGGGCGCAGGCAACATCGACGGCACGGGTAACGACCTTGTCAACACCATCAACGGCACGACGGGTAACAACGTGCTGGACGGCGGCTTGGGCGCGGATACCATGATCGGCGGCACGGGTAACGACACCTATGTCATCGACGACGCCGGCGACGTGGCAACGGAAGGCGCTGCTGCAGGCACAGACCTTGTGCAGGCTTATATCGGCTACACGCTTTCGGCCAACATCGAGAACCTGACCCTGCTGGGCGGCGACAACATCAACGGCACGGGTAACACCGCGGTCAACACCATCACCGGTAACGACGCCAACAACACGCTGGATGGCGGCACCGGCGCGGATACGATGGTCGGCCTGCTGGGCGACGACACCTATATCGTCGACAACGCGGCCGATGTGGTGACGGAAGCGGCTTCGGCCGGCACCGACACCGTGCGCTCGACCATCACCTTCACGATCGCGGCGCTGGCCAACATCGAGAACATCACGCTGGACGACGCGGGCGGCGCGATCAACGCGACCGGTAACGCAGGCATCAACGTGCTGACCGGCAACAGCTCGGCCAACGCCCTGAACGGCGGCACGGGCGCGGACGTGATGGCGGGCCTTGCAGGCAACGACACCTATACCGTCGACGACATCAACGACGTGGTGACGGAACTGGCGGGCGGCGGCACGGATAGCGTCAGCTCCAGCGTCACCTATACGCTGGCGGCCAACGTCGAGAACCTGACGCTGACCGGCGCGACCAACATCAACGCCACCGGCAACAGCGACATCAACACGCTGACCGGTAACACGGGCAACAACACGCTCGATGGCGGCGTGGGCGCTGACACCATGATCGGCCTTGCGGGCAACGACGTCTATATCGTCGATGACGCGGGCGACACGGTGACCGAAGCGGCTGCGGGCGGTACCGACACCATCCAGGCCAACATCACCTACAGCATCGCCGCGCTGGCGCAGGTGGAGAACCTGACGCTGACGGGCTCGGCCAACATCGATGCGACCGGTAACACGGCCGTCAATATCATCACCGGCAACAGCGGCAACAACACGCTGGATGGCGGCACGGGTATCGACACGCTGGTCGGCGGCCTTGGCAACGACACCTATGTCCTGGATGTCGCAACCGACGTGGTGACCGAAAACGCCTCCGAAGGCACCGATACCGTCATGATCGGCGTCACCTACACGCTGGGCGCGAACCTCGAGAACCTGGTGCTGACGGGCGTAACGGCGATCAACGGCACGGGTAACGCGCTCAACAACACCATCACCGGCAACTCGGCCGTGAACGCCCTGAACGGCGGCGCGGGCGCGGACACCATGATCGGCGGCAACGGCAACGACACCTACACCGTCGACGACGCGGGCGATGTTATCGTGGAAATCGCGAGCGAAGGCACGGATACCGTGACCTCTACCGTTTCCTACACGCTGGCCGACAACGTCGACAACCTGACGCTTTCCGGCGGCAACCTGGATGCGACCGGCAACAACGACGTCAACGTGCTGACCGGCACCACCGGCGACAACACGCTGAACGGCGGCGTCGGCGCGGACACCATGGTCGGCCTCGCGGGTAACGACACCTACTATGTCGACAACGTCGGCGACGTGGTAACCGAAGCGGCGGCGGCAGGCACCGATACGGTCGTCGCCTCCATCAGCTACTCGATCTCGGCGCTCGCCAACCTCGAGAATATCACCCTCGATGCGGCGGCCGGCAACATCAACGCGACCGGTAACACCTCGGTCAACATCCTCCTCGGCAATACGGGCGACAACTCGCTCGACGGCGGCACGGGCGCGGATACGATGACCGGCGGCGACGGCAACGACACCTACTTCGTCGACAACGTCGGCGACGTCGTGACCGAAACCAATGCAAGCCTGACGCAGATCGACACTGTGCGTTCCACCCTCACCTTCACGCTGGGCGCGAACTTCGAGAACCTCGTACTGCTGGCGGGCGCGGTGAACGGCACAGGTAACGCCCTTGTCAACACGATCGACGGCAACGCCTCTGCAAACATCATCGACGGCGGCGCGGGCGCGGACTTGATGCGCGGCTCGACCGGTAACGACACCTATGTGGTCGATGACGCGGGCGACGTGGTTTCCGAGATCGCGGGCGAAGGCACCGACCTCGTGCAGTCTTCCGTCAGCTTCAACCTGACGGGCACCGAGGCCGAGAACCTGACCCTGACCGGCGGCTCCGCCATCAACGGCACGGGCTCGGTCGTCGTCAACACCATCACCGGCAACACGGCAGCCAACACGCTGGACGGTGGCGCGGGTGCGGATACGCTCATCGGCGGCACGGGCAACGATGTCTACATCGTCGACAACGTCGCCGACGTCACGACAGAGAACGTGGGCGAAGGCACGGATACCGTGCGCGCCTCGGTCAACTGGACGCTGGCGGCGAACGTCGAAAACCTGGTGCTGACCGGCGTTACCAACATCAACGGCACGGGTAACACCGGCGTCAACATCATCACCGGCAACGACGGCAATAACACGCTGGACGGCGCCGCGGGTGCGGATACGATGTCGGGCGGCCTGGGCGACGACACCTACATCGTCGACGCGACGGATACCATCGTCGAAAACGCGGCCGAAGGCACCGATACGGTGTCGAGCGCGCTGACATTCACGCTGGCCGCGAACTTCGAGAACCTGACGCTCACCGGCGCCGGCAACATCGACGGCACTGGTAACAGTGTCGCCAACATCCTGAACGGCAACACCGGCAACAACGTGCTGGATGGCGGCGCGGGCGCCGACACCATGGCAGGGGGCGCAGGCAACGACACCTACGTCGTTGACGAGGTCGGCGACGTGGTGACGGAAGGCGCAGGCGCAGGCACGGACACGGTGCAGTCCGCGGTCAGCTATACGCTGGGCGCGAACCTCGAGAAC
Organism: uncultured Micavibrio sp.; assembly: GCA_964575605.1. Classification (GTDB taxonomy): domain Bacteria; phylum Pseudomonadota; class Alphaproteobacteria; order Micavibrionales; family UBA2020; genus JAPWJZ01. The sequence continues at coordinate 43,912 of CAZNRN010000028.1, read as the reverse complement.
CTGACCCTCACCGGTTCGGCCGACATCGACGGCACGGGTAACGGCGTCGCCAACACCATCATCGGCAACGCGGGCAGCAACGTGCTCGATGGCAGCACCGGCGCTGACACCCTCACCGGCGGCCTCTCCGACGACATCTTCTTCATGGAGAACTCGGGCGACGTGGTGACGGACTTCAACACCGGCCAGGGCGACGCGCTTGATATCGCCGACTTGCTCATCGGTTACGATCCGTTCCTGCATGCCCTGAGCGACTTCGTGCAGATCAACGACAGCGTCGGCAACAGCGTGGTCATGATCGACGCGGACGGCCTCGCCAACGGCGTGAACTTCGTGCAGGTGGGTACGCTGCAAGGCGTCACCGGCCTGACGGACGAGGACCTGCTGGTCACCAACGGCAACCTGATCGTCCAGTAACAAGTACTTACCTCTCCAAAAATCCCCGCCCTGTTCACGCAGGGCGGGGATTTTCTTTTACCCCTGATTTAGCTATATTTTTCAAGCAACAATGAGGATTTCGATTATGGATACTCCGCGCGATGTGATGAACTATGACGTGGTGATCGTGGGCGCTGGCCCCGCTGGCCTCGCCGCCTCCATCCGGCTCAAGCAATTGAAGCCTGAGGTCACCGTCTGCGTGCTGGAGAAAGGCTCGGAGGTCGGCGCGCACCTTATGTCGGGCGCGGTGATCGAGCCACGCGCGCTGAACGAGCTTATCCCCGACTGGAAGGAAAAAGGCGCGCCGCTGAACACGCCCGCGAAGGAAGACAAATTCCTGTTCCTGACCAAAACGAAATCCATCCGCCTGCCCACTCCGCCGCAGATGCACAACAAGGGCAATTACATCATCAGCCTTGGCGTTTTCGGCAAATGGCTGGCGGAGCAGGCACAAGCGCTGGGCGTGGAAATCTATGCGGGCTTTGCCGCGGCAGAGGTGCTGTATAACGACGATGGTTCTGTCAGGGGCGTCGCGACGGGCGACATGGGTATCGACAAGCACGGGCAGCCCACCGCCGCCTTCCAGCGCGGCATGGAGCTGCATGCAAAGCAAACCATGTTCGCCGAAGGCTGCCGCGGTTCGCTGACCAAGCTGCTGTTCAACAAATTCAACCTGCGCAAGGATTGCGACCCGCAAACCTATGGCATCGGCATCAAGGAGCTGTGGGAAATCCCCGCCGACAAGCACCAGGCGGGGCTGATCGTGCATACCGCAGGCTGGCCGATGGACCAGAAAACCTATGGCGGGTCGTGGATGTACCACGCGGAAAACAACATCGTTTCTATCGGTTTCGTCATCGGGCTCGATTACGAGAACACCTACCTGTCGCCCTTTCACGAATTCCAGCGCTTCAAGACGCACCCCGCCATCCGCAAATATCTCGAGGGTGGCAAGCGCATCAGTTACGGCGCGCGCGCGCTGTCGGAGGGCGGCCTGCAGTCGCTGCCGAAGCTTACCTTCCCCGGCGGCTTGCTGATCGGCGATACGGCAGGATTCCTGAACGTGCCCAAAATCAAGGGCACCCATGCCGCGATGAAATCGGGCATGCTGGCGGCGGAAGCTCTGGCGGAGATGTTTACGGCGGGCGACCCTTCGGCCAAGGAAGCGACAGCCTACCCCGAAAAATTCAAGGCCAGCTGGCTGCATGCGGAGCTGCACAAGGTGCGCAATATCCGCCCCAGTTTCCACAAGGGCTTTATCATGGGCTTTATCTATTCGGCCATCGATACGGTCTTTTTGCGCGGCAAGGCACCCTGGACGTTCAAGAACCATCCCGACCACACGGCGCTGAAAAAGGCGAAGGACTGCAAGAAAATCGACTATCCCAAGCCGGATGGCGTGCTGATGTTCGACAAAATGTCGTCGGTCTTCATCTCGAATACCAACCACGAGGAAGACCAGCCCTGCCATTTAAAGCTGAAAGACCCGACCGTCCCCATCGCCAAAAACCTGCCCGAATACGACGAGCCCGCGCAGCGTTACTGCCCGGCCGGCGTCTATGAAGTGGTGGCGGGCCCCGACGGGCAGCCGAAGTTCCAGATCAACGCGCAGAACTGCGTGCATTGCAAGACCTGCGACATCAAGGACCCGGCGCAGAACATCGACTGGACCGTGCCGCAGGGCGGCGGCGGGCCCAACTATTCGGGCATGTAAGCTGGATTAAGGCTTCGGCTTTTTCTTGAAGAACTGCTTCTTCTTGTCGCCGCCATCCGTCCATTTGGGGTTGTCGGGCGTTGCGGGCGCGTCGTTGGCCGGCATGAAGAGCGCGGGGTATTTTGCCTTGTCGAAGGGTTTCCATTCCCCTTCCTTCTGCGCCAGCCTGTCCAGCACAACGGCAATGGTGATGGGGTTCGCGGTCATGCCGAGGTGGCTGCCGTAAACTTCGACGTTTTCGCTTTCGTCGCGCTTGGGGTTCAGCGCGGCCTTCCAGTTAATGATGCCGTCGGTCTGCGAATAGAGCGAGGTGGTGGGCACCGGTGGCGGCGTCAGGCAACGCGCGCCGATATCGTCGTGCCCCTTGTGCACCGAATTCGGGTTCATCGCGTCGTAAAACTTCGACAGTGCGGCAGAGGTGCCGCTTGCGGGGTCATCCATGCCGCCGAAGGGCGTGCCAAGGGTGATGACATCGCGTACCATATGCGGGAATTCCCGCGCCAGCTCGCGCGCGTAGATGCCGCCGAGGCTGTGGCCGACCAGCGAGACTTTTTTCTTGCCGCTGGCCTCGTAGACTTCCTTCAGGCGTTTTTTCAGGTGCTGGGCCGTTGCCTCGTCAAAGCCGAGGTTCATGCCGTTATCCCAGGTATGGGCCTTGTAGCCCTTTTCCTCGACGCGCTGGCGCAGCGGCGCAGTGAAGGTATCGTTCGTCATAAACCCGGGCAGGATCAGCACCGGATGGCCGTCACCTGCGGGCAGGTCGCGTTTGAGCATTTCCCAGCCGAGGTGATGCGTCCCCGCCTCCAACGCTGCGCGATGAAGTTCGGTTACGGAGTTGAATAGCTCTCTCAGGCGTTTGAACATGCGATGCCCGATGATTCTTAACGATGTTGGATGTGGCGCACTATGCGCCCAGTTAACGAATGACACAAGCGGAAAGGGAAAAAGTTCACATAATGTTTCGCGCGTGTTCCGATATTGGTAACTTTATGATTTGGCAGGATAATTTTCGTGCGGTATCGCGCAACTTTGTTCCCGACAAATATAATATGTGCGGATTACGAGTTATTAACCAGTCTGTGAGAAAGTGTAGTTAAGGGAATTACCACCCCGGCAGCGGGCCGCTGCCCTAAAAATACGGTGGGGACTTGCCGTATTAAGTGAAGTGAAAGTAAGGCAACCAGTGAAGGCATTCCGCGTTTTTGGCGCTTTCCTCTTCCCCGCAGTTGTTATCGTTGCATTGAATTCGCATACCCAGGCCGCAGAGACCGAAACCGCGCCTGCCCCCGCCGCTGTGCCGCTGGCCACCGTCGGGCCCGAGCTGGGCAGCACCCTTTCCGGCAACTTCCTGGCGGGCCGCTTCGCGCAGCGCCAGCAGGACTGGGAATCCGCGCAAGGTTACATGAACGCCGTCATGAGCTTCGACGGCGACAACGCATTGCTGCAGCAGCGCACCTTCCTGCTCACCATCGGTGCGCGCCAGTATGACCGCGCCAAGGCGCTGGCCGAGAAGATTTCCGCACGCCCCGACGGGTCGGAGCTTGCCGCCATCTACCTTGCCTGCGACGCGCTGGCGAAGGAGGATTTCAAGGCCGCGCAAAAGCATATCGCGCGCCTGCCCGAAGACGGTTTCGGCCAGTATACGAAACCGCTGCTGAACGCCTGGTCGCTTGTCGGCCTTGGCAAGAAGAAAGAAGCCCTAAAACTGCTGCGCGAGAACGCCGACCAGGACGACCCGACATTTAACGTCCACGCCGGCCTGATGGCCGAGCTGGCGGGCGACAAGAAACTGGCCGCCAAGCATTATACCGTCGCGATGAAAAACGGCCTTACGCTGCACACGGCAGTGCTGGTCGCCAACTTCTTCATGCAGGAAGGCCAGAAGGAAACCGCCGAGACGATTTATTCCAGCCTCGGCCGCCTGTTCCCCTTCAACCCCTTCGCGGGCGAACAGGGCCTGAAAACGCGCCCCAATATCACGCGCGCGGCAGATGGTGCGGCGATTGCGCTGTACGACCTCGCCACGCTGCTGTACGAGCGCCGCGCCTATGACTCGGCGCAGATTTACGGCAGCATGGTGCTGCTGCTCTCGCCCTCCTCCCCCTTCGGCATGATGATGATGGGCGATATTGCGGCGCTGAACGAACGCCACGACAAGGCGATCGAGGAATATAACGCCGTGGCCGATACCTCGCCGCTCTACTGGCTGTCGCGCATGCGCGTGGCAGAAGTCTATGAAGCGGGCAACCGTATGCCTGACGCCGTTGCGATGCTGGAAAAACTCTCGCACGACAAGACGACGCGCCTGCAGGCGCTGGTCAGCCTCGGCGACATGTACCGCCGCCATGAAGATTACGCATCGGCGCTGAAAGCCTATGACGAGGCCATCACCAGCGTGCCGAAAATCACCGAGGAACACTGGCCCATCGTCTACGCGCGCGGCATGTCGCTCGAGCGCCTCAAGAACTGGGACCGCGCCGAGAAAGACCTGCTGCAGGCGCTGGCCTTCCAGCCCGACAACCCGATGATCCTGAACTTCATCGGCTACAGCTGGGCGGACAAGGGCCTGCACCTCGACCAGGCGCTCGATTTCATCGGCCGCGCCGTGGCGCAACGGCCGGATGACGGATATATCGTCGACAGCTACGGCTGGGCGCTCTTCAAGACCGGCAAATACGACCAGAGCATCGAATGGCTGGAAAAAGCCGTCGGCATCATCCCTGACGACCCGACCATCCTCGACCACCTGGCCGACGCCTACTGGCAGTCCGGCCGCGCCGCCGAGGCCCGTTTCAAATGGCGCCGCGCCCATGAATTGTCGAAAGACAACAGCTTCCGCGCGGCGCTGAACCAGAAAATCCTGAAAGGCCCCGAGGCCCCGACCCCGGTGGTTGCGCAGAAAGACACGCATCTTTGATTTAAAGGCCGTTTTCGGGTATAAATACCTGTCGGTTTTTGAAGGGTATTACCCTATGCGTCTGCTGTTCCTAGCCATCTTCCTGCTCTGCTGCGCCGTGCCTGTTTACGCGCAGGAAGAAGGCCGCCCGCCTGCGCTGCATGTGGCACCCAACCTGATCGACCCGCAATACACGGTTTGCCAGAGAGACGACGAATGTGTGGTGGTGACGCCGCCCTGCGCCGCGCCCATGACCTTCAACAAGAAACACCAGCTGTTCCTGCAGGGCTATTTCAGCGGCACGGCCACCAGCTTCGCCTGCCCCGACTGGCTTAAAATTCCGCGCGTCAAGAAAACGGAATGCGTGAAGCAGAAATGCGCCATCGAGCTGACCGAGCCGCAGCCCCCGCCGCCGCAAACCAAATTCGATACCGAGCCGCAATACTGCGAAAAAGACAGCGATTGCGAAACCGTGATCGGCGACTGCTGCGCGGCGTCGTTCTACAACCACACCCACGCCTTTCACAAGCGCGCGGAAATGGAATACAAAAAGGACGCGCCCAAAAGCTGCTTCGGCATCGACAAGCGCAAAGTTGTAAACCTGCGCTGCCAGGACAAGAAATGCACCGCCGACCTCGAGGTACCGCTCGAACTTGATTACCAGCCGCATGAATTGAAAGACTGCACAAGGTGGAAATGAAACGCCTTGCCTTCGCAGCCCTGATGCTGGCAACGCTGGCCATTCCCGCCGCGGCGGATGACGCGCCCAAGGTGCCGCGCATGGCCTCCGACCCCGCCTATTTCGCCTGCGAGGCCGATACCGACTGCGCCGCCGCGAACCCGCCCTGCGGGTACCTGAAGGCCTTCAACCGCCAGTACCGCGACGAAGTGCAGGCCTGGTACAACTATGTGCGGCCGAAATCGGCCTGCGGCGTGGCCTTTGATTCACTGCGCCTTGCCCCCGTCTGCGAGCGCGGGCGCTGCACCATGAAACAGATGGACAAGGAAGACCCGTCGCGCGACGCCCCCAATTACTGCGAGATTAGCGACCACTGCGTTGTGGTCACGGGACGCTGCGGCGTAAAGATATCGGTCAACAAATGGCATGCAGCAGAAACGCAGGAGAAAATCGGCGACCCCGCCGAAGAGGGCTGCCGCGCGGCCGAGACGCGTGCGGTTGTGAACCTGCGGTGCGAAAACCATATGTGCAGGGCCGATTTTGCCGAAGCGCCCGCCGCCGCGCAGCAAGGTGATATACTAGAAGGACAGGGCTATGCCCCATAACACTTTCCGCCTGCTGGCGCCCGCCAAGCTCAACCTGTTCCTGCATATCACCGGCCGCCGCGACGACGGTTACCACACGCTGCAAAGCCTGATGATTTTCGTCGATGTCGGCGACGAGATGGAATTCGCGCCGCACGACAGCCTGTTCATCGACACCGACGGCCCCTTTGCGGGCGACATGCCGGAGCCGCATGACAACCTGGTCTACAAGGCCGCCCAGCTGCTGGCCGCTGATTACCGCGAAACGGTGCGCGGGCGCATTACCATCAGCAAGCGCCTGCCCGTGGCCTCGGGCATCGCCGGCGGATCATCGGATGCGGCGACGGCGCTGGCCGGGCTTGCAAGGCTCTGGGGATTGCCGGAGGAACGCGGACGGCTGGAGAAAATCGCCCAGAAACTGGGCGCCGACGTGCCCGCCTGCCTGGCGCGCAAGCCCGTCTGGGCGGAGGGCATCGGCGAGAAGATGACCTACCTGCCCGAAATGCCGCCGCTGCATTTCGTGCTGGCCAACCCGATGAAGGCGACACCGACGCCCGAAGTGTTCAGGCGTTTCCGCGCCAAGTTCAGCCCCGTCATCCAGTTTTCCGGACGCCGCAAAACCGCGCCGGAATGGATCGCCGACATGAAGATTTACCGCAACGATTTGCTGGATGCAGCGCTCGAGGTTACGCCTGAAATCAGGCAGGTGCTGGAGGCCATTGCCGCCACCCCCGGCTGCCATTTCTCGCGCCTGACGGGCAGTGGCGCGACCTGCTTCGGCGTCTACGACAATGACACCGCCGCCATGGCTGCGGTGAACAAGATAAAGCAAGCCTATCCCCGCTGGTGGGTCGCGCCCGCGAAATTGTTGAAATAATCAGCTGCGCGCCATGGTTGCGCGCGTGGGCCCGCGGCTTTCGATCAGGAAGTTGGCCCCGGTGCGCTGCCTGACCAGCGCGGGCAAATCTTCGGTTTTCACCGTCGACAGTTTTTCGCCCTCGGCATAAACTGCCTCGTCCTCCAGCTGGTCGAGACAGGTGACGGCGATGCCGTGGCTGAGCTTGATGGCCGAGGCGTTGCGCGCGAGGTCGGCGCGGATGGTACCCGCCAGCAGCTCCAGTTCCAGCCAGCCGAAACGTAAAGTTCCCTGCCAGTCGTTATGCACGTTGGTGGCATCGGTGATGCGCGGATAGGGCAGTTGGCCCAGTTCATGGGGCATCGGCCCCGCACCGTGGCGCGTGAGGTAAGCGCGGGTGATATAGGCGACATCGAGCCTGTCGATGCCCGCCTCCGCCGCCAGCGCCAGCACATTCTTGATGCCTGTGGGCGAGCGCGTGACGTGCGGGAACCAGTGATGGTCTTCGGCCAGCAGCAGCCCTTGAGCGCCCTCGAAGACGATTTTACTGGCGAGGTCCTGCAGCCAGCCCGCCTGCACGATGCGTACGTATTGCAGGAACAATGACGTGTCATCCATGAATTTATTGATGATGCCGTCGGAATTGATGCGCTCGCGCCAGACATCCGAAATTGTCGCAACGCCTAGCTGTGCAAGGCGTTTTGGCAGCCAGTTGGCGCGGATATCGCGCAGTTTGTCCTCCAGCCCCGGCTGGGCGAGGTTAATGCAGGTAAGGACAGGCCCGCCTTTCTCGTGGCGTTCCAGCGTTTCGCCAAATCCCATGCCGCAGCTACCGTGGCGCCCGCGCCCGCGCGCTTCTTCGGCCATCTGGTTGGCCATCATGTCGTAGGGACTGGTGACAGGCGCTGCGGCATCAGCGAACATCGGCGGGATGTCGCATTTGAGAGACAGCACTGCAAATTCCTTGGCAAACAACAAAGGATTGCAGACGAAGTAGCGGGAGAGGAAGGTTTGCGCGCCCGTAAAACTGCCGCTGCCGAAGTGGCTGAAGACATGGCGCTTGTTATCCGGCGTCGTGACGGTATGCCCCGCCTGCGCGCCGCCGTTGAAGCGCACGACCACGGCCTCGCCTGCCGCTTCATGGCATAAAAAATCGGTGGTCAGGCCCTTGCCCTCGTCCCCGAAGTTCGCGCCGATGACGACATCTGCTGTTTTCATGGTGGATTAAAAAGCCCCTTCCCGCCTATTTTGCGGGAAAGGGCTTTTGATTACAACTGCATTACTTGTGGAAATGCAGCGTGATTTTTTTGGGCGCGGCCTTGTCGTCGTTCGCAGGTGCATCTTCGGCACCTTTGAGCTTGATGGGGCTGAGCACGGGAATGACGGCGTCACTGCCGGGCTTCACGTTCTTGATGCCTTCTTTCACGACTTCGGCCGTAGCACCCTGCCAGCTGGCCAGCACTTCGGCTTTCGGCTTGCCGGCATAGACGTCCATGACCGAGAGCAGCACTTCGGGCATCATTTTATAGTCTTTCAGCGCGATGATGCGGTCGGGCGGCAGCACGCCGTTCCAGCTCTTGTAAACCTTGTCGAGGTTTTTGGAGGCATAATCGCCCTGCTCCACCACCACATGGAATACTTCGTATTTTTCCGAGACCATTTTCAGCAGTTCGGCGGCGGAGAGGTTTTCTTGCGGGCCCTTGCCGAAGACCTTGCGCAGCTGGTCGGCCGTCAGTTCCTTGTTGCATTCCTCGTCGCCGAAGGTGAACAACACGCCCTTGCGGCCGTGGTTGACGCAGTCGATGTCGGTTTTCTTGGCGGCGAAATACCAGGGCAGCGTATAGCTTTCGCCTTCGCCCAGACGGCCGCCGCGGCCCTCGAGGAAGAGCTGCTTCAGCTGCTTGGCGATTTTGATGTCCGCCTCGAACTGCGACACCTGCAAGGGCGCGGTATCGCCCGCCGAGACGTCGCCCACGCCCATGACCATGATATGCGGGTCGGTGACGGGTTTCCGCTCCAGGATGCCCTCGATCAGCTTGCCGAGACCGTCGCGCGCCAGTTCGCCCGCGATTTCGCCCATCGAGCCCGTGACGTCGAGCGCGAGGATGATCGGCGTAGAGGCCGGATTGGCCTTTGAATCGCGCGATTCACGCACCTTGATATGCAGCGGATTGAGGTCTTTCTTCATTTCGACGGATTCGAAAATCTGCTCGGTCGCCTTCGATTTCGTCGTGGCGGCGAAAGATTTCCAGTCGTCGTTATCCCATCTTGAATTACCCATGGCACACTCCTCTTAGGGGGTCGGCTTTGTTTTTTTCAGCTTGATCGTGGTGGAAGCAGGCGTGTTCTGGTTCGCGGCAGGCGCGGGGGTGGCTGCTGCCTGCGGTTTGCCCTGCTTCACGTTCTTGACCGATTCAGCGATGATTTTGGCATCAGCGCCCTGCCAGCTGGCCAGCACTTCCTTGGGGTCCTTGCCGGCGTGGATTTCCATGGCGGAGACCAGGATCTGCGGCACGCGGGTGTAGTCGGACACGGGGATGATGCGTTCTTTCGGCAGCACTTTTTCCCAGCTGTCGTAAACCTTTTGCTTGGCGCGCCTGGCGTAATCGCCCTGCTCGATGACGACGTGGTAGATGTCGAATTTTTCGGACGCCATTTCGAAGAGTTCCTTGGCCGTGAAGTCCTGCTGCACGTTGTCGCCCAGGATGCGCTTGATCTGCTGGGGGGTGAGTGCGGGGGGAACGCCTTCGTCGCCGAAGGTGAAGAGCAGGCCCTTGCGGCCGTCTTTCACGCAATCAACGTCAGTCTTCGTGGCGGCGAAGTACCAGGGCAGCGTATAGCCTTCGGAGCCGTTGCCGCCGCCGTTGCCTTCAAGCCAGAGCTGTTTCAGCTGGTCGGCGACGCGGATATCTGCTTCGAATTGCGAAACCTGCAGCGGGCCGCGGTCGGTTTGCTGGTCGCCCACGGCCATGACCATGATGTGGGGGTCGGTCACCGGCTTGCGGTCGAGGATGGACTGCACGAGCGTGCCGAGGCCGTCCCGCGCGAGGCTTTCGGCGATAAAGCCCATCGAGCCCGTGACGTCGAGCGCCAGGATGATGGGGGTGGATTTCGGGTTGTCCTTGCTGTCGCGCGATTCACGCACCTTGATGTTTTTCGGCTCGAGGTCTTTATGCGTTTCGGAAGCGCTGAAAATCTGGCGCTGCGAGAGGCCCTTGGTGGTGGCTGCGTGCTTGTTCCAGTCGTCGTTATCCCATCTTCCGTTACCCATGGCGTGCTCTCTCCTCGTTTTTTGTTGTTTTGTGTTCTTGTCCCGCGAGCTTGTTATGCTCTGATTGGGTTTTTATATTCTCCTGTGGAGCATAAGTCAACAGCCGATTTATGGCACTCGCCGGAGGAGTTGATGATTAACATAAGAAACAGGGTGCGGCAAGGCGGTTTCTACCCTGAAAACCGGAAATATAATCATTATAAATCAATAAGATAATAAACATCATTGACTCGGGCGGCGGGGTGTTTATGGTGACGGCATCCGACATAAAAATTTACGTAAGCTATGCCACAAAAGCCGTCCAGAGGGCTGAAGAAGCATTTTGCCGCCGCGCTTGCCGTGCTCCCGCTGATGGGCGCGATGAAGGCCGAGTCGGGCGAGGCGCCCCTGCCCGCGCGCCCCGCCACCTATGCCGCGGAAAAACAGGCGCTCACCGCCTACCTGAAGGACGAAGCGCCGCTGAAATCGGCTTTCCACCGCGATGCGCAGGTGCGCGCAATGTTCCCCGAGACGCAATGCACGACGTTCAACGGCGGCACGGGCGGCGACAAGGTCAAGGAAGCGCTGCGCACGCTGAAGGAAACAGACACGCTGACCGGCCCGCTGCTGTCGCACTATATGGCCGCGAACGAAGCCTGGTATTGCGAACGCCCTTTAAGCAATATCAAAGGAAATTTGTGGGGGCTGACCTACGACTATTACGGCATCGTCGCGATCAACGAGGCGAAGCCCATGTACCGCCTGCTGGGCGTTACGGCGCATGAAACGCTGCATTTGATGCAGAAGGCGCGGGGATTGTCCGAGATTGACCCCGCGGGCGATATCTACAGCCTGCAATCCCGCTTCCTTGCGAACGAGGCGGCGGCGCATGCGATGGAGGTCGCATATGCCTTCGAGCTGGCGCAGGCAGGCGACACGCGGTCGTGGGACGGACTATCGACGCCATTAAAATATGCAGACGGGCATGAAGACCCCTCGCCCTACCTTGGCCTGCAGGCTGTCTTCGCCGCCGGCTACAAACACGCGGTTATGTCAGGCGCAGGCCATGCCGATGCGCTGAAAGCAGGCGGGGGCGAGGCCGTGACGGCCTTCGTCACCACCGAACAGGCGAAGATGGATATCTATAACGAGATTGTGCTGCAGGTTTATATCGCCCGCATCGGCACCGACCTGAAAGGCCCCGGCACAGCCACATGGATGGACGAAAAAACCACGCTGGCCGGTAAAGTGACGGAGAAATTCAGCCTGACGGAAAACTTCTCGCTGCCCGCGCCCGAAAAACGTTTCGGCAACAACGACCGCATGCGCTGGGCCTTCGAGGCCGCCGACCTTTACCGCAAAAAACTGGGCGGCGCGGAGGATTACGCGCAGCTGCGCGAAAAAGCGGCCAAGGGCGGCAACCCCTATCTGGATGTCGATTTCAAGGCAGCGCTCGAAAAAATGCCGGGCGCGGTGATGGGGGCAAGTTCTGTGCGCACCGTTGCGGTGCTCGAGCAGCTGTCGGGACGTGCGCCACTTAAAACACAAGCGCCGAAGGTGCAGCCATGAAGCGTGCCCGCCTCCGCGTTATATTTGCTGCCGCGCTGGTCTTTTCAGTGCCTGCCCTTGCGGCGCCTGCGGCCGCTGCGCCCGCGACCGTGACGGCGACGGCCAATACGCAACGGCTTGATGCCCTGATGGCGAAGGTAAAAACGGCGGATGCGGTGTGCGACGGGGGCTGCGGACTGATCGCGACGATGGAAAAGCACGGCATTACGCCCGCGCTGGTGACGTCGAAACAGCTGGACGTGCTGGCGCCCGGGCAGGGGCAATATATCGTCGGGCGTTTGCAGGGCAACAAGATGTTCCTGAACGCCGATTATCCCGATGCCAAGCTGCTGGAAACTGTTGCGCATGAAGTGCGCCATGTCTGGCAGAAGAAGGAGGCAGGCGCGGTCGTAGCCGGTATGTCAGCACGGCAGGCGCTTGTGCTAAGCCGCTTCCGCGAGGCGGATGCCTTTGCGTTCGGCATCTATTTCACCTACCAGTACGAAAAGGCCACGGGCAAGACGCTGGTGGAGGTGCCGAAGGACCCGCGCGATATCGGCAATATGCATCCCTATTACAAGATGTATGCGCTGTTCAAATTCGACATGGACCTCGGCATGCCGCTCGACGCCGCCTACCGCTCGCTCCTGCGCCGCACGTTTGAACATGTGAAAAACGTCGATTACGACGGCGACATGCTGGAAGCGCTCGGGAAAAGCAATATCCCGGGCCTGAAGATGGACGACGCCGCTTTCACCGCCATCCTGCGCAAGATGGGCACAAGCGATTTCGGCAAAAGCGCTACCGTGCTGAGCTACTGGTCGGATGACGATTATACCAACCTCGATAAGACGGGCGGCATCACGCCTGAAAACCTCGCCCGCCTGCAAAAGCTTGAGGCCCAAAAGCCTGCGACCCCCAAACCTCCCACGCCTTAAAGCCCTTGCCCCTGCCGCGCGGCTTGCCTATGGTATGGGCTAAAGAGGTGTTACGCCATGAAACTGATTTCCCTGACCGCCGCCCTGCTGCTGATTTCCGCGCCCGCCATGGCCGCCAGTTTCGACTGCGCCAAGGCCGCGAGCGCGGTTGAAAAAATCGTCTGCGCCGACAAGGATATTTCCGCGCTCGACGACGAGCTCAATAAATTATATCAGGACCGTTTGGCCGTCGCGATCGATAAGCCCGGCCTGAAATCTATGCAGCGTAACTGGCTGAAATCTCTTTCCCAGCGTTGCAAGGACGCGGACTGCGTGAAGATGGATTACGATATCCAGATCGAAACGCTGAAAGGGCTGGTATCGGAGGAATTTTCCGCCAATTACAAAACCCCCGTCGAAAAACGCCTGAGCATCACGGGGCAAGGCAAGGAAGGCTTTACCTTCCGCCTCAGCCAGACCGACCTGAACGACGGTAGCGTGATCTGCGCCTATCCGGCCTCCGACGACGCGCCCGCCTTCACCGCCAAGTTCGACGGCGAGGACAAGGCGAAATTCCATTCAGGCGCCACGGGCTGTTCCATCGATTTCAAGATCAACCGCGATAAATACACCACCATCGACCTCGACACCAAGGGCTGCGACAAGCTTTGCAAGGCCCCTGCATCGGCCGAAGCGGCCACGCCTGAATCCTTCAGCGACAGCAATTACGTAAGCGAAGCGGCGGCGCAGGAATAAGGGTCAGACAACGGGCATGGTTTTGGCGAGGCGTTCGGCCTCGTTCGTGTCTATTTGTTTGGCGCGCTGCAGTTTATCGACCAGTTCGGGCAGGCGGTCCTTGCGCTTGGCGAGGCCGTCGTTTTCGATGACGCCCGCAAGGCCGCTGGTGTCGTTCATGCCGATAAGCCCGCTGACGCTTTTCAGGTCGTGCGCGGCGGTCGCCATGGCTTCGAGGTTTCCGGCGTTATAGGCCGCCATCAGTTCATCCATCAGGCGCTGCGTTTCGGCGAGGTTGGTCGCGACCATGCTGCGCATGAAGTCGGTGCCCATGCCGTCGCGCACGGCGGCCAGCGTTTCGCGCGTGCTTTTGGGGCGCGGCTGTTCGACGCGCGCGGCCTTCGCCCCGGTGCTGACGGTCGATGCCAGTGCGGCAAACAACGTCTTCGGCGTAAAGGGCTTGCCCACATGGCCCACCATGCCGCTGTCGTAGCAGCGGCGCACGTAATCTTCCATGATATTGGCGGTCAGCGCGATGATGGGCAGGCGGCGGTATTTGCCGTCGTTCATCGACAATATCTCGCGCGTCGCTTCGAAGCCGTTCTTGCCGGGCATGTTGACATCCATGAAGACGATGTCGAAGGGCTGTTCCTTCACCAGCTTTATCGCTTCATCGCCATTGACGGCGCCTGCGACCGTATGCCCGCGGTGGGTGAGCATGCGGGTAATGATGCGCATATTTACGGGGTTGTCCTCGACCAGCAGGATGCGTTGCGGCGGCAGGTTGGCGCTGGCGGCGTCTTCCGCTTCCTCGTCCGCGCCGGCGCGGGGCGGTTGGTAGGGCAGCTCGACCCAGAAATTGCTGCCCTTGCCCTCTTCGCTGGTCACGCCGATCTTGCCGCCCATCAGCTCGGACAATTTGCGCGCGATCGACAGCCCGAGGCCCGTGCCGCCATATTTGCGCGAGATAGAGCTGTCGGCCTGCGAGAAGGCGCTGAACAGTTTTTGCTGGTTTTCCTTCGAAATGCCGATGCCGGTGTCGATGATTTCAAGCTTGAGCACCGGCACCTTGGTTTCGAGGTGGGTGGCGCGCAGCGTGACAGAGCCGGTTTCGGTGAATTTCACCGCGTTGTTGATGAGGTTCACCACCACCTGCTGGATGCGGTGCGGGTCGCCGTAGACGCGCACAGGCACGTTCGGCGCGATATCGAGTATCAGGGCGAGGCCCTTGTCCCCCGCCGTCTGGTGCATCAGGCGGTGTGCGTTTTTCAGCATGGCGTGGAAATCGAAGTTGATTTCTGCAATCGTCAGCTTGCCCGATTCAACCTTGGAAAAATCGAGAATGTCGTTCAGCGTATTGAGCAGCGTTTTCGAGCAATCCTGGATAGTCGCGACGAAATCCTTCTGCTCGTCGTTCAGCGGGCTTTCCTTTAAAAAGTCCAGCATGCCGAAAATGCCCGTCATCGGCGTGCGGATTTCATGTGACATGAGGGCGAGGAAGCTTGATTTCGCGCGGTTGGCCTCGTCGGCGCGCCTGGCGCTCTTGGCCATTTCGTTCTTGCTGTCGAACAGCTGCAGGGTGGTAACGCGGATCTTGCGGCCGATGGAAAAGACGTAAAAGCTGAACAGCAGCGAGGCAACGCCGACATACACCGTTTCATCGACGCGCCAGTTGGCCGCCGTCACCGCCGCCGCAAAAGCGGCGGGCAGGCCGATGTCGAAAATCAGCAGCGACAGCAGCGGTGCGGAAGCGGAAGCATATGTCGCGGTCGCCGCGAAGACGAAGACATAGCCCAGCAGGTGTTCCCACAAAATGCCATAGACCGGCGCGAACATCAGGTAGAGCCAGGGCAGCATATAAAGAATTTTATTGAAGGCGATGTCGAAGATATAACCGCCCGTCTCCGCCTCCCGTATCTTGCCCGTGATGATTTTCTGGTAGATGCCGCGCTGGCGCATCATCATGGCCGCGCAGAAGAGGAGTATACCGCCATCCAGCATCATAGCCTTGTCGCTTTGAGGCAGGCCGTAGAGTTTGTATTTCAGCGCGAGGAAGACGCCGGCCGTAATAATATTGCTCACCACCGAACCAAGGTGGTTGTTCGCATACATGACTAGCTGGTCTTTTTTCATCTAAATCCCCGAACCCGAGGGAATGATCGCAAATACCTATCTTATGGTCGAGATAAAAAACAAAAAACCCGGCAGGCCATGGGCTTGCCGGGTTTTTAGGTAAATTAAAGCTTTACATACCGAAAGCTTTACGCGGCTGTTTGAAGGTCGAGGCGTTGACGCGGTAGACCAGCTGGTCGACCGGCGTATCCTTCATCTGGCGCTGCCATTCGCGGGCAGGCACGGCGGCGGCGGCGGATTTCAGGCCGCGCGGGTCGCCCGTCCAGTTCGCAACAGTCATCACGGCATCCAGCTTGCTCTGGCGCGCGATCAGCTCGATCAGGGTTTCTTTCTTGCCTTCGGGCTTCATCAGGCAGTCGGCGGCGGTGAGCTTGCGGCCGTGGCTTCTCAACCCGGCCATCAGTTCGTCCACCTGCCCCGCTTCGGCGGCCGCGTAAATCTGCGGCTGAGTCAGGTTCTGGGTGCAGTCGACTTTCGTCGCGCTGGGGCGGAAGATTTTCGGCATGCCGGCGGTGATTTCCGTGTAGCGCGCGGGCATGGGGAAAGCGATGCCGTTCTGGCCCGCCACGTCCTCGAGGTTGATCAGCAGGCGCGCGACTTGCTCCTTCGGCAGCTTCGCGTCGGTTTCGGCGACGTGCAGGAAGGAGGAAAGGCGTTTTTTAACTTCTTCCACTTCCGCCGCGTTCAGCGCGTCGGGGCCTGCGGCCACCTTGTTCACCAGCGCGGTTGCAGCGGCGCGGTTGGCGTCGCAGACTTTTTGCAGCTCGGGAGTGCCGGGTTCGAAATGCAGTATGTTGACGCTGTCCTTCACCGAACGCTCCAGCGATTCCATGCGCGGCTTGCCGGTGCGGTCGTCGACGTTCACGCCGTTCATTTCGATATGCGTGATGTCGGGACGCGTCTTCACATAGGCCGCGAGCTTCCACAGGCCCGACAGGCCGAAGTAGCAGTTGTCGAGGTTCAGCTGCGTGATGCCCTGGTTTTCTTTCAGGATGTCGATCAGCAGCGGCATGTTGTGGTCCTGCACGGTCTGCGCGAGGCCCAGTTTCACGATCGAGCGGTTCTGCTTGATGCCGTCCGACATCAGCTCGAAGGCGCCACCCATATAGGACAGGTCGAGCTCGGTGAGTGTCTGGGAGGTCTTGATGAAGCTTCCCAGCATCGCGTAATCGCGCTCGTCCATCGGCTGGCGCTGCAGGCGCAGCGTGGTCAGCGTACCGTCTTTCATTTGCTTCAGGAGCGTGGGGTTTAGGGGCATTTTATTTCTCCGGTCAAATCATTCGTCTGGTTGATATCAGCCTGCGCTGCGGGCGGTTGCGGCGCGGCGCGTGGCGCGTGCTGGCGCCACGGGCTGGAGCGTCGCGGAGGCCGTCATGACCTCGCCCGGCGTTTTGGCAACGTGTTCCATCTCGCTGCCCGCGCTGCCGTTACGCAGCAGGAAGGCGGCGGTGAGGCCCTGGCGCAGGCGGTCCTTGTCGGCCCTGCCCGCCAGCACGTCTTCGACCGCATCGTTCACGGCGGCAACCGCGGTGATGTCGTTGCTGTCGACATAGGTGACGCCGCTGCTCTTCAGCAGCGCTTTCAGGCGTTTGTCGGCCGATCCGCCGACCACCAGCACCTTCTCGGGGCGCTCGCCTTCGGCGGGCGCGTGGAAGACGTGGACGGCTTCGTCCTTGCCGTTGTGGCTGGTCAGCAGCGTCGTGACACCGAGGCCGCTGGCGGAAGTTTTGGTCGCGAGTTTCACCGCTTCGTCATTCGCCTCGAGGCCGAGGTCGTCGATGACCGACTTGCCCCAGAGGCCTTTCAGCGTCTTTTCGCGCAGCTCGGAAACCGTGAGCGCAACGAGGAAGCTGTCGCGCTTGACCAGCTGTTCGTCCCTGCCGCTTTCGCTGAGCAGCACGGCGGAGAACGGGTTTTTCGCGAAATCCTTCGCATTGTCGTTGGCGACGAAGGCGAAATTCGCACCCGTCAGGTCAACTGCGGCGACCCCCTTCACCTGGCGCTGCACGTCGGGTGCAGTGATAACTTTTTCGTTGTCATCAGAGACACCGGTGTTCGAGCGGCGCAGTTCCTCGACCAGCAGGTCGCGGAGCAGCTTCACGCGCTCTTCGGGCTGATTGAGCTTGTTGAAGTCATACAGCTCGCCGATGCGCTCGATGCCGCCGCGGGGGGCTTCCTTCAGGCGCATTTCACCGATGCCGCTGTGCGCAGCGATGGTTTTGGCGAGGCGCAGGACTTTCTGGCACTCGTCCGGCTTGATGCCGCGCGTCTGCGCGTCGGCCGGGACGATCACCTGGTGCATCCACTGCTGCAGGTAGGATTCCAGCCTGCGGCCGCGGTCTTCGAGACGTTCTTCCAGTTCCAGCGCGTCGTTCTGCTTGGCCGTCTTGTTGAAGGCGTTCGAATAATCCACCATCGCGGGCTGCAGCACGCGCGGCGGCACGACGGAGGCTTTTTCGATCAGCTTGGTGACGAGGCGGAGGTCGATCTCGATGCCCTGCAGGTAGCTTTCGTATTCCTGGCTGAGGCTGACTTTGCCGCCGCGGTAAAGCTGCGATTCAGGGTTGAAGACGTGCTTCACGTTCGAGAAGAATTCGGCCAGTTGCTCGGACAGCTGGATAACGCGAGGCGCGATCGCGATGTTGAGCAGCTCTTCTTCCGGCACGTTTTTCTTTTCGGCATCGGTCAGGCCGGCCAGGCGGAAATTGCGCGCGGTTTCAACCAGCTTTTCCGGATGCGCGTCAAAGAAGGGGCGCGCGGAATAGTAAAGCTGCGTCAGCGGCACGCCCGTTAGCGACTGCGAAATACGGTCGGCATAGTCGTGCAGCGCGGGGTCGGGCACCGTGCGGATGTCGAGCTCGGCGCCGAAGCGCGAGATGAGCGGACGGTCCATGTCGGCGGAGCCCATGGCGCGGCCGGCGGGGTTACCGGTGAAGTTCATGCGGTAGGAAACCGGCAGGTCCTTGCGGTAGAAGGTGAAGGGACGGTTTTCGCCGCCGGTAACCTGCAGTTTTTCGACCTTGGGGTCGGACAGCATGGCAAAGAACTCGTACAGCTTTTGCAGCGTGCCGGGTTTGGCGCGGTTCAGTTCGTCCAGCAGCACGGGGCGGCCATAGTCGGCCGAATTCGGGTCCGCCGCGCGGATAGCAATACCGTCGCGGGTGGTGATGCCGATCTGGCCTGCATCGGCCGTCATCTGGATGCCTTCGTTTTGGCAGACCTGGCTGATGGCTTCGCGGATGACCTGTTTCTGGTAGTTCTGTTCTTCCGGCGTGCCGCCTTTCACCTGGATACCGTTCCAGTCGATGGAGACGACGGTTTTGCCGTCCTGCTGCTGTTCGGTGTAAGCGTCGCCGAGCGAGTTGCGCAGCATCTGCAGGGAGCTTTCGGACAGGCCCTTGCCGCCCTGGTTGCCCTGCATCAGTTTCGCGTCGATGGCCGCTTTTTCGCGGTTCGCGCCCGAGGTGTCGAACACGGTCTCGCAGAAGATCGTGCCCATGTCGATGTCTTTGCAGTTCAGGTACAGGTTGCCGCGCGGGTGCGTCAGGCGGCCCAGCGTTTTAATCATGTAGCTTTTGCCGATAGACGGCGGACCCATGTAGCCGCAGAGGAAGCTGTGCTTGTCCCAGTCGACGCGGTTGGGGTCACGTTCCATCAGCTCGTGCATCAGGTGCGGCAGCATCGAGCGGGACGGCAGGTTGCGCATCAGGTCGGCGTAGATGTGCTCCGCGACGGGGATGCCCTTCTGGTCTTCGCGCGTGGTGTAAAGCGTCACGCTGCTGTCGGGCCCGGCCAAAGCGCCGGTTGCGCCGGTTTGCGGGTCCCAGACCGGAAGCGGCGTGTTGCTGTTGCCCAGCACGACTTTCTGGTGGTTCTTTTCTTTGGGTTTCATCGCATGCCTCTCCTGTACTGGTCTTTCAATTTCACGTTCTTGAATTCTTTTTGTTTCTGTTTCAACGGTATCGCGTCTTCGGCGCGCACGTTCTTCAGGCGGTTGTTCAGCAATTCCATCAGCGCGTCGCTGATTTCGCCGGGCCCGCTGATTTCCTTGTAGCCGATATTGGCGCGGGCAGAGCCGCGGTTGAGCGCGTCGGCCGTCTGCTCGATCTGCAGCGATTTGCTGCCGTTGATCAGGATGTAATCCATGCTGACGTGCGGGCAGTGCTGGTTAATCTGCTTCACATGGTCGATGGCAAGCGATTCATCGGTAAAGCGGCCGTCGGACACCACGAACACGTGGGTATTTCCGACCGGGGACATCAGGTCGCGCTTTTGCTTCAGCGTATTGGTGATCATGTCGGCCAGCGAGGGGGACAAATAGTCTTTGTCACCACCCTGCCCGCGACGCACGTTCGCGATAGTGCGGCCGATTTCCTTGTCGGTCTGGCCCGGTTTGGCGATCGGAATGGGATGCGGGTCGCCCAGCATGGTGATGTAAACGTCGATGCCTGCCTCGCGCGCCGCTTCATATAATATGCAACCCGCGGTCATGGCCATTTCGACCGGCTGGCCGCTCATCGAGCCCGAGCCGTCGATCATGATATGGATTTCCGATTTCGCGGGCAGCGTGCGGATGGGGCCGTCGACGCGGAAGTTCTCGAAATCCTGCTCGTCAATCGCCTGACCCGAAAACTGCTTGATAAGGCGTTCTTTCAGTTGGTCGGGGTTGAAGCGGCTGACCTCGCCGTCTTCGGGGACGAGGCTGTGGCTGACCGACGGGTCTTGTATCCGCACCGTCAGTTTCTCTTGAATCTTCTTCATCACGCCGGACGCCTGCGCGATGACGGGGCGGTGCGGGTTGATGATTTTCAGGTATTCGTTGAGGTTGCCGTCGTCTTTAACGTCATCGGGCTTGTTATCGTTGAAGGTGCTGCCGTGTTGGCGGCCGCCCTCGCCCTTCATCTCTTCCAGCAATTCCTTCAGCTTTTTCTCTTCGGACTCGGTCAGCTCGCCGTCGCCTTCGCCTTCCTGGGGTTCGCCTTCACCCTCTCCCTCGCCGGGTTCACCTTCGCCTTCGCCGGGCTCCCCCTCCCCTTCACCGGGCTCGCCTTCGCCCTCGCCGGGTTCTTCACCTTCGCCTTCGCCAGGCTGCGGTTCGCCCTTGAGGTCCTTCATGGGGTCGCCTTCGTCCTCGCCCATGCCTTTGGCCTCGCGCGGGTTCTTGGGCGGCAGGCGGGTGTCGGGCTGCTTGCCCTTGCCTTCCACTTCGGCTTCGTCGTCGGGCTTTCCTTCGCCTTCTTCGCCGTCGCCGGGTTCGCCCGGTTCGCGGTCCTCGCCCGGTTTTTTGTCCTTGTCCTTGTCGCCCAGCATTTTATCGATGCGGTCCATGGTCTCGAAGGGGTTCTGTTCGGCTTCGAGCTCGAGGGCGGGCAGCAGGTGTTTCGCGAAACGGTCAAAAATCTTGTCAACCAGCAGGCAGCGCTCTTTCGAGGCTTCTTCCATCTGCTTGGCATAGAAAACATCGCCCGACATGCGGTCGCGGAGGCTTGGTTGCAGCTTCGCCATTTCGGCGGCCATATCTTGCAATTCGTTCAGGGCCGCCATACCCGATTTCAGGCCGTCGGAGGTCTGGATAAGCGAGGGGTCGATACCCATCGATTTCCAGCCTTCGGCCGTGTTCTCGAAAAATTCGTTCTGCGCAAAGAAGGCATAGGACAGCGCGCGCTGCAGGTTCTGCAGTTGTAATTTGGCGGGCACCTCGGTGCCTGCGGGGCGCGATTCAATCTGCTTTTGCAGCGCGGCGAAATCGGGGATGCCACCCGCAACGGTTTCGGCATAGTTGATAGAGGACGCGTAATCCTGCGCCGAGACCTTGGCGCGTTCGGCGGCGAAATGGTGCGCGAAGTTGCTCTCTGCTCCCACCATCACGTCGTAACGCGCCAGCCATTGGGCGGCGAGGCGCAGCATGCGGTCGTGTTCTTCTTCGGTGCGTTTTTCTTTATCTTTAATCCGCATCATGTCGGTGCGGACGCGGTTCATTTCGGGGGTGAAAAACAACGTGCCGATGCCATAGGCGGCTTCGCGCTGCAGCACGGCGCGCGCGGGTTCCACACCTATAATAAGCGACCAGGCAAGGTCGAGCTTCATGGTGGCGGTGGGCGGATCACAGAGGAAGCCCTGCGCCGGATAGCCGTCGCGCGGCAGCGCCCATTCGACCTTCATCTGGCCCTGACGCTCCCTCAACCCCGGGATAACGGCGGCGGATTGCGCGCAGAGGCGGCGCTCTTCCTCCACCACATCGTTGGTTTGCAGTTTCTGCCAGAGCTGGTTGGCTTCGGGCTCGAGGTGGCGGACCTGTTCCGTCCATTTCATCACGTTCGCGCCCAGCGTCATGCCCCAAAGCAATTGTTTTGCGGGCGTCGACAGGTCAGACTCTTCCGGCACCTGCCAGCTGGCGACAGAGGCGCGCGCCTGCGCAACCTCGCCCGTAAAGCTGAAGGCTTCTTCGGGGTTTGTTTTCGCGACGTAATCGGAAAGCTGCTGTGCAATCGCGTCGAAATCGCGCTCGAGCGTGCCGCGGCGGAATGATGTCGCGACCTGCTGGCGCAATTTGGCCAGCGGCTGCGCGACAATGCGCCCATATGAACGATGCGATTCCACTACGGATTCCGCCGAAAAGAAATTGGGTTAAGACAAATGCGATTGAGATTTATGTATATGGAGTTATGGAGTGTGAGTCAATGCAGCTAAATCCGTGATAATACGGAAATAAATCTGCTGCAGCGCATGAAGATTTATGAAAAGAAAAACACCTATTACCGCAACACCGACGGGTCGGGCAAGGCGCCGACATTGACGGGCACCATGTAAAGAGGGACGTGCATCTCCCTTATTTTCCATGTGAATCCGTCGAGGCCGAAAACCACCTTCACCTTCATGCGGTCGCGCATCGCGGCGAAGGCCGGATTGGCCGCCGCCTGCGACTTCGGATAGGCGACGGTCACCTGGAAACCATAGGGCAGCGCGAAACCGGTCGAATCGATGAAGTCGCGCACCGGCACATCCTTGAACAACTGCTGGCGGTAATAGAGCGCGGTAACGATGCCCTGCTGGTTGACGTAGTGGTCGACGATGACGGGGATCTGGCTTTCATTCGGCCCGATGGCGGCGCCCATCTGGCCATAGGCTTTTTTCTGCGCGGCGATGTCCTCTTTCAATTGTTTTTTCAGGCCGTCCCAGTCGGTGCGCGCGCCGATGGCGGCGGCGTTGTCGGCCTGCACGGCGGCCACCATCTCGTCGATGACCTTTTCGCTGCTGTATTTATAGACCCCGAACCCGATAAGGTCGAAGACCAGGATGCAGCCTATAATAATCCATTTCATCATGGCGTGTACCTGTAATGTCCGGTGACGGTGTAATCGAACAGCATATCTTCCACCTGCGCCCCGCGGCCGATGTTATGCGCCATCAAGGGGCGTTTGCCGTCAGCCGATTTTTCATCGGTGACGATGCCGATATGCGGCAGCGGGTCGCGCGGGCCGCGCAGGTTCCATGTCACGATATCGCCGGGTTTATAGTCTGCGGGGTTTTCCGACACGCCGAGGCTCTGGCCTTTGCGGGTGAAAAACACTTGCAAATTCGGCACACGGCGATGGTCGATATTGGTGTCGGTTTTCTTTAAGCCCCAGGTTTTGGGATAGAGGCCGAAGTGTTTCTTCATATCGTCATGCACCAGCTGCTGCAGGTCGAACCCCACAGCGCGGTAGGCGCGGATAACGACGTCGGAACAGACGCCTTTTTCCACGGGCACGTCGCCACCCGGGTATTTCAGGGAAACATAAGCGGGATCATAGGTCAGGGTCTTGCCCACCTGCCCCTTTGCGGCATCGACAAGCTTCTGCGCCTCGAAACCCGCAAGCGCGGGCGTGGCCAGCAGCAGCACGATAATAAATGCAATTATCCTCATGCCCGCCAGCATATCAGGCGTGGGCGGCGAGTACTAGAGCGGCGCTTTGGGGGCAGCGGGCTTTTTTGTCGCGGGCGTCTGGGGCGCGTTTGCCGCGACCTTTGCGGGGTCGACGCCGTACGCCTTGTCGAGGACCGGGCGTATCGCTGGCACCGCCGCCTTGAAGACGGAGGCAGCAAGCGCCGAGGTAAAGTGGTGGTTGCCCGCATGTTCGCCGTCGACATAGGCGGTGACGCAGCCATAGAAACGGTCGTCGATGGCGAACACAAATGTCGCCGTGCGGCTTTTTGCCTCGTTATGGTCGCGGTTGTCGCCCGTGCCGGTCTTGCCGCCCAGCGGCAGCACACGGCCGTCGCTGAGCGTGACGGATTTGTTGGCGCGGCGCGCCGTGCCCTGCTCCACAACGCCGTTCATTTCGCGGCGGGCGAGTTTCGCGACTTCGGCGGGCAGCACGCGCACGCCTGCGTTTTCCTTGGGTGCCAGGTCGAGTTCATAGGGGGTATTCTGGGCAAACTTGATATCGGTGAACTTGATGGCAGGTTTCATGACACCATCATTCTGCAAGATACCCGAGAGCGTCGCCAGCGCCGCCGGCGTATCGCCGGAGGAACCGATGGAAGTCGCATAGGACGGCACAAGGCGGTCGAAGGAATAGCCGAGGTTCTTCCACGTCGCGTGGATATGCGTAAAGGCCTCGCGCTCCATCATGGTGCGGATGCGGGTGTTCTGCGCTTCCATCTTGTCCGGCTTCATCAGCCACTGGTAGACCTCGAGGCGCGCGCCCACCGCGGCCTCGACCGACTGGTTCCAGGTTGCGTCAGGGTGCTTCGCCCTGTATTCGCCAAGCCAGAGGGCAAGCGGATGCACGCCGGTGATATAGCCGCGGTCGTTCAGGTTGAACTTGCCGGGCGCATAGTCATCATACAGTTTCTGGAAGTCGGTGTTCGGGCCGCAGTTCTTGCAATGCTTTTCGATATAGGCCTGGAATTTTTCGACCGGCGCATCGGGCAGGACGGAGCGGTAGACGACCGCAAGATGGACGACCGTGCCATGCGTTTTTTTCGCGAGCATATCCGCCGTATCTTCGGGCGACAGGCCGCGCTGTTCGCCCCAGGCGCGCCACATAAAGGTCGTGCCTTCGGAATGGATGAACTGCTCGAGGTATTTTTTGCGCATCGGGTCGTCAGGGTTTTCGTAGATCGATGCATCCGCATACATTTTCTGCGTCTGGGTGTAATAGACGATGTCCTTCATCATGCGGATAAACGACAGGTTCACCGAATGGTGGAAAGCGTCCTTGACGTCATAAGAGCGGTAGTTTTCCGACGATTCAAAGTTTTCGAAGGTATGTATGCCGCCGCCGGTGAAGAAACGATCGGCAGGGCTGCCGGAATAGGTGCGGTTCAGCGAGGCCTCCAGCATCGGCTCCAGCGCCTTGTCGGTCGCAGGGTCGGACAGGTACTGCAGCGCCCACTGGCTGAGGTGGTCTTCCTTCATCACGCGGATCTTGCGCAGTTCCTCGGGGTCGGCCTTGCTGTATTTTGCGTGCAGGTCGGCAATCGCCTCGAGATAAGACACCAGCGTGCGCAGCTTGGCGGTCGAGCCCAGTTCAAGCTTGGTGCCCGAGTTGATATCCAGCGCGCCGTCGAAGCTGTCGGCCTGGATACGCAGCGCGTTCACACCGTCGGGCTGTTTCTCGTACAAGGTAAAGGAATAGCGTACTTCGGATGCCAGCGCGGGGTTCAGCAGCTGGAAACCGGTCAGTCCATTGGCAGCGGCGACGGCAGGGTCCGACAGGCTGCGCAGCAGGCGGGAGACGGCGGCATCGGCCTTCGCGTCAACGGTGGTCTGCGCGGTGAGGTCGAGGCGGTTGAGGGCGTAAATATCCTTCACGCCCAAATCCTTCATCAGGCCGATCTGCAGCGCCTCGATCGATTTCTGCCGGGACGTGCCATCGGTGCGTGCGCCGCGCGGCTGCGCCTTGCGGTATTCCAGCTTTTCGCCCTTGACGGCATCAGCCATGCGCTGCGAAATCACATGGTCTTTCACCAGCAGTGGCAGGTAGGCGTCGACGCGCGCATCGAGCTCGGCGCGTTCCGACAGCAGGTAGGACGAGGGTTTTTTGACCGCCATCACAAGGCTGAGCGCCTCGCGGTAGGCGCGCGCGGCCTGTTTTAACTCGGCGTCGTCCATGTCTTTGTCCGCTTTGCGCAGGAGGCGGTTTACTTCGTTGAAATCGGCGCCGAACCACATCTGCATGCCTTCGGCAAAGCCGTTGACCTCGCCCTGTCCCGGGAAAGAGGAGAGCGGCATCGAGTTCAGGTAATCCAGCACGATGCGCTGGCCGCAGGCGCGCGTATCCGCGCCTTCCGAATAGCAGCGCACCGACGCGGTCAGCATCTGCTCCATCTTGTCGGAGCCGGAGGACGTGACGCCCTTGGGCGAATGGCGGAATTTTTCGGTCTGGGTCGCCAGCGTCGAGCCGCCGGAATTGTCGCTGCTGAGGCCCACGGTTGATTTGCCGCGGTTGTAAACCGCATTGAAGAAGCGCCCCCAGTTGATGGTGGGGTTATGGCTGGCCGGATGCTGGTCCAGCAGCTGGCGGTCTTCGACATACATAAGGCTTTTCGCCAGCACAGGCGGGATGCTGTCGTAATCGGCATAGACCTGCCGCGGGAAACGGGCGGAGAACAGCGTCGCGTCGTTGCCGTCGGTGATGTGCAGGCCAGCCTGCGCCTTTTCGTTATAGATGGGGTAAAGACGATAGGGGCCGACCTTGCGCTCCTGCCATTCGTTTTCATGCTCGACGACATAGCCGCGTTCGGTCAGGCGCTGGCGGAACTGCAACGTCTGTGTATAGCCCATGCGCTCGTCATAGGGGCCTGCGGCAGGCGGCGCGACGGTGGGGCTGGTGGTCTGCGTTTCGGTAAAGGTCTTGCCCTCGGCCATGCCCTTGAACAGCGATGACTGGATGATCGAGGTATGGTTTTCAATCGCGGCGCCGCCTGCGATCGTCGCGCCTACTGCGCCCGTCACGGCGAGGCGGCGCACCCATTTCGGCAGGCTGCGGTAATAGGCAATGGAGTTTTTAACGGCCGTTTTCACTTGTTGCAGTTGCTGCGGCGGCGATTTTGGTTCATGGCCTGTGATGTCTTGCGGGGCGCTGCCTGTCGTATCTGGCGGCGATCCGCCTGGGGCAGGGTCTGCGGGAGGGGCGGGGTCTTGGGGATCCGGTTTTTCTTCTGCAGGCATTGCAGACTCACCTTATAGGGTTTGTTATTTTATGTGAAATAGACTACTCCAGGTTACCTATATATGCAAATGAAAAACGGCAGTTCAAGATTGCAAACAAGGCTTTGAATTTACTTGCTTATTTTTGCTACACTGTTGCCGTGGAGAGACTCACATGAAGCTTACCCCCCTGCTCACGGCCCTTGCCGCCCTCTGGTTAAACATCACTCCTGCAATGGCCGACGGCGGAGTCGGCATTGTCAAGGAACTGACCGGCACAGCGACAGTGACGCAGGCCGGCGGCGCATCGGCACAGCTGGTGCTGGGCGCATCGGTCTATGCGCAGGACGTGATCAAAACTGCGCCGCAGTCGCGCGTGAAGGTTGTCTTCAACGAGGGCACCGAGGCGGTGCTGTCGGGCCATGGCGAGCTGCATATCGATGATTTCAGCTACAACCCCGACGACGAGACGCAGAACAAGGCGCGGCTGGGCTTTGTCGGCGGCGCGTTTTCCTACGTCAGCGGCCTCGTCGCGAAAAAGAAAGACCCCGATGTCAAAATCAACACCGATTTCGGGTCCATCGGCATCCGCGGCACACGTTTTATCGGCGCGCTGAAAAACAACCTAAACTGGGTCTATGTCGACAAGGGCGAAGTTGAATTCACCAACAGCGGCGGTTCTGTCGTCATCGCCCATGGCAACGGCACCAGTATCCGAAGCGCGACCGACGCGCCACGCCCGCCGTATCTGTGGGGCGAGGACGAGATTAACTGGCTGCAGCGCGCCGTCGACGACCCCGCCGCGCAGGACACGCCCGCGATGGTGGCACGGCTGGAAGAACAAAAACAGGTATTGGCGCGCCAATCTGCGCCGGCTGCCGCTAACGAAGTCGGCGGCGGCGCGCCCGCAGCACCCGCCGCCGCAAGGCCGGCACAGCCTGCCGCCGAAGCCTCCGCGCCTGCATCGCTTGAAGCCGATTCAAAGGCCGTGGCCGACGAGGCGCCTTCGCGCGCGAGGGTGGCAGGGAAAACAGCCTCCATCTGGCGCAGCATCACGCCGCCCGACATCGCCAAAAAAGCCGCCGATGCCGGCGGCGCATCGAAATTTACGACCGAAAAGCCCGCAACCTTCCTGCTGGCGGAGGCCGACCCCGCCGTGTTGCAGGACAGCGACGGCCTGCTGGAATTCAACCTGCTGATGAAGGCCGAAGAGTTGCAGGGCAGCGCCTATCTTGAACTGCGCGTGCATACCGCAGGCGTCGACGGCCCCGAATCCTACGCCCGCAACCTGGACACGCAGCTGGTGAAAGCGGGCGGCGAGTGGCAGCCGCAGGCCGTGCAATTCGAACTAAAAGACGGCGTGAAACCCGATAAAATTACCTGCAGCCTTGTCATCAACGGCAAGGGCACAATTTTAGTGAAGGACCCGATGCTGCGGGTGCTGCCAAAGTAAGGAAGAAGAGAAGATGGATATCGAACCCCTCGTGATGGATCTAAAATCTATCAAGCTGCTGCCGGGGCATGAAAACCCCGCCATTGCCGAGGTCAGCACCAAAGACGGCTTTTTCCCCAACCCGCGCCGCAGCGACGATTTCCGCATCCGCGCCAGCGTTTACGAGATGCTGAAAAAAGCGCAAGCCTCCCTGCCCGCCGGTTACCGCTTCATGGTCTTCGAAACCTACCGCGCGTTTTCGAAGCAGGAAAAGCTCTGGGCAAATACGAACAGGCAGATGAAGGAACGCTACCCCGACCTGCCCGAGGACAAGCTTTTCCAGCTCTGCGAAAACTTTACCGCCAACCCCTACGACGGCATTGGTTCGGGCCATATGGCAGGCTGCGCGATCGACCTGACCCTGTGCGATGAAAGCGGGAAGGAATTCGGCATGGGCACCGCCATGCACGAAAAGAACGAGAAAACCAAAACCGAATGCGACGGCCTGACCCCCGAAGAAACCCGCCTGCGCGGCATTTTGAAGAAGGCGATGGAAGATGTGGGATTTATCAACTACCCCGCCGAATGGTGGCATTACAGCTACGGCGACCACCAGTGGGCCTGGCTGACCGGCCGCAAGGAATGCATTTACGGGATTATCGATATCTGATTACGGGCCCTTGGGCGCATCCGTCTTGGGCGCGGGCTTCGCCTCCGGCGCGGGTTCGTCGGCGGGTTTTTTCTGCGTGATATCGCAGGCGTTCTCCTTGATCAGGAACATGGTATTGCCGCGTTCTTCCACCGCGCCATAGAATTTTTCCGGGTAAATGTGGAACAGCTCGCGTTTTTTGCCGCCGCCGTCGAGGTGCGAATATTTGCTGTCTTCCTCGCCCACTTTTTCGCCGCCCGAGTTCTTCGTGATGTTGTTGACGGAGCGCACGTTCTCGGGGTCGGCCATGGTAAAGACGCGCTTGGTGCCCAGCACCTTGAAGGCGTAATCGGTGAGCGCAATGATCGCTTCCTTGCCGTAGCCATGGGCCTGTTCGTCGGCGTTGATGAAGATGCCGCGTTCGAACTGCAGCCCTGCCTCGAGCGGTTTTGAATCGAACAGCTCGACATAGCCCACGATCTTGTCGTTGACCTCGACCACGAATTCATAGCTTTTGCGCGGCTCCTCGTACTGGGATTTGATCCGTTCCAGCACGAAACGTTCGACGTCATTGGGGCCTGTGCGTTTCAGGAAAGGTTCGCCCTTTTTGCGCGCGCTCTGCTTGAAGGCGGCGAAGAAGAAGTCGTTGTTCTGCACCGTCTTCATATAGGCCTTGAATTCGGGCAGCGCGCGGATGGCGCGCGACAGGTCGTCGCGTTTTTGGAATTTCGACGACATCAGCGTGTCGACGTCATTATCTTTCACAAGCTGCAGCAAGGCCGGATACTTTTCTTCGAAGGTATCGCCGTCCTTATAAACGCCAAATTCCCGGTACTTGCACCGCTCTGATCTAAACGTGGCCATGGCCTTATTCTTCTTTTTCTGTGTAGTCCCAAAGCTTTACTATATCTAATTTCCGTAAATACGCAAGAGGTTTTGGATTAACATCTTGATATTTTGGGTAATTATAGTACGCCTAGAGCCCTTCCCCTACCCGCCACGGCCAGCCAATAACCGTTTGATTTACATAAAAATCAGGGTTATAGTATTGGGCAACAAGCGGCAAAACCCGGGTGTGATTTATCATGGCGAACATAAGAATTGAGTTCGAAACCATCACCGAAGAGACATTCGACGGCCTTAAATCGCTCGTGATCGAGCAGGCGGCGCACCACGAAACGAAATACGTGGGCGACGACAAGAAATTCGTGGCCGCGCTGAACGAGAAAAACCCCGCCGCGAAAATCCTCATGGCGCGCGACGACGACACCAAGGAGCCGCTGGGATATATCCTCTACAACCATTACTACGGGCTGAAGGGGCAGGAGTTTTATATCGAGGACATCGTCGTCTCGGGCAAGTTCCGCAGCCAGGGAACCGGCCTTGCGATGACCGAAGTGCTGAAAGACAAGGCGCGCGAAGACGGCGTCGATTCAATCGCCTGGACGGTGGCCGAGAATAATCCCGCCGCCGTCCGCTTCTACGAAAACAAGATGCATGCCTCGCACCTGAAAACCGATGTCTACGACTGCGAATTCCTTTTCGTCATGCCGCAGAAAACCGACCCGAACCTCACCGCCCGCAAGGCAGAAGCCGCCGACCTCGACCTGCTCGATACCTACGTCGGCCGCCTGCCCGGCCTGACCGCCGGGAAAATGCAGAACATCCGCAACGCCGCGGGTGCGGAACATGCCGCCGTATATATTGTCGAAGGGTCTGATGGTACGCCCAAGGCCGTTGGCATCAGCAATGTCAATTATTCCAGCTTCCGCACCGTTTACGGCTACAAGTTCGAGATGATGGAACTGACCGCCGACAAGGACGAAGGCGTGGCCGCACTTAAAAAACTGGCGGCCTATGGCGCCGAAGCCGGCAAGGCCGCCGGCAATACCGGGCACTTCAATATCGCCATCGACACGAAATCGAAAGCGCAGGAAGAATTCATCATCGGCACGGGCGCGCCCAAGCTGCAGATGACGACCGACCCTGCCTCGGTCTTCATGCTCTACGGCATCGGCCGCGATATTATCTATGCACCGCAGGCGCAGAATGTGCTAAACCCTGCGCAGAAAAAAGACGCACCGCCCCCGAAAGGGCCCGGTGCTTAATCTGACATGATCCGGGGGGATTAACGTGACCAAGACCGCCATCTATACGCATGACGACTGCTTCCTGCACAATCCGGGCGAGGGGCATCCTGAATCCCCGATGCGCCTGAAAGATATTTTAGACCTGCTGCAAAAATCCTATCCGAAGGACGGCAGCAGGGTTGAATGGAAACAGGCACCCATGGGCACGGACGCGCAGGTGTTATACTGCCATGCGCCCGATTACCTCGCGAAGGTGAAAAAGATCGTGGGCGGCCTCGATGCCACCTCTGCCCCCGCTAATACCGATGTCGATACGCGCGTGTCCGAAGGCTCCCTGCGCGCCGCGATGCGCGGCGTGGGCGCGGTCTGCCAAGCAGTCGATGATGTTTATAACGGCAAGGTGCGCCGCGCCTTTTGCGCCGTGCGCCCGCCCGGGCACCATGCGCTGATCAATACCTCGATGGGCTTCTGCCTGTTTGGCAACGTGGCCATCGCCGCTTTCCATGCCCTGCAAAAACCTGATGTCAAGCGCGTTGCTATTGTCGATTTCGACGTCCACCACGGCAACGGCACGCAGGAACTGGTCGAGAAAGACCCGCGTATCCTGTTCTTCTCGACCCACCAGAAACCGCTTTGGCCTTACCAGCCGGATTCAGAACCGGAAGTGCGCGGCGAGGCGGGCAATATCCGCAACTACCCCGTGCCCGAAAAAGCCGATGCCTCCGTGCACTACGATATCTGGCAAAAAAATATCATTCCTGAAATAGAGGCCTTCAAGCCCGATTTCATCTTCCTCTCGGCCGGTTTCGACGCGCACCGCGACGACCCGCCGAAGGAAAATCTCTTCAACGACCCCCCCGGCCGCCAGATGCTGGTGGAAAAAGATTTCGACTGGATGACGCAGCAATTACTGGCGGCAGCCGAAAAATGCTGCAAGGGACGTTTCGTATCGGTGCTGGAGGGCGGCTATAACACCAAGGTCCTCGCCTCCTGCTGCGCCTCGCACGTCAGGACGCTGGAAGAAGCGGCTTAACACGTTGCTATTTATCCAATTAATTCAGCGCAATACACCCATTTTGTTGAGTTAATATGAAAAATATCGTATAACTATATTCAAGCCGAGTGTATTCCGGACAGCGCGGTTTTCCCTTGAGGAAATTGTTTCTCGCCTGTCGCCCAGCCCGACACTCCCAAAACAACCGCAGGCAATTTTGTTTGGAGGTTGTGACATGGCGAATAAGCACGAAAAGAATTCAAAACTGGAAGCGCAGCTGATGAAGATGCGCAAAAGAAAATTTTACGACGTGATGGTGGGAGAATTCACCAAAGACGCTGACACAGACCGCATGGCCGTCGCCATCAAGGTCATGGAAAAACGATTCCCCGAACACAGCAAGCCCGACCAGCTTGCATGGGTGATGGACAAAGCCATCTTCCGGAACAACGCGAAGATGATTACATACCTGCTGGAACAGGGCGCAGCAGCCAATGGCACGACAGCGGCCCATGTGCCGGAACTCCGGTACCCGGCAGCCTTCAATCCCGTCGAAACCGCTATTATCTGCAGCACTGCGGAAACACTGGCGCAGCTGTTCAACAGGGGGGCGGACCCGAACCCGCCGCGCAATGCCTACCTACACTCGGCAGCCTATATCCAAAGCTCCCCTTCGAAAGCACGCGTGCTGTTGAAGCATGGTGCGACGGGCGGCGCGGCGGCCGCGGTTGCCGGCCTGTTGCTTACCGGAGAATTCCCGGGGCTGGTGCAGGAAATCATCAGGAAAACCGGCCTCGACGTGGACGAACGCGACGGCCAACTGCTGCGTTCTGCTGTCAGGCGCGTTTCAGAGGGCAAGGCAACAGGCTGCAAAGCCGTCGCCCTCATGCGCAAGGTGGGCGCGGATTTCGAAGTGGCGGCACGAGGCTTTGAAAAGGAACAGGCGCACGCCGGAGGCACGCCACTCTATGCAGCATTGACGCGCAGGCTTGCGAAACAGCAGCCTTAATCCTTATCCGGAAAAACGACCCTCACGCCGCGCTTCTTGAAGTAGGACTGCATCATCTTGCGGCCCTGGCGGTTGTTCTGCGCCAGTTTCGAGGGGTCGACCTCGATTTCCTTTTTGCCCTGCGCCGCCAGTGCCGCTTTCAGCGCGTCGATATGTGTGTTGATGTCGCGGTTGTCGTCGCGCAGCGAGCTGTAGACGTTTTCGAGCGCTTGTTCGACGGTCAGGGCGGTCATGGTGTTTTATTCTCCGGTTTAATTCTGGATTCCGCGGGAACCGCGGGCGTCACGGCAGGTTTCGGTTTCAGCTGCGTTTCGACCAATGTTATCCAATATGACGCGCCGGTTTCAAGCGTCGCGTCGTTGAAATTGAACGCGGGGCTGTGCAGCGTGCCCTTGGGCGAGACGCCGTCCCACTGCCCCAATGCGACATAGGCGCCCGGTATTTTCTGCGCGAAGTAGGAAAAATCCTCCCCCGCCATGGTGCGGGCGAAGGGCTTCACGCCGTTCTTGCCGGCGACGGCTTCGGCCGCGGCGCGCGCGTTTTCGGTTTCCTGATGCGCGTTGAAGACGGAAGGGTAGCCGCGTTTGTATTCGACCTCGGCCTTCGCGCCGTATTTCGCGGCGATGCGGGCGGCGGTTTCGCGGATGCCCTGTTCCAGCTTGTCCTGCGTCGCGGGCTCGAAGGTGCGCACGGTGCCGGACATCTCGATCTTTTCGGGCATGACGTTCACGGCCTCGCCCCCATGCAGCATGGTGATGGCGAGCACGGCGCCTTCGTCCTTCGGCGCATTGGCGTCACGCATTTTATGCAGCTCCGACACGATTTCGGCGGCCATTTTGATGGCGTCGATGTTGTCGGCCGGATAGGCCGCATGGCCGCCCTTGCCCACCAGTTTAATGGTAAAATTATCGCTGGCCGCGGTGATATTGCCTTCGGCCACTGCAATCTCGCCGGCTTTCAGCCCCGGCCATGCATGCATGCCATAGATGCCGTCGCACTTCACGAAGTCGAACAGGCCGTCGTCGATCATCGCCTTGGCGCCTGCGCCGCCTTCCTCTGCGGGCTGGAAGATAAAGTACACAGTGCCTTCGAAATTCTTGGTTTCGGCGAGGTATTTCGCCGCACCCAGCAGCATCGCCGCGTGGCCGTCATGGCCGCAGCCATGCGCCTTGCCGGGGTTTTGCGACGCGTAGTCGATGGATTTATTCTGCTCGGTCATCGGCAGCGCGTCGATATCGGCGCGCAGGCAGATGGCGCCTGCGCCGGGCTTGCCCTTCAGAATGCCTACCACGCCGGTCTTGCCGACGTTGGTATGCGTTTCCAGCCCCCAGCTTTTCAGCAGGCCGTCGATTTTTTCCGCTGTGCGCACCTCTTGATAGGCCGTTTCGGGATGCGTGTGGAAATCGCGGCGCCATTCGGTCATAGCGGCGACATCGGGTTTCGGTTTTGCCTGTTCGACAGCGGCCGGTTGCTGCACGGCCTGCTGCGCAGGGGCGGGTGCGGCCGACAACATAAATGCGGCGGCCAGAAAACCCGTCAGTATGCGACGCTTCGCCATCGTGCCGAATCCTTTTGAAAAATGATGGGTAATACATAAGGTTTATGCCCCCGCCCCGCAAGACGCAAATAAGCCGTTGTTTTAACATGCAAATCTGCCTTTCCGGCAGGGTGCGATATGTAAACAATTTGACAGGTGTTCAGCGCTTGTTATACTCAAATTGAGAATAACGAGTAAAAAGGACAGCATGTATAGATCCTGGGATTCGCAGCCACCACGCACCTTGAAACGCAAACTCAAGAAGATCTTCTTTGAAACGCCCGTCGAAATTTTGATGGGCGTTGCCATTTTAGGGTCCATTTTCGGCGGGCTTTCCTACCGCCACAACGCGGCCAAGGCCGGCGAAATCCCCCTCGCCTTTTCCGAGATCGAACAAATCACCGAAGAAGCCCGCGCCAAGGATATGCAGGTGCCGCCGCTGACCAAGTTCTACGCCGGCAACAACGACGTGGCGATGAAGGTTTTTGAATCGAACAACATCGCACTCAAAACCGGCAAGAGCCACGAGATTTTCGCGCACGAACTGCAGACCCGCGTCGACGCGAGTCTGAAGAAGCACAAGCTGATTTCCGAATACGCCGCCGAAATGCCGCAGGACGCGCGCGCGGCGCTGCAGTCGGTCGACAAGCTGTCGCAGGCGGCGCGCGAGCTGCCCGCGGTGCAGGATGCCTTCAACAAGGCCTGGACCGCCGACCACGACGACGTCTACCACACCGAATTTTACACCACCACCAGCTGCGATTCCAAAAACAACTGCACCACGCACCTGCACAGCAGGCAGGTTTACGATTACACCTGGCACACCTTCACCTATAACGCGCGCTATGGCGAACAGGCCTCGCGCCTCTTGAACGAATACCTTGCCCGCCACCCCGACATGAAACTGGACGAAGTGCTGAAACTGGCGCGCGAAACGCACCCCGAGAACGAACAGGCGATGCGCGAAAGCATGAAGCGCGAACTGGACGGCCGCACGCCGACACAGGACGAATACCTGAAATTCGCCAATACTTGGGCACAGGGCTCGAACTACCTTAAATACAAGGGCTCGGCCGAGCAGAACCACAACGCGCTCGAAAGTTTAAGCCCGCAGTGGAACGCGCATATGCATACGTCGAAAAGCACGCGCTTCCGCACCTACTCGCACTACGACAGCGGCCCGAAGGAATACCAGACCGCCGCCCAGACGGCCGAGCGCATCAAGGACCTGCGCACCGCGGCGCATGGCGTCATCGACGGCATGCATTTCTCCGGCCAGAAAGTGCCGGAGTTGAACCAGAAAATCAAAGATTACGTCGACGTCGTGCTGCATGCGAAACACGGCGACCCCGACGCGCTGCGCGACGACATAATGAAAACCGCCCGCGCGATTTACACCAACAACTACGAAAACGGCTTTGACGTGCAGCCCTTCAAATGGCTCGACATCATCCTGCTGACCGTGCTGGGCATGGCCATCGGCGGCGGCATCGGCTACGGCGCCGACAGGCTGCTCGACGGCAAACGCCGCGAGTGGTACGACGACACGGCCGACGAAGACAACGGCCTGAAACCCAAGCTGCCCTCGAAGCCGCGCGACAACGGTACGCTGGGCCTCGACCTTGACGAAGTCTTCCGCAAGCGCGCCGAGCGTGAAAAGGAAATGAAGCTGCCCGAGCCCTATGCCGTGCAGCCCCCTGCGCCCGCGCCGGAGCCGCCCAAGGCTGAACCCGCGCCCGTCATCCCGCCCGCTAACGATACGGGCGTGGCCGACGACACCCTGCCCGACTGGGACAAGAAGAAGTACCGCAAGGTATTGACGCCCTGATTTTACTGGGTTTTGGCCGCGGCTAGGCCGGACTCTGGCAACTCAAATTTATGTGCAATTCGGCGCGCGTTTCGGCAATATATGCTGTCTTAAAATAATGGATGGCAGACATGCAGGACCGCCCTGAAATCGTACACCAGAATTTCCTGAAACGCGTCGCGGCGGGCGACCTGCCCGACCCCGGATTTTCGGACATTGAAGCCGCCGGCATGACCGGTGCGATGCTGGCGGAAATGTTCGAAAGCCAGCTGCTTTCCCGCCACCTCGATTTCGTGTCGCGCAAGCTGCAGGCACGCGGCGAGGGGTTTTATACGATTGGATCCTCAGGCCATGAAGGCAATGCCGCTATCGCCGCCGCCTTCCGCCTCGACGATATGGCTTTCCTGCATTACCGCGATGCGGCCTTCCTTATCCAGCGTTCGAAAAAACTGCCGGGACAGACGATTTTGTGGGACATGCTGCTGAGCTTCACCACGTCAAGCGAGGACCCGATTTCGGGCGGACGGCACAAGGTGCTGGGTTCGAAAGAACTGTTTATCCCGCCGCAGACCTCGACCATTTCATCGCATCCGCCTAAAGCACTGGGGGCGGCCTATAGCATCGGCCTGAACAAACGCCTGAAGAACGAGGGCGCGTTGCAGGGCGACGGCGTCATCATCTGCAGCTTCGGCGACGCATCGGTCAACCACTCGACCGCGCAGGGCACTTTCAACACTGCGGGCTGGACGGCATACCAGGATGTGCCGCTGCCTATCGTGTTTGTGTGCGAGGACAATGGCATCGGCATTTCGACGCAGACGCCGGGCGGCTGGATCGAAGCCAGCATGAAGCACCGCCCCGGTATCGAATATTTCAGCTGCGACGGGCTGAACCTTGCCGATACCTACAAAACCGCGCGCGAGGTGGAACATTACGTGCGCAAGTCGCGCAAGCCCGCCTTCCTGCACATGAACTGCATCCGCCTTTTCGGCCATGCGGGCGCGGATGCGCAGCATGCCTACCTGCCGATGCAAAGCATCGAAACCACGGAATCACACGACCCGCTGCTCTATTCCGCCGCGCTGCTGGTGCAGAACGGCGTGATGACGACGGAAGAGATTTTAAAGCTCTACAACGAAACGGGCGAACGCGTCGCGCGCGTGGCGGAAGAAGCCATCAAGCGCCCGAAAATGAAAACGGCCAAAGAAGTCATGGCCTCCATCATCCCGCCCGCCATCGAGGTCCCCGCCGCAGCCACTACGCAGGAACAGCGCGAGAAAATTTTCGGCGACGATATCGCGGCGATGAAGCAGCCGCAGATCATGTCGCGCATGATCAGCTGGGCGCTTGCCGACGCGATGCTCGACTACCCCAATATCGTCTGCGCGGGCGAGGATATCGGCGCCAAGGGGGGCGTTTACGGCGTAACGCAGAAACTGCACCAGCGCTTCGGTTCACACCGCGTCATCAATACGTTGCTGGACGAACAAAGCATTTTGGGTCTCGCGATTGGCATGGCGCATAACAACGTGCTCTGCATTCCCGAAATCCAGTTCCTTGCCTACCTGCATAACGCGGAAGACCAGCTGAGGGGCGAGGCCGCGACGCTGAGTTTCTTCTCGAGCGGCAAATACACGAACCCGATGATTATCCGCATCGCCGGCCTCGGCTACCAGAAAGGCTTCGGCGGGCATTTCCACAACGACAACTCTATCGCCGTGCTGCGCGACATCCCGGGCGTCATCATCGCCTGCCCCTCGAACGGCGCGGATGCCGTCGAAATGCTGCGCGAATGCGTGAGATTGGCGCGCGAAGAACAGCGCGTCGTCGTCTTCCTCGAGCCTATCGCGCTTTATTCCATGCGCGACCTGCATGCGCCGAAAGACGGCTTGTGGATGTCGGATTACAAATCACCTGCCGAGGCCAAGCCGATTAAAATTGGCGATATCGGCCAGTATGGCGACGGGAAAGAACTGTGCATCCTCACCTATGCCAACGGCTATTACCTGTCGCGGCAGGCCGCCAAAGAACTTGAAGAGAAACACCATATCAAGCTGCGCGTCATCGACCTGCGCTGGCTGGCGCCGCTGCCGGAAGACAAAATCCTGGAAGCCGTCGCGCCCTGCAAAAACCTGTTGATTGTCGACGAATGCCGCACCACGGGCAGCCTGTCTGAAACGCTGATGAGCATGGTCACGGAAAAACTGCAGCCGCCGCCCAATACCCGCCGCCTTGCCGCCGAGGACAGCTTTATCCCGCTCGGCCGCGTCGCGACCGTGACGATGCCGTCGAAAGAACAGATTATCGAGGCCGCTGTCGAACTGGTGAAAACCAAATCGAGCGCGAGGAAGACCGCATGAAAAAGAAAGCGCTTGTCATTGCCCCCGGCCGCGGTACCTATAACAAGGACGAACTGGGCTACCTGAAACGCTTCCACAGCGACAAGGGCGACTTGATTGCCTCCATCGACGCCTATCGCGAGAAAGCCGGGCAGGAAAGCGTCAGCAGCCTCGACAACCGCGCGTCGTTCTCGCTGTCAGAACACAGCCGCGGCGACAATGCCTCACCCCTTATCTTCGCCTGCGCCTATGCCGATTACCTCAGCATCAACCGCGATGAATACGACATTGTCGCCGTGACGGGCAA
Source organism: uncultured Micavibrio sp. (assembly GCA_964575605.1). Classification (GTDB taxonomy): domain Bacteria; phylum Pseudomonadota; class Alphaproteobacteria; order Micavibrionales; family UBA2020; genus JAPWJZ01. Next base: position 4,861 of record CAZNRN010000028.1, on the reverse strand, counting down.
TTCGATGGGCTGGTATATCGCGCTTGCCTGCGCGGGCGCGGCCAGCAACGACAATGCCCTGCATATCATCAACACCATGGGCACGCTGATGCAGGAGAGCCTGATCGGCGGGCAGATGATTTATTCGCTGGTCGACGAAAACTGGAAAACTATTCCCGGCCGCCGCGAATACCTGCAGGGCCTGATGGACGAAGTGAACGCGAAAGACGGCTGCGAGGTCTATACCTCCATAGAACTGGGCGGCATGCTGGTCTTCGGCGGCAACGCGCCTGCGCTGGCCGCGCTTGAAAAAGCGCTGAAGCCCGAAGGGCGCTTCCCCATGAAGCTGCAAAACCACGCGGCCTTCCACACGCCGCTGCTCGCGGGCATTTCCGACCATGCGCGCGGTATTCTGGGCGACGATTTGTTCAAAAAACCGGAAGTCCCCATGGTCGACGGCCGCGGCGCGATCTGGACGCCCTATAGCGCCAACAGCCATGCGGTCTGGTGCTACACCCTTGGCCATCAGGTGCGCCGCTATTACGATTTCACGCGCGCCGTGCAGGTGGGCGTAAAAGAATTTGCGCCCGACAACGTCATCATCCTCGGCCCCGGCGCGACGCTGGGCGGCGCGGTGGCGCAGAGCCTGATTGGTATCAACTGGCAGGGCTGGCAGTCGAAGGAAGATTTCGCCGCGCGCCAGAAAGAAAACCCCTATATCCTGTCCATGGGTATGGAAGACCAGCGCAAACTGGTGACGGGCTGATGCCGACAGAGGCCGCCCGCAAGGCAAGGCAGTTTCTGGAGGTCGCGGGCAAATTCCGCCTCGGCGGCCTGCCGACCGAACAGCGCCACCCCGCGACCATGGATTTGGCGAACCTGTCGCGCAATGACCTGACCAAGGCCTATCAAATTCTAAAGGACATCGACGTCGGCGTGGTCGAGGCAGTGGCCGCCAAAACGCCGGAACTGGCGAAGCTCGAAGACGCCATCCGCGATACATTGCGTAGCGGCAACCGCGTGTTTTTCTACGGCTGCGGCGCGACGGGGCGGCTGTCGATGTCGATCGAATACCTCTGGCGCTTCATGCACAAGGGGCGGCACGAGGCGGATAAGGTTACCGGGTTCATGAGCGGCGGCGACCTCGCCCTCGTCCACAGCATCGAGAATTTCGAGGACCATCCCGAATTCGGCGCGCGGCAGGTGCGCGAAATAGGCTTCGGCGCGAACGACCTGCTGGTCAGCTGCACCGAGGGCGGCGAAACCCCGTCGGTCATCGGCGCGACGGAGGAAGCGGCGCGCATATCGTCCCGCAAGCCATGGTTTTTATACTGCAATCCCGACGACGTGCTGTGCAAACAGGTCGAACGATCGCGCCTCGTGATCGAAAATCCGGGCATCGAGAAAATATGCCTCTATGTCGGCCCCATGGCGCTGTCGGGCTCGACGCGTTTGCAGGCCTCGACGGTGCTGATGATGGGCGCGGGCGGCGCGCTGTTGCGCGCGGCGGAAACGGGCATCGCGAAACCCGAATGGAATGATTTCGTCGCCTTTATGCGCAAGGCAGATTTTGCCTTCCTCGCCCCCTTCACGGCCGAGGAATCGCGCTATTATGCCGACGGCGATTACCTGCTCTATGAAACCGATATCTACGGCGTGACCATTTTGACGGACACAACCGAACGTTCCCCCACCTTTTCGCTGCGCGCCTTCGAGAACCAGAACGATAGCGCCAGGCAGCCGTCGCTTGCCTACCTGCGCTTCCCTTCCGCAAAAACATCGCTGGAAGGCTGGAAAGAAGTCCTCCTGCGCGACCCCGTCACCATCGAATGGGACGAACTGCGGGCGATTGCGGGGCGCGACCGACTGATGGGCTTCGATTTTTCGGCGCATGCCCTGCACCAGCGCGAAACGCTCGTCGCGCCGCATAAAATCCACCGCTTCAGTATCACAAGGGCTGGCGACGATATTTTCTTCGACCTTGCCGGCATGGCGCATAAGGCGAGCATCAAAGACCTCCACCCGCTGTTCGAACACCTTTACCTGAAAATGGCGCTCAACATGCATTCGACGCTGGTGATGGGGCGCATGGGGCGCTTCGAAAGCAACGTCATGACATGGGTAAAGCCCAGCAACAACAAGCTTATCGACCGTTCCATCCGTTACGTCGATTACCTGCTGCAGCACGACGGCATCACAACATTCACCTATGAAGATATCTGCCACCAGCTATTCGAGGAAGCCGGCCGCATGTCGCCCGCGCAGTCTGTGGTGATGATGACGGTCGAATCTTTGAAAAAGAAACTAGTGTAGCGACCAGTAGCGCTCTTCGTAAACCTCGCGGCCCGACATCGCTTTTTCATACCGGTAGCTGTCTTTTAAAAACCCTTCGTAATCCTTATAGATATGAAGCATCTGGCTCTCGTAGAGCGCCAGCGCGTCATATAGGTTTTTCAGCTCGGGTTCGGTCGCCAGCACGGTTTCACTGCTGGCCTTGAGGGTTTTTGCCGAGGTGTCTTCCAGCATCTTGAAATACAGCGGCAGGCAGTGGTCCTGGTAATGCCCCTTGGGCACGAAGAATTTCAGGTAATGGTAATCGTTCAGGCTATCCAGCATCTGCTGGCGCGTGACGGGCGCAAGCTGCACATCCGGGTCGGCGTCGATCTGGTTCATGCGCCCGTGCAGTACGCCCGGCCACAATATATAGGGGCGGTCTTCATAGAACAAAATGGCGGCGTTGTTCAGGATGCGTCCCGCCGCATGCGCGACGCGGTGGTCGATATGCGTGCCGGCCGCCAGCGGGAAAAAGGCAAGGTCGATGCGTTGGCGCTGCAGGAACGCGTCGACGCGCGCGGCGATGCGGTCGATAAGCGGGCGGTCTTCCGGCGTCAGCGGCGCGAAGAACAGGTTTTCGGCGGGCTTATACTTGGCATCGCGGTCGGGTGCGTCAAGCTCGTTCAGGAAATGCGGCTCCGCCCCCAGCAGCCCTGCGGCGGCGCGGTCTTCCCTCTGGCGGTTTTCGGCGTTGGTGCCTTCCGAAAACACATTCAGGATGAAAACCTTGTCGCCCGCCGCCACGCGCCGCTGGATCATGATGCCGCAGGATAGCAAGGCATCGTCAAGATGGGGGGATATGATGCAAATTCGCGCCATTTTCAAACCTCGACAATATTATATACGAAAGCTTTAGCCATATGTAGTATGTCTTTATGCGTCCCGATAGCCCTTACAGCCTTGTCAAAGAAATGCTGGAAACCCCCGGTATCCTGCGCAATTTCGACGAACGCGCGTCGTCACCCTGGGCTGCGGCCGTGTCTAAAAACCTGATGCTTACGGGCGAAGGCTCCAGCCGCATCTTCCCCGCAAAAAACCTCATCGCCCGCGGGCTTGCCACCGGCCACCCGTGGCGCATCGTGACCGAGGGCGCAAGACAGGCGGCGGAATACGACCTTGGCAGCTTTACCGTTATCGGCTCCAGCAACAGCGGCCGCACCCGCGAACTGATGGACCTTCTGCGCACCCTGCCCACGCCCCGCCGCGCCGTGACGGCGACGGCTGGCAGCCCGATCGCGCTGCTGGTGGAGGAACCGCGCATCCTCGTCTGTGGTACAGAAGCCGCCGTGCCCGCCACCAAAAGCGTGTTCGAGCAGGCCTTGGTCTTTCAATCCCTGCTGCAGGGGCGCGAATGGAAACACAAGGCGCAGGCCGCCGATCTCTGCGCCCAAGTTCTGGCGCAGGATATTCCGCAAGACATCGCCCAAACGCTGGCGAAATCCCCCGTCATCTATTTCGCCGGCCGCAACGACGGCGTGGCGGAAGAGCTGACCTTGAAATCAAACGAAATCGCGCGCAAGAAAGCCGTCTTCCTCGAGGGTACCTATGCACTGCACGGGGTCGAGGAAGTGATGCAGGCGGGCGAAACCGTCGTGCTGGTCCAACCCTTCGCGGCCGAGGCCGATAACTACAGGAAATTCCTGGCCAGCGGCGCGGGCGTGAAGGTGATCGCGATTTCTTCGGCGGATACGCCTTTCCCCACCATCAAGATCCCGTCGCTGGACGGCTTCGACGGCTACCTGCGGTTGCTGGCGGGCTGGAACCTGCTGGCGGCGGCGGGCATCGCCGCGGGCGTGAATATCGACAAGCCAGAACGTGCGCGCAAGGTCGGCAACAGCGTCGACGCTTAAAACCCCATTTATTCCAGCGCTTTAAAAATATCCTACCGGAAGGGAATGATTTTTAATCTTTATACGTTTAACTAGTGTGACTTCCCTTCATCAGCATTAGAGGGCTTATTTTATGCAAAACCGTCATTTTATCAGCGCCTTGCTCTTTCTGGCGCTTGTCATCTTCGGCCAGCCGGCCGTTGTTTTCGCTCAGGAAGGCGAAGCGCCTGCCGCGGCCGAAAACCCGCCCGCCGAAGAAATGAGCCGCGCCGAAATGCGCAGGCAGGAGCGTGAAGCCGCGAAAGCCGCCAAGGAAGCCGCCCGCGAACAGGAAAAAGCCGCCAACCAGGCCGAAGCCGAAGCGCGCCAGCAAGAACGCCAGCAGCAGGCCGAACAAAACCGCCAGCAAGCCGAACAGCAACAGGCCGAGGCCGCCGCCCGTCGCGAACAGGCGCAGCAGGAAGCAGCCCAGCGCCAGCAGGAACGCCAGCAACAGGCTGAACAGCAACGCGCCCAGCACGATGAGGAACGCGCCGCCCCCCAGGCCGCCCACCAGCAGGAAGACGAACAGCGCCAACAAGAACGAGCCGCCGAAGCAGCCGAGGCTGACGCCGCCCGCGAACGCGCCCGCGCCGAAGAGGAAGCCGCACCCCAGCAACCCCCGCAGGAACGCGAAGAGGCCGCGCAGGACGCCGAGCAGCAACGCGAAGCCGCCGCGG
>CAZNRN010000027.1:0-51306 GCA_964575605.1 uncultured Micavibrio sp. | reverse complement strand
GACGTCGATGCCGGTCAGTGCGACCGAGATCGTGTTGTCGTCGACGTTGCTGCCCGTCGAGTTGGCCAGGCTGACGGCGGAGCCAAGGACTTCGCCGATCGTGTTGCCGGAAACGGTGAGGCCGGAGGTATTGACGCCTTTGACGCCCGAGGTAACGAGGCTGATGTCGTTGCCCGAAACCGCGTTGCTGCTGCCGCCCGAGACGAGTACGCCGTTGAGGCCGGTCGAGATCGTGTTGCCCGAAACAGTGCTGCCCGTCGCGTTGTTCAGTTGCACCGCGTCGCCCAGCGTCGCAGAGAAGGTGTTGCCCGAAACCGCGAGGCCCGAGCCGCCGTTCGCCTGTACGCCCGTCGTGGTGGCGTTAAAGGTGTTGCCGCTCACCGTCGCGTTGGTCGCGCCGTTCGAGGTCACGCCTTTCAGCATCAGCGAAAACTTGTTGTTGGTCACTTTGGCAAGGTCGGCCGAAGCGCCGAGGGTCACGCCCGTGGACAGCAGGGTATAGTTGAAGCCGTCGATGGTGACGTTATCGCCTGTGACGTTGAAGCCGCCGACGGCGAAGCTGGAAGCATAGCCCAGCGCGCCCTTGATGAGCAGGTTGTTCACATCGACGTTGACGTTCTCGATCCACAGCGCGCTTGCACCCGCGTTGATGGTGTTGAGGCCGGTGCCGGTGTTGTTGAGGGCGTCAACCGCGTTCTGCAGCGAACCCAGGATGACCACCGGGGCGACGGAAACGCCGCCCACGCCGATGTTCTGGTTCAGCGAGATGGTGCCGGTGCCGTTGGTGGACAGGCTGTTGGCCGCGCCATAGAAAATGCCGCCGTTGTTGAGGGCGATGCTGCCGCCCAGCGCCTGCACCGTGCCGAGGATGGCGACGTTGGCAGGAGTGTTGACGGCAAAGTTGCCGCCGTTGGTCAGGATATCGCTGCCCGACTTGATGAGAAGGCCGTTGTCAGCCAGGTCGTCGCCGTTCGTGCCATTGGCGTTCAGGACCACGCCCAGCTTGCCGGTGCCAGTGCCGTGGGTAATATCCGCGCCGTTTTCAATGATGATGTCGTCATGCGCAGTGAGCGTAAGAACGGCGTTATTATTGCCGTTGTGTGCGATGGACTTGCGCACGGTGATGTCACCGTCATTCGACAATGCGCCGCCCGAGGCCGCGGTCGTTTGAATGGTTACGTTCGTGCCGCCGCCCACGCTCAGCGCGGAAGTGATGCTGGACTCGCTTACGACAGAGAAGCCTGCAACAGCGAAGGCTACGGCTTCGAGGCCGGACGTAATGATGATGCTGCGCGGATCCAGCAGCCAGGTGCCGCCCTTGCCGAATGCAGCAGAGGCATCCACGATTGCCGCATCACCGACGCCAAGGTTCAGGCCAGAGGTCTCAATGAAGCCGCCGTCGCCTTTTTGCGCGCCGCCGCGTGCGGTGATGGAGCCGTTGATGATGGCCGTGTTATCGGCGAAGATGCGGACGGAGCCGCCATTGCCTTTTTCGATTGCATCGGCGTTGATGAAGCCGGTTTCGGTGACATTGATGTCGTTGCCGGTGACGTCAACGGTGCCGCCGCCTTTTTTGCCCTTGGCTTCGATCTTGCCGGAAATTTTCACGCTACCGCCGCCGGTCGCGCCCAGGACGATCTTGCCGCCCTTTTTCGAGAAGCTGTTGGCCTGGATGACGCCAGACATGTTGATGACGTCGTCGACAATGCCTTTTGCAGCGTTCGCGCTGATGACGACCTTGCCGCCCTGCGCCGAAATGGTGCCGCTGTTCTCGATCAGCGCTTTTTCAAGCTTGTCGCCGACAGCGATGTTGATGAGGTTGTCGCCGGCGAAGTCGACGGTGACTTTCTTGGCGGCGGCGAGGGTGACCTGGCCGAGGTTGGCGTTGATGAAGCCCGAGTTCACGACCCAGGGCGCCACGAAGGCGACGAGGCCGCCCGATTTAGCGGTGATCCATGCCTGGTTCTCGATCTTCGCATCGGGATTGGCGTCGAGGTGCTGCAGCACGAAGGGGTTGCCCGCCATCAGCTGGTCTTCGTTGGCCTGGTCGAGCTGGCCGGTGGAGGCAAGGATGCCGCCCACGTCGATTTTCGCCGACTTGCCGAAGAACACGCCGTTCGGATCCAAAATCATCAGGCGGCCGTTGGAGGACATCGAGCCCAGGATTTTCGAGCCTTCCTGTCCGCCGCCCGTCACGCGGTTGACGGCCAGCGCGGTCGAGTTCGGCTGCACGTAAGTGGCCGATGCGCCTTCGCCGACGTTGTAGGTGTTCCAGTTGATGACGGTGCGCTGCGTGTTCTGGTTGACCGTCATGTTTTCGTTCGACGCGCCCGAGTAGCTGATCGTCGAGTTGCCGTTCACCACGTTGCCGCCGGTGGGCGTTTCGTTCATGCCGACTGCGAAAGCGCTCGAGGACATGGCGAGCACACCTGCCATCGTCATCGCTGTCGTCGCGCGGAGTTTTTTCGAGAGAACCTAAGAGTTGAGGATGCGGACGATGTTGGATTGCGACTGCGTCTTTTTCATGGTGTGTGCCCTAATGAATGAATTGCGAGTGCCCTAAAATTAGGCAGACCCTTTTTGGAAGGATGCTGAAAGTAGACAATTAAGTACCTGCATCACAAGCCAAATCCGAGTCCGTCTGGATTCTGAGTTCGGGTAGTTTTGACATAAGTTATGCAAATTGGCAAATGGAATATTTACCGAAAATTAATCAATGGCACGTGCGCAGCATCCCCCTGAAAAGCCAAGATTAAGGAAGGTTAAAAGGAAAGAACGACCGTTCAAGGAGGGTCTATGACGGTTGCGATACCGCAGAAGTTTTCTTAATATGATTCTCGAGAACTCGGGGGAGTTCCGGCACCTGATAAACGATTTAAAGGATTCGGTACCATGCCCCTGTCCGCGAAAAAAGAAGCACCCGCCGCGGCGGATAAAATCTCCCAGAACATCGACCGGCTCGAAGAAGGCATCAAGAACGATATCGCCTGGCGCGACGAAATGGGCGCATGGTCGAAACGCTTCGGCTTTGCAGCGCTCGGCTTTGTCGCGCTGCTGATTGTCGCGAAAGCGCCGGTAATCCTTGCGGCAGTGGTGGTTTCGGGCGTCGGCTTCGGCGTCACCAAGCTCGTGCAGAATTCCTACGAGAACAGCCTGAACAAAAAATACGAGACGCAGGCGAACCTCGTCGTCGCGCAGCAGCTCGCGCACAAGAACGAACCCGGCAGCGCACCGCAGCCCGGTGCCGCGCCCGCATTCAATGCCGAGGCAGATAAACTCGGCCAGCTGCAAAAGGACGTGAAAGACCTCAAAGAGCAGCTCGAGGTCAAACCGGTGGTTCTGGACAAGCCGGTTCATCGTCCGCACAGCCTGTAACCGATCGGAGAAAATTGTTTAAGTATCTGACATTAAATGGCTTTCTTGGGTGGGCACCCCGGGAAAGCCATTTTTTGCTTTACAATAGTACCCCAACCATTACTATTCATAATATAAGGAGAGCGCAGCACGCATGAATATCCCCGGTACCGAGACCGCCGAGAAAATTGGCCAGAAGGTCAGCAAGCAGATGGGCAACGGCATGAAGTGGCTGTTGGGCGTCCGCAACGTGGAGGAAACCGAACAGGGATTGCGGCGCGACAAGATGATTCAGCAGGGATTGAAGACCTGGGCCTACCGCCTCGGCGGTATCGCTATCGGCGCCTGCGTACTGGCGCTGGTCGCCAAGGCGGCTATCCTCGTCGCTACGGCTGGCTGCCTTGTCGGCGCCTGGGGCTGTGTCAAAGGCGCGCAATATATCGTCCGCAAAGACATGGAACACAAAGCCGCCGCCCGTGAAGAACTTCTGGCGCAACAGCAAACAACACCGGACGAAACAGCGCCTGCCCCCGCTGTAACGGCAAAACCTGCAAGCCCGTCCTTTAAAGCCGCTGCTACCAACGATGACGTCACTGCGGCTCCAAAGCCGGTATTGTCACAGCCCAGCCCCGGCTTCCTGAACAAGCTGCGCGCGAAATAAAGTTTTCAGCACCAAAGCAAAACCCCCGCTGGTGACAGCGGGGGTTTTTATTTCTATCGCCTTGAAGATTACGGCGAGGGAGGCGTCGGGCCTTTGGGGGCCTTGGGCGTATCCTTCGCAGCGGCTTCGGGCGTCGGTGCCGCTTCCTCGGTCTTCGGCGCAGCGGCGTTCGAGAACGCCTCGCCGATCGAGGTCAGCACGTTTTTCAGCTTTTCGGTCTTTTCGACCATCTGGCCGACGTCGCGCTTGGAGCGTGCTTCGGTCAGGTCTTTCACGGCCTGTTCGAATTCCTTCTTCAGCTCGTCTGGGGCCTGCTTGTAATAGTCGGCTTCCTGGTGAGTCTTGACCGCTTTCAGCTCGTAGTCGGCGTTTGCCTCGGCCGCCAGGTTCTCGCGGAATTTCTTGTCTTTCTCCGCGTTGGCTTCGGCGTCTTTCAGCATGCGGGCGACATCTGCGTCCGAAAGGCCGCCGTTAGCCTTGACGGTGATCTTCTGCGCGCGGCCGGTCTTGTTGTCTTTGGCCGTGACGTTGAGAACGCCGTCAGCGTCGATGTTGAGCGACACTTCGATCTCGGGCGTGCCTGCCTTTGCGGGCGGGATGCCGTCGAGCGTGAACTTGCCGAGCAGCTTGTTCTCGGATGCCTTCGCGCGCTCGCCTTGGTAGATCTGGATGTCCACGTTGGGCTGGTTGTCTTCAGCGGTCGAGAAGATGTCCTTGAATTCCGTCGGGATGGTCGAGTTGCGCGGGATCAGCGCAGCCATGACGTCGCCCTTGGTGCGGATGCCGATGGACAGGGGGATAACGTCCAGCAGCAGGACGTCGTCGACCTTGCCTTGCAGGATCGCGGCCTGGACGGAAGCGCCCATGGCAACGATTTCGTCCGGTGTAACGTCCTGACGGGGTTGTTTGCCGCCGGCGAATGCCTTCACGACTTCGACGACTTTGGGCATGCGCGTTTGTGCGCCGACCATGATGATATCGTCGATGTCGGACAGTTTCAGCCCTGCGTCATCCAGCGATTTCTGGAAGGGAGGCAGAGTTTTCTTGATCAGGTCGTCCAGCAGGTCTTCCATCTCCTTGCGGGTCAGGTTGTAGCTGAAGTTGACGGTTTCGCCCGTCTCGGTCTGCATAAGGAAGGGGAGGCTGACCTCGACCACCGTTTCTTTGGACAGGTCGATTTTCGCTTTTTCAGATGCTTCGCGGATGCGCTGCAGCTGGGTTGCGTATTTGCCGCGGGACGCCGCATCGTGGATGTCGATGTCGGTGCCGTGTTCTTCGTTGATTTTCTTGATGAGGTGTTCGGAAATACGCTCGTCGAAGTTCTCGCCGCCGAGGAAGGTGTCGCCGTTCGTCGCGAGGACGCGGATGAGCGAGCCTTCTTTCTCGTCGATTGCAAGCTCGAGGATGGACACGTCGAACGTGCCGCCGCCGAGGTCGAAGACGGCGATCTTGCCGTCTTTCTTCTTGTCCATGCCATACGCAAGGGCAGCCGCGGTGGGCTCGTTGATGATGCGTTTCACGTCCAGGCCAGCGATTTTACCGGCGTCTTTGGTCGCCTGGCGCTGCTGGTTGTTGAAGTAAGCGGGGACGGTGATGACGGCTTCGGTAACGGGTTCGCCGATCTGCTTTTCCACCGACTCTTTCAGCTCGCGCAGGACTTTTGCGGAAATCTCGACAGGCGCCATCGCCTTGCCGTCCACTTCAACCCATGCGTCGCCGTTCGGGCCAGGCACGATTTTGTAGGAAGCGAGTTTTTCCATTTTCTTCACTTCGGGGTCATCGAAGCGGCGGCCGATGAGGCGCTTCACGCCGTAGAGCGTGGACAGGGGGTTGACGATGGCCTGGTTCTTCGCCGACTTGCCGACGATCCATTCCTGGCTGACTTCGCCGGTTTTCTTGTCCTTCGTCTTTTTCAGTGCGACGTAGGAGGGCGTGGTGCGCTCGCCCTTGGTGTTCTGGTAGATTTTCGGCTGGTCGTTCTCGTAAATCGCGATCGCTGATTTCGTGGTGCCCAGGTCGATGCCAACAATTTTACCCATATCGTGTGCTTCCTTTGTAAGTCTCTCGTTTATCCACAGCGCCAAGCGGTGTTAAGTTTTTGGTCAAACTTTTTTCGCGTCAACGCGCGGCGCAATCAAAACTTTTTTGTTTTTGTTCGGTGTTTCTATATGGCTAAGTGTGGGCATTATGTCAACGTAGAATCCGCATGGCAATAGGCGGAATCGCAAAAAGCCTATTTATTTGCAAATTACTGTATTCACACGGCTTTCATATTTTCCCTAATGCCAAATAGGGCGGTGCCAACGCGTACATGCGTGGCTCCGTAACGAATCGCCGTTTCAAAATCCGCGCTCATTCCCATGCTTAGTTGCGCCAGCCCCAGTTCGCGCGACATTTTATGCAGCAGCGCGAAATGCATGTCGGGAATTTCATCCAAAGGCGGGATGCACATCAGGCCTTTGATATCGAGCTTGGCCTGTTCGCGGCAAAAACGCAGAAGGCCCTCCACGTCTTTGGGGGCAACGCCGCCTTTTTGTTCTTCCTCGCCGGTGTTCACCTGGATGAAGCAGGGCAGGCGGCGGCATTGCTTGTCCATTTCAGTGGCCAGCGCCGCGGCAAGCTTTTCGCTATCCACCGTTTCAATGACGTCGAACAGCTTCACGGCCTCTTTCGCCTTATTGCTTTGCAGGTGGCCAATGAAGTGGAGTTTCACGTCTTTATATTTGTCGCGCAGCGGCAGCCAGCGTTCCTCCGCCTCCTGCACGCGGTTCTCGCCAAACAGGCGGTGGCCTTCATCTAATAACGCTTTAACGCGTTCCAGCGGCTGCGTCTTGCTGACCGCGACCAGATGGACAGACGAAGCCGCGCGCCCCGCATCCTTGCAGGCCGCTGCTATTTTTGCGGTGATATCGCTAAGCGCGCTCACGAGCCCGACAGGAAAGCGGTGGGCGCGGGGTCGACCACGCGCGTATGGCCCGACTGGATTTCCAGCACGGCCAGGCCGCGTTCGGCCAGACCGTCGCCACGGAAGCGGAAGATGCCGTCGATGCCGGCAAAGCCGCGCGGGTTGGTCAGGTTGCTGCGCGAATAGGGATCCTTGGGCGCGGTGCGTGCCAGCACGGCGGCCAGCGCCGTCGCGTCATAGGCAAGAGAAGCGAGGCGAAGCGGAGCGGCGCCGTAGTTTTCCTGGTAACGGCGCTCGAAATCCGCGCGCAGCTTGGGGTCGGGCGCCGCGAACCAGCCGCCATAGAGCGAGGGGTCGCGCGTCAGGTTCGTATCATCCCACAGCCCCGTGCCGACCAGCTTCACCTGCTTGTTGGTGAGGCCGTTGACGTTGAGGACAGATGCCAGCGAGCGCAGGCTCTCGCCGCCCAGCGGCAGCATCAGCGCCTGGTAGCGCAACCCGCCTTCGGGCGTTTTGCTTTCGTCGATAAACTGTTTCACCGTGTCGTTCAGGTCGGTTTGCTGCGGCATATAGCGGCCGATGCGGTCGATATCGGCCGAGCTGCGCAGCGTGCTGACGACGACATCGCAATATTCCGTCTGCGGCGCGAAGACGCCGAAGCGGCCGAGGCCCTGCAGCTGCGCGAACTGCGCCACGCGCGACACCTGCGGGAAGGGCAGGAAGCCCATGATATAGGTATTGCCGCCCGCAATCTTCCAGTCGGTGGTGAAGGCGACAACCGGCAGGCCGTTAGCGGCAGGCTTCGCGGCTTTCACATCGTCGGCGAAGATGGGGCCCAAAATCAGCTGGTCGCCGTTTGCGACGGCGGCTGCAGCTGCGGCTGCGGCGCCTTCCGGGGTGCTTTTTGTATCGCGGGGGTTCAGGACGAAGTTAGCCGAGCCGACATCAAACAGCGCCATCTGCGCCGCCTTCAGCATCGACTGGCCCAGGTCTGTGTTCTTGCCGGACAACGGCAGCAGCAGCGCGACGCGTACTTTTTCAACCGGGCCCTCGTTGACGAGGCCGGGGCGGAACTGCTGGCTTTGCTGCGAAAGCTCGCGGCGGTCGCCCGAGGTCTGCCACGCAAGGTTGGGCATGGCGTTGGGGTCGTTCGTCACGATGCCCGAATTGTGGCCCATCCTGCCGCCGCTGTATCCATCTGCCACGCAGCCCGTTAAAAACAGCGCGCAGGCGAAGACGAAGAAAAATTGGATGGATAGCCTTGTTTTTGCGTATAATCCGGTCACGGCGGTTACTCCAATGGTTGTCGCCGTGCCATTATAGTGAAAAGCAATGTCACCGAATCCTGAATTTGAACTCGAGCCCGGCCTTTATATCGTGGCGACGCCTATAGGCAACATGGGCGACATCACCCTGCGCGCGCTAGAGACATTACGAAAAGTTGATTTCATCGCCTGCGAGGATACGCGGGAGTCAGGCAAGTTGACTTCGGCTTATGACATCAAGGCGCAGAAGCTGCCCTACCACGACCACAACGCCGCCGAGATGCGCCCCAAAATCCTGCGCATCCTTGGCGAGGGTAAAACGATTGCGCTTATCTCCGACGCCGGCATGCCGCTGGTCTCGGATCCGGGGTACAAGCTGGTGCAAGATTGCATTGCCGCAGGGCATTACGTGACTTGTGTGCCTGGCGCCTCCGCCACCCTGAACGCGCTGGTGCTGTCCGGTCTTCCCGCCGACCGTTTTTTCTTTGCGGGGTTCCTGCCGGCCAAACAATCCGCCCGCCGTCAGGCGCTGGGCGAGCTGAAAGAAATTCCAGGCACGCTTATTTTTTATGAAACCGGCCCGCGTTTGCAGGAAAGCCTTGCCGATATGAAGGATATCCTCGGCGACCGCAATGCGGCGGTCGCGCGTGAGCTGACCAAGAAATTCGAGGAGCTGCGCCGTGACAGGCTTTCCGCGCTGGCGGCGTCATACGAAGGCGAGCCGCCGAAAGGTGAAATTGTCGTGGTCGTCGGTGCCGGATTTGCCGAAGCCGCCGCGTGGGATGATGCCGCTATCGACGCGCTGCTGACAAAGATGATCGAGGAAGAAGGCATGGGCGTGAAAGATGCTTCGTCTTTTGTCGCTACCAAAGCGGGCTTGCGCAAGAATGATGTCTACCAGCGTGCGCTCCTTCTGAAAGGCAGGCGCAAGTAATGGAACAAAAAGAGCGCACGGGGCATAATAAGGGGATGTTGGCCGAAACTGTCGCGGCGCTGTTCCTGCGCGCGAAGGGCTGGCGCATCCTCGAGCGCCGTTATAAGACGCATGTGGGTGAAATCGATATCATCGCGCGCCGTTACGGAGTAGTCGCTTTTATGGAGGTCAAGTTCCGCCGCAAGCACGAGGCCGCAGCAGAAGCCATCGACCGCATCAACCAGTCGCGCGTACGCCGTGCGGCCGAGCTTTACCTGATGAAACATACGGAGTACACTACTTTTGAAACACGGTTCGATGCCATCATCATGGCGCCGAACAGCCTGCCCGAGCATATCCAGAACGCTTTCTGACACGGGCAGCGGGGAAATAGACAAGAGGGACATCATGAAACGTGCCATTTTCACCATCGCCGGACTCTGCGCGCTGACCATCGCCGTATCGGGCTGTACGCCGCTCGGCCTTGCTGCCGGCGCAGGCGCGACCGTCGGCGTCGCAGCCGCACAGGAAGGCGGCATCAAGCAGGCGACAACAGATACGGCCATCCGCCTGCAGGTCACCGACCTCTGGCTGAAAAAAGACGTCGATATGTACCGCCGCCTCAGCCTTACCGTAAAGGAAGGCCGCGTGTTGATTACCGGTTCCGTGCCGAACCCCGATATGCGCGTCGACGCCGTGCGTCTTGCATGGCAGGCGCAGGGTGTGCGCCAGGTCATCAACGAGGTCACTGTCGAGGGATCAGAGGGCGTTGCGACCTATGCGACCGACAGCTGGATCACCACCAACCTGCGCACGAAACTCACCTTCGACAAATACGTTCAGTCCATCAACTACACGGTCGAAACGACGCGCGGCACGGTTTACATCATGGGCATCGCGCAGGACCGCAAGGAGCTTGACCGTGTGCTCGACCATGCGCGTAACACCAAATACGTGAAAAACGTCGTCAGTTATGTGCGCCTGCGCGGCGAGGAACCGGCAGGGGCACTCGACCCCGCGACCGGCCAGCCGGTGGAACAGAACTGATGCCCGCCGACCGCCCCGAAGATTTCGTAGCGGCGGAAGACCTTCACCGTTTCGAGACGCCGGACGAGGCGTTCCAGTACGTGCGCTATACGGGCACGCTGAAGGACGAGGAAATCGACCTTGGCGAAGCCGCGATTGCACTGGCCCTGCTGTTCCTGCCGGGCGTGCGGCCGGAGCGTTACCGCCATCACCTGAAAAAACTGGGCGACCATCTGGAAGAAGAATACCAGTCGCGCCTGCGGCTGAAGGAAAAAGACACGCTCGCGCTGCGCCTTGCCTGCCTGATTAAAATCGTGCACGAGGCGCACGGCTATGAAGGCGACGAAAAAACCTACGACGACATCCAGAACGCCAGCCTGATCCGCGTGATCGAGCGGCGCAAAGGGCTGCCGATCGCGCTTGGCATTATCTACATCGTGCTGGCGCGGCGTATGGGCTGGCAGATTGACGGGCTCAGCTTCCCCGGCCACTTCCTCGTGCGCATGGAGGCGGAGGGCGAGCGCGTGATCATCGACCCCTTCCGCAAGGGCAAGGAAATGAACGCGGCCGAGCTGCGCAACCTGCTCAAATCGATCGCGGGCAAGGGGGCCGAGCTTTCCCATAATTACTATGCCGCCGTCAGCAACCGCGATATGCTTATCAGGCTGCAGAACAACCTCAAAAAACGCCTTATCGAGATGGAAGAATATGCGCAGGCCGTGATCGTGCTGGAAGCCATGGAGGCATTGGCGCCCGACGAATACCGCAGCCTTTTCGACAAGGGCGTCCTCTACGCAAAACTGGGCCAATCGGCACAGGCGGAAACCGCGCTGTTGCGCTATATCGAAAAAGCGCCCAGCCAGCTCGAAAAGCAGCAGGCCCGTGCCGTGTTACAGCAAATCAAGGCCAATCCGGACTAATCTTTGATAATCAAGGTCTTGTACCATCCGGTGACTTATGCTGTCATGGCATCTGTGACTGAACTTGAGAGGGTAGACCATTATGTATTTCAGCCTTTTGACATTTATTACGCTGTGCGTACTCGGCGTTTTTACGCTCCTGAACATCAGCAGCGCCATCCCGAAAAAACCGGCCTCGGTTGAAAAGGCGCTCGAGTTTATCAAGCATAACCTTAACTACATTGCACTCGGTGGCATGCTTTACGGTTTTATCGCGCTTTGTGCCACGCCGATTGCCATCAAGGTTCCCGTTAACATGGCTATCGCGCTGGTCGGCAACTTGCTCATCATCATTATGGCGCTGCCTTACAGCTTCTCGAAATTCGTTTCCAGCCAGGGTGCCAAGGTCAACGCCGCGATTTTGAAGGAAACCAAGAGCACCATCGACTGGATTTCCAGCAAAGACAAATACTTCGGCTTTGCGGGCGCTGCGGTTTGCGTGGGCCTGTTCATCGCTTCTTTCGGGCCGATTGTGCTCTGATACAGGGCTTTGGTTTAGGGCGCTGATTCAAGCGGCTTGCCCCTTTTCGCGACTCTCACTATATAAATAGCTGTCTTTTAACGAAGGAGCCGGCATATGGCGTCGTACCAGTATGTTTATGTGATGAAGGGCCTGTCCAAGACCTATCAGGGCGGCAAGAAGGTACTGGAGAACATGTACCTCAGCTTCCTGCCGGGCGCGAAGATCGGCGTGCTGGGCCCCAACGGCTCGGGTAAGTCGACGCTGCTGAAAATCATGGCGGGCGTTGAAAAGGATTTTAACGGCGAAGCTTGGGCCGCCGAGGGTGCCCGCGTCGGCTACCTGCCGCAGGAGCCGCAGCTGGATCCGGACAAGACCGTGCTCGAAAACGTGATGGAGGCGATGAAGGACACCAAGGCGCTCCTCGACCGTTACAACGAAATCACCAACAAATTCTCCGAAGAAGGCGCCGACTTCGACGCGCTGATGGCGGAGCAGGGCGAACTGCAGACAAAGATCGAGGCCGCCGACGGCTGGAACCTCGAACGCACGCTCGAAATAGCGCTGGACGCATTGCGCTGCCCGCCCGGCGATTCAAAGGTCACACACCTCTCGGGCGGTGAAAAGCGCCGCGTTGCGCTCTGCCGCCTGCTGCTGGAAAAGCCCGACCTGCTGCTGCTCGACGAACCGACCAACCACCTGGATGCAGAATCCGTCGCGTGGCTGCAGCGCCACCTTGGCGATTATCGCGGCACCATTGTCATGGTCACGCACGACCGCTACTTCCTCGACAACGTGACGGGCTGGATTTTGGAACTCGACCGCGGCACCGGCATCCCCTACGAGGGTAACTATACCGGCTATCTCGAGAAAAAATCCAAGCGCCTCGAACAGGAAGGCCGGGAGGACGAAAGCCGCCAAAAAACGCTGGCACGTGAACTCGAATGGGTGCGCCAGTCGCCGAAGGCCCGCCAGGCGAAATCTAAAGCGCGTATCACCGCCTATAACGACCTGCTGGCGGAATCGGAAAAGTACGAAAAGACGCGCGCCGCGCAGATCATCATCCCCGTGCCCCCGCGCCTGGGCCAGAACGTGGTGGAATTCAAAAACGTATCTAAGGGCTTCGGCGACCGCCTGCTCATCGACAACCTGTCGTTCAAGCTGCCTCCGGGCGGCATCGTCGGTGTCATCGGCCCGAACGGTGCGGGTAAAACCACTCTCTTCCGCATGATCACCGGTGAGGACAAGCCTGACAGCGGCGAAGTGGTGGTGGCCGAGGCCGTCAAGACCGGCTACGTCAACCAGAGCCGCGACGCGCTGAAAGGCGACAACAACGTCTGGCAGGAAATTTCAGGCGGCAACGACATCTTCTACCTCGGCAAGCGCGAGGTGAACACGCGCGCCTATTGCGGCTCCTTCGGCTTCCGCGGTCCGGACCAGCAGAAAAAGGTCGGCGTGCTTTCGGGGGGGGAGCGCAACCGCGTCCACCTTGCCAAGATGCTGAAAGAACCCGCCAACCTGCTGCTGCTCGACGAACCGACCAACGATTTGGATACCGAAACGCTGGGCGCGCTCGAAGACGCTTTGGAGAACTATGCAGGCTGCGCGGTGGTCATCTCCCACGACCGCTGGTTCCTTGACCGCCTGGCTACGCATATGCTGGCGTTCGAGGGCGACAGCCAAGTCGTCTTCTTCGAAGGCAACTATCAGGACTACGAGAAAGACCGCCGCAAACGCTTTGGCGAAGACGCCGACCAGCCGCACCGCATCAAGTACAGGCCGCTGCGCAAGGCCTCATAAAAGAAAAAGCCCGGCAAATGCCGGGCTTTTTCTTTATCGTATCTGGTAAGGGGCTTAACCCTTGCGCGTACGCTTGCGGAGCGAGGCGATCAGCGCGTCGACCTTGCCGCCGCCGCTCTGGACGATGGCTTCGAAATCGCTGCGCTGGGTCACGCTCATGCTGATGCCTTCGACGGTGACGTCGACGATGCGCAGGCCAGCGCCTTTGTCGCGCACCTGCCAGCCAACGTTCACGGGGTCGCCGCTTTTCTGCACGATCTGGCTGGAAACCACGGTGTCCTTGCCGCTGGGCGCAGAGCCCAGCACCTTGAACGACTGGCCCGAATAATCCGCGAAACGCGCAGTATAGGTCGAGACGATCATGTCTTCGAAGAGGTCAAGGTATTCAGCTTTTTGCGCCTCGGTCGCTTTCTTCCAGGACGAGCCCATGGTGAAACGGCCGATGGTCTTGATGTCGAAGTTGTTGCGCAGCAGATCGCGCACGCGCTTGGAGCGCTCGGCTGCCGGCAGTTCCTTGGCGGTCAGCGAATTGAGCGCCTTGTCGCCCAGGCGCTGCACGAACTGGGTCTCGGGCGTATTCGCGCCCCTGCCGGCTAAGGCGGGCAGGGCGAGGAAGGTCAGGCAGAAGGCGAGTAAAGCGATGCGCAGCATGTGGTGTTTTTCTTTCTTATTGGGCGTCGTCGTAATCGGGGACGGCCGAAACAGCCGACACGGCTTCGGGGTTTTCGTCGCGCACGAGCGAGTAGCGTTTTTGCGTGTAGGCGGAACGGACGGCCGCGTAGTAGTCGAGGCTGTTCTTGCGCAGGTCCTGCACGGCCTTCATCAGGCGGGAGCGGGTGTCGAGGCCTTCGACGGCGACGCGGGTGTAGTAAACCCAGTCATGGTCGGTGTTCTGGGCCCAGATGCGCACGGGGTCGGCGTAAGAGTCGACTGCCAGACCGACAAGGTCGCGGCCGCTGGAGGGGCCGATGACGGGCAGCACGAGGTAGAAGCCGTGGCCGAGACCCCAGACGCCCAGGGTCTGGCCGAAGTCTTCTTTCTCGTAGTACATGCCGGTCGCGGAAGCCGCATCCAGTAGGCCGCCGATACCGGCGGTGGTGTTGATGACGAAGCGCGCGGTGGCAACGCCGGCGCCCTTGAAGTCGCCCTGCAGCAGCTGGTTCGCGACGATGATCGGCGAGCTTAAGTTGCGCATGAAGTTCTGCACACCGTCACGGACGAACGACGGGAAGATAAAGTTGTAGACCGAGCAGATCGGCTCGATGATGATGATATCGAGCACGTTGTTGAAGGCAAAGATGCCGCGGTTCACGGGCTCGATCGGGTCAGAGATGTACCCCGATTTGTATCCCGCGCCGGGGTCGACCGAATTAGCGCAGCCCGTCATCCCGAAGGAGAGGACCAAGCACATAGCGATGACCGTGATTTTCTTAGAAATTTTGTTGCCCGTGAACATTTTAAAGCGGCGCCCCGTGTTTCGTTTTTAATAGCTCCCTTGCAACCAACCTAACCCCATAAAATTACTGATTTGTTAACCGTCTTCCAAATGCAGTAACGCCGTAGCACCCAGCAAAAGGCTCACCACGGCAGGGGTCCAGGCTGCAAGATACGCCGGTATTTTCTGGGAGGTCCCAAAGGCGTGGAGCATGGATTCCAAGAAGAATATAATAAATCCAAGGGCTACCCCCAAGGCAATCAACCCCCCTGTGCCCCCGAATCTTGGCGGGCGTAGCGAAAATGTCGCAGCCAGCAGCACCATGGCCACAAAAAGGAAGGGTTGGGCCAGCAGGGACTGGAAATGGATGTGCAAAGAGGTCGCGGGAAAGCCGGTTTCTTCCATAATCCTGATATAGTCCGGGATGCTCCAGAAGGAAATGGTCTCGGGGTCGGCGAATGATTCCTCGATCTTTGGCGGCGTCAGCTCGGTCGGCAGCTTGCGCAGCGGCTGGCGGGTGGCATTGTTGCGGTCATTGATAAGCGCATCGCGGATCTCCCAATATCCTTCTTTCAGGTAGGCAACGGGGCTGTCAATGCGATTCTGGAAATTGTCCTGCTTGTCGAAGAAGAAGACGATGACATTCGACAGCTGCCATTCCTTCTGGTCGATGGCGTCGGCATGGATCAGGGCATAGCCCGTATCCGTCGGCTGGCGCAGCCAGATGCCCGTGCGTGAAACCGTGACAAGGTCGTTGTTCAGGCCCAGGTAGCTGGTGAGCGTGCGGTTGAACTTGGCCAGCAGCGTCGATGAAATCGGGTTGATGACCGTGGTCGCAATCATACCGGTCAGCAGCGCGCAGATGATCATGGGTGACAGGAACTGCCATGCCGAAATACCGGCCGCTCGGATCACCACCAGCTCGCTGGTCTTGTTCAGTTTCCAGCAGGCGAAGATCGCCGCGAACAAAATGCCGAAGGGCAGCAATACTTGCATGAATTCCGGCAGGTGTAGCGCCGCCAGCGACAAGACGCCCGAAAGCGGCACTTCGCGTGCCGAGGTGCGGCGCATCAGCTCCAGCGTGTCGAACAACCCGGCGAGGCCCATCATCACACCCATGATGACGACAAAAGCACCGAGGAACCTGCGGCTGACATAGCGGAACAGCGTTGATGAACCCGACATCATGCCAGCACCTCCTGCCCGCGCGTATTCCAGCGGCGGAGCAAAGCCATCAGTTTTTGTTCGCCCTTGTAATGCATCACGTAGAGGCAGAGCAGGATGGGGCCGAAAGTCAAAAACGGCAGCAGCATCGACAGCGGGAAACTCTTTTTGGCGGCGCCTGCAACGACAAGGTTCGCAATCTCGAGCGCCACGACAATTGCGGCGGCCGCGAACAATTTACGCGCCTGCCCGCGTCGGTTGAAGGGTCCCAGCAAAAGGGCGGAGAGCGCGGCCAGCGTGAAAGCGACGGCGTTGAAGGGGGTTACGGTGCGCGCAATCGCCTCTGCCTTCATGGTATCGGCCGATTGTTTTTCCCAGCGGTCGGACAGGTCGGGGTTCAGCAGTTCCCACAGCGTGCGCTCGTTCGCGTCGCGTTTGCGGGCGCGCGGGGTGTTGTCGAGGCCGGTGATCTGGATCTCGTAGCTTTTGAAGCTGAGTTTCGAGGTGACGTTGCTGGCCTCGTCCATCTGCTGGCGCATGCCGTCGAAAACGCGGATAACGGGAATATCATTCTCAAGGAAAATGCGGCCGCGCTTGGCGGTCGTCGTCACGGGCGCACTTTTCTTGTCGCGCGTGTCGTGAATCAGCAGGCCCAGCAAATCGCCGCTGGCATCACGTTTGCGCAGGTAAACCGTCAAGTCTTTGCCAAAGGTATTGAACACGCCGTCGCGCAGCAGGAAGGACGAATACTGCGCCTTCACCACCTGCCGCAGGTGCTGCATCTGCGCAAAGCTGACAGGCGACAGCCAGGTGGACATCAGCAGGACGAGGGCTGTGACGCCGCCTGCCAGCAGCAGGGCAGGGCGTGCCATGGCATATTGCCCGACGCCACAGGCGCGCAGGACGATTAATTCGTTATCCATAATCATGCGGTTGTAAACGAAAAGGATGGCGGTCACGAGCGAGAGGGGGAGGATAATTTCCAGAAAGCGCGGCAGGGAGAGTGCAACCAGCTTGATAAACAGGCCGGGGGGCGCATCGGAGTTGGCCACCAGTTCCAACAACCTCAAAGACTGCGTCAGCCAGATAACGGCTGTCAGTGTCAGCGCGACGAAAACCGTCGCGGAGAGCAGATTCTTCATAAGGTATTTCGTAACCAGCATCTTTTCAGCAATCTTTCGCGAAGGGGGCGTAGCGCAAGCCCCGCCGCATATATATAGTTTATATTCGCGTTTACAGGGGTTTTCCACCCCTTTTCGGTAACATTTGAGGACCTCCATGAAAATCTCCTTCGACAAGAAATCACCCAAAACCGACGTTATCGTCGCCTTCGCGGCCGAAGGGGGCAAGCTGCTCGAGCCCGCCAAATGGGTGGACGACCAAACCGGCGGCGCGCTGAAACGCGCCATCAAGGCGGAAAAATACGAAGGCAAGAAGGCGCAGACACTTGTCATCGCGGGCCCTGAAGGCGTCGACGCCAGCCATGTCGTTATCATCGGCCTCGGCAGGACCGAGGACCTGAAGGAACAGGATTTCGAGAAACTGGGTAGCGCCATCGTGCCCGTGCTGAACGCCAAGAAAGCCGAGACCGCCGAAATGTGCTTCTGCACCGACGGCATCAAGTTCAAGAATGTCGACTGGAAACACGCCGCCGCGCGCATGGCGCAGGGCGCGCTGCTGTCGTCATACCGTTTCGACCGCTACCTGACGAAAGAGCCGAAAGAGAAAAAACCCACGCTGAAATCCATCTCCTTCACCGTCGACGAGCCTTCGAAAGTGCAGAAGATTTTTGACGAGGCAAAAAAAGTATCCGAAGCCGTTTACCTCACGCGCGACCTCGTCTCGGAAGCGCCGAACGTGCTTTATCCGGGCAGCTTCGCCGATATCATCAAGAAAGAACTCTCGCCGCTCGGCATCAAGGTGCGCGTGCTGGGCATGAAGGAAATCCAGAAGCTCGGCATGGGCGCGCTGGAGGCGGTGGGGCAGGGCTCCGCGCGCGAACCGAAACTGGTCGCCATGGAATACGAAGGGGGCGGCAAGAAGCAGAAAAACATCTGCTTCGTCGGCAAGGGCGTTACTTTCGACACCGGCGGCATCTCGCTGAAACCGGGCCCCGGCATGGAAGACATGAAATGGGATATGGCTGGCGCCGCCGTCGTGACCGGCCTGATGAAGTCGCTCGCCTCGCGCAAGGCGAAGGTGAACGCCATCGGCATCGTGGCGCTGGCGGAAAACATGCCCTCCGGTACCGCATCGCGGCCGGGCGATATCGTGACCTCGATGTCCGGCCAGACCGTTGAAATCCTCAACACCGACGCTGAAGGCCGCCTGATCCTCTGCGACGCTCTCTGGTACGCACAGGAAGAATACAAACCCACGCATATCGTCGATCTCGCGACGCTGACGGGTGCTGTCATCATCGCGCTGGGTCATGAATATGCCGCGGTGTTCTCGAACGACAACGATCTTGCCAAGAACCTGATCGCTGCCGGCAAGGACGTGGGGGAGGAACTCTGGCGCCTGCCGCTCAATGATGCATGGGATAAAGCAATCGACAGCCCCGCCGCCGATATGAAGAATATCTCGGGCGGGCGCGATGCGGGTTCGGCCATCGGCGCGCACTTCCTGAAACGCTTCATCCAGAAAGACGTGAAATGGGCGCACCTTGATATCGCGGGCGTCGCCTGGACGGCGAAAGACCGCACCAGCGTGCCCAAGGGCGCATCGGCGTTCGGGCTGCGTCTGCTCGACCGTTTCGTGGCCGAGAACTTCGAGAAGTAATTCGATACGCTTCCCTCCCCCTCGTGATGAGGGGGAGGGATTTTTTTGCCTTCAGGGGAGTACACCATGTCCATTTTAAAATCGCGCCAATTCCTTCCCCTTTTCGTGACGCAGTTTATGGGCGCATTCAACGACTCGATGTTCAAGAACGCGCTGGTGGTGCTCATCACCTATCGCTTCGCCGCGCATTCGACCATCGCGCCGCAGATACTGGTGGCGCTGACGGGCGCCATATTCATCCTTCCGTTCTTCCTGTTCTCGGCGACGGCAGGCCAGCTGGCCGATAAATATGACCGCGCCAAAATCGCGCGTGTCGTGAAGGTGGCGGAACTGGTGCTGATGGGCATGGCGGTGGCCGGCCTTTTCCTGCCCAGCCTGACGGTGCTGCTGGTGGTGCTTTTCGGCATGGGCATGCATTCGACGTTCTTCGGTCCCGTCAAATACGCCATCCTGCCCCAGCATCTTGAAGGCAAGGACCTGCTGAAGGGTAACGCCTATGTCGAGGCGGCGACTTTCCTTTCCATCCTGTTGGGCACTGTGCTGGGCGGAATTTTCGCGGGCATGGGCGTCAGCCCTGCGGATATGGGCGTTGTCACGGATGCGGCAGCCCCTGTGGCGGCCAGCGCGGAGCTCGAAGAATCGGGCACGCTCGGCCTTTGGCTGCTTTCCGGCTTGATGACGGGCGTCGCCGTTATCGGTTACCTGTGTAGCCGCTTTATCCCTGCGGCGCCGGGGCCTGAGCCACAGCTAAATGTGAACAGGAATTTCTGGGCCGAAACACTCAAGATCATGGAAATGCTGCTGACCGATGTCGGCGTTTACCGCGCGATACTCGCTATTTCCTGGTTCTGGCTGGCGGGCGCAACTTACCTGACGCAGTTCCCGACCTTTGCCAAAGATTTTTTACACGGTGACCCTTCTGTAGCCACGCTGTTGCTGACACTGTTCTCCGTCGGTATCGGTTTCGGCTCCATCCTCTGCAACAAACTGTTGCGCGGGCAGGTGCAGGCGACATATGTGCCGCTGGCGGCGATCGGCATGGCCATTTTCGGCGTCGACCTGTATTTCGCGACGCAGGCAACAGCCGTGCCCGCGGCGGGGCTGATTTCCGCTATGGATTTCGTTTCGCAGCCCGCCAACCTGCGCACCATGTTCGACCTGTTCATGATCGCGCTGTGCGGCGGCGTGTTCGTGGTGCCGCTGTATGCGATTGTGCAAAAACGCTCCGATCCCGCCTATATGGCGCGGATGATTGCGGGGCTGAACATCATGAACGCGCTGTTTATGGTGGCGTCCTCCGTCTTTACCGCCCTGCTGCTCAAGATGGATATGACCATCCCGCAAATTTTCCTCGCCATGGCGCTGGCCAATATCCTTGTCGCTATTTATATCGTGCAGCTGCTGCCGGATGCCCTGTTCCGCTCCCTGATGCGCGGGGTTTTCACTTTCCTTTATAAAACCGAAGTGCGCGGCCTCGAGAACTTCAATGCGGGCGGCAGGATGTTGATCATTGCCAACCATACCTCCTTCCTCGATGCCGCCTTGATCGCAACCTACCTGCCCGTGCCGGTGACCTTCGCCATCAATACTCATATCGCGCAGGCCTGGTGGATGAAGCCCTTCCTGAAACTGGTCGACGCCTTCCCGGTCGACCCGACCAACCCGATGGCGCTGAAAGGCCTCATCGACGTCGTCAAAAGCGGCAAGATCGGCATGATCTTCCCCGAGGGACGCATCACTGTCACCGGTTCGCTGATGAAGGTTTACGAGGGCCCCGGCCTGATCGCCGACAAGGCCAAGGCGAAAATCCTGCCCATCCGCATCGAGGGCGCGCAGTATTCGCGCCTTTCGCGCCTGCGCGGCAAGGCCAAGCTGCGCGCCTTCCCGAAAATCACGCTGACCATCCTGCCGCCCTGCGATTTCGAACTGCCCGAAGGCGTCTTCGGCCGCAAGCGGCGCCAGCTGGCGGCCTCGCAGCTTTACGACACGATGTCGTCGATGGTTTTCGAGGCGAGCGAGCTTGATAAAACGCTCTTCCAGTCGCTGATGGAGGCGCGCCGCATCCACGGCGGCAAGCATGTCTGCGCCGAAGACCCCCAGCGCGAACCCGTCAACTACCGCCAGTTCATCGCGCGCAGCATGGTGCTGGGCAAGCTGCTCGAAAAACACGTCGAAACGGCGGGCGATATCCCTGCGGTCGGCGTGCTTTTGCCCAACATGATCGGCACCTCGATGGTATTCTTCGGCCTGCATAGCGCGCGTAAAGTCCCTGCGATGCTGAACTTCTCAGTGGGCCCCGCGCAGATCGCCAGCGCCTGCCAGACGGCGATGATCAAAACGGTCGTCACCTCGCGCCGTTTTATCGAGATGGGCAAGATGGACGCGGTTGTAAAGGCCATAGAGGAAGCGGGCGTCAGGCTGCTCTACCTCGAAGACCTGCGCGCCAAGGCGGGCATCGGGCACAGATTGTATGGCGCGCTCGCCATGGCTATTCCCGAATTCCTCGACCTGCTGAAGAAAAAAGCCAGCCCGAACGGCCCCGGCGTGATCTTGTTCACCTCCGGCTCCGAAGGTACGCCCAAGGGTGTCGTCCTTTCCCACCGCAACATACAGGCGAACCGCCACCAGGTGGCCAGCCGTATCGATTTCGGGCCCTCGGACATCGTCTTTAACTGCCTGCCGATGTTCCATTCCTTCGGCCTCACGGGCGGCACGCTGCTGCCCATTTTGGGCGGGTTGCGCGCGTTCTATTACCCGTCGCCGCTGCATTACCGCATCGTGCCGGAGCTGATTTACGACACGAATGCGACCATATTGTTCGGCACTGATACCTTCCTGTCGGGCTATTCGCGCTTCGCGCATCCTTATGATTTCCATGCCATCCGCTACGTCTTCGCGGGCGCAGAAAAGCTGAAGGAAGACACGCGCAAGACCTATGCCGAAAAATACGGCGTGCGGATTTTCGAAGGCTATGGCTCGACCGAAACCGCGCCCGTCATCAGCATCAACACGCCCATGCATAACCGCCCCGGTTCCGTCGGCCGCCTGCTGCCCGGCATTACGCCGACGCTGGAACCAGTCGAGGGGTTGGAAAGCGATACAGGCAAGCTTATCATCAAGGGCCCGAACGTTATGCTGGGGTACCTCAAGGCCGACGCGCCCGGTGAACTGCAACCGCCGGAGGGCGGCTGGTACGATACGGGCGATATCGTGCGCATCGACGGCGACGGCTTCGTGTCGATACAGGGCCGCCTGAAACGCTTCGCTAAGATCGCAGGAGAAATGGTCTCGCTCACCGCCGTCGAAACCGCCCTGCAAAAACTCTGGCCTGAACAGCACCACGCCGTCATCAGCGTGAAGGACGAGAAGAAGGGCGAAAAGCTCATCCTCTTCACCACGCGGCAGGATGCGAAACCGGACGAAATCCTGCAGCACTTCCGCAAGAGCGGCCTGGCAGAGCTCTCTGTGCCCAAACAAATCGAAATCATCGCCGAAATCCCCGTACTGGGCACCGGCAAGACGGATTACATGAGTTTGAAGAAGAGGGCGGAAGGCTAGAGGCCGAACTGTTCCGGCACTTTGCGGTCGGCGAGGCCGATTTTCTCGCGGCTGACGACGGTGACTTCACCGCGCCATGACACGGCCAGCGTCGATTCATAGACGCCGTCTTTTTCCAGCACGCGCGCCTTGGCCGTGAAGGCATTCCCGCTTTCATGCGCCACGACGCCTTCCAGCCAGCCCTGTTTGGTGAAGTAGAGGTGAAATTTCAGGTAATCGGCAATATTTTGCGCCGAAAGCGTCAGGGGCGCGTTCGCATTCAGGTGATGGATATTCGCCACGCTGCCGTCCAGCGACACCGTTTCAGCCGGTAGTTTCACGTACCAGAGCGGCGGGCCTTTTATCGCGGGCTTGGCGATAGAGAACAGCAGGCTATCGCCATAAAAGGACAGCACCAACGTCTCGACCACGCTTTCCTCGGGCACGAAACGGTAGGCGGTTTCGATTTTATTCACCTCGCGCACGAGGGCGAGCTTGTCGTCGGGAGCGGGGGTTTTCCATACCATCATGCGTTTCGCATCCTATTTGCTATTTCTTGCGCCTTACCTGCTTTACCAAGATAATAGGCGGGTATCGTTTTAAAGACAAATCCCATGACCGACGTCCGCTTTTACCACCTGCAGCAAAAACGCCTCGAGGAAGCGCTGCCCGAGCTTGTCGCCAAGGCGCTCGAGAAAAAGCACCGCATCCTTGTGCGTGCGGGCAGCCGCGAGCGTATCGATATGCTGGACGGCATCCTCTGGAGCGCCGACCCCGGCAGCTTCATCCCGCATTCATCGCAGCAGGACGGTACGGAAAAAGACCAGCCGGTGTTCCTGACAACCGACGAAGGCAACCCGAACAAGGCGACCGTCCTGATTTTAACCGATGGCGCTGCGGCGAAGGATGTCGGCAGTTTCGCGCTTTGCTGTGACATGTTCGATGGCAACGACGAGGAAGTGGTCGCCGGCGCGCGCAGCCGCTGGAAGGCCTACAAGGACGGCGGCCACGGCGTCGAATACTGGCAGCAGGACGAGACGGGCAAGTGGCAGAAGAAAGAAACGCAGAAACAATAGCTTTAATTTTTTAACCGGGGGCAACCATGAAATTACCATCAGCCATTATCAACTGCGCGATTGTCGCGCTGTTTTCTTTCGCGGGCGGCTTTGCGGCGCAGGCGGTCTTTAGCGGCTCCCCCGTTCAGGCGCAGGGGTTCACCGTATTGCCCGCCGACAGCGCGCCGCCGATTGCGCCCCAGCCCGTGCAGCCGGCAACTGTGGCATCGCCCGAACAGCTTGGCTACCGCGCCAATTTCAGCGCGGTGACCGACCCCAAAAACCGCAAGGGCATCCAGACCTATATCAACGACGGCCAGCCAGGGCAGATTTTCTACGGGGAGAACGGCCTGATCCGCCTGCAGATGGGCACCTACGACAAGCCGGGCGAGCGCGGCATGCCCCTCATCGGCTTGTCCGACAACCGCGGCAAGCTGAAGCTGCTGCTGCGGCTGGCGGGCGAATACGAATCGCCGGTGCTGGTGATGAAGGATAATGCCGGGCGCGACCGCATTGTGCTGGGGCTTAACCCCTCGAACCCGATGCAGGATCCGTTCATGACGATCTACGGCAACGACATGAAGGCGCGCGAAGTCTTCAACCTCGCACCCAAGTAAGCGTTATTAGCGGCAGGGAAAGGCGCGCGCCATGGCGGCTGAAACCGCCTGCTGGGCGGGCGATTTTTTGGCCTCGGGAAAGACTTCCATATAGGCCTTGAAGATATCGACGTATTGCTGGCTGCGCACCGGTGCGTCCTGGCATGCGCCACCGCCCGCTTCGGCCAGCGCAGTGACATATCCCGCGCACCAGCCGAATTCAACATCATAGGATGACAGGCACATGCCCTGCAGGTCGCCTGCCGACATAGAGGGGGCGGCGGTCGCAGCCTTCGCCACACCTCCCGCTGACACCATAAGGACACATACGAGAGGGAGGAAAAAGCGGCGCATTGATTAACCCTGTGCTGGAGCCTACCTGCTGGCGACGTTGCCGGAAGCCTGCTGGGCCAGCGCGGCGCTGAATTCGCCCTTGCGTGCCGCCACGGCGGCCTTGAAGGCTTTCAGGTCCTTGCCGGCCAGTTCACGCCCGCCGGCCAGTTTCACGGCAGCGGGGTTCACCTGTTTGCCGCCGATCAGGATTTCGTAGTGCAGGTGCGGACCGGTCGAACGGCCGGTGGTGCCGACGTAGCCGATGACCGAGCCCTGCTTCACGCGTGTGCCGGATTTGCAGGCGACGCGCGACATATGGGCATAGGCGGTTTCGAGGCCGGAGCGATGGCGGATGCGCACATAATTCCCGTAGGAGGAGAAGGGGCCGGCTTTTTCAACGACGCCGTCACCTGCTGCATAGATCGGCGTGCCGCGCGGGGCTGCGAAGTCGATGCCCTTGTGCATCTTGTTATAGCCCAGCACCGGGTGGCGGCGCATGCCGAAGCCCGAGGAGAGGCGCGCGCCGTCGATCGGCGTTTTCATCAGGGGCTTCTTGGCAGAAGCGCCCGAGGGGTCGAAGTAGTCGGCATCCCCGTTACGGTCTTCATAACGGTAGAGCGGCATGTCGCGGCCGGAGAGCCCCAACTGCGCATAAATCACTTCTCCGCGGCCCGGCACGATGCTGCCGTCATCGGTCATGTATTCTTCGTAAAGGACTTCAAAGGTGTCTCCCTGCTGGATCTCGCGCTGGAAGTCGACGCCCCAGGAATACATTTTGATGAGTTCAAGGATAACGCTGTCCGGCACGCCTTGTTCTTTTGCGTCGACATAGAGAGAGCTGCCGATCTTGCCCTTGAAAGCGCGGGTGTTTTTATGGATCGCCTTGGCTTCCTTGTTCACGACAAAGTTGCCGGCGCCGTCGCGCGCGACGACAACGGCATTCACCGTATCGCGCTGGATTTTAAGGCCGCTGAACTGCGGGTCCGCGATCGAGGGGTCCTGATGGAAGAAAACCGTCACGGCGTGGCCGGGGTTCAGGTCGCGCGGGTCATAGATTTTGGAAAGCGCCGCGATTGCGTTATAGGCCTGTTCGCGCGGTACGTTGTTGCGCACCAGCAGGTCCATCAATGTATCGCCTTTGCCGACCGACACTTCTTTTACTTCGGGCGAAGCGGGCGCGTCCTGCAGCAGCTTGGTCAGGCCGGACTGGATGTAGGAAATCTGGCGCTGTAGCGCGGGCGTGGGCTGTTCGGCCATCACCACCTGCGGCTTCGGCGCGGCGGCTTCCTCGCGGCGCGCGGCGAAGTCATAAGACGGCGCGGTGGGCGTGGAATCGAAAGCGGCTTTCAGGTCGGACGAATCGTTGCGGGTGGTGGTGGCTGCCAGCATCGTGTTGGGCTGGGGTGCCACGACGGGCGCAGCAGCTTGCACAAACTGCGGCGCAGAGTCTGTCTGCGGCGCGCTGTTGAAGAAGGAAAGCCCTGCATATACTGCGGCGATGGCCGCTACGGGAACCACGATGTTGCGCAGGCCAGCACGGCGTTTGCGGAACATTCTCGTCCGGGATGATCTGAATTGCAGCAAGTCTTGATGACCCTTGTTGTTTCGTCAGAGATGCGTGAGTGAACACGAAGACGGGTTTGAAAGCAAGTCGCGATGAACAACCGAATGGTTAACGCTAAGAACCATAATATAATACAATTCTAAGTCTGATCAAAAAGAAAACACAAATCAAATTGCATAATATTTTAATAAATTGTTCTCTTTATGTTTTCCAGAAGCGAAAAATTTTTTCACACCTAGGGTACGGCAAATTAATCGCCGCTGGACGCATATATATAAATGTGTAGGATGCGCGACATATATAAAGAGTGATTCAGCATGACCAGCTTGCCCGAAAAACAGGACGATTCAACGATGACAAACGCCAGCCCCCTCATGAAAGGCAAACGCGGCCTGATTATGGGCGTCGCCAACGACCGCTCCATCGCCTGGGGCATCGCCGAAATGGCGCACAAGCACGGCGCGGAACTCGCCTTCACCTTCCAGGGCGATGCGCTGGAAAAACGCGTGCGCCCGCTGGCCGAAACCGTGCAGTCGAAAATCGTCGTCCCCTGCGACGTGACGAACCACGACAGCATTGATGCAACCTTTAAGGCCGTCGAAAAAGAATGGGGCAGCCTCGATTTCGTCGTCCATGCCATCGCCTATTCCGACAAGAATGAACTCGACGGCATGTACCTGAACACCACGCGCGACAATTTCCTGAAGACGATGGATATCTCAGTCTATTCCTTCACGGCTGTGGCGCAGCGCGCCGTGCCGCTGATGAAAAACGGCGGCAGCCTGCTGACCATGACCTATCATGGCGCAGAACGCGTCATGCCGCACTACAACGTCATGGGCGTGGCCAAGGCGGCGCTCGAGGCTTCCGTTAAATACCTGGCGTCCGATGTGGGCAAGAACGGCATCCGCGTCAACGCGATTTCGGCGGGGCCCATCAAGACCCTCGCGGCGTCGGGCATCGGCGATTTCCGCTATATCCTGAAATGGAACGAGCTGAACGCGCCCTTGCGCCGCAACGTCACCACGCAGGATGTCGGCGGGGCAGGGCTCTTCCTGCTCTCCGAACTGGGCGCGGGTGTGACGGGCGAGATCATGTATGTCGACAGCGGTTACAACACCGTCGGCATGGTCGCCGTGGATTCTGCCAAGCAGACGGCGGAATTGCTTAACGGCATTTCCGGCTGATGAGCGCCAATACAGCCGGCCATCTTTTCCGCTATACCACCTGGGGCGAAAGCCATGGCCCTGCCATCGGCTGCGTCGTCGACGGCTGCCCGCCCGGCCTTGCCCTTGCCGAATCCGATATCCAGCAGTTCCTCGACCGCCGCAAGCCCGGCCAGAACCGCTTTATGACGCAGCGGCAGGAAGAAGATAAAGTCGAGATTCTATCGGGCGTATTCGAGGGTAAAACGACTGGTACCCCTATCAGCCTGCTGATCCGCAATACCGATGCGCGGTCGAAAGATTACAGCGAAATTAAGGACAAATACCGTCCCGGCCATGCCGATTTCACCTATGACCAGAAATATGGTTTCCGCGATTACAGGGGCGGCGGGCGTTCCTCCGCGCGCGAAACGGCCTGCCGCGTGGCAGCAGGGGCGGTGGCGCGCAAAATCCTCTCGGCGCAGCTGGGCGATGTGAAAATTCGCGCGGGCGTGGTGCAGGTCGGCCCCCATAAAATCGACCGCGCCAACTGGGACTGGGCACAGGCGGCTGAAAACGAATTCTTTACGCCGGATGCCGCTATCATTCCCGTCTGGTCGCAATTCCTGGACGACACGCGCAAGAAGGGCTCGAGCGCCGGCGCGATTGTCGAAGTGGTCGCGAGCGGCATACCCGTAGGCCTTGGCGCGCCTGTCACCGACAAGCTTGATGCCGACCTGGCGAAGGCGATGATGGGCATCAACGCTGTGAAAGGCGTTGAAATCGGTTCAGGCTTCGCAACCGTCGAGATGGGCGGCGAGGAAAATTCGGATCAGATTCGCATCAAGGACGGCAAGCCGCACTTCCTGTCGAACCATGCGGGCGGAATTCTGGGCGGCATTTCGACAGGGCAGGATATCGTCGTGCGCATGGCCTTCAAGCCTACGAGTTCGATTCTGACGCCGATGCAGACGATAGACAGTAAATTACAAGAGGCCGAAATTATGACGAAAGGCCGCCACGACCCATGCGTCGGCCTGCGCGGTGCGCCTGTTGCGGAAGCGATGATGGCGCTGGTGCTCTGTGATCACTGGTTGCGGCATAAGGCCCAGTGCCGCTAATTTGTGAGTCAAATCAGATTCTTGGCGGCTGTTTCTCATGCTCTGCCGAATCGATGAATCGCAAGACTCTGTGATTTCACGGCATTTTTTTTCAAAGACTCTACATAATGAGCCGGCGTGTATTTTGCCGTGTCTTGTCTAAATGTATGTTTTTAAAGCTTAATTTAAGCTGCTGAACAGGCGCTGAAAAAGGATTCGACTCTTATCCACAGATTCGCAACACTCTCAAACAAGGAAAAGCATCGTCCGATTTTTCGGTTCCGATGCCTCCCTTAATACTTCGCTTCGATGATATTGCCCCATGTGTATCCGCACATGGGGCTTTTTTTATTCGGTGTGGAATAGGGGCGAATATATCGGCAAATTATTTATCGTTCAACATGCATTGTTGGGCTAAACTCCAAAAAAATTTAAACGGCGAAACTTGAAAGGTGTTGACATGTCAGGCGAGATGAAGAGACGCAAGGACGATAAATTTCCGAGCCGCATCTTCGGCGTGTTCCAGCGGATCTTTTTCGTCATAGGCATCGCCGCCACGATTTCCATCGGCATGATCACCTTCACCTTGCTGAAGCTCGCGCAGTACCAGCCGCCCGCGATGCCGGGAAAAATCCTGCTCACCTACACATTCAAACCGGGGTTGAGCGAAGTAGAAGGACGCCCCTCGCTCACACAGCCGCTGCTGCGCCCTGCAACCACATTGCGCGAAGTCGTCTTCGCGCTCGAGAATGCGGCCAAGGACGAACGCGTCAAGGGCCTGCTGGTCAAGCTGCAGGACATAGACTTCAGCGTGGCGCAGGTTCAGGAGTTGCGTGACGCGATTGCAGGGTTCCGCAAGGCCGGAAAATTCGCCTGGATTTATTCGGAGAGCTACGGCGGTTTCTCGCCCGGCATGGCCGATTATTACCTCGCGTCTTCCTTCGACCAGATATGGCTGCAGCCGGTCGGCGTCGTGGCCGTGCATGGCGTGTCGGCCGAAGTACCATTTGTGAAGGATACGCTTGATAAACTGGGCATCGAGGCGCAGTTCGCTCACAAGGGAAAATACAAATCCGCCGCCGAAAGCCTGACCCACAGCGACATGACGGATGCAAATCGCGAGGCGACCGAAAGCCTGGTGCATGACCTTTACGGCCAGATGACAGCAGGCATTTCCGCCGACCGCAAGATCGCGCTGCCGGACCTGACGACGCTCATCGACACCGCGCCGCATGACGACCAGGACGCCCTCAAGGCGAAACTTGTCGACCGCCTGGGCTACTATGACGAGGCGCTGGCCGAGGCGCGCAAAAAGGCGGAGCTTGACAAGGAAGAAACAGTGGAGCTGCTGGGCTATTCCTTCATCTCGGAAACGACCGACCTGAAACGCGGCGTCACGGGTTTCATTTCCAAGTTCATGTGGAAAGAACCGCCCGCCGCCACGCATAAAAACAAATCCAAAATCGCGCTCATCTACGGCGCAGGCGAAATCGTGCCTTACAAAAAATCGCAAGGCACCTTCGGCGAAGGCGGCATGAAAGCCGAAAAAATCGTCGAGGCCTTCGACGACGCGCTGAAGGACGAAGACGTCGCGGCGCTGGTCTTCCGCATCGACAGCCCCGGCGGTTCGCCCTCGGCCTCCGAAACCATCCGCCGCGCCATCAAGACGGCGCAGAAAAAGGGCAAACCTGTCATCGTTTCCATGGGCAGCTACGCTGCCTCGGGCGGTTACTGGATCGCTTCCGGCGCCGATAAAATCGTGGCGCAACCCGGGACAATTACCGGATCTATCGGCGTTTTCGGCGGCAAACTGGTCATCGCCGGCCTGATGGAAAAGCTCGGCGTGCACTGGGTGGGGGTGACCGAGGGTCAGAATGCCCGCATGTGGTCGGCCAACAAACCCTTTACCGAGGCCGAATTCGCGCGTTTCGACGCCATGCTGGGCTCCACCTACGAAGCCTTCCTCGCCCGCGTGTCGGAGGGCCGCAAGATGACCCGCGACCAGGCCGATGCAGTGGCGCAGGGCCGCGTCTGGACGGGCAAGCAGGCGCTCGAAAAAGGCCTCGTCGACGAACTGGGCGGCCTCCGTCAGGCGCTCACGCTCGCCAAGAAAGAAGCCAAGCTCGACAACGTGAAAGACGTGCCGGTCGTCCTGTTCCCGCCGCGCAAGTCCACGCTCGAGGCCTTTATCTCGCTTGCGGCCGAAGGTGCGCTGTTCACCCCCACTATCGACGCGCGGGCGCTGCTGCAGCAACTGCAGCTGCCCGATGAAATGGTCGTGGTGCGCTAAATGCACTCGGCCTATGGTATCGCCGCGCTGCTGATCAGCCTCTGGGGATCCGCACTTTATATCCGCTCGATATTAAGGGGCGAGACGAAGCCGCATCTTTACACGCACCTGGCCTGGGGCATTATCACCGCCATCGCGTTTTTCGCGCAGCTGCATGATCATGCGGGCCCGGGCGCATGGGCGATCGGTGTGACGGCGGCCGCCTGCCTGTCTCAGGCGGCGCTGGCGCTGAAATACGGGGAAAAGGATATCACCCCGCGCGACCATATCGCGCTTGGTATTTCGCTGCTGGCGATCCTGTCATGGGTGGTGACGCAAGACCCGTTGCTCTCCGTGATCCTCGCCTGCGTGGTCGACCTTGTGGCCTATTACCCCACCTTCCGCAAATCATGGCGCAAGCCTTGGGACGAAAACCTGACGGCCTATAACATCGCAAATGTGAAGCTGGCGTTGTCGCTGGTGGCGCTGACGAATGTTACGCTGGTGACTACGCTTTATCCGGCGGTGGGGCTGGGGGCGAACCTTGTATTTGTGGCGGTCTGCCTGTTGCGCCGGAAAACCCTCGCGCCCGTCAACGCTTAAGAATTATATCCGTGCTTGTCGAGGTTGCTGCGGCGCTGGGGCAGCTTTTCCGTCAGTTCTGCCATCATCAGGATATTCTGCGCAGACAGCTTTTGCAGGCCGAGCTTTGCTTTCGAGAAACCGCTGGAAGCATGGCGCATAAAGCGCGGGTCGTCGTTCCAGATGATATCGTCTTTCTCGTTGTTGTCGTCGAAAACGGGAAGCGCCCGCCCCTTGAAGAGGTCGAGGGGTGTGGTTTTGGGGGCGGGCGCTTTGGTGGCGGCGGCGTCGCGCGTCGGGTGTGAAGAGACGTGCTCAGAGGCCTGTGAAGAGGCCGGGGTGCTGGCGACGCCGCCGAATTTCTTGGCAAACAGGTTATAAATATCGTCCAGGCTGCGCGGCTGGTGCTTGCTGTTGTAGAAAATTGTCTTGTTGGCCTTGGCCGCGGCCGGGAAAAGGTCCTTGCCCGCCACGTCGCCGTTCACCGCGCGCGCGTTCAGGAATTTCGCCGCGCCGCCGGCGCCCATGAAATGGGCGAGGTAAAGTTCGGTCGAGCCGACCTTGCCCTCGGTATTGTCTTTCAGGTAGTCCTCGTTATCGGACGAAAATTCGCCTGCCATCAGCGCCGAAATCTCGGGGTCGTTGCGCAGCGCCAGAATTTTCTCGCGGCTGCCGGTGCAGCAGGCGCGGCCGCCCTTGATTTCGATCTTGTCGGCCAGTTCGCCCAGGCCGTATTTGTCGCCGTGTTTCTTCACGACGCGCAGCCAGGTGTCTTCGAGGAACTGGTAAAGGCCGCGGGCGGAGGAGGTTTTCGACCTGGCGGTGGGGTTGAAGTTGCTCTCGGTGGAAGCTTTTTCCATCAGGAAGGCAAAATCTACCCCCGTTCTGGACGAGGCCTTCTGCACGGCCTTGATCACGTCCTGTGATGCAACGCCTTGATATTTAGCGATAATATCGCTTTTATATTGTCCTGAACCGATAGACATAACCCTGTCTCCTAAACTCCTGGGGCCTTTTTAGGCCTCCGTCTTACGGTAATCGTTGCAAGCCCCGTGCCAGTTTGCGGCCAAAACAGGAACAGCGGGGTAAGGGGTTGCCAGAAAAGGGGTAATTCGCCAATATGCCCTCCCGAGGGAGCAAACATGCAAACCGACACCACCCCTATATATAAAGGCAGCGACGTTTACGAAGACACGCTGCCCCTTCTGCTGACCCTCTGGCTGCCGCTGGCGGCATTTGCTGCCTACATCGCCGTGCTGGTCACGGGCGGGAAGGAAGCGGCCGCAAATTCGCTGCTCGAAGACGGGCCTTTCGAGAACTTCCAGTTCGTGCTGGTCTTTGCCGCCTTTGCCGTGGGCGCCTATATCCTCGCCAAAATGCCGCCGCGTAACACGCCGTGGTTATTGGGATGGATCTCGCTTGCCACGCTGGGCTGCCTGTTTATCGCAGGCGAAGAAATCAGCTGGGGCCAGCGCATCATCGGCTGGGCGACGCCCGAAGGCTGGGCGGATATCAATACGCACAAGGAAACCAACCTGCATAATTTATCGGGCCTGCTGAACAACCTGCCCAAAACGCTGCTGGAATACGGCATCTATGCGGGGGCGCTGGGCATTCCGCTGCTGCAACGCGTGAAAAAATCGCTGGTGCCGGAAAAATTCGCCGTCATCTATCCGGCCTTCCTCGTCTCGCTGCCTTCCGTCGTGATGCTCATCTTCCTGCGCGTGGCCAAGCATTTCGACAAGGGCATGGAAACAGGCTTCCTGCCGCGCGTCAGCGAATTGACCGAGATTTACCTTTACCTCTTCATGCTGTGCTACATGCTGGTTCTGAAAAACCGTATCGCGCAGCAGGGCGTATCAACGGCTGCGGCAAAATGATACGCTGAACCACCTTTTGACAGGAGTTCGCCACGATGTATCACGCCCCCCTGAAAGACATGCGCTTCGTGCTCGACGAAATTGCCGGCATGGAAGAAATCGCAGGCTACGCGCCCTATTCACACGCGACGCCCGATGTGGTCGAAGCCGTGCTGGCCGAAGCCGCGCGCCTCGCGGGCGAAGTCTGGGCGCCCACCAACAAAACCGGCGACCGCCAGATGTCGAAACTCTCGGGCGAGGGCGTGAAAACCCCCGACGGGTTCAAGGACGCGTACAAACAATTCGCCGACGGCGGCTGGACAGGTATCAACTGCGGGCAGGAATTCGGCGGGCAGGCATTGCCGCATGCCATCGGCATGGCGGTCGGCGAAATGTGGCAGGCGGCGAACCTTGCGCTTTCCCTGTGCCCGCTGCTGTCTCAGGCGGCGATCGAGGCGATCGAAACGCTGGGCACGCATGAACAGAAAGAAACATTCCTGCCGAAAATGATTTCGGGCGAATGGACAGGCTCGATGCACCTGACGGAACCGCAGGCGGGCACCGACCTTGCCGCTATCCGCACCGTCGCGAAGAAAAACGGCGACCATTACCTGATGAAGGGCCAGAAAATCTTTATCACCTGGGGCGAACATGATTTCACCCCGAACATCATCCACCTCGTCCTCGCACGCATCGACGGCATGCCCGAAGGCAACGACGGGTTGGGATTATTCATCGTGCCGAAATTCATCGTCAATGCCGATGGCTCGATCGGCAAGCGCAACGACGTGCGCGCCGTGTCGTTGGAACATAAAATGGGCATCCACGGCTCGCCCACCTGCGTGATGATGTATGGTGAAAACGAAGGAGCTGTGTCGTACCTGATCGGCGAGGCCGGCAAGGGCCTGAAGAGCATGTTCATCATGATGAACAATGCGCGCCTCGGCGTCGGGCAGCAGGGCGTCGCGATGGGTGAAGCCGCCTACCAGCACGCGCTTGCCTATGCCAAGGACCGCGTGCAGGGCACGAAACTGGGTGATAAATCCGGCAAGCGCGTCGCCATCATCGAGCACCCCGACGTGCGCCGCATGCTGCTGACCATGAAATCGAATACCGAAGCCTCGCGCGCGCTGGCCTATTACGCAGCGGGCATGCAGGATCGGCTGAAATACGCGCCCGATGAAAAGGCCAAGGCCGAGGCGCAGGCGCGCCTTGATCTGCTGGTGCCGCTGGTGAAGGCCTGGGCGACCGACCTCGCCGTCGAAACGGCCTCGACCGCGCTGCAGGTGCATGGCGGTATGGGCTTTATCGAGGAAACCGGCGCGGCGCAATATTACCGCGACGTGCGCATCCTGCCCATTTACGAAGGCACCAACGGCATCCAGTCGAATGACCTTGTGTTCCGCAAACTGCTCCGCGACAACGGGGCGGAAGCGCAGCGCTTCATGGCCGAAATCAAGGCCTTCGCCAAGAACCTGACGCAGAAACCCTCCGATGATCTCGATGTCATCCACCTGTCCCTGACGCGCGCGGTGAATGCGCTCGAGGAAACAACGGCATGGATGCTCGCCAACGCGAAATCAAACATGGACACCATGGCAGCCTCCGCCCAGCCCTACCAGCGCCAGTTCTCGCTGGTGGCTGGCGGTTACATGATGGCGCGCATGGCGCTCGCGGCGCACAAGGCGCTGCACGGCGGCGATGACGCGAATTTCTACAACACGAAACTCATCACCGCCCGCTTCTTCGCCGAAGCGCTGCTCCCCGTCGTCCACGGCCTCTCCGCCCCCATCATGGGCGGCCAGAAAATGGCCTGCCAGATTGCGAATGACCAGTTTTAAGGCTTGGGCGCGTTCTTCGCCTGCTGGCGCTTGAGGTCGGCTTCAAGCCCCGGGCGGATTTTGGCGGCGATGGGGTCGCCGGCGGCTTCGGCTTTTTTGGCCCAGTCGAGGGCGCGTTCATAGTGAGGCCGCGCGCTGGTGCGGCTGCCGGTGGCAGTCCTGAAGACGCGGCGCAGGTGGTCGCCGTTGGCATAGCCGCAGGCGGCGTAACGCATCGCGGTGACATGCCCCTGTTCGGCAAGGTCTTCGAAATAAATCAGCAGCAGTTTTTTGGCGCGCGCTGAATCTTCAGGCGAGATATCGATGCGGCCTTCGCGCGCATAGGTGTCGAAAGTGTTCTGCAGTTCCTGCCCGTACCTGAACTTTTCCTCGAGCCCGCCCTTGGCCGCTTTTTCCTGCGCGCGTTCGATCGTGCCGGTGATGGCGACGTGGAAGGGATAGCTGCGGATGATTTTCTCGAGTTCCTGCGCGGGAGTCATGGAGAGCCTCTCAAGGTTTTAAACCCCGATACCCTATCAATTTTACATAAGCTAGTCAAACGAAGATTTGGTGATAAAAGCGCTTTAAACGCAGCCGTTTACCACTTGCTCACGTCGAAGGGGTCGACCTTGGGCGGGAAGATGGCGCCGCGGGCGCCCCTGGGAGGCGGGTCGGTGCAGAGGATGTCGCTTGCGAACTGGCGCTCGATGCGACCCAACATTTCGCCGGTGCAGCGGATGGTGACTTTGCCCCCTGCAACTCCCGGTTCCTTCGCGTTGCCGCCGGTGTCTTCATGATGCATTTGCAGCCAGCGGGCGAGGGTGAGTCGGAAGCTCTCGGCATCGCCGCGCACCAATGTGATGCTGAAATCCTGCAGTTCCTTGCCGCACGCGACGAAGTTGAAGGGGACAAGCAATCCGTTGTTTTCTTTTTTCATTTTATAACCCGAACATTTTCTTCCACCACGGCCGCTGGGGTTTGGGCAGGGGGATTTCATCGACATGCGCGATCTTGCGCGGAAAATCTTTTTGCATCTCGGCGATCATCGAGGGCGGGCAGGCCACGCGCAGGCGCGGGCGGTTGTTGCTCGATACCGGCAGCGCCTCGGCTTTCAGTTTGTCCTCGTGCCCGTGCGCCTTCGCCCATTCCCTGATGCGGTTGAGGAACAGAACAGCCTGTGAATAGGGCGGTTTATCGACGTCTTTCGGGTTCACGCGGTAATCAACGCCGGCGTGCGCGGTCAGCTGCAGCACGTAATGGTGCTGCCTGCCGTCGTCCCTGTCGGAGAGCTTGTTGAAGATTTTCTTCATAGGCTTACGG
Source organism: uncultured Micavibrio sp. (assembly GCA_964575605.1). Taxonomy (GTDB): domain Bacteria; phylum Pseudomonadota; class Alphaproteobacteria; order Micavibrionales; family UBA2020; genus JAPWJZ01. The sequence goes on along the minus strand of CAZNRN010000027.1, from coordinate 15,403 downwards.
CTTCGGCGGCTTCATTCCTGCGTCGGGGCGCTTGATGATGCGGCGGGTCGGCACGTCTTCGCGCACGAGGTCGAGCTGCGTGATCTGCGGCTTGAACTGTGCCTCGACGCGGCCCATGGTTTCCGCGGTGCAGACTATTCTCATTCTGGGGTAACCGTCGGGGGAGGGCGCCAGCGGCTCGGTGGTCAGCGCATTGTGCTTCTCGTAGTCGCCGTTGGCTTCAAGCCAGTTGCCGAGTTTTTCGCAGAACAGCGCGGCTTGGTGCATCGGCTCGCGGTCCTCGCCCTTGCCCCCGCGCCTGGGCGTCACGCCGGCGTAGGAGGTGAGTTTCAGGTTGTATTCGTTCAGGACCTTCTTGCCTGCATCGTTGAAGTCGTCGGCGGCCATGGGCTGCGTCCTTTTTAACGGTCAAAAACAGTTGATAGAGGCGACTTTAGGCCTCTTTTCATATTGGGTCAATACGGAGCCTTTACGGTGCAGTGCAGCAAAAAATTACGGGTTTACAGTGGTTTGGGGCTGAATTAGGCTTATCCATTCCTTGGCGGGAATAAAGAGGGTGGCCGTAAAATCAAAGGCCGCCATGAAGCACGAAGACGGATTCCATTTTGAAGAGTATCGCTGCGCCTCGGGCAAACCCGAGACGCTGATCATCTTCCTGCATGGCCATGCCAACCACCCGGACATGTTCAAGACGCTGCCGCCGCATATCCAGAGGGAATTTCCGAACGCGGATATCCTGATGGTGCAAGGGCCCGAGCCCGTAGGCGCGCACCCCGAGCACAAGAAAAACGTGGGCGTGCCACATGTCGACGACCTCTATACCTGGTACAAGGTCGACAAGGACGCCGGCAAGAACATCCAGCACGCGCTGCGCCATTTCTTCAACAACGTCCCCGTCGTCGACCAGCTGAACAAATTCGCCGACGAGCAGCTGAAGAAACGCGGCCTGAAAGACGAAAACCTCGTGCTCTACGGCTTTTCGCTGGGCGGCGCGATGGTGGTCCAGATGGCGACCAAGCGCGACGACAAATGCGCAGCCGTTGTCGCGCATTCCAGCCCCGTATTCCCCGTTATCGCGCCCAAATCAAAGCCCGATACGATGCTGATCATGGGCGAGGAAGACCAGCTGTTTTATAAAACCGTCACGACGGTGGAAAAGCCGAAGCTTAACCCGCTGAAAAAAGCCTTCGACAAGGTGATGGCGCCCATTTCAATCCACTACAACGCCTCGCTCAAGCGCCTGCGCAAGGCGGGCCTGCCGGTCACGGGCGTCGTGGTCAACGGCATGGCGCATACCATCAACGAAGAGTCCTTCAAGCAGTCGATCGACTTCCTGTCGAAAAAGCTGAAAAAGTAACCTGCCGCAGGCATGAAAAAACCCCCGGCCGTGAGGCGCGGGGGTTTTTCAGCGTTTAAAGCCTTACTTGGGCTTGCAACCGCCGCCGCTGCACTTTTTGGAAGGGCAGGCTTTTTCATCGTTGGCGGGCGTTGCCGGATCTTTCGCGGGCGCGGGAGGAGTTGCGTCGCTCTTCTTGGAAGGGCAGCACTTCTTGAACTCGTCCTTGCAGGCGCCTTTGCCGCATTTCTTGCTCATGTGTCTTCTCCGTGGGTGTGTGTTGAGGGCTAGTCCTTGGCACCAATCTTATCCCCAAGATCTGAGTCGCACCAGTGGCGAGAGTCATTTTCACGATTTTTATGTAATCAGGCTTTTTTCATTTGTTGCGCCGCTTCCAGCCATTAGGATAGGGGCGGAAAACCATGGCCTCGCTTCTCGACATTTTTGAACAAAAACAGCAATCGGGCGGCCTTTCGCCCGATGCCGACCAGCGCCGTGCCGTCGAGGGGCTGGAGGCGCTGCGGCAGGCGCTCGAAACCTACGACCCGTCGAAAAAAACCGGCTGGCTGTTTAAAAAGCCGCCCGTGCCGCCACGCGGCTTCTACCTTTACGGCGGTGTGGGCCGCGGCAAATCCATGGTCATGGATATGTTCTTTGCGGCGGCGCCCGTACCTAAAAAACGCCGCGTGCATTTCCACGCCTTCATGCTCGAGGTGCATGATTTTCTGCACGAACTGCGCACGACACGGAAAGGTGAGCAAGACCGTATTGACGGCGACCTGATTGCGGCTGCCGACCATATCGCGTCACAGGCGACGCTGCTCTGCTTTGACGAGTTTCAAGTAAAAGATGTCGCCGACGCCATGATCCTCGGTCGCCTGTTCACTGCGCTGCTCGAACGCGGCGTGGTGTTCGTCATTACCACCAATATCGCGCCCGATGATTTATACCTCGACGGGCTGCAGCGCGACCGTTTCCTGCCCTTTATCGCGCTGCTCAAGGAAAAGCTGAACGTGCTGCATTTCACCGGCGGCACCGATTACCGGCTGCGGCGCCTGCGCGAACTGAAGGTCTATTTCTGGCCGCATGACCGCGATGCGGCGCAGCAACTGGATGATATCTTCAAGGCCGTCGCCGGCAGCGACGATGCGGGCCCGCGGGATATCGAGGTCAAGGGGCGCAAAATACATGTGCCCAAGGCCGCGGGACGCGTTGCGGCTTTGACCTTCGCCGAGCTCTGCGAAAGCAATAAAAGCGCGCTCGATTACCTGGAAATGGTCAAGCATTTCTCGGTCTTTATCGTTTACAACGTGCCGAAACTGGATGACAACCGCCGCGACGCTGCGACCCGTTTTATCACCTTTATCGACACGGTCTACGACAACCATGCGCATGTGGCGATATCGGCCGCCGCGCCGCCGGCCGAGCTTTACCACGGCGAATTCCACAGCAAAACCTTCGCGCGCACGGCCAGCCGCCTCGTCGAAATGCAATCACGGGAATATAGGGAAACAGGAAAATGACGGCACGAAAAAAAACAAAAGTGAAAAAGCCCTACTGGATGAAAGACCTGCGCTTCCGCCTGCCGGTGACGGTGCTGGCTGCCGCCTTTGTCGCATTGGTGGCGCATGTGTACCTCGAAACATGGGCGCGCCCCATCATCCGCGCCATGACCGAAACCGTCACGCCGACCGAAGGTGGTTACCCGCAGTTTATCATCTTCATGGCCTATTTCACCGCCTGCATCAGCGTCGGCGTCGTCGCCTACCTTTACCACTATCTTGGCCAGTACATGCCTGTGCGCAAGAAATGGCAGCGCGTGCTGCTGCTGGCCGCCATCGTGCTGGAGGTGAAGGGCGAGCTGATCCGCCAGCCGGTGATGGATTTCATGGTCAACCTGACCGTCGATATCGAACAACCCCTCATGTTCGTCGTCGTCAGCCATATGGACAAATGGATCGCCAACCTGCTGCTGGCGGCAATCATCGTCTACCTCTGTCCCCTTAGAAAGGACAAGGGCAGGAAGGCCGCCTAGATGTTCGGGTTCCTGAAAAAAATCATCGGGCAGGACAGGCGCAAATACGCGGCGCAGAAAAAAATCCTTGAATCGGGCGACCCGGCCAAGCTGCGCGAACTGGCGCAGGCGCGCGACACGCATCCGGAAATCCTTTACTTCCTCGCCCGCACCGGCGACGCTTCGACGCGCAATGCCGTGGCGCTGAACCCCTCGACACCCGTGCAGGCGGCATCGCTTCTCGCCAACGACGAAAGCCCCGATGTGCGCCTTGTGCTGGCCGCAAGGATTGTCGAGCTGCTGCCCGACCTTTCGCCCGACAGGCATGGGCAACTGTACGCCTATGCCGTGCAGGCGCTCGGCATGCTGGCGCAGGACGAGGTTTTCCGCGTGCGCAAGGCGTTGTCGAGCGCGCTGCGCGACTATGCCAAGGCGCCGCCGGCCGTCGTGTCGCAGCTGGCGCGTGACGTCGAGCGTGAAATCGCCGAACCCATCTTGCGCTTCTGCGTCGCGCTGAGGGATGAAGACCTGCTCGAAATCCTCTCGCGCCATCCCGAAAAATGGGCGGTCGCAGCGATTGCCGCGCGCCCGCAGGTGAGCGAGGAGGTTTCCGAAGCCGTCATCGATACGGGCGACGAGGAAGCGTCGCAGGTGCTGCTCGGCAACATGGGCGCCAAGCTCTCGCCGCAGTCGCTGCAAAGCATCATCGACCGCGCCCGCCACCATCCCGAATGGCACCGCCCGCTGGCCATGCGCACGGAACTGTCGGTCGAAAACGCGCGCCAGCTGACAGGATATGTCAGCCAGTCCATCCTCGATGTCCTGAAAAAACGTGGCGATTTTGACGCCGCGACACGGCAGGGAATCCTTGCCATCGTCCAGCGGCGCATGGAATACCAGCAGGAAGGCGAAGATCCCGCGGTGCGCTTCGAGCGTTACGCGCGCGCGGGTAAACTGACGCCCGAGGTTATCCTCGACGCCTTGTCATGGCAGGAACAGGATTTTGTGATCCTCGCGCTTGCCCATCTTGGCAATATCCCGGTAACGACGGCGCGGCGCATGCTGACCTCGGGTTCGGCAAAATCCATCGTCGCGCTCTGCTGGCGGGCGAAACTGCCCGTGCGACTGACGGTCGAGGTGCAGCGCCTCGGCGGCAAACTGCAGCCGCGGGACCTGCTGTACCCCAAGGGCGGCACCGATTATCCCATGACGCCTGACGAATTGCGCTGGCAGCTGGAATTCTGGGGCATCAGGGGCTAGGCTTTACTTTCCGCGGGCGCGGACTAAAATAATTTCGGGGGGCTACCATGACCGATGTATTGCAGGACACGCTGATCAAGGCCGAAGGTGGCGACACCGCGGCGATGAAATTGCTGTCAAAATGGTATTACCTCGGCTGGGAAAGCCTGAAACCCTCCGCCGAAAAAAGTTTCGAATGGACCATGCGCGCGGCCGAGGCCGGCGACGCAGAGGCGCAGCGCCATGCCGGCGCAAAAATCGAATTCGCCGAAGGCACGCCCAAGGATATGCTCAAGGCCTTCGCCTGGTACAAGAAAGCCTATGACGCGGGCGACGCGCAGGCGGCTTTCCATCTCGCGCAGTTTTTCGAGGGCCGCAAGGGGCTGGAGGCGCACCTGCCCACCGCCATGGCTTATTACGAAGAAGGTGCGCGCCGCGGCTGCGGCCGCTGCCAGTACCATCTGGCGCTCCGCTGCCTGACCGGCAGGGGCGTGCCGCGCGACCCGACGCGCGCCGTCGACCTGTTCGAACAGGCCGCGCAGAACGGCATGCCGGGCGCGCTTGAATTCATGGGTACATTATATCTTGAAGGCCGTGACGTGCCGAAGGACGAAGGCCTCGCTTTCGACTGTTTCTCTCGCGCGCTGGCGTTCCACGACTACGACCAGATGGTCCGGATCGGCAATATTCCCGTTTACTATGCGCTCTGCCTGCTCACCGGCACGGGCTGCGATAAAAATACGGCGCTGGGGCGGGAGGCGCTGCAGATATCGGCCTCCGCCGGCAACCCCGCCGCACAGCAGATACTGGAAACCGGCAAGGTCGGCGATCCGATGGTGCAAGCCTGTTTCGGTTTCGACACCAACGCGCATTTCGCCAAAACGGGCAATATCGACTGGGATATCTCGGGCCTGCTGAAATGACCGAAATGCCCTGGGACATTTACGTTCAGGCGATCCTCGGTTTTATCTTCTTCATCATTTCGTTCGGGCGGCGCGTGAAGGAAATCACGATTGCCGAGATCGAACGTGACCTGAAAACAGGCAAACCGACACCGGGCTTTGCAGGATGGATGAAGCGCAACCTGCCCGCCTTTTACCGCGTGCTGGGCGCCGCATTGATGGCGCTGGCGGCGGTGCAATACGTTATAGCGGCGGAAGCTATTTCAAAATAATCAGGGAGAGGGCGGCTGGTTCTTCGGCGGCTGCGGCGATGCCGGCGTATGCGTTGCCTTGGGCTGCGCCATGTCCAGCCAGCGCTGGATGCTGTTGCCTTCGATGGGCGCCATATTGATCGACCAGTTGGCGACGCCGGCGTTCGTCGAATACCAGTCCACATCCTTCACGTTGTCGATGACAAGCTCGTGGTGATAGGGGTCGTAATAGGCGACGCGGCCACCTTCCTGCGCCAGCATCACGACGTAATGGCCTTCGCCTTCCTGCGTGACCAGCGCGATGCCGACGTTGCCGTGGTATCCGCCAACGCCCGCGCTCTCGAAGGGCATGTACTGGTCGCAGATAAAGGCCAGCAGGTTGTGGTCGGTGCCGACGGCGGGGTCGGGGTTCGCGTATTCGCGGCATTCCTCATACGTCAGGCCGCTGTCATAGATGTTCGAAAGCGTCGCCATGCAGGCGGGGCCGCAGGAATAATCGTCCTGCTGGCGCACGAAGAATGTGTCGGCCGCCGTATCTTTCAACGGGATGCGTATCTTGGATTCTTTTGACATGGGCGCAAGGTAGCACAGCCGTCATATTACGGCAATACAGCCAAGCTGATTGAAATTAAAAGCTTATTTAGCCGCCGCAGGGGTTTTCGGCGTGCAGCGGAAGCCGGTCGCGGGCTTGCCGTCGGGGCCTTTGGCCTCGGTTTTTTCGCAGGTGACGGGTTCCTTGTCGCGCGCCACTTCGAATTTCAGCGTCTCGACCGAGGTGCCCTGTTCCTTCAGCATCTTTTCCATGAATTCGCGCACGCGCGGGTTGCTTTGTTCGTACATGGAAAGGGCGAGGTTATACATGCCCATGTCGGGCGTGCCGTTGCTGCGTTTCATGCCGGAAATCGCGGTTGCGGCCTGCGCGGTGGCGCATTCCTCGGAATACTTGTCGTTGCGCTTGGAAACGCTGAGCAGCGGGATGTTCATGGAAAAGCCGTTGCGTTCGACGCAGTCCTGTGTGCCCGTGTAGTTCATGGTCGCGCAGCCGCCGAGAGAGGCAAGGCCGAAAACAAGCGTCAAACCCTTCGCCAGTTTCTTCATGTTGAAATTCCCCTGTTTTAAATTCCCCGGGCGGCCGATGAGCGTCTGCCGCCCGGGGTAGTGCCAGAAATAGTCTTAGGCTTTAGTCAATCAGTAGTGTGTTACTTGGCGCATTCGCAGGCCGGTTTTTTCGGCGCGGCCTTTTTGGGCTGTGCCGTGACCGTTACCGTGCGGACCGTTTCCTTCGTCTGCACGACGGGGTTGATCACCACCGTGACGGGCGAAGGCTGCGGCGCTGCGGGAGCTTGTTCAACGGGGGCCGGAGCCGCCTTTTTGTTGAACGACTTCGCGCCGAAGATGTTGATGACGCTGTCGGGCTGCTCGCCGTTGTTCTGCTCGATGTAGGTGTTGATGCGGCTGACCGCGCTGTCCATGGCGGGCTTGCCGTAGGTCGGCAGCGCCTTGATCAGCAAGTCGATCGCAAAAGTTTCCTTGTTGATGTCGCCGTTCGAACGGTTCCAGACTTCGAAGGCCGACTTCACCGCGGCGCACTGCTCGACGTATTCGGCGCGCTGGTTGCCGCCGCCGAGGCCGACGCCGGTGTTGCCGAAGACGTTCACAGCCGCGCTCCAGCCCAGCACAGCCAGGCAGTTGTCGACTGCGCCCGACAGGTTCGGCGCGTTGGTGCCGACGAAGGAGCGGAAGGTGTTGACGGTCGACTGGTTCGGCGCGACGTTCACGGGGCCCGTGGTCGCTGTCGAGGGGCCGGTCGTGTTGGTGTTCGTCACGGGGCCGGTCGATGCGTTCGCGCCGTTTGTGTTAGTGATGGGGCCGGTTTGCGCAGAGGCACCGTTGGTGTTCGTGATCGGGCCGGTTTGCGCGGTTGCGCCGGAAGTCGAACCCGAGGTTGCCGTGGAGCCCGAAGTCGCGGTCGAGCCGGACGTCGCAATGCCCGTGCCGACGCCAACGCCGATACCGGTGCCTTGGCCACCTTGACCACCTTGGCCACCTTGACCACCCTGGCCGCCTTGGCCGCCCTGGTTGTTCGTGGTGTTGTTGGTGGTGTTATTGGTCGTGTTGTTCGTGGTGCGGGGGCCGTTGTTGTGACCCTGATGACCGCGTGGGGTATCATAGTAGTGATCGTTGTCCCCGGTTGCATAGGCTGCCTGAGATGCGCCGAATGCCATCACTGACGCAAGCGCCAGCGTTTTCAATGCTTTTTTCATTATTTAACCCTCTATGTGTTTGCAGGTCGCGAGAGACTCGGGAAGGAAGACTCGGGAGAGACTCGCGGCTCTTGGAAAAGGGAAGCTACGCCTCTTCGTTGTTTATGTCAACTAAAAAATTACCATAATATATTTGTACATTTTCAGAATCAGGCGTATGGTGTGGCGTCAAGTGAGCCACCCGGGGGTATCGGGGGCGAAAATAAAACAAAAAAAACGAAGGTGTGAAATGGCAGCCGCAACAGGCGCCGTGCTGGCAGACGCAAACGAAATCGACAACGAACTCGACAGCGAAGCAGTACGCGCAAAGAAAAAATTCAAACTCTCATCCGTCTTCAACAAACTCGCCGATATAGGCGCACGCGCCGCAGTGACGAATACGCTGAAAATCGCGGCGGTAACTTTCGCCGCTGGCCTCGGCGCATCCTCGATCGTCAGCATCGGCGTCGCTTCCGTGGCTGCGGGCCTCGGCTCCGCGCTTTACGTCTACGGCAAGGAAGCGGTGAAAGATTTGCGCGCAGGGAGCCCTGTGAACTGGAGCGATAAAGAACGCATCAAGAAAGTACGCAACGCGTTGCTGATCGGCGTCGCGGGCGGTGCCTTCGGCGCATGGCTTGGCCAGACCGAATTCTTCAAGGCCGGTATCGAATTTGTGAAAGACCACGGCATCCGCGCTTTCTCGGCACTCATTCCCGCAGCGCATGCCGCGCAGGAAGGCCCCGTTGCCGTCGGCGAATCCATGATGCCGCCCGAGGTCATCAACGCGCCGCGCCCGCCGGCCGACATCCCCGGCGTGAAAACGCCTGCCGCCGTCAAGCTGCCCGTGCTGCCGAAAGTACAGGCAACGGAATTGCCCAAAGTAAATGCGACAGAGCTGCCGAAAGTACATGTAGAACCGCAGCCGAAGGCAGTTGTGACACACAATCCCGTCAAGCACGTGGTCAAAGCGCCCGCGCGCCTGCCCGTGAAACTGCCAAGCGCGGAAGCCATCACCGCCGGTGCTGCCGATGCGAAAGATGCCAACAACGTGCTGGGCCGCGTCTGGGAAGCTGCGATGCAATCCGACCAGGCCAAGGGCAAGTTCATGGCCGAACTGCTGCGCGCCGATCCCGACAACCTGAATTCGGTCAGTCCGCAATACCTGAAAGACCGTGCGCACGACGTGCTGCGCCTGAAGGACATCCCGGTGCAGCAGCGCCTGCAGCTGGCGCATGACCTGGCGGCAGAAGCAAAAGCCCGCGGCAACAAACAGGCCGTACAGTTCCTGAAAGACCTCGTGAAGCTTGGCTACGTCGAAACGCCCGCACCTGTTGCAGATGTTCCGGTTGCCGCCATCCCCGCCGCAACGGTGGCCGAGGTTGCGCCCGCACCGCTGCCCGCAACTGTGGTGCAGCCCGCGCCCGAGGTGAAAACCTTCTTCACCGAAGCCGCCAGCTGCAATGTTGCCGCCGACAGCACCGTCGCCTGCACCGTGAACGCGGAAACGATGAAGCCCGGCGATTACGTCGGCTTTACCGATGCCGCCAACCCGGCGGTGAAGGCCTTCACCCCGCTGGCCGAAGGTTCGACCGAAGTGCCGACGCAGGCCTTCCTGCACGAGAAGCTGGTGGCCGACGGAGTCGCCCGCATCACAGCCTTCCGCACCGCGATCATCAATAAAATCACGCCTTAAAAATCCGCCGAAAATTAGATTATGGATATCGTTTCGCCAAAAAAGCGAAATTGATATCCATAATAATTTCACATCAGCCTGAAAATGGAAAACGCGGTAATTTATTGAAGAACATTATTTATTCGCACTGAAAATTTTCACCAAGGGCAGGGCAGCGCTTGAAAATCGCTGTTTTTATACATAATAAATCAACACGTGCCTGAATCCCGCCCCCACCCCCTTTAAACCTGAAAAAAACATGCTAGGTTATCCCCAGTATGCGATTCCTTATAAATGAATCGCGGGTGTCATCAGGGTTAAAATTAGGGAAAAAATCATGGCTCGTAAAAAGATCGCCCTCGTCGGGGCTGGCCAAATTGGCGGTACGCTGGCGCTGCTCGCCGGTATGAAACAACTGGGCGACATCACGCTCGTCGACATCGCCGAAGGCGTGCCGCAGGGCAAAGGCCTCGATATCGCACAGGCCGCACCGGTCGAAGGCTTCGACGCCACGATGGCAGGCAGCAACGATTATTCGGCCATCGCAGGCGCGGATGTCGTCATCGTCACCGCAGGCGTGCCGCGCAAACCGGGCATGAGCCGCGACGACCTTATCGGCATCAATACCAATATCATCAAGAACGTTGGCGAGAACATCAAGAAACACGCGCCCAACGCCTTTGTCATCGTCATCACCAACCCGCTCGACGTCATGGTGGGGATTATGCAGGAAGTCACCGGCTTCAAGCACCACATGGTGGTCGGCATGGCGGGCGTGCTGGACAGCGCGCGCTTCCGCCACTTCCTCGCCGATGAATTCAAGGTTTCGGTCGAAGACGTTTCGGCCTTCGTCCTCGGCGGCCACGGCGACACCATGGTGCCGCTGACCCGTTATTCCACCGTCGCCGGCATCCCGCTGCCCGACCTGGTCAAGATGGGCTGGACGACGCAGGACAAGCTGGACAAAATCGTTCAGCGCACCCGCGACGGCGGCGCAGAAATTGTCGCGCTGCTGAAAACCGGCTCGGCCTTCTACGCGCCCGCTTCGGCCGCGATTGCGATGGCGGAAAGCTTCCTGCTCGATAAACGCCGCGTGCTGCCCTGCGCCGCATACCTCAACGGCGAATACGGCGTGAAAGGCCTCTACATCGGCGTGCCGGTCGTGATCGGCGCGAAAGGGGTGGAGAAAATCATCCAGGTCACCTTCACCGCCGAAGAACAGGCGATGTTCGACAAATCAGTGGCCGCCGTCAAATCACTCTGCGAAGCCGCGAAAAACATCAAGCCCGCTGCCGCTTAAACCACTTACACGTAAATCCCCGCCGAAAAGCGGGGATTTTGCGTTATCAGGAGAATGAAATGAATATCCATGAATACCAGGCCAAGGAACTGCTGAAGGCGCGCGGCGTGCCCGTGCTGAAGGGCGGCGTCGCCTATACGGCCGAGGAAGCGGTGGCAGTCGCCAAAACCCTGCCCGGCCCGGTTTACGTCGTGAAGGCGCAGATCCACGCGGGCGGCCGCGGCAAGGGCGGCGGCGTGAAAGTCGTGAAGTCGCTGGACGAGGTGAAAGAAGCCGCGAAGAAAATGATCGGCATGCAGCTGGTCACGCACCAGACCGGCCCGCAAGGGCAGGAAGTGCGCCGCGTGTTTATCGAGGAAGGCTGCGATATCGGCCGCGAACTTTACCTCGGCCTGCTGCTCGACCGCGCCACCAGCCGCGTCACCATCATGTCCTCGACCGAGGGCGGCATGGATATCGAGGAAGTCGCGCACAAGACGCCCGAGAAAATCCTGAAAACCGTCGTCGACCCCGCCATCGGCTTCCAGGCCTTCCAGGGCCGCCAGATTGCTTTCTCGCTCGGCCTCGAAGGCAAGCAGGTCGGCAAATGCGTGGAAGTGATTTCGGCGATGTATAACGCCTTCATCCAGCTGGATTGCTCGATTGTCGAGATCAACCCGCTGGTTGTCACCAAACAGGGCGACGTCATCCCGCTCGACGCCAAATTCAACTTCGACGACAACGCCATGTTCCGCCAGAAAGAGGTTGAACAGCTGCGCGACGTGGCCGAGGAAGACCCGTCGGAAAAACGCGCGAAAGACGCGGAAATTTCCTACGTGAAACTCACCGGCAACATCGGCTGCATGGTCAACGGCGCGGGCCTAGCCATGGCGACGATGGACATTATCAAGCTTTACGGCGGTGACCCCGCCAACTTCCTCGATGTCGGCGGCGGCGCCACGAAAGAACGCGTGGCCGAAGCCTTCCGCATCATCCTGTCCGACCCGAACGTCGAGGGCATCCTTGTGAACATCTTCGGCGGCATCATGCGCTGCGACGTTATTGCAGAGGGTGTCATCACGGCGGCGAAGGAACTGGGGCTCACCATGCCCCTCGTCGTGCGCCTGGAGGGCACGAACGTCGACAAAGGCAAAAAACTGTTGAAAGAGAGCGGCCTGAACATCATCGCGGCCGATAACCTTGCGGATGCGGCCCAGAAAGTCGTCAATACCGTCAAAGCGGAGGCTGCATAACATGTCCGTACTCGTTGGAAAAGACACCAAAGTCATCTGCCAGGGTTTCACCGGCGCCCAAGGCACGTTCCACTCGGAACAGGCGCTCGCCTATGGCACCAAAATGGTCGGCGGCGTGACGCCCGGCAAAGGCGGTACGAAACACCTCGACCTGCCCGTGTTCAACACGGTGCGCGAAGCCGTCAATGAAACCGGCGCGAATGCCTCGGTCATTTACGTGCCGCCGCCCTTCGCGGCGGACGCCATTCTCGAAGCCGTCGACGCGAATATTCCGCTGGTCGTCTGCATCACCGAAGGCATCCCCGTGCTCGACATGGTGAAAGTGAAACGCAAGCTGGAAGGATCGAAAACGCGCCTTATCGGTCCCAACTGCCCGGGCGTCATCACCCCCGGCGAATGCAAAATCGGCATCATGCCCGGCCACATCCACAAACGCGGCAAGGTGGGCATCGTTTCGCGCTCCGGCACGCTGACCTATGAAGCTGTCGCTCAAACGACCGCGAACGGCCTCGGCCAGACGACCTGCATCGGCATCGGCGGCGACCCCGTCAACGGCACGAACTTTATCGATGCGCTCTCGCTGTTCCTGAACGACCCCGAAACCGAAGCTATCCTGATGATCGGCGAAATCGGCGGCTCGGCCGAGGAAGACGCGGCTGAATTCTATGCCAAGTCGAAAGTGAAAAAACCCATCGCCGGCTTTATCGCGGGCGCAACCGCTCCCCCGGGTCGCCGCATGGGCCACGCGGGCGCCATCATCGCGGGCGGCAAGGGCGCGGCGAAAGACAAGATCGCAGCCATGAAAGCCGCGAACTTTGTCGTCTCCGACAGCCCCGCCGGCCTCGGCGAAGCGGTCATGAAAGCAATCAAGGCAGCATAACCTATGTCACGCGATACCCTCAGTTTCCTCACCGCCGCAGGCTCCGACTATATTGCCGAGCTCTACGATAAATATACCAAGAACCCCGGCAGCGTCGACGCCAGCTGGGCCGACCTTTTCGGCTCCATCGGCGACGAAGGCAAACTGCTGGTCGAGGAACTGAGGGGCGCAAGCTGGACGCCGCAGCCGGAAAAACTGGCCGCTGTGCTCTCCACGCCCGCCAATACCGACGAAGCCAAACCTGCGGCAAAGGCGGACAAGGGCGGCAAGGCGGCGCCCACGGCGGCGGATTCACGTGCTGTCGTTTCTGACTCCCTGCGCGTATTCCTGCTCATGCGCTCCTACCAGGTGCGCGGGCACCTGATGGCCGACCTCGACCCGCTGGGGCTGATGGAACGCAAATACCATCCCGAACTTGACCCGAAAACCTATGGGTTCACCGACGCCGATATGGACCGCACCATCTTCATGGGCGGCGCGCTCGGCATCGAAAGCGCGCCCCTGCGCGACATCGTCAAGCTGCTGCAGGACACCTACAGCGGCCCGATCGGCGTCGAATTCATGCATATCCAGATCCCCGAGCAAAAGGCCTGGCTGCAGAACCGCTTCGAAAAATCCCGCAACCGCCCCGCCTTCTCGGCGCAGGAGAAAAAGCATTTCCTGAAACGCCTGACGGCGGCGGAAGGCTTTGAAAAGTTTCTGGATACGAAATTCACCGGCACGAAACGCTTCGGCGTCGAAGGCGGCGAAAGTGTGATCCCCGCCATCGAAGAAGTTATTTCCCGCGGCGCGCAGCTGGGCGTCAACGAGGTCATCCTCGGCATGGCCCACCGCGGCCGCCTGAACGTTTTGACCAACGTGATGAACAAGCCCTTCACGGCCATGTTCTCTGAATTCCAGGGCACGCCCGCAAAGCCGGATGATGTCCAAGGCTCGGGCGATGTGAAATACCATATGGGCACGTCATCCGACCGCGATTTCAACGGCACGATGGTGCATATGTCGGTGGTGCCCAACCCCTCGCACCTCGAATTCGTCGACCCCGTCGTGGTCGGCAAGGCGCGCGCGAAGCAGCATCTCAATAAAGACTCCGAACGCCAGAAAGTGCTGCCCATCCTCATCCACGGCGACGCCGCATTGTCGGGCCAAGGCATCGTTGCCGAAACCATCATGATGTCGGAACTGCCGGGCTACCGCGTCGGCGGCACCATGCATATCGTCATCAACAACCAGATCGGCTTCACCACCGCGCCGCTTTATTCGCGCTCGGGCAGCTATTGCACCGATGTGGGCAAGATGGTCCAGTCGCCCATCTTCCACGTGAACGGCGACGATGTGGAGGCTGTGTTGCACGTCTGCCGCATGGCGATCGAATTCCGCCAGGCGTTTAAAAAAGACGTCTTCGTCGACATCATCTGCTACCGGCGCCACGGCCACAACGAGTCGGACGAGCCTGCCTTCACGCAGCCGCAGATGTACAAGGTCATCAAGGAAAAGGCGACGACGCGCAACGGCTATGCCGCGAAACTCGTGGCCGAAGGTACGCTGACCCAAGCCGAGGCCGACGGCATCTATAAAGACTTCAACGACCACCTGGAGCGCGAATTCCAGGCGGCCACGTCGTACAAGCCCAACCGCGCCGATATGCTCGAAGGCCACTGGAGCGGCCTTAAACTCGCCCATGGCGAAGACCGCTCCGGCGAAACCTCGATCTCCAACGACACCGCGCAGAAGATCGGCAAGGCGCTGGTCACTGTGCCGCAAGGCTTTGATCTGAATAGCAAAATCGCCCGCCAGCTGGACGCCAAGAAAAAGATGTTCGAAACCGGCGAAGGCTTCGACTGGGCGACCGCCGAGGCGCTGGCCTATGGCGCGCTCTGCCTCGAAGGCCATCGTGTGCGCCTCTCGGGGCAGGATTGCGGCCGCGGCACCTTCTCGCAGCGCCACGCCGCGCTGACCGACCAGACGAACGAACAGCGCTACCTGCCGCTCAACAATATCGACGACAAACAGGCGAAGTTCGAAGTGCACGACAGCCCGCTGTCGGAGGCCGCCGTCATGGGCTTCGAATACGGCTTCTCCACCGCCGACCCCAACGCGCTTGTCTTGTGGGAAGGCCAGTTCGGCGACTTCGTCAACGGCGCGCAGGTCCTGATCGACCAGTTCATCGCCTCGGCCGAAACGAAATGGCTGCGCATGTCCGCGCTGGTGCTGCTGCTGCCGCACGGCATGGAGGGGCAGGGGCCCGAGCACTCCTCCGGCCGCCTCGAGCGCTTCCTGCAGATGTGCGCGGAGGACAACTGGCAGGTGCTTAACTGCACCACGCCCGCGAAC
>CAZNRN010000026.1:12571-52302 GCA_964575605.1 uncultured Micavibrio sp. | reverse complement strand
CTTCGGATGAGGCTTCGCCGTAGACTTCCACCTGCTGCCCGACGGTGTAGGTGGTGGGGTCGCTGGCGCTTTGGTAGATGGACATGGTGTAGCCGCTGCCGTCGGGTTCGTCGGCGAGGATGATGCGGGGTTCGCCGCATTCGTCGTTCGCGCCGCAGTAATCGGTGACATAGCCTTTCACCGTCAAAATCTTGCCGGCGAGGGCGCTGCGGTGTTCGGTCAGGTATTCGACGCTGACAGCGCTCGAGGGGATGCCGACGACGGGCAGGTCGGGAACGCCCTGCGGTTCCTGCGGCTGGGGCGCGGGTGTCGGCATCGCGCCACCCGTACCGCCAGGGCAGGGCGTGAATTCACAGTTTGGGCCGGTGCGGCTGACGTAGGATCCGTCGGGGCACATTTTCGCTTCCATCGTGCAGGCGACGCGGTTCGGCTGTCCCGGCTGTTGCTGGGGCACGGGGTAGGCGGGATAGGGGCTCGGCGCGCGGAAGCCCTGCTGGCCCTGGCCTGCGGGTACGGCGATTGAATTCTGCGACGATGCTTCAGCGGCGAAGGGGATGGCGAGGAAGGCGAGGATGAAAATGATACGCAACATGGGAAGCCCTTTAAAAATAACCAATGCTGCCAGACTAGCCTTGCTTTGGGTTAAGGGCAATCAGACAGTGGCATCTTGCCATAAGGTTTGGTATGAAAACCTATGAACATCTGGGTCGACGCAGACGCCTGTCCGAAGGTCATCAAGGAAATCCTGGTCCGCATGGCGGAGCGCACGGGGCGCGAGGTTGTTTTCGTCACCAACCAGCCGTTGCGCCTGCCGCCGCTGCCGAACCTGCGGCTGCAGCAAGTCGAAATGGGCCCCGATATCGCCGACGATACAATCACGGAGCAAGCGCAGGCGGGGGATTTGATCATCACCGCCGATATTCCGCTGGCGGCGCGCGTGGTTGAGAAAGGGGCGCAGGCGCTGGACCCGCGCGGCACGCTTTATACCCGCGAGAACATCGGCCAGATTTTATCGATGCGCGATTTCATGGATTCAATGCGCGGCAGCGGCGAAGCGACAGGAGGCCCCGGCGGCTTCGGCCAGAAAGAACGGCAGGAATTCGCCAACAACCTCGACAGGCTGTTGGCGAAATTGCCGCGCTGACCCTAGATATGGCCAGTCAAAATCAGGATCACCAGCACAAGCGCCAGCAGGCCGGTGCCGCCGCTCGGGCCATAGCCCCAGTTGCGGCTGTAAGGCCAGATCGGGAAGGCGCCGACAAGCGCCAGCACAAGGATCAAAAGAAGGATTGTTGAGGTCGTCATGATATGCCTCTCGCGTTGTTGCCTTTAGAAGGCCAACGGGGAGGGGCGTATTATGTTCCAAGAGGGAGAAGATGGTGGACGCGATAGGGATTGAACCTATGACCCCACCCGTGTGAAGGGTGTGCTCTTCCGCTGAGCTACGCGTCCGGAGTTGCGAATATATGTCAGCGCCGTGGTTAATGTCAACGGTTTCGGTTGCCATATAAAATGCGGGTTTTAGCTCTATTTTCAATCCTTTCCCGTATGTAACCCCGGCCTTCGCCGGGGTTACGCGATGGGATGGGATGGGCTATCCTTGAAACCGGAGAACAAAATGCCCAAACGCCTCGACGCCTCGTGGAAAGACTGGCTGCAGACCAATATCGACCGCAAATGCGACCCCGAGCAGCTGCTGGCCATCCTGCTGCGCAACGATTTCGCGCTGGACGACATCCGCGAGAGCATGGGCGCGCATTACCCCGCGCAATCGCCCGCCGCAGTGCAGGCGGGGGAGAAAAAGCCCGATGATATCGACTATCGTGCCATGGCGAAAACGCGCCTGACGCGCCCCGATGGCGGCCTGCCCGTGATGCGTTTCAATACCGACCGTGTGCAGCTTTTTGTTTACGACGATTTTATGACGGCGCAGGAATGCGACGATATCGCGGCCATCATCGATAAAAACCTGCGCCCCTCGACCGTTACCGTGCCCGCGGCGGGCGACAATTATTACCGCACCAGCAGCACAAGCGACCTGTCGCTGATCGACAGCCCGGTGGTCAGGGCGCTGGATGAAAAAATCGCGCGTGCGCTGGGGATACAACTCGCCTATTCCGAAGGCATACAGGGCCAGCGTTACGAAGTCGGGCAGGAATTCAAGCAGCACACCGATTTCTTCGCCCCCAACAGCGCCGAGTTCGAGCGCTTCGGCGGCGCGCGCGGGCAGCGCACGTGGACTTTCATGGTGTATCTAAACGACGTCGAGGCAGGCGGCGGCACAAGGTTCGTGAAACTCGACCATACCTTCATGCCCAAAAAGGGCAGGGCGCTGGTCTGGAACAACCTGCATCCCGATGGTTCGGTGAATTACGATACGCTGCACGCAGGCCTGCCGATTGAAAAAGGCCACAAGACGATTATCACGAAATGGTTCCGTGCGCGCGGCAAGGGTGCCGTGTTTTACTGATTAGAACGTCTGGAATATCGTCGACACGAAATAGGCCGTGCCCGCGACGACAATCGCCACCGGCCACATGCCCGCGAAGATAAAGGCGACGACGAAGGCGGGGATCCACCCGAACAGCAGGCCGAACTGGCCGAAGTGCAGGCTGACGTAATACCAGCTGGCAAAGAACGTTGCGCCGAACAGGGCGATGAAGACGGTGCGGTAGATTTTCTCCAGCCGTCCGCGGTCCTTCTGCGACGAGTAAGGCTTCACCCAGGTGATGGGCGTATCGGCCGTCATGCGTTGCGGTGAAACCGGCATTTATTCTTCCAAATTCCTGTCGTTGTTATGCGCCCAGCTTACGATAAAAAGGCCGGTTTCGCTAATGTTTCGTGGTTTAGCAAGCGTTTTAAAGGGGTTACGCGGTAACGCAGAAACCGCCTTTAAGGCGAATGCGGCGCATGGCTTGCACGGGTGTGCGCGAACCTTCCGTCATGACCGAGACGGCTTCGTTGATCATTTCCTCGTGCGCCTCGCGCGCCATGGTGTTGAAGGTCTCGTAAATCCCTTCGTAAACCCTTGCGGCACGGCCGTTCAGCAAAGTGCCTCTGACCCGGTCGTAGGCGGTGTTGCCTTCGTTATCCTGCGCCTCCATATTGGCGCCCGCCGCGAGCAGCTGATAGATATTTTCCGGCTGGCCGAAATTCGCCATCAGCACCGTGCAGCCTTCCTTGGTCGCCGCATCAACGTCGATGCCTTCCACCTGCAGCAGTTTCGGTACCATGCGCGGGGTTGTGCACAACCCGTCGAAATGCGATGCCATATGCAGTGCGGTGCGGCCATCGGCGTCTTGCAGGTTGACCTTCGCGCCAGCTGCCAGCAGCAGGTCGGCAGCTTCGTCGTTTCCGTCAAAACATGCGCGCATCAGGGGCGTCAATCCCACACCCTTGCTGAAATTCTGGTAGTTGATGTCGGCGCCCGCTGCGATCAGCGCCTCGACTACGCTATCGAGCCCTTTGGCCGCGGCATGGCAAAGGGCAGACATACCGCACCTGTCGGCCAGCGTCAGGTCGGGGCCGAGCTTGATGATCTCGAGCGCGGCGGCTGAATCGCGTTTGATGACGCTCTTAAGAACCTGGGCGCCGAGGCGCG
The DNA here is from genome assembly GCA_964575605.1 of uncultured Micavibrio sp. Classification (GTDB taxonomy): domain Bacteria; phylum Pseudomonadota; class Alphaproteobacteria; order Micavibrionales; family UBA2020; genus JAPWJZ01. The sequence goes on along the minus strand of CAZNRN010000026.1, from coordinate 48,701 downwards.
TTTTGTTGTCCACTGTCATGAGTTATCCCCGAAAAGCGTTCTACTTTTATACGCCCGAGATATAATTATGTCAAATACATAAAGGAATATCCTTTAAAAACAATGCGGAGGAGAAAAAGGAGGGAACTGCCCCGCGGGAACAGCCATAGGCTATGCATCATTACCATCACCGGAGAAATGACATGAAAAACGTTAAAATCCTTACCGCTGCCGTGCTGTTCTCGATGCTGGCCAGCACTGCTTCGATGGCTGATTACTATGACTGGCGCCGCGACCAATGGCGTCGCGACCACTGGGACAACGGCCGACACCTTGGCTGGGAAAAGAAAGCCCATGCACGCTGGGTGCGCGGCCATGAATTTCCTGCACAATACCGTACGCCGCGCTATGTCGTTTATGATTACGATCGCTACCACCTGCGCCGCCCGCCTTCGGGCTACGTCTGGTACCGTGCGGACAACAGCTATGTGCTAGTGGAACGCAAACATAACCTGATCGAGGACATCATAGACGCGCTGGACTAACAGCGCATCAGTGAAGGGTTGGGGCCTCGCCGGACATTAGAAGGCGAGGCCTATCCCTTATGCTTGGAATAAAGCTAGCGGAGTTTCATCGCCGACGCTTTCGCGGCGGGGCCTGTGTCAGCCAGCTTTTGCGTGGGGGGTTCGGCAGTTGCGCCTTTAAAACCAATTTCGCCGGTCAGGTCGGCCGTTAGTTTGCCTCGCTCCAACTTCATGCCCGGTATGATGGACATATCCAATCGCATCTGGCTGATGTTCATCTCGGGCAGATCTTGCAGGGCCTGATTGACTGTCTTCGAACTGTCTTGCGGTGCCACACGTTCACGTGCAATTGCAACCAGCTCCTTTCCATTCTCAGGCTGGGCATAGGGGACGAACTCTCCTTTAATCTCGGCGCCGCGGACGGGCACGTCTTTATAGCCTTCGACATAAGGCGCGACTTCGGGACGTGACAGGATTTCCTTGATGACAGCCGGCTCCACACGGATAGACAGCCTCTGGCCCTCGAATTCGCCCGAGGTGATGGTGCCTATAAGCAGCTTTCCGTACGCTACTTCTTCAAGCTTGAACCCGGCATCTTCGGAGACACGCCCGTGCAACGCCCTTCTCTCCTCATTGCTGAGGTGCTTGGCGGGTGTGTCGTCGTTACGGCCATAGTCGTCATGATCATTCGGCATGCCTGAGCCTCCTCGAAGCAATATTTCAACCTGATGATATGATACAGCAAAACCCTTTAAAAAGCCTGAATTCAGGGCCTAAGCACATTCAATTGAAGGGGATATTTGTCTTTAGAAGGCCAGACCTATCCCTTTTCTCAGCAGCATCGGCCACAGGTACTGGTCGTTTTCCTGCCGTACCTGCGTGGTGCCTTCCACCGCCGATTTCATCAGTCTTCCATTCGCGAAGACCAGCACCAGCCGTAAATCATAGCCCCTGTTTTCAACCTTCAGCTTGCCGAAGCCGAGCGAGGCGCTGCTGTCGAGTTTCCTGTAGGGCAGGGAATAGCCTTCGCAGGCGGCCAGGCGGCGGCGGAAGGCTTCCAGCTCGGCGGGGCTGCCATGTACCTGCGCGTTGCCGTAGACCGATTGCTGTACCTCAATCGTGCTCATGCGCGCGAAGCGGTCGGGCTGCACGCCCAGCTGCGCGAAGACCTTTGATTTATACATGCCGGGCTTGAGCGCCGCGACGCGGGACGACATATCGCCTCTGTCCTTGAACAGTTCGGTGTTCACGTGCTCCTGCCCCTGCGGGACACAGGCGGTGAGTAAAAATGCAACACAAGCCAACGCCGCGACGTTGACGAAACGCCGTGACCCCTGAAAAATCCTGCTGAACATGATGCCCTCGGAAAAACGATGTTGCCGGATAATGAACTGATAATAAAAGATTATGTATATAATTCCATGATAAGGCTGGTTACGTTAATTCCGAATTAACGTAATAAAAAACGAATTATATCAAGCCCCTAGTCAGGGGGTGGTTTCTGGGATATAAACTGGCAAAACACATTCTGATTTTGAATAAAAACTGCGCGCATCCGGAAAATTTCCGGCCACGGGCATTGCATAAGTGCAACAGGGTTTTGATGTCGGAAACGCCGGAAAAATACTATATCCGCTTCGCGAACAAGGAGGACTTCGACAAGATTGTCGAGTTCTACGACCTCAATGCGCACAAAAACGTGCGCAAGCGCGAACAGGCGTTGATGAAGACGCTGGCCGAGGACGGCGCCGTCATATTGATCGAAGACGCCAAGGGCAAGATTGTCGCGGCCTCCATCACCTATCCCCACAAAGCTACCGACGACAAAGGCAACGAAGTCGTGAAGTGGCAGGAGATGGGGACGACCCGCATCGTGCTGAACGGCTATCCGGGTTTGTTCGACGCCATGATCACCATGCAGACGTTGCGCGCGTTCCTGGTCGAGCCGCCGACGTCTACCTTCGTCGCGCAGATGCATACCGCGCCCGTGCAGGGCCTCGCCGGCAAGCTTGGCTGGCGGCCGATGGATACGCTGCCCGAAGGCCTGATGGACGCAAAAAAGAAAAGCATGGACGCGGCCGACATACCGAAGCTGACCACCGACAACTGGTTCCTTTGCGGCACCGAGGCGCTACCCGTGATGGCCGCGCGCATGGTGAAATCGATCGAAAACCCCGTGCTGGAAAACAAGAAAACCGGCGAAAAAATAGAGCTGGATTACAGCCGCTCCACCTTCTTCAAGCTCTTCGGCGACGAAATAAAGGCGCTGGCGGCGAAAGATTTCGGCGACGTGGACAAGCCCAACGTAAAGCAGAACGTCCAGCGGCGGCGCGACAGATGGTTAAAAGACTTTTTCAGGTAACACTCAAACGAGGCTACACATGAGCGACAAGGCACCAGAAAAATATTACATCCGCTTCTCGAAAGCCGAAGACTTCGACAAGCTCTGCGATTTCTACGACGTCGCGGCGCATAAAAACGTGCTCAAGCGCGAACATGACCTGATGAAGAGCCTCACCGAAGACGGCGCCGTGGTCATGGTCGAGGACGCAAAGGGCAAGATCGTCGCGGCCTCCATCACCTACGCGCACAAGGCGACCGACAAGAACGGCGTCGAGCGCGTGGAATGGCAGGAAATCGGCACTACGCGCTGCGTGCTAAACGGCTATCCCGGCCTCTTCGACGCCATGATCACCATGCAGACGCTGCGCGCCTTCCTGGTCGAACCGCCCGCGAACGTCTTTGTCGCGCAGATGGAAACGACGCCGGTGCAGAACCTCGCGAAAAAGCTCGGATGGCGCGAAATGCCGGGCGGACCTTCGGAAGACCTGCTTCATGCCAAGGGCAAAACCGTCAACAGCGGTCATGCGACCTCCAACGACTGGTACATCTGCGGCATGGAAGCCCTGCCCGTGATGGCGAAGTGGATGGAAGCGGCGGTCAGCAACCCCGTCATTACCAACAAGAAGACGGGCGAGCAGATCGAACTCTGCTTCGATAAATCGACCTTCTTCCAGATGTTCAAGGACGAGATCAAGCAGCTGGCCACCCGCGACTTCGGCGACGTCGACAAGCCCGACGCCCAGCAGAGCGTGCAATCCCGCCGCGACAAGTGGCTGAAACACTTCTTCAGGTAAGGAAAAACAATGTCCGTACTCGCAAAACTGAAAAGCCAGAACGACGAATTCTCCGGCTGGCGCCGCCATATCCACCAGCACCCCGAAACCGCGTTCGAGGAAGTGAAAACCTCCGACTACGTGGCGAAGCTGCTGACCGAGTGGGGAGTGGAAATCCACCGCGGCATGGCAAAAACCGCCGTGATCGGCATCATCAAGGGCAAGGCCGGCAATTCGAACCGCGGCCTCGGCCTCCGCGCCGACCTCGACGCGCTCAACATCCTCGAGGAAACCAACGTCAAGCATTGCTCGAAACACACCGGCAAGATGCACGCCTGCGGCCATGACGGCCACACGGCCATGCTGCTGGCGGCGACCAAGCACCTCGCCGAAACGCGCAATTTCGACGGCACCGTCTATGCCATCTTCCAGCCCGCGGAAGAGGGCGGCGGTGGTGGCAACGTCATGGTGCAGGAAGGCTTCTTCAACAAATTCCCCTGCGAAGCCGTGTTCGGCATGCACAACTGGCCCTACCTGCCCGAAGGAACGTTCTCGATCTGCGAAGGCCCGATGACGGCCTCCACCGATACGTTCCAGGTGACGGTGCAGGGCAAGGGCGGCCATGCGGCTTTCCCGCATACGGTCATCGACCCGATCGTCTGCGCCTCGCAAATCGTTTCGGCCATCCAGCATATCGTCTCGCGCAACGTCGACCCCGCCGACAGCGGCGTCATTTCGGTCTGCAAGTTCCATGCGGGTACCGAAAGCCTGAACGTGGTGCCCGATACGGTGCAGCTGGGCGGCACGGTGCGCGCCTTCCGCCCCGCTACGCGCAAGATGCTCGAGGACAAGTTGCGCCATGTGGTGAAATCGGTGGCCGACGCTTTCGGCGCACAGGTGGAAATCACGTGGAAAGCGGGTTACCCCTCGGTCGTCAACAGCCCGAAAGAAACACAGTTCGCGCGCGAGGTTGCCGCAACCGTTGTCGGCAAGGACAAGGTGCTGCCCTTCACGCCCACCATGGGCGGCGAGGATTTCGCCTATTTCCTGCAGGCTTCGCCCGGCGCGTACATCGCGCTCGGTACCGGAAAAACAGATAAAGATCCCGGCCTGCACAACCCGCATTTCGATTTCAACGACGACATGCTGCCCGTGGGCGCCGCCTACTGGGTGCAAATGGCCGAAACATGGCTCAAACCTGGGCTGAAAGGTAAATAATCATGCAACCCGATCCTCTCCGCGACCTCGAAGAACAGCGCCGCAAGCTGACCGACCGCTGGCTGGCCTTCAAGGGCGCATCGAAACGCGAAGGCGTGCAGACCGGCATGTGGGCAGTCATCGGCGGCGTCGCGATCGCAACCGACATGGCGCTGCTGGGCGGCCTCGGCACCGCCATCGCGCTGATGAGCGGCGCGACCTGGCTCACCTATAACCGCGAAGCCAAGCGCCTTGAGGGCGAGCTGGAGAAAATCGAGAAATCCATCGTCGTCATCAAGGAAGAGCGCGAGGAATACGAGCGCAACCATCCGAAACCGGCGAAAGACCTGCAGGAAGAATTCTCGCCCGCAGCCAAGCGCCAGATCGACGCGCTGAAATCGCGCCTCGAGGAAGTCGAAAAGCTGATGGACAAAATGCAGGCCGACCGCGACAAGGATAACGACGGGATTGACAAGCCGAAGTTCAAAAAGCCGGCGGGGCCGAAGTAATCAGCGCTTCAGGGTCAGTTTCTTCATGACGCTGATGGGGCGTCCCGCATCTATTTTCGCGATTTCCTCTTTCAGGCGCGAGACGTAATCGTCCCAGCGGTCCATGCCGATGGGGTGGGTGGTCGGGCACATTTCCGGCGCGTTCATCGCGAATAGCGGGCGCAGCACGTCGAGGTTGCGGGTATTTACCGCATGATAGAAGACGTTGTGGTTCTCGTTGTCGCAGGCGCCCAGGTTCGCGCCTGAATTGATCAGCAGCAGCGCGATATCGCTCTGTTTGTTTTTAATCGCGGCTATGAGGGGCGTTTCGCCCTTGGCATTTCTCACCTCAAGATACGTACCGGCCTCGATGAATTTCTTTACGCGGGCGAAGCTCGGGTTTTCTTTCGATACTTCGTCCAGCACTTCGCGGCCTCGCCATTCGGGCGTGACTTTGTGGGCGGGCAACTGGAACACGGGGCTGCTCATGGCGCGCGTTTCAGCCGCAGGGGGCGCATCGGTTGCAGGGTTTTTTCCGTGCCGTTCTTGAGGCGCTCGGCCTCGCGCCGGCCGGCAAGCTGGCTGTGCAGCGCGTTCATATCGAGGGCCAGCGGAATGTTTTTTTCCGTGGCGAAGTCATAGGCGGAGCGGCCCGCGTCGTTCTTGAGGTGGATATCCGCGCCCTGCCGTATCAGCTCGAAGGCGGTTTCCTTGTGCCCGCTGCGGGCAGCGCACATCAGCGCCGTCATGCGGCCTTCGCCGAAGGCGTCATAGTCGAAGCTGTCGGGAGCAGGGGCCTTGCCGCTGTCGAACATGGCCGACAGTACGTCGATATTCCCCTTCATCGCCGCCCAGATGAAGGGGGTGATGTCCTGCACGCAGCGCGCGTTCATGTCGGCGCCGTTTTTCAGCAGCAGCAGCGCGACGTCGGTGTACTCGCGCGTGATGGCGATGTGGAGGAGGGTTTCCTTGTTACCGTCGTTATAGCGCACCTCGAGGTTTGCGCCCCAGTCGATGTACTGCTGGATCTTTTCCATCTCGGCCTTGCTTGGCGGGTTGGCAAGGCGGTTGACGATTTGATAAATCTTTTCGCCGCGCTCGATCGCCGCGCGCTCGTCATAGCTTTTCATTTTGACGATATTTTCAGTCATACGGCGGAGCTGCCCCTTGGAATGTCAGGTATCCATTCTACCCAAGGGTATCATTATGTCAAATATAATTATATCTTTGGTTTTATTGTCTTTTTCGCAGGTTTAGCGGGGATTTCCACGGTGAAGACGGGGTCAGCAGCAGGTGCGGGTTCCTGTTCGGGGGCAGCCGGTTTTTTCAGGGACAGTGCCTTCATGACCTTGATGGGGTCGTTTGCATGCACTTCTTCATACAGATCGACCAGTTTCTTCGCCGCTGCATGGCCGTGGTTTTCCTGCGCGTAGTCGATGGCGGTCTTGCCCTTGTCATCGCGCAGGTGGATGCTGGCGCCGTGCTTGATCAACAGGCGCGCGCGGCTCCACTTGGCGTCTTGCGCCGCCCAGATCAGCGCGGTTTTTTCATTCGCGGCGCTGCTATCAGGATGGACGCCCTTGTCCAGCAGCTTTTGGGTGATGTCATCGTAATGACCGAACATAACCGAATAAATCAGAGCATTTGCACGGCCGCTGAGGGCGGAGGCGCGCACATCCGCGCCGTTGTCGATCAGGTACAGCGCTATCTGTTCCTGACGGCAGAGGATAGCGCGCAAGAGCGCCGTCTCGCCCAGCGCGCCGCAGCGTGCCTCGATATCCGCGCCTTGACGTATAAGGCAGGCGATGCGGGACACGTCCTGATGCTTGTTAATCGCCTCGTGCAGTTCTTCTGCAAGGTGTCTGGCCTGCTTTGGCGATAAGGCGGCTGGATTGAAGTTCTCGGTGGCCATGGCGCTGACGCTGGTTAAAGGGAGAGGGCACTTTAACCAGTTTTAAGATTATGTCAATCTGGAATTCAGGCCGCTTTCTTGTATTTCGGGTCGTTTGCGGCTTTTTTGGGGCGCTGCGGCGGCTTGTAGTTGTCCGGCATTTTCGCCTCGGACGGCGGGTCGTAGGTAATGCCGTTTTTCTTGCCCGTTTCGCGGATAAAACCCGTGATGCGCGGTTCGATGTCGTTGCGCCAGCCGCTGCCGGCGAAGACGCCGTAGTGCCCTGCCTCGGGCTGCAGGTAGTGGTATTTCTGGTCAGCCTTGAGGCCTGTGCACAAATCATGCGCTGCGGTGGTCTGGCCGGGGGCGGAGATATCGTCCTTGCCACCCTCGATCGTCAGCAGCGCGGTTTTGGTGATGGCCGCGGGGTAGACGGGTTTGCCGTTATGCGTCAGCGTGCCTTTCGCCAGCTGCGGGTCGATGAAAACCTGCTGCACGGTTTCAAGATAGAATTTTGCGGGCAGGTCGCAGACGGCGAGGTATTCGTCGTAAAAATCCTTGCGCTTCCTGGCGGTTTTTTCGTCGCCGTCGACCAGCGCCTTGAACATTTCAACATGCGCGTCGTTGTGCTTTTCGGGGTTCATCGACATGAAGCTGAACAGCTGCACGAAACCGGGATACACAAACCGCCCTGCGCCTGCATAAGTCGAGGGCACCTGGCCGATCATGTTTTCCTCGAACCATTCAATCGGCTTGCTGGCGGCGAGTTTGGTGACTTCGGTTTCAGCGCGGCGGACATCCAGCGGCCCCGCCATTAGCGTCATCGACAGCGGCTGGCAGTCGTCTTTTTCCTGCGCAAGGCGCGAAACAGCGGCCAACGTTGCGATCGTAGGCTGGCAGACCGCGATCACATGAGTCTCCGGCCCCAGCGTCTTCATGAAATCTTTCAGGTAGGAAATATAATCGTCGAGGCCGAAGTCGCCTTTGCTGGTCGGCACCTCGCGCGCGTCTTTCCAGTCGGTGATGTAAACGTCGTGGTTGGGCAGCAGTTCCTTCACCGTATCGCGTAAGAGCGTCGCGTAGTGGCCAGACATCGGGGCGACCAGCAAAACTTTCGGGTCGTTGCGCGTGGTGTCGCGCTTGAAATGCAGCAGGCGGCCAAAGGCCTTGTCCTCGACGATTTCTTCGTCGACGCCCAGATTGAATTCCGGTTTTTTGTAGTCGCGCGCGAAACGCTCGGACATCTCCAGCGAGGCGTCGATCATGTCGGTCGCCAGCTTCGCGTAGGGCTTGGGCGTTAAGCCGTAGGCCTCCGACAGTTTCACCATCGCTTTTTGCATTTCGAGGCCTGCGCTGGCCGCATTGAAGGCGAGCTTGAGGCCTGCGCGGCGCGCTTCTATCGCGGGGTAGAGGAGCGGGTTGTGCTTCTTCATTTCTTTCCAGTCCGGGAGAGTTTTACCATATCACTCACTAAACAGCCTGTCCATGGCCGTCGCGCAAGGTCTTATAACTTTTGCAGAATCCAGCCCAAGATTTTTCCCCTTATCAACGGCTGGGGCATGTTTTGCCGCATTGTCCAGCGGTCGACAGCGCCTTTCGACAGGCCGAATTCATCGCGAAACTGCGTTTCATCGACGCCAAATCCGCTCATGGCCGTATAGACCGCATCGGCGAAATCGGGGTCCGAAATCTGCGGCTGGGCGGCGAGCAGGGAGAGCTTTTTCTTGAAAGCTTCCCGCTCGAAGGATTTCACGTTGTCCTGCGACATAGGGTCTAGACCTTGCTGTGGGCTGTGGTTACTATAATCGAACAGCGGCCGTAATAAAGGGTTTAAATAACTAATAATTTTGGGGTTTCCTCATGGCCACGAAACTATATGTCCGCTTTTCCACAGCGGCGGACGAACAAAAGATTTTTGACTATTACAACGACAACAAGCACGAATTCGTCGCCAAGCGCGAGCCCGAAGTGTGGAAAGAACGCATCGCCTCCGGCGCGGTGACGCTGATCGAGGACGAACACGGAAAAATCGTCGCCTCCAGCATCCATTACCCCATCGTCGTGAAAGACGACAAAGGCGAAGACGTGCACAAGTGGTCGGAAATCGGCTCTGTGCGCGTGACGCTGCCGGGGGTGGGATTGTTCAAAGCGCTTATTTCCGCGCATATCATGCGTGCCTATCTGCTCGAGCCACCGGAAGACCGCTTCGCGATAGAGATCGTGAAGGGCAACGAGCATTCCAAGCACGTGTTCCTGAAAGAAGGCGCGACGGCGTGGAATATCCCGCAGGAACTGGCCGACAAGGTCGCCGCGACGATTTCGAAAGACGACACCACCGGCGCCATGGACTGGTTCCAGCTGGGCGTCGAAAGCATGCCGCATTTCGCCAAGCTGCTGCTGGATGCCGAAGCCAACCCGAAAATGACCAACAAGAAAACCGGCGAGGAATATGTGCTCGATTTCAGCAAGTGCGTGGTGACGAACAAGTTCCACGATGCGCTCGAGAAAATCTCCGGCCTCGATTTCGGCGACCCGGCGCAGCCCAACCCCGCGCACGGCCTGAAAAAACATCACGATAAATTCAACCCGTAAAAGGCAACATGACCGACGTAAAAGAAGCGCCAAAACAAGACGCCGCCAAACCCGCCGAAAAACCGAGAACTGTCTGGCAGAAATACGACGCCTATATCATGTTCTTTTTGGGGCTGCTGCTTTTCGTCATCGGCGGGCATTTCAACCAGTCACCGCTGGTCGGGCACCATCAATTGCTGGTCGCGTCATCCAGCGTCGCGCCGGAGTTTAAAAATTCTGTCATCTTCCTGACCATGCATACGCGCGGTGCGGCACAGGGCATCATCATCAATAAACCAGGCAACGGCGGCCCGGTCGAAAAGAAAAAGGCCTTCGCGCTGCATACGCTCGACGTTGCCACCAACTACACGCAGGAACTGGCCGACATCGGCCTCGGCCTCGTCACTGACCCGAAAGGCATCGAGCAGCTGAAAAAAGCCAAGGCCAAGCCGAAATGGTACATCATCGTCAACGGCTATGCCGGCTGGGAAGGCGGGCAGATCGAGCAGGAAGTCGCTGAAGGCGCCTGGACGCTAGTCGAATTCGACAAGGATTTCGTCACCAAAACCCCGCCCGCCAAGATGTGGGACGCCGCGCATAAACGCGCAGTGATCAATATTACGCACTAGCGCTTGAAGGCATTCGCGACGGCAGGCTGCGCGCCCTGTTTGAAGGGCGGCGGGTCGGTCAGTGTTTGTTGCGGCGTGCGGATTTTAAGTTTTCCCATGCCGCCATGCGCCTCGTATTCCATTGGCCCGTGGCTGTGATAGGCGGAAGGGGAGCGCGAGACGCCCTTGATCTCGGCCGCCAGCAAATCTTTCAGGTGGTTCGACAGTTTCAGCGGATTGACGCGGTTCCATTCCGAACCGCCGCCATCCTCCACCACGAAATCCTTCAGCTGCGGATTGACGCTAGCCGACTGCACCAGCTGCGCACTGGTGCGGAGTAACTGCACAAGGGCTTTGGAATGCTTGTCTTCAAACGCGGCCTGCGTCGGCGCCTGTCCGCGGCCTTGCTGTATATCTGTATTGTAAGCCGTGATCTGGTCGCGCAGCGTCTGCGCGTTCGCTGCAACCCCGCTCGCCGCATTGAATTGCGGGCAGTTCTCGGCAAAGGTCAGGTATTCCTGCGCGGTGCAGATGACGTTGCGGACGGAAGGCTTGTAATCGGCCATGATAATCCCTCTGGTTGGAAATTTATTCTACCAGAGCGGGTTTAAGAATATTTTAACGGGCGTTAAGCCTTTCGTTTTTCAGCGGCTTTCTTGGGTTTCTACTGACGGGGACGAGATTTCCTGCGGAGCTACATAGAAATATTGCGGCTTCCATTCAAGAGCCTTCTTTTTGACCGCCTCGCGCTCTTCTACAGTCAATTGCATTCCCGTGGTTTTATCGGCCCAATCACTTTCGACATGAGCTTCTGGATTTTTTGAAGTGATAAGTTTCCAAAAATAGGCTTCTTTAAAGTCCCAAGGTACGCCCGCTCCGACTTCATATATGTGAGCAAGTTCTTTCTGTGCTGATACATCACCAGACTCTGCCGCTTTACGATACCACTTAATTGCTTCTACAGGATCTCGGGCTGTGCCTTTTCCTTTCTGATAAATTGCCCCAAGACGTTTCATCGCTTCGGGATAACCTTGGTCTGCAGCCTTTTTATACCAATTCAAAGCTTCGTTATAATTTATGGCACGACCATCGCCATAAAAATATTTCTCTCCAATAGCGTATTGCTCAGTTGCGCTACTGCTTACATTTGCTGATTCTATAACTTCGTCAAATGCGCTCTGTTCATTTGCGTATTGTTCATTCCAAAAAGATGAACAGTCTATTTTTTTCTTTTTGTATTCCCGCCAGGTTATTAGGCCATACAGCGATAACCCGTTAAGATGTTCTTGCCGTTTCTTACTAAGCTCAGGCTTTGTTTCGGTGTGGGCTAGACAGGGAGCCCATGGGAGCCATTTTTCGAGGATTCTTGTTACGGGCTCGGTCGTTGTTTCTAATGTGATCTCTTTTAATCTGACACCTGTGCCAAATAACTCCTCCATGTGGCCGTTCGCGGTAACACTACTGGCGGGATCGTTAAGATTTTTAAATTTTACCAAAGAAGGATAACGCTCAGGCTCAAGTGTATATTTTACGCCGATAGGTGGTTTGTCTCTGAGAGGAAAAGTAACTATATCGTGGTAAGAAATTCCATAGCCACTATTAGTATCGGGTAACGCGAACAGTACACCACGTTGACCTAGATCAACTACAATGGCCTCACCATCAAAGTTTGCGTATCCTTTGCCGTACCATCTGGCCTCTCTTACCCCGGAAGCCTGTTTGGTGCCTTCGGGAGTTTCTATGGTAATTGTTGTAAGATATTTCGCCCTGTTAGAAAAATCAAAAAAACTCATCATGCTTATATAAGCTAAGAGTACAAACCCCACCCAGAGGGCTAGAGATTGATTAATTACTGTGGAAATATCCGGGCGAAAGTTTCTTCTACGTACTATTGTAATGATAAGGATAGGCGCTAAAACGAAAATTAATAGTAATGCAGATGCGGATTGATTAAATACCAGAAGTGCAAATAAAGCGACTAGTGGTGTGAGTGGTATCAGTAGAAAAAAAGAAATCTTCCACATCGATTAACGTTTTATATCGGCATTTTTCCGACGCTCTTCGCGGCGCTTATTAGCTTCGATGGCATAAGTTCCTGTGCCCTTCGTCAGCACACGGTCGGAGGGGAGGAGGGTGCCGGCGGGGTATTCGCGCGCGCCATCGAGTTCCTTGTAGATCGGTGTGAAATCTTCGTAGGTTTCGTCGAACAGCTGCTGGAAGTTATCAATGACGAAATAGTTATCCTGGAAATCGTCGATCTGGTAATGCGTTTGCAGCATGCGTTTCAGGTCGAAACCAATTCGATGGGGCGAGGGGCTGTCGAGCGAGAAGATGGATTCTGTGTTCGACGATAAAATGCCCGCGCCGTAAATGCGTAGGCCCTGCGGCTCCTCGATAAGCCCGAATTCCACCGTGTACCAGTAGAGCCGCGCAATTTTCGCGACGGTGCCGAGCTTGGAGGCTTTCAGCCCGCCCTTGCCGTATTCCATCATGTAATCGCCGAAGACAGGGTCGGCCAGGATGGGCACGTGCCCGAAGAGGTCGTGGAAGACGTCGGGTTCTTGAATATAGTCCAGCTGGTCTTTCTGGCGGATGAAGTTGCCCGCGGGAAAGCGCTTGTTGGCGAGCAGTTCAAAGAAGGGCTCTTCTGGTATCAGCCCCGGTACGGCGACAACCTGCCAGCCGCTGCGTTTCATCAGGATTTCGTTCACCTCGTTGAAGTCGGGCACCTTGTCCATGTTGATGCCGAGGGTCGAGAGGCTGTCCATGAACATGTTGATGGCGCGGCCGGGCAGGATTTCCATCTGGCGCTTGTACAGCGTGCGCCAGATATCGTGTTCCTCGTCGGTATAACGGGCCTGCGGGCGGGTAAAGAAGTCGAGGTTGCCGGGTGTCCAGCCATCTGCAGACGTGTAGTGATAAGCGCCGATAAGGCCCTTGTCTTCAACCGGCTTGTCCATCGCGACTCTCCCTTTAAAACGAGGCTTATCTTAACAAATGGGGCGAAAAACTGAATTTAAAACGGGCAGTATTCAATTGTCATAACCATATGATTTTTGACCATAATCCCGGTTGACCCGGTTATGGATTATGACTAAAATTTCCCATCTTCAATATTCACATGGATTTCCGGGCAATGGGACTTTTCCCGAGCGAACAGGAGAGATGGCAAAAACGGCTGTCGAAGGCGATCGAGCGCCGCGACACCGCCAAAATGCGGGAAGCCATCACCGCCGGCGCAGATCCGAACATCGCTGACGGCGACCTGCTTTATACCTGCGCCTATAGCGGGTTCGAGGAAGGTGTGGCGTTGCTGATCGAACACGGCGCAAACACCAACGCGAAGACACATTCCGGCCATTCCGCACTGATGGAAGCTGCGCGCGACGGCAGCACCCTCATTGTGCAGCTGCTGCTAGATAACGGCGCGGATATCGATGCCCGGCAGGATGATGGCAAAACCGCCCTGCATCACGCGGCGGAGCGCGGACGCGCCGCCACCATACGGCTGCTGCTCGACCGCGGCGCAAACCCCATGGCCGTCGATAACAAGATGAATACCGCGGCCGACGTGGCCGAGAAAGAACACCCGCGCGTCGCCGACCTTATCCGCGGCAAGCAGCCCGTCGATTTCCGCAAGCTGGCCGAGCCCGTCGAAGGCTGGCACCTGACCGCAAAGGACGAGGTATCAGCCGTCACCGAAAAAGCCGCCATCGGCTACCGCCTGACCGAGATTTTCAATTTCGGCGCGGGCACCTATACCCGCATCGCGCACAACATCAAGACCGGTGCTGAAAGCCAAAGCCTGCGCTTTATGGATGAATTCCCCAACCGCGCCGCGCTCGACGCCGCGCGGGAAATGCTGGTGAAGCTGGGCGGGGAAGCGGCGCCGGACGGGCATGCGAAGCTGCCGAAGCCTATTGTGCGGGGCAGCGCGCCATGAGCATCTTCCGCAAGCAGGACAGGCTGAACTGGAGCCTTGGCAACCGGGTTTATTACAACTACGGCATCGACAAGGTGCGCGAGGCGCTCGAGGCGGGCGCCGACCCGAACGCCAAATACAAAAGCGATTACAGTCGCCGCGCCGTGCTGTACTGGGCGGCGGACCGGGGCCGTAGCGATGTCGTGGAACTGCTGCTGCAAAAAGGCGCGAATCCCGAAGGCGACCGCGAGACGGATACGCCCCTGCAGCGGGCGGTGGCCCATGGTTCTTACGCCGCAGCAAAGGCGCTGCTGGATGCGGGCGCAAATCCCAATGTCAAAAGCGAATACCGCGATTCTCCGCTTTTTTCGGCAGCGTCGCACGGCTCGGGCGACATGATACAGGCGCTGGTCGAAAAGGGGGCGGATGTGAATGCCCAGAACTCGACAGGCAATACTGTGCTGCATATTGTCGCGTCAAAGGGGCATGCAAATATCGTCAGGTACCTGCTGGACCACGGCGCAGATCCCAAAATCGAAAATGCGAATATGAACACCGCGGCCGATGTGGCCGAAAAAGATTACCCGCGCATTGCCGAAATGATCCGCGGCAAAGACGCACCCGCGGCGCTGCCTGCGCCCAAGGCCGATACCTCCTGGAGCCTCACCGATGCGCATGAAGTTGCGCGCGTGAAGGACAAGGACCTTATCGGCTACCGCGTGACGGAAATTTTCAATTTCTCCTCGCGCCTCTATACCCAAATCGCCCAGAACCTGAAAACCGGCGCGGAAAGCCAGTCTGTGAAACACTTCGGCGAAATCGACGACGGGCAGGCAGTGGAGGCCGCGCGCGAGGCGCTGGTGAAGCTGGGCGGCCAGATGCCCGATACGCCCGAGAAAAAGAAACTGACCGCGCCGGGGCAGGGGTAAGTTATGCCTGATCATTCCGAAGCCCTTTTCGCAATCAAAAACGGCAACCTGCCCGCGCTGCAGGACTGGGTGCACCGCGGCGGCAGCCTGCATGTCAAGGACAGCAACGGCGAGACGCTGATGCACAAGGCCGCCTATAACGGCCAGCCTCTTATCGCGGCGTGGCTGGTTGAAAAAGGCTTCTCCATCGAAGTAAAGGACAATCAGGGCTACCGCCCGCTCCACGAGGCCGCGCGCGGCAACCAGGCCTCCATGGTCGCCTGGCTGCTGGAAAACGGCGCCGATGCCAAGGCGCTGACCAGCGGGGGCAAAACGCCGCTCGAGGTTATTGGCGACCAGACGCTTGGCGCGGCGGCTGCGGCCTTGCTCAGGCAATCGGCGTCAAAACCCATTTGGCAGCGCCTTGGGCCCGACGAAGTCGTCTGTGTGACGCCGAGACCCGTGCTGAACCGCACGATTACCGAGGTTTTCAACTTCCGTTCGCAGACCTATATGCTGATCAACCAGAACGACACGACAAAGGCTGAATCGACGGTATTCCGCACCTTTTCGGATTTCGCGGACAGGCATTTGCTGGCGCAGGCGGAAAACGAGTTTACGCGCCTCGGCGGTACGATGCCCGACGTGGTCGACCTTGAAAAACCAAAACCGAAATTATCCGGCCGCAACCTTCCTTGACGCCGTGTTGGCGTAGGTGTACTGCGCCACTTTCTGCTCGATCGCGCCGAAAATGGTTTTGCCGTGTTCGTCGAGCATCTCGATTTTAATCGTGTCGCCGAACTTCATGAAGGGCGTCTTGCTCTCGCCGGTTTCGACTTTTTCCAGCATGCGTTTTTCGACGATGCAGACATGGCCTTTCGAACGGTCCTTGTTCGAAATCGTGCCCGAGCCGATGATGGTGCCGGCGACAAGCGGGCGGGTCTTTGCGGCATGGGCAATCAGCTGCGCGAAGTTGAACACCATGTCGGTGCCCGCATCCGGCGCGCCAAATTTATTGCCGTTCCAATAAGCATGCAGCGGCAGGTGGACTTTTGTATCCTTCCACTTGTCGCCCAATTCGTCGGGCGTAACTGCGACGGGCGAAAAAGCCGAGGAGGGCTTGGACTGGAAGAAGCCAAAACCTTTGGCCAGTTCCGGCTGTGCCACCATGCGCAGCGTCACGTCGTTCACCAGCATGATAAGCTTGATATATTGTGCGGCGTCTTCGGCGGGCGTCGCCATCGGCACGTCGCCGGTGATCACGCAGACCTCGCCCTCGAAATCGATGCCGCCCTTGTCGTCAGGGAAGACGATGTCTTCGGTCGGCGACAGGAAGCTGTCGGAGCCGCCCTGGTACATCAGGGGGTCCGTCCAGAATTCCGGCGGCATTTCCGCGCCGCGTGCCTTGCGCACAAGTTCCACATGGTTCACGTAAGCGCTGCCATCCGCCCATTGGTAGGCGCGGGGCAGGGGGCTTGCCGCGATTTTCGAGTAGAACGGCATCGCTTCCTTCGCGCGGCCCTGGTCGAGGTCGTGCGACAGCTGCTGCAGCTTCGGCGCAACCGTATCCCAGTTATCCAGCGCCGCCTGCATCGTCTCCGCGATATGGGTTGCGGGGGTGCATTGGCTCAGGTCCTTGCTGACAACAACCAGCTTGCCGTCGCGGCCGTGTTTGAGTGATGCGAGTTTCATTACGAAGCCGCCTTCTTGCTGCCGTCATCCTTCAGCACGCCGCGGCGGATCTGGTCTTCTTCCAGCGATTCAAACAGCGCCTGGAAGTTGCCTTCGCCGAAGCCTTCGTTGCCCTTACGCTGGATGATTTCGTAGAAGATGGGGCCGATGGCGTCCTTGGTGAAAATCTGCAGCAGGATACCCTGGCCTTTGGTCGGTGCGCCGTCGAGCAGGATGTTGAGTTCCTGCAGTTCCTTGGTGTTCTCGCCGTGGTTGGGCACGCGCTTGTCGAGCTTGGCGTAATAGGTGTCGAGCGTCGTCTGGAAATCGATGCCACGCTTCTGCAGGTCGCGCACGGTGTCCTGGATGTTCGCGGTGCCGAGCGCGATGTGCTGGATGCCTTCGCCGCCGTAACGCTTCAGGAATTCCTCGATCTGTGATTTGTCGTCCGATGACTCGTTGATCGGGATGCGGATCTTGCCGCAGGGGCTGGTCATGGCTTTCGACTTCAGGCCGGTCAGCTTGCCTTCGATGTCAAAGTAGCGGATTTCGCGGAAGTTGAACAAATTGGTATAGAAATCCGCCCATTTCGTCATGTTGCCGCGCATGACGTTGTGGGTAAGATGGTCGATGTAGGTAAGGCCTGCACCCTTGGGCGCCTTGTCGGTGATATTGAAATCGACTTCATAAATGGAGCCTTTGGGGCCGTATTTGTCGACGAGATAGAGCACCGAGCCGCCGATGCCTTCGATGGCGGGAATGCTGAGCTCGCCGGGGCCGACCTTGCCTTTAATCTCTTTCGCGCCCTTGGCGACAGCCGATTTTATGGCGGCCTGCGCGTCCTTGACGCGGAAGGCCATGGCGATGGCGCCGCCGCCGTGGCGTTGCTTGGCGAATTCGATCGCTTCCGGCTCGGCGTTCAGGATGAAGTTGATATCGCCCTGCTGCCAGAGCGTGACCTTTTTGGATTTGTGCGTGCCGGTCTTTTTGAAGCCGAGCGAGGCAAACAGCTTTTCCAGCTTTTCGGGTTCCGTATGGCTGTATTCAACGAATTCAAAGCCATCGGTGCCAAGGGGGTTTTCGAACAGGTCAGCCATTGCCGCACACTCCTAAATGATGAACTGAGGCTCATATTAGTGTTTTCGGCCATGAAAACAAGGGCGGGGTTCTGTTAAATAACCCTTTAAAAATTGCTGTTTTGCAGCAATTCGGCTTGGCTTTTTCGTATCCGCCGTTAAGATATGCGCTGGTTTTGTATAATACGGCAGATTTCAAGCGGTTATGGGCACGGAACAAGTCGAAAAAAAGGGCATGATGCACTTGCCGTTCATCATGCCGCAGGATAGCAACCTCGGGGTCAGCTTTGAATTCTTCCCGCCGAAGACGGCGAAGATGGAAGAGAACCTGTGGGAATCCTTCAACCTGCTGGCGCAGCTGCAGCCGAAATTCATTTCCGTCACCTATGGCGCGGGCGGCACGACGCGCGAGCGCACGCATGAAATCGTCACGCAGATCAAGAAGCGCACCGGCCTCAACGCCGCCGCGCACCTGACCTGCATCGGCCATACAAAGGAAGAAATCGAAGAAATCGTCCGCGGCTACTGGCGCGACGGTATCCGTCATATCGTCGCCCTGCGCGGCGACATGCCGGGGAACGAGGGCAAATATGTGCCCACGCCCGGCGGCTATGAATATGCCGACAGCCTGGTCGAAGGGCTCAAGAAGATAGCGCCCTTCGAAATCAGTGTCGCAGGCTATCCCGAAGGCCACCCCGAGGCGATCAACCTGCAACTCGACCTGTTGAACCTGAAGAAAAAGGTCGATGCGGGCGCGGACAGGGTTATCAGCCAGTTCTTCATGAACCCCGAAAAATTCCTGCATTTCCGCGACCGGGCGGCGGCGGCGGGCATCAACGTGCCGATCGTGCCGGGGATCCTGCCCATCATCAACTACGCCAAGATGTGCGAGTTTTCCGAGAAATGTGGCACCAAGGTACCCCGCTGGATGACGCACCTGTTCGAGGGGCTCGATAACGAACCCAAGACGCGCGAACTTGTGGCGGCGACGGTGGCGTCCGAGCAGTGCCGCGTGCTGCACGAAGAAGGCGTACGCGATTTCCACTTCTACACACTCAACCGTGCAGAACTGACATTGGCGATCTGCCATATGCTCGGCATGCGCGCGAAACAAGCCCAACAGGCAGCAGCCTGAAACGTTTAACCCCCGGGCGATAGCCCGGATATGATTTAACAAGGAGAGAAAAATGGTATTGGCAACGAACCTCGGCTTCCCCCGCATCGGCGCGAAGCGCGAACTGAAAAAGGCGCTCGAAAGCTATTGGGCGAAAGAGATTACCAAGGAGCAACTGTATGACGCGGGCAAACAGCTGCGCGCCATCAACTGGAAGCTGCAGCAGGACGCAGGCCTCCAGCACATCCCGTCCAACGATTTCACCTACTACGACCATATGCTCGCGACCTCGGTGCTGGTCGGCGCGGTGCCTGCCCGTTACAACTGGGACGGCAAGTCGAACGTCGACATCGACATCTTCTTCTCGATGGCGCGCGGCAACAAGGACGTCGGCGCGATGGAAATGACCAAGTGGTTCGACACCAACTACCACTACATCGTCCCCGAATTCACCAAGGACCAGACCTTTAAACTGTCGGGCGACCGCCCCGTGGCGCATTTCAACGAGGCGAAAGAACTGGGCATCACCACGCGCCCCGTGCTGGTCGGGCCCGTGTCCTTCCTGCTGCTCGGCAAGATGAAAGACGGCGGTGACGCGCTGACGCTGCTTGACACGCTGCTGCCCGTGTACGAACAAATCCTGCAACAACTGGCCGCTGCCGGCGCCGAATGGGTGCAGATGGACGAACCCTGCTTCGTCCTCGACCAGCCGCAGGCTTCGCGCGACGCGCTCAAGAAAGCCTATGACCGCCTGTCGAAAGCCGCGCCGAAGCTGAAACTGCTCGTCGCGACCTACTTCGACGAATTGGGCGACAACCTCGAAACCGTCTTCGGCCTGCCGGTCGCCGGCGTCCATATCGACCTGAAACGCGCCCCGCACCAGCTGGACGCCGCGCTGAAAGCCGCGCGCAAGGACCAGGTGATCTCGCTGGGCGTCATCGACGGCCGCAACATCTGGCGCGCCGACCTGTCGGCCGCGCTGCCGCTGATCGAGAAAGCGGTTGCAGCCCACGGCCGCGACAATATCTTCGTCGCCCCCAGCTGCTCGCTGCTGCACGTGCCGGTCGACCTGGATAGCGAAAAGTCGCTGGATGCCGAACTGAAGCAGTGGATGGCCTTCGCCAAGCAAAAACTGCGCGAAGTTTCCGTTCTCGCAGAAGCGACCAGCGGCCGCAAAGGCGCGACGCTGGACACCTTCGAGGAAAGCGACAAGGCAGCCGCCGCGCGCAAGACCTCGAAGCGCATCCACAACCAAGCTGTGAAAGAGCGTTCGGCAAAAGTCACCGCCGACATGCTGAACCGCCGCCATACCTTCGCCGAGCGCATCAAGCTGCAGCAAAAAGCGCTGAATCTGCCGCTGTTCCCGACCACCACCATCGGCTCCTTCCCGCAGACCCCCGAAATCCGCGGCGCGCGCGCCGAGCATAAATCGGGCAAGATCACCGATGCGCAGTACAACGACTTCCTGAAAAAGGAAATCGCCTATTGCGTGAAGGTGCAGGAAGAAATCGGCATCGATGTCTTCGTGCATGGTGAATCCGAGCGCAACGACATGGTCGAATACTTCGGCGAACAGCTGGAGGGCTACACCTTCAGCAAGTTCGGCTGGGTGCAGTCCTATGGTTCGCGCTACGTGAAGCCGCCGATCGTCTTCGGCGACGTTTCCCGCCCGAAACCGATGACTGTCGAATGGTCGCAATACGCGCAATCGCTGACCAAGAAGCCTATGAAAGGCATGCTGACGGGCCCCGTCACCATCCTGCAATGGTCCTTCGTGCGCGACGACCAGCCGCGTTCCGAAACGGCGAAACAAATCGCCCTTGCACTGCGTGACGAAGTCGTCGACCTCGAAAAGGCCGGCATCAAGGTCATCCAGATCGACGAACCCGCGGTGCGCGAAGGCCTGCCGCTGCGCAAGAAGAACTGGAAAGACTACCTGCGCTGGTCGGTGGATGCCTTCCGCCTGTCGGCCGCCGGCGTCAAGGACGAGACGCAGATCCACACCCACATGTGCTATGCCGAGTTCAACGACATCATCGAGGCCGTCGCCGAGCTCGACGCCGACGTGATCTCGATCGAAACCTCGCGCTCGCAGATGGAGCTTCTGGACGCTTTCGTGAACTTCAAGTATCCGAACGAAATCGGCCCCGGTGTTTATGACATCCACAGCCCCCGCGTCGTGCCGCAGGCCGAAATGGAAGCGCTGCTGAAAAAGGCGGCGAAGGTCCTGAAGGCCGACCAGATCTGGGTCAACCCCGACTGCGGCCTGAAAACCCGCAAATGGGAAGAAACCAAGCTCTGCCTGAAAAACATGGTCGGCGCCGCGCAATCGATGCGCGCCATCGCCCAGGCTGCGGAGTAATAATTCTTAACGCAAAAAAGCCCGGACTTCGGTCCGGGCTTTTTTTGTTCTCGGGCGAGGGGTTTTATTCGTTAACGGCCTTGTCACCGTAATAGGTCTTGCTGTAGCGGTCGTCGTTGGCGGCGAATGCGGGTTTGTTTTTCTGTTTCTGCTTTGCCTGCTCGGCCGGTTTCTTGTCGAAATTGTCGAGATCGGCCGCGATGATCAAAAAGGGGTTCATGTTCGAAATGCTCCTGAATGTAAAATTGAATGCCGCATGTAAAATAGCAGAAAAAATTTACATAATCAAATTATTTGTGCGGCGGGTGGCTATGAGGCAATAAAAAACGCTAATAAATCAATATATTATACTGATTTATTAGCGTTTCACGTGAAGCAAAATCGTCGCGCAATTAGCCGAGAAGGCTGTCCTGCTGCGCGGTTTTAGCCTGCACGGTGTTCTCGTTCGCGGGGGCGAAATCGGGCAGTTCTTTGGTCAGGCGCGCAAGCTGGTATTCGTTACGCTGCACGGCTGCTTCCATCCAGACATCGAGGAAAAACGGGGGCATGGGCTCATCCTTAAAAGTATTGGTTTGGGTTGAATGGTGACGTATGTAGCATAAGTTTTTGTCATAATCAACAAAAAGATGCAAGCAGGGGCAATAAGGCGGGGGCCATAAAAAATGTAACCCCGGCGCCATGTGAAGCATGTGGAACATGCGTGCCGGGGTCTCTGGCCGCAAGCGAGGCCTGCAAGGTCTTGAGACCCCGGCCTTCGCCGGGGTTACAAGATGACAGCGCGGCGAGGGGGATTACGGCTTCGGCGCTTCCGGCGCAGCGGGTTCGGCCTTGGGCGGTTCATCGGCGCGCTTGACGACTTTCCAGTCGCGGCCGTATTCCAGCTCCATGACCTTCAGTACCTTTTCTGCGTCTTTTTCGGTCAGGTGGGCGGGGACTACGCAGGTGACTTCCTTGCGCTCGGTATCGGTCTTCACGGTGGCGGTGATCGCGTTATAGGCGGCCTTCTGGTCTTTGTTGAGCATAAAGCGGTTGAAATGCACGCGCAGCATCTGAACGGCCATGGGGCCGTCGTCTTTCAGCGCCTTGAAAAAATCGCCTGCGATACCCATCGGGGTTCTCCTTAAACACTAACGAATAACATATACCGCCACTGTGGCAGCTAATGCGGGCAGGGTCAAGGCGCGGGGGTTTTCCGGATTACGCAAAGAGAAAAGGCGGCCCCGGGAGGATGCCGCCTTTTCGCCGGTGGTACTTCGTGTGCTTTAGGAGTGCAGGGTGGTCGCGGGCTTTTCAGCGCGCGGCACGGCCACTTTGCGGAC
This sequence comes from uncultured Micavibrio sp., assembly GCA_964575605.1. Taxonomy (GTDB): domain Bacteria; phylum Pseudomonadota; class Alphaproteobacteria; order Micavibrionales; family UBA2020; genus JAPWJZ01. The sequence continues at coordinate 25,955 of CAZNRN010000026.1, read as the reverse complement.
CTTCGGCTTTTTCTTTTTCGCAAGCGCCGCGGGCGTATCGCCGCCGCGGGTCTTGGCGACCATTTTGTGTTCGCGGTCGGCGGGGATGCCTTTTTCACGCAGCTCGGCCTTGCGGGCTTCCATCATGCTGCCAAGGGCGCGGAAGTCGACTTTGGTCTCGGCCGCTTTGGGCATCATGATGTTTTCTTCTTCCTTGATGTGGTGCTTGATGTTCTCGGCCAGCACCCAGAATTTGGCGAAGCGGTGGCCGCCGCCGCCGCCCGGGCTGTCCAGTTCGGCGATCAGCATGCGGGCGACGTGGTGTTCCTCGTCGGCCTCGTTCATGATGTCGGCGCCGACTTCCTTGCGCACGGTGGGGTAGAAAATCTCTTCCTCGACGATCGCGTGGAGTTTCAGCTCCTCGACCGCTTTGGCGATGATTTTTTCTTTTTCGGTTTTCGATTCAGACTTCTTGAAGTCATCAAACAGCTTTTTGACTTCTTCATGGTCTTTCTTCAAAAGGGCGATCGCATGATCGTCGGACATGAGCATTTCGAGCATGGGTTACCTCGTTTTAACTGTTATGCGCGGCTTTGTGGCGCGTCGGCTAAACAGCCAACCGCCACAGGGTAACGATTGTTCCTGAAATACCTTTAAGTGCCTGTTAAGGCTTGAAACGCTGCTGCCCGATGGGCGGTTTGGGCGGGGCGGGGCGGGGCTCGTAGGCCTTGCGCTGCAGTTTATAGCTGTCGATGAACTTGCCGATGGTGGCGGGCACCTCGGGGGCAGGCGTCTGCACGATCATATTTTTCAGCAGCTTCAGCCCTTCGTCGGAATCGTCGATTTTCTTATACGACTCAAGCGCGCTGTTAACGCGTACCTTGAACAGCGCCTCGTTGGTGTCGAAATCGCCCTTGCCCTTGTTCATCAGGTCATAGAGCCCCTCGGCGTGCAGCACGTGGCAGGTGACCTGGCATTGCAGCAGGAAGGATGCGAACTGTTTCGTCTCGACGCCGTATGCTTTTAATTGTGCGATCGAGCTTTCTGCCATCTTCAGGATTTTTTCGGCCTCGGTAATCAGGTCGCCCTGTCCCAGCTGCTCGTACTTGTCGCAGTATTCCTGCATCTTCTTGTGCGCCTGCTCGATCTGCTCGACATAGCGGTCGAGGATGTTCAGCACACGCAGGCCTGCGGTTGCGGTGTTGAAGTCCTGGCTGTGCGCCGCGCGCGTAAATTGCTCCATCACGAAGCTTGCGTTGGGCGAGCGGCTTGCGGGGCCGTCGTTGTTGTATTCATCGTCGGGACGCTGGGCGTGTTTGTTCGCGCTGTCGACGTCTTCCTGGTTGTAAATGCAGCCCATGGGCAGGGCGCGGGCATTCGGGCGCGCATGCGGCTGGCCCTGCACATCGAAAACGTAACCTTCGCGCTCCGCAAATGCCTTGAAGTGCGTGAAATCCATCGCGGGCGCATCGGGGAAAAGCACCTTGAAGGTATGCGGCTTTTCCTTGCACTGCTGCTCGAAATCGGCGAGCGCCGATGCCGCTTCCTTGAAGCTGACCTTCGCCTTCACCTTGTGCACATGGCTGACCGTCTTGTTCAGGTGCGGGTTGACCGAATGCTGCTCGGTAATCCTTGCGACCTTGGTTACCGTCCATGTTTTCGCGATCGGGTCGTCGAGGAAGGCCTCGGCATGCAGGTGATATGTGGTGCCGGGTTTCTGCCCGCCCACATTATATGTCTCGGTGCGCGTGTAGGTGCCGAACAGCGGATGCAGCACCTTGGTATCCGGCACGGCCATCGGCGGAATGATATTCCCGTTGCTGTCCTTGGGGTCTGGGCCGCTCACGTAAAATCCTGCTGTCGCTTATGGAATAATATTGTTAGCAGGCAGGGGGCGATTAGGTCAATTTCTAATCATGCCGGCAAAATATGTAAAGCATTAGGGGGCGGGCGGCTTCGGCGCGGGCGTTGCGGGCTTCTTCGGTACTTCCGCGCCAACCTCTAGCGGCAGAACGGTGTAGTCGGGCTTGCCGGGACGGGGCGTGCCGCGGGGGTGGCAGGCGTATTCGATGCCGCCGATGCTGGCGCTGTGGTTGCCGTGCCAGTGGCCGAAGACCCAGGTTTTGATTTTCTTGTTCACGTCCTCGTCCACCACCTCGGCCATTTCGCTGTTGCCGAGGTTGCTGAAGGCCGCGGGCGCGCCCTTGACGCGGTCGGGCATTAAGGCTTTGCCCGGCAGGGTATGGGTGACGACGAGGATGCTATGCACATTAGGGTCGGCGTTCAGGTCTTTCACCATCTGCTTCATGTCGGCGACGTCGCGTTTCGCGTAGTCGGAAAATATGCCGGCGTCTTCCAGCGGCAGCTGGATCTTGTGCATGATCGCCGCCTTGGCATCGTCGACTGACGCGCCCTCCAGCACTTTATAATCCCAATGGCCGTTACGGCCGATGATGGCGGTGCCGTCGATAGTGACGGGCCCGTCTTTCAAGAAGAAAACATTCGGCAGGTGCGCGATGGCGAGGCGCAGGTTGTCGTCAAAGGCGGCAGCGTCGCCGCCCTCCTTGTACAGCTCCTCGCTGAATTCGTGATTGCCGTCGATATAGATGACGGTTTTATAAACTTTGGCGATGCGCTCCAGCTCCTTCACCGTTTCGACGATGGAATCGGCCACATCGCCCGCCACAATGATGACGTCGTTCTGCTTCAGCTTTGCCCAGTCGAGCGGGGCATCCCAGCGCTCGACGTGCAGGTCGCTGACGAGGTCGAACTTTAACGGCTTTTTCTGCATGTGCCGAAACTCTACCCAAGCGTGTGCGTTTGCACAAGGGCATTGCCGTAACGAAAACATGTGTTAAAATAGAAAAAACCAGCAAATGGAGAGCCTTCGATGACCGAGCCCGCGCGCAAGACAGTCATCATCGCCGTCGATGGCCCCGCCGCCAGCGGCAAGGGCACGCTCGCCAAAGCACTCGCCGCAAAACTCGGTTACGCGCATCTTGATACCGGCGCGGTTTACCGCACCATCGCCCTTGCCGCGCTGAATGCTGGCGTCGACCCTTCCGACATCAATGCCGTGCGCCCCGTGCTGGATAAAATCAAGGACAACATCACCCTCGAGATGCTGAACGACCCCGCCATCCGCACCGGCGCCGTCGCCGATGCCGCGGCAAAGGTTGCGGCGCTGCCGGAGGTGAGGGAGGCCGTGCGGCACTTCCAGGTCGATTTCGCCAATAACCCGCCGGGCGGCCTGCCGGGCGCGGTGCTGGATGGGCGGGATATCGGCACAGTCGTTTGCCCCCATGCCGACATAAAATTATACGTGACCGCCGATGCCGAAGAGCGCGCCCGCCGCCGTTTCCTCGAACTGAAGGCGAAGAACCCCGGCGTGACGCAGGAGCAGGTGCTGAAAGACATCAACGACCGCGACCATGCCGACATGAGCCGCGCGCATTCGCCGCTGAAGGCCGCGGCCGACGCCCATATCCTCGATACCACGAAGCTTGACCCCGCCGGATCTCTCGAAGAAGCGGTGAAAATCGTCCGGTCCAAGGTACCAGCCCCCCTGGGGGAGTCCACTAAAATACCCCGCCCGCCGGCGCCCTAAAACCGGCCTGTTTACAGCAGCTTGCAGCCGTTTTTTCAGCGTTAAGCCTTTGATAAGGCTTTAGACTTAAAATTAAGTTAGACCAGTGAATTCAGGGGATATCTGCTTGCTTGGCATGAACCATACAGCGCCTGAACGTTTGGCTTTGGGGACCAAGCCCCGGGGCTTGTAGTTATTGCAGCCGCATCGTCGTGTGGGGAACAACACGCCGAAGGGTGTGTTTGGAGAAGTGCCATGACCGACAAGGACGATGAAAAACCCACGGAAGCCCAGCCGCCGCCGGAGCCGCCTGCGCCCGCGGAGGAAAAGGTTTCCGTCATTACCGTCAATTTCAAGGACGGCCATATCGTCGACAAGGTGCAGTTCGACGGTGAGGGCGGTATCCCGAAATTCCTGCGCGACATGGCCAAATTCGCCAAAAACAACCACGTCAAATCGGTGGTCGTCATGACCATCAACGAAGACGAACACGTCGACTGGGTGCATATCGCTGACTCCGAACACCACCTCGCGCTGGCGGCCCTGTGCCTCGACGACATCAAGGATGACCTGAAAGCCGTCATTTTCAAGGAAAGCGACGACGAGGAATAGCTTTCTGACAAGCTGCCTGCGCTTTCAAAACCCCTCCGGCCTCCGTATAATTGCGAGGCGGGGGATTTTTTATGACGGCAAGCAAAAGATTTTACACGGGCGTATTCACCATCAGCGGATTGTTGATGTCGTTGCAGGTGATTGAATCCCGCATCTTTTCCGTCACTACCTGGTATCACCTCAGCTTTCTTATCATCAGCATGGCGATGTTCGGCCTGACGCTGGGCGCACTGTCGGTGCACCGCGGCGACGAGGCTGACCAGCGCGCGAACTATGGGGTCAAGATGGCACGCGCCTGCCAGAATTTTGGCTTGTCCGTTTTGGTGGCGCTAGCGGCGCAGATGCTTATCCCAGTCGTCTCCGACCAGCCGGGCGTGACGCTGGTGGTATTGCCCGTCATGTCGGCGCTGACCGTGCCACCGTATTTCTTCGCTGGCATCGCGCTCAGCCTCGCCATTACGCGGGCGCCTTTCCCCACCGCGCGCACCTATGGCGTCGATTTGCTGGGCGCAGCGGCCGGATGCCTATTCGCGCTCTGGCTGATGGAAACGGTCGACGGGCCCTCCGCCATGCTGCTGCTGGCGCTGGCGTCTTTCGCGGCCTCGCGCTGCTTCGGTGCGGGCGGGCTGCCCAAGGGCAGATTCTTCGTCTTCCTTGCCGCCGTGCTGCTGGTGCTGAACGTCACTGCGGCCAAGCCCCTTATTTACCCGCTCTGGGTCAAGGGTTTCCGCATCGCGCAAAGCGATATCGATTACGACCGCTGGAATTCCATTTCGCGCGTCACCATCCATGCCGAGAAGAAAGCCGCGCAGCCTTACCTGTGGGGGCCTTCGCCGAAACTACCCAAAGATATGAAGAAAGATTGGCGCGAGCTGATGATCGACGGCGGGGCTGGCACACCCATCAACCATTGGCAGGGCGACAAGGGCAAGGCGCTGGGCTTCCTAGATTACGACGTCACCACCATCGCCTATGCGCTGCCGGGGCTTAAAAAATCGGGCATTATCGGCCTGGGCGGCGGGCGTGATGTGTTGTCGTCATTACACGCGGGCGTGAAAGACATTACGGCGATGGATGTCAACGCCGTGCAGGTTTCGGCATTAACGCAGGTGGAACCGTTCAAATCCTATGCCGGCCTTTCCGAAGAAAAAGGCGTCAAGCTGATCCACAGCGAGGCGCGCAGCTGGTTCTCCAGCCATCCCGACGAAAAATTCGACCTTATCCAGATGAGCCTTGTCGACACGGCGGCCGCCACGGGGGCAGGGGCCTTTACCCTGACCGAAAACGGGCTTTATACCGTCGAGGCATGGAAGATGTTCCTCTCGCGCCTGAACAATGGCGGCGCGATGACGGTCAGCCGCTGGTTCCTGCGCGATGCTTATGCGGAGGGCGAGCGCCTGCTGTCGCTCACCATGGCTACGCTGTTCGAGGCAGGGGCGAAAGAGCCGCGCAAGCATATATTCGCCGCGACCTCGGGCCTGATCGTCACGCTGGTGATGTCGCGTGACCCGTTCACCGGCGCGCAGCTGGACGCCATGGAACGCCGCGCGAAGCAGATGGGTTTCGACATTCTTGTCTCCCCGCGCAAAATCCTGAAGGGCACCGAATTCGCCAATATCCTGAACGCCGAAACCCGCGCGGAGCTTGACAGCCTCGCCAAGGAAAGCGGCTTTGACATCCGCCCGCCGGTCGACGCGCGGCCGTTCTTCTTTAACCAGCTGCACGTCACGCGCCCCTTGCAGGTGCTGAAGCTGATCCTCGAGAAAAGCAAGAGCGCCATCCACGGTTATGCCCATGCCGTGGCGAACCTTTACATCATCATCCTCTTCGCCGCCTTCATGGTGGGCTGCACCATCGTCTTCCCGCTGCGCCGCGCGCTGAGCGAGGGTAACAAGGTTTTCCTCAAGGAAGGCACCGCGTGGTTCTTCCTCATCGGCCTCGGTTTTATGCTGATGGAAATCGCTCTGCTGCAGCGTATGAGCGTATACCTTGGCCATCCGGCCTATAGCCTTGGCGTGCTGCTGTTCAGCCTTGTCCTGTCGACGGGGGCGGGGAGCCTGCTGTCCGACCGTTTCCCGCTTTCCACAGAAACTGCGCGGCAGATATGGGCGCTGCTGACGGCCTTTGTCGCCGTACTGGGCATGGCATTGCTGGGCAAGCTGATGGTGGCCTATGCCGACGCCGATTTGATGGCGCGCGCCATTTTGTGTGTTTGCTTCACGCTGCCGATCGGCTGCCTGCTGGGCTTCGGCTTCCCGACCGGCATGGCGCTGGCGCAACGCCTGAACCCGCGCGCGACCGCGTGGTTCTGGGGCATCAACGGCGCAGCGGGTGTGATGGGCAGCGGCCTTGCCATCGCGCTCAACATGGCCTTCGGCCTGCAGGCGACCATGATCGTGGGCGCCCTGTGCTACGCGCTGCTATCGGTATTGCGCGGCAATAAACAGTCCCCCTGAAGCGCCTGAAATCTCTTGGTTATTAGACAGTGTTCAGTTTTAATTTGACACTGTATAATAAAACAGGCATGATGAAGATATAGACACCACGCAACACCCTCGACGCCCACACCCTCGAAAGGGCGCCGGGGCGGCGGCTCACCCCGCTGCCGCTCCGGCTGCCCGGAAGGAGTTTAAAATGCTGATTACCGTTTACGCCGCCTATTTCATTATTGCTCTTGCCATCACCGTGATCGCGGGGCGCAGCTTGCGGCAGGGCATGCCCGATGACGCAGGCCAGATTTTTACCGTGGGTTTTTACCTGTTCAGCCTCGGCTTCATCTTTTTGGGCATCCAGCTCGGTAATAAACCGGTGCCGGTCGACCTTGCGGCGAACATCGAATTCCTGGCCGGCAAGCTGGGCATCACGGTCATCTTTATCGGTATCGTGCACCTGATACATGCGGTGGCGCGGGCGATTCTGCGCAAAGACGCCTGATAAACATGCATAATATGCCTGTAAAATGGCGTTTTCCTGCTTATTATGCGGCTGAATTGCTTCGTTTTTTGTGAAAGGAGTCGACAGGCTTTGGCCGCTTGTTACGCTTGAATCATCGACAACCAGTCACGGAGTTGAATGACGCAGGCCTACGGCAGCACCCGAAGCGATAGATTTAACGCAGCTGCTCGCTATGCCCCCGTTCAACCCAAAAAGAAATCCTTCTTCCGCCGGTTCTGCAAAGCCGTTGTATTGACCACCGTGATGGTGGCCGGTTTCTTCGGCATCTTCAACCGTCCGGGCACCGATATCGCGCCGCCGCCGCAGGACGATGTCGAAGTCACCCAGCCCGTCGAGCAGCAAAAGCCCCACGCCGCGCCCGAGCCCGAACAGCTCTCGCAATATTTCTCGAAGCTTGCCGGCAAGCCCGATATCAGCCGCGAACTGACGCCGGGGGAGGCGAAGCTCGCGCGCAGCATCTTCGGCGATAAGCTCGACCTGCGCGGCATGCGTGTACATGAATTCAACAAGGAACAGCGCAACCTTGCCTCCGACGTCGGTGCGGGCGAGACGAAAAATATCGAATTCTACGGCAAGCGTTATTACGCCGAGGATTTCAGCAAAGCCGCCAACCGCAACGTCTTCGGTTCGTTCATGCATGAAATGATGCAAATCTACCAGAACCAGACGGGCATCAGGCATGGCGACGTCGAGGGGTTTAACTATCCGCTCGGCTCGCAATGGCGCTTCACCGATTACGGGCCGGAACAGCAGCGCGCGATTGTGGAAGATTACGCCATGCGCTTCCTGCACCCCGACCGCGCCTCGCACTGGACGCGCATGGACTATACCGACAAATCCGACACCGACCCTTTCCTCATCCGCCTGGTCGAAGACCAGTTCCCGGCGGCGCGGGCGGCGCGTATCGCCTTCCAAAATATCGACAGCCGCCCCATGACGCCGGGCGAGGCTGAAATTATCAAAGGCATCTTCGGCGACCAGATCGATGTCTCGATCGTACGCCAGAATATCCATCCGCAAAGCTATGACGACATTGCGGGCACGGCGACATCTTCGCGCGATGCCAACTACTGGGGGCCGCGCTATGGCTCGAAAGATTACAGCAAGGAAAAGAACCCCGAGAAATTCGGCACCTTCGTGCACGAAAACACGCATGTCTGGCAGTTCCAGACCAACTGGCGCTACTCGCCCGGCCGCGACGGCGTCTATAAATATCCGCTCGAAAGCAAATGGAAATTCACCGACTACACGCACGAACAGCAGGCGGCTATGGTTGAGGATTACGCGCTTTACTACCTTCATCCGTCAAAAGAAATGCGCTGGCTGCCGCAGGTTTATTCGGGACGCGAACTGCGTGAAAAATTGCCGATGCTGAAAAGCATGGTCGAAAACCAGTTCCCCGGCGCGAAAAAACTGCGCGAAGCCTACGAAGCCAAACAGACTACCCGCGCTCAAGTCTCGCAAAGCCCGGCGCCCGCCAACGCCTACCAGTGGAAATCCGCGCCCGTAGCTGCGGCGGGGTAGGGCGTCTCCCGATTGTTCGCAGGAATATCAAGGGCTTTAGCCCGTTGACCGCTTCTTAACCGCCCTTCGGTATAATGTATGGAACATTAAAACCGAACCTTATGAGGGCAGTGCCATGGCTGATAAACACATCACCGTCGAAAACGCCGATGGAGCATCCCCCACCAGCCGCTGGCACACGACCGAGACATATAAAGTGAGCGAGGCCGTCGCCTCCCAGTTCGCCGCCTTGAAAACCAAGCCCACGGGCCGCGCGATGAAAGACTGGATACAGGACCACGGCGGCGTGCTCGACGACGGCGACGGCAAGCCGGGCAAAGTCTCGACCAAATCCAACGGCGCGCAGTTGATCGACCACTATGTAGACGGAAAAATGACAACGACCGATTACGTCAAGCCCAAAGGCAAGGACGGCAAGGAACATGACCACGCGGGCGCGGAACTGCTGCTCGCATTGTTCACCGGCGGCGCGTCTCTGTTCATCCCGCACGACTTGGATGCCGCGGACAAAAAGCCCGAAAGCAAATTCGGCACCACCACGTCGACGCAAACGGCCACCGCCGAAAACTCCGGCTCCAACGGCCCCAAAGAACAAAAACCCGCCACCACCGCCTCGACAGGGCCGAAGCGTTAACAGCTATAACTGAAATTTTGAGGAGAGAAGTGGTAGCGAGGGTGAGATTCCACCGCTACCCCCAAAAACCTTTAATTCCAATTTTCGTTTTTCGTGTAGTTAAGCCTCTGAATGGGGATATCTTTTTAGCGAGGCCTTAAGTCGTCTCATTCTTCAACATTGTTGTGTTGGTAGCGTGTGAAGGATTTTTACTCCCCCAAACTACTTATGATCTTAAATTAAGGGTTTTTAGAAGGTACCTTTATTCCCGAGGAACGTCATCTTTTCGAAACTCTAACAGTTTTTGCTTACTCTCGATCTTCCGCAATTCTTCCGCGCCGGATTTAAGCTGGGCAAATTCTTTTTGCAGAGCTTCGCTGACATTATCTTCGCTAGATGGTTTTTCTGGAGGGATTACATCAACCTCTCCACCTTTCACTACGAAATCCAGCAATGTGGTCACGGCCCTTTCAAGGGCAATTACTTTATCGCCATCTGTAACAGTTTGCGGCGTTGTCGGCGTGGCGGGGGTGTTGTTATTGATCGTGGTATTGATGGTGAGATTTTGGATGTTTATGTTGTTAATAATTTTCTTTACCCCAGCTTCTTTCTCAGCTTCAGCAGATTGATCTAGAAGGGTCGCAATTTCCTCCTTTTTGGCCACATCAGATGTGCGCATGTCTTTGGCGTTCTTTTTCAAGGTCAGTATTTTTTCTGCTAATGTCACCAAGCCTACAAGCACTCCCGTTAGACTCCCGGCCACCTGTAGCACTGCCATAAAATCAATAATTACTGAACCATTCGAGACGCCTACTATTTTGACATCCTCTGGCGTCTGGCCATGAGCCATTGTGAAGCCACGAATAATTAGACTCCATTTTTCGCTCCATTTTTCCAGATTGCCTATATTATGGATTGCGGCCTCTTTGGTGAAGGTAACCCGTATCAATGCTTTTCCAGCGTCTGGGACGATTTCCCTATCCGCAAAGTCTGTCAAAGCCTGTTGAACTGTTGAAAACCTACCGACACCAGAATTAATCTGATCGGCGGCTTTATTGAGTTTGTCCCCAATAGTAACGAGGTCATGCGTATTATCCTTCAATACAACGTCGATATACTGTACACCCGCCTCTCCCACGTAGGGCAGAAAATCAAACTTCTCCAAATACAGCCGCTGCTCATTCGTTAGTTGATGAAGCGGTACAGCTCGTAATTTTGCTATGAGATTTTCTTTTTCAGGATCAAACGGCTGTTTGGCCTGGTTGGCTTGCGCCATATTTCTGATTTTCTCAACCAAAGCTCGGTAGGACTTGGGGATTTTTGGTGCTGCGATTTCTTTCTCTACCCACTGAGACAGCTTAAATAACTCATTAATATCCATATGCACACCCGAGGCACTATGCCATTTTTTGTTTGATGAATTGACTTGGAATTACAAATTCAAAATTACATCAGAGATGAGGATTCCTTTCAAGCGATACATTGGTAAAACGTAGAGCCTGCTTGCGACTTGAACCAGTCTTTATTTTTTTTAGATTCACCAGAGCCCTATACGATTCATGAGCCTTAGTAAAAAGCTTGATTTCATTAGGAATCGCTGGGTGTGGTAGCGAGTCAATAAATGCTAAGTTATTGATTTTAAAGGATTTTAGTGGTAGCGAGGGAGGGATTTGAACCCCCGACACAAGGATTATGATTCCTCTGCTCTAGCCAACTGAGCTACCCCGCCACACGGTATTTAGGGTAGGGGCTTTATATACTTTTGGCGGCTTTTCTGTCAAGTGCTTTGAAAAGCAGGGATTTTCAAAGGGTTTTGGGGGTGATAGGGTTGCTCTCCCAAACAGGAGGAACCCATGGCTGCTTTATACGACATTCCCGTGAAAGACATTTCCGGCAAGGATACATCGCTAAAGGCCTTTGAAGGCAAGGTTGTGCTGGTGGTCAATGTGGCCTCCAAATGCGGGCTGACCAAGCAGTACGAGGGCCTCGAGAAACTGTACGAGGCGCACAAGGACAAGGGCTTTGTGGTGGCGGGTTTCCCTTCGAACGATTTCGGGCAGCAGGAGCCGGGCAGCAACGCCGATATCCAGTCGTTCTGCACACTGAACTTCGGCGTCAAATTCCCGATGTTCGAGAAGATCACCGTAGTGGGCGCGAACAAGCATCCGCTGTACAGGGCGCTGACCGCCGCGCTGCCGCGCCCCTCGACGGATTTCGAGGGCAAGCTGAAAGGCTATGGCATCCAGCCCAACCCCGCGCCCGAAATTTTGTGGAATTTCGAGAAGTTCCTGATCTCGCGCAGCGGCGACGTAGTGAAACGCTTTTCGCCCGAAACGCCGCCCGATGACGCGGCGTTGGTGAAGGCTGTCGGCGACGAACTGGCGAAGGCCTAAGCCGCCACCGAAATTTTCAGGTTATCCGCGCCCGAAATCCAGCCGCCGCCAAGCACGCGGTTGCCGATATAGGCGACACATGCCTGTCCCGCCGCCACGCCAAAGGCGGGGGCGTTCAATACGGCACGGTCGCGGTAAAGGCGCGCGGGCAGGGGCGCCTGTGCGGAGCGCAGTTTGACTTCCACCTCGATCCCCTCGTCGGGGATGGCGGGCAGCAGCCAGTTGCAGTCCTTCATGTATATGGTATCGCGGGCGAGCGCCTCGTAAGGGCCCACCAGCACCTGGTTCTTGTCGGGGCGCAGGCCGACGACGAAGAGGGGGCTGTTGCCCTCCGTATGGCCGCCGCCGATGCCGAGGCCGCGGCGCTGGCCGACGGTGTAATTGATGATGCCGTCATGGTTGCCCAGCACGCGGCCGTCGATATGCACGATCTCGCCGGGCGCCATCGCGCCGGGGCGGAATTTCTCGACCACTTTTGCATATGATCCGTTCGGCACGAAGCAGATGTCCTGGCTGTCGGGCTTGTCGGCAACCGCCAACCCGAAACGCTCGGCATGGCCGCGGGTGATATCCTTCGTCCAGCCGCCCAGCGGGAAGCGCAGGAAGTCGAGCTGCTCCTGCGTCGTGGCGAAGAGGAAGTAGCTTTGATCTTTCGACGGGTCGACGGCGCGGTGCAGCTCGGCATTTTTCAATCCGCCGACACGCTGGATGTAATGCCCGGTCGCCATGCAATCCGCACCTAAATCCTGAGCGGTTTGCAGCAAGTCCTTGAATTTGACGTTCTGGTTGCACTTCACGCAAGGGATGGGCGTTTCGCCTTTAAGATAGCTGTCAACAAAGTCTTCGATGACATTGTCTTTAAAGCGGCTTTCGTAGTTCAGCACATAATGCTCGAAGCCCAGCTTCTCCGCCACGCGCTTGGCGTCGTAGATGTCCTGTCCGGCGCAGCAGGCGCCTTTCTTTTTAAGGGCCTGGCCGTAATCGTAAAGCTGTAACGTGATGCCCACGACCTGATAGCCTTGCTCGTGCAGCAGCGCAGCCGTGACAGAGCTATCGACGCCACCTGACATGGCGACGACGACGCGGGTGTTTTTCGGCTCTTTATCAAATCCAAGACTGTTCATGGCGGCTAATATACGCGAAACTCGTTCAAAAACAAGTATTTTTCATATTGCACATGAAACGGGGCGGCGGTGTAAGGGCAGGGGATTGATGTGCGATTCCAGTGGCTTGCATCTTAACTCTTCATTCAGCCTGCGGGAGTATAATAAAATCGCGGGAACAGTTCTTCCCGCTAAGGGTCTAACGGGGGAAAGGCGCCATGGCAGGACGCAAGAAACGCGGAGCAGGCAGCAGTAGCAGCAAGGGCGGCAGCAAGGCCAAAGCCCCCAGCCCTCCGCATTACGACCATTTCATCGAATTCACACCCGAGGGCGGGTTCAACATCCGCACCGCGGCGCGCAATTTCTCGAACCTCATGGAACATTCGAACCAGCCGCTCATCATCCACCTGCCGCATGTGTCGGTGGAGTTCGAGCCGGGCTGCACGCCCAAGGAAATCATCGACGGGTATAACCAGGCGCTGCGCGCCAAATTCGTGGTCAAGCCGTCCAATACCAACGCCAAGGCAACCTGACAGGGGGGGGGGGGGTTGCAGCCCGGGTAATAAGGATCCGGTGTTTAAATATTAACAAATCCCCGGATGGGAAAGCACCCCCAAGG
>CAZNRN010000026.1:0-12561 GCA_964575605.1 uncultured Micavibrio sp. | reverse complement strand
CCCCCCCCCCCCCCCCCCCCCCCCCCCCCCCCCCCCCCCCCCCCCCCCCCCCTTGCATGCCGGGATCTATCGATCCGGTGATTTCATATTACGCTCTGCCCGGCTGGGCAGAGAACCCCCAGGGCATATGCATGCCCGATGCCGTGGTGAAGGCATTGCTGGGTGCGATGCTGAATGTTTCCAAACCCGTGTTCGAAAAACACCTCGACCTGATGCGCAAGGGGCTGGTGCCTGATATCAACCGCCACCGTATCCTCATCGACGCGCCCCGCATGCCTTGGGATGAAAGCTGCAAGCTTGTCCAGATGGCGGTGGAAGCCAACCTGCCCGATATCGCCGAACGCGCGAAGGCCGCGCTGAATAACCAAGCCCGCTGGAAACGCGTCGAGGTTGAAACGGGCGACTGCTGGGGCCGCACCCATCAGGAAGACATGAAAGCGCCCGCCTGGGTCGAATTCGGCGCCGACGGCACCATCAGCGACGCTGTCTATATCGCGCATGAACTGGGGCATCTTATCGCCGCCGATTACTGTTCCGAAAAACAACTGCCTGCGCCCGAATTTTATCCGCGCAAGCATATGGTGGAACTGCAATCCTTCATGGTGCAGCACGCGCTCTACGATTACGCCATGCAGCCCGAACGCTTGCCGTTGCTGCGCAACGCAGCCACGCAGCACTACATCGCCGAAGTGGCGCGCAGCATTTACCATTGTGCGCTGTCGCTTATCGCGCTGGAAGCGCACAACATGGATGAAATCGGCAAGACCGAAGCCGCGGTGAAAACGCTTTGCGCACAATCGATGCTGAAGGCGCTGGGGCCAAGGTGGGATTCATTCCACAACGCCCAATGGCTCGCCAAAAACGGCGCGAACCAGATGGTGCATATTCAAAACATGGCCTGGAGCATCCATTCGCATTCGGGTGCTGCGATCATCGGCGCGGGGCTTTACAGCCGCTACCGCGCTGCGAAGCCCGAACAGCGCCAGAAAATCATGTATGCGCTCTATTCCACTTGCGGCCGCAATACCGTGATGGACGTCCTCGAAGCCGCCGGCGTCGCTACGCAGGAGGCGCTGGAACAATTCATGTCCGAAAGCCTCTGGGCCACCGCCGATCCGCTGCAGCAGCTTCACGCGCGCGGGCGGATGGGGGCGAGGGCTTAAGTCTCTTCTTGTATTTCTTCCGTAAGTACCCTCACCCTAGCCCTGTCCCAAAAGGAGAGGGGACTAGCGAGTTTTGCTGACGCAAAACAGATCAAAAAATTTATTATCTCTTTTTCGAAGAAAAAGTCAGGTATCCCCTCTCCCGCTTATGGGAGAGGGCTAGGGTGAGGGTACTTGCAGCACCCGACACGCAAAACAAAAATCTATAATTATTTCTCTTCCCACGGAATAGGCGCGCCCGGCAACGCAACCTCGATGCCGTCAAGCGCGTCTGTCATCAAGATCTGGCAGCCAAGGCGTGACGTCTTTTTAAGATCAAATGCAAGGTCCAGCATATCTTCCTCGTCCTCGCGCTTCGTCGCCAGCTTTGCAAACCAGTCGGGGCGCACGATGACGTGGCAGGTGGCGCAGGCAAGGCAGCCGCCGCAGGCGCCTTCGATGTCCACGCCGTGCTTCTGCGAGATTTCCATGATCGAGAGCCCGTTGGGCGCGTCGACCTCCAGACGGTTGCCGTTTTTCTCGATGAACGTCATTTTTGGCATGGGTTGTTTTCCTTCTATGCCGCAGTTAAACGCGATTTAACCCTGTTATACATCTCGCCCCATTTGGCGAGGAAGTAATCTACATCTTTTGCCGTCGAATTCCAGCCCAGGCTGACGCGCAGCGAGGCCGCGCATTCGGCGTCGGTCGCGCCCATGGCTTTCAGGACGTGGGAGGGCTTCACCGTGCCGCTGGAACAGGCCGAACCGTTCGAGACGCAAATGCCCGCAAGGTCGAGCGCGATCAGCTGGGTTTCAGACGAGGCGCCGGGCAGGGTGAACATGCTGGTGTTGTGGACGCGTGGCGCTTCAAAGCCGAAAATCTTCAACGTGGGCACAAGCGCGCGCAGTTCTTTTTCCAGCTTGTCACGCAGCACGCCCAGCTTGTGGTATTCCTCCACATCCGCCAGTTCCGCCGCGCGGCCAAAGCCGATGATGCCGGCGAGGTTTTCGGTGCCCGCGCGCAGGTTCTTTTCCTGGTTGCCGCCGAAAATCAGCGGCGCAAGGCCGACGCAGTTCGCAATTACAAGGCAGCCGACGCCTTGCGGCCCGCCCATTTTGTGCGCCGACAGCGTCAGGAAATCGACGCCCAGCGAAGGAATATCGAGCGTGAGGCGTCCGGCCGCCTGCACGGCATCGGTATGCACCAGCGCCCCGCGCTTGCGTGCAATCTTCACCACTTCGTCGATGGGCTGTATCACGCCGGTTTCATTGTTCACCATCATGACGGAAATCAGCGTCTGGCGCGTATTGCCCTCCAGCATCTTGTCGAGCGCCACAACGTCGATGACGCCCGAGGGCAGGGCGGGGATTTTTTCGGCGTCCGGAACCGCCTGCAGCACCGAGGGATGTTCAATGGCCGAGACGATCACGCGCTCCATGCCCGAGCCGCGCAGGACCTTGTTGTTCGCCTCGGTCGCGCCCGAGGTGAAAACGATCACGTCGCGCGACGCCGCGTTCACCAGTTTTGCAATGCTGGCGCGCGCTTCTTCGATTCTTTTGCGCGCTTCGCGCCCGGCCTTGTGGATAGATGACGCATTGCCCGGAAAGCCCAGCCACTGCGTCATCGACTCGCGCACTTCGGGGCGCAAGGGACTCGTCGCATTGTGGTCTAGAAATGTGCCGTCAAAGGGCTCCATTTGGGCACCGATAATTTCCATAAGCTAGTTGAGCAATCTACTGTATCATGCTGAAATTAATGGCTTAATTCACTATTTTCTTGCCAAAAAAATTTCATAATGTACAGTCTCATCTTCAGTAGAGGTTGTCTAGCAGAAAACAAGACGAAAAAAAACGTCAACAACAACCAAACAAAGCCACGGAGGCTTATACTGCATGCCAGAGATCATGATCGCCGGACCAGCCGGAAGGTTGGAAGGCCGCTACAAACACGCTAAAATGCCCGGCTCGCCTATCGCTCTCATCCTCCATCCCAACCCCCAGCGGGGCGGGACCATGAACAACAAAATCTCCTATGCGCTGTTCCAGTCGTTCGCGGACCGCGGGTTCTCCACCCTGCGTTTTAACTTCCGCGGCGTCGGACGTTCGCAAGGCGAATTCGCGCACGGCGAGGGTGAACTCTCCGATGCGGCTTCTGCGCTTGACTGGCTGCAGAGCGTCAACCCCGGCGCATCGAGCGTCTGGGTCGCCGGCTTCTCCTTCGGCGCGTGGATCGGCATGCAACTGCTGATGCGCCGCCCGGAAATCGACGGCTATGTCTCAATTGCACCGCCCGCGAACATCTACGACTTCAACTTCCTGGCGCCTTGCCCGAACGAAGGGCTCATCGTCCAGGGCGATAACGACCAGGTGGTCAATATCGAAAGCGTCAACAAGCTGTGCGACAAGCTGCGCGACCAGCGCGGCCCGAACGGGGTGGATTACAAGGTTATCCCCGGCGCCGGCCACTTCTTCAACAACCCGGGCGAGACCGAGCTGATGCTGAAGTACGTTGGCGATTACCTCTCCACGGCCCTCACGGCGCAAGAAGCAGCTGCTTAAAGCCGATGAGGCTGTCCCGCGAAACCAACCTGTTCCTGAACTGGGTGTTGAACGAACTCGTTCCACCCTGGATCAGGGACAGGCGTTGGTTCGGGTGGATGATCACGAAGGCGCTTTTCAAAGACCGCGCCAAACATTTCATGGATTTCCACAGCCGCGTGTACCAGATGACGGATGCCGAGTATTCCGCCGTCTACGAAGCCACGCGCGGCGTCGCCATAGAGCGCGACACCGACCTGAACGACGCCTGCCTCGAGCGTATCCTGATGCATGCCGTCGGGCCCAAGGTACTGGAGACCGGTTGCGGCGGCGGATTTTTGGCCAGGAAACTTGCCGAGCGCTACGAGGTGACGGCGACCGATATCGTGGTCGACCCGAAGCTTGTCGCCGAAAACCCCAGGATTACGTTTGAAAAGGGCAACGTCGAACACCTGCCGTTCCCCGACGCGTCATTCGATACTGTTGTCACCACCCACGTGCTTGAACACGTCCGCGACATACAGGCCGCGCTGAAGGAACTGCGCCGCGTGACAAAGCGCCGCCTGATCGTGGTGGTGCCCAAGGAACGGCCGCATTTCTACACGCCCAACCTGCACCTGCATTTCTTCCCGTACCCGTATTCCTTCTACGGCGTCTTCGGATACCGTCCCGACAGCCTGCTGGAGAATGCGGGCGGCGACTGGTTCTATATGGAAGAGAAAAAAGCGGCTTAAGCCTGCTTGAACTCGAGCTTTCCGCCCCAGAACTTTTCGATCAGGGGCAGGGCGTCATTCGAAAACCCGGTGGACAGGAACAGGCGGCTGGCGCCCGCGCCGATATTGTATTCCGGATGGCGGGCGAGGTAGCCCTTCAGCGCATGGGCGGTTGATTCCGGCTGGTGGATGATCGGCATGCCCTTGGGCAGCACCTCCGCGAACAAATCGGCGACCAGCGGGTAATGGGTGCAGCCCAGTATAACGCTGTCGGGCGGAGCGTCTATTTTCTTTTCCAGCTCCGCCACGTAACCGTTGATCAGCGCGCGCAGCTTGTCGCGCGGCGCGCCGGCCTCGATCGCGCCTGCCAGTTCGGGGCAGGGCTGCTGCACCACGTTGATGTCGGGGCGGCGCTTGCGGATTTCATAGGGGTAGGTGCCGGTATCGACCGTGCGGGCAGTGGCGAAGACGGCGATGGTATGGCCGCTGCCGCTATCCTTCGCTTCCTCGTTCCAGCCCACGCCCGTCGCGGCCTCGATGGTCGGCACGACGATGCCAATCGCATTGCGCGGCGTTTTATCGCGCGCGATGATGGCGGGCAGCCATTGCTGCTGTATCCAGCGCAGCGTGACGACCGAGGCTGTGTTGCAGGCGACGATGACCAGCGAGCAACTCTCGTTGAAAAGGCGTTCAATGCCGGCGCAGGTGAGGTTCAGCACCTCCAGCGGCGGGCGGGTGCCGTAGGGCGCGTTCTTGTTGTCGCCCAGGTAGACGAAATCGCGCTCCGGCATCGCGTCGATAAGCGCGCGATGGATGGTGAGGCCGCCGAAGCCGCTGTCGAAAACGCCGATTTTCACTGTGCCAGCTCCCCGCCGAAATGTCCCGAGCGCCAGCCGAAGTAAAGCGCGACGACAACGACAGCCGCCGCCCCCGTCTTCGGCCAAAAGAACACGCCCGCCGCCATCAGGGCGAAACCAAGGAGGAGAAAGAAGCAATCGACCCAATCAAACGTCGGCTGGTCGCCGCGGTGTATTTTCAGCGGGTCGGCGCGGTTGTACAGCAGCGCGACTTTCTCGCCGATAACGATATTTTCTTTGCGCTTTTGCCAGTTGGGGAGCGCGGTTGCGGCGCTGGTCAGCGTGCGGCCGTCGGCCAGCTGGTAGCGGTAGACGGGGCACCAGCCGCCGTTCGTCCAGCCGTGGCTGCGGCCCTTGTGGTCTTCGAACTGCGTGGCAGGCGCCTGCTGGGTATCCACAACCGTGCCTTCCGCGGGATGGCATTGCTTGCGCAGGCGCAATTGGCGCGCGGGGCCGTTCAGGCTCAGCATCATGATGAACGCGCCGAATACCAGCGGCACGATCGCCAGATCCGCAAGCC
This sequence comes from uncultured Micavibrio sp., assembly GCA_964575605.1. GTDB lineage: Bacteria > Pseudomonadota > Alphaproteobacteria > Micavibrionales > UBA2020 > JAPWJZ01. Next base: position 6,789 of record CAZNRN010000026.1, on the reverse strand, counting down.
CTTCCATCTCTGCCTGTTCCATATGCTTCGCCCTTCCTGCCAAAGGATACTAAATCCGCATGGATATTCCAACGGCTTCGGCTATAGTGCCCCCATGAAGGATATTTTCGGCATTCTCGGCGCTGCCTTCCTGTTCAGCAGCTGCATCCCCTATATCGTCGCGCTCTATAAAAAGACCGCGCGGCCGCATGCCTTTACGTGGATTTTATGGGCGCTGATCAACGCCGTGGTCTTCGCGGCGCAGCTGTCGGAGGGCGCGGGGGCGGGCGCCTGGGCGGCGGGCGTCACCGCGCTGGTCAATACCGGCATTTCCATCCATGCGCTGATGTACAGCAAGATAAAGTTTACGCGCTTTGACTGGGTGGTGCTGCTCTCGGCGCTGGCCGCCATCCCGCTCTGGATCGCGACGAAAGACCCGCTGTGGTCGGTGATATTGATCTGCATCATCGACACCGTCGCCTTCGCCCCCACCATCCGCAAATCGTGGCATGACCCTTATTCCGATGTGGTGATGACCTTCGTGCTGGGCTTTATCGGCTTTTGCTTTGCCATCGCCGCGATTGAAAACTATGTGCTGACCAACTGGCTTTATCCCGCCGTGGTGCTGATGACGAACGTGATGTTTGTGTCGGTGCTATTGTATCGCAGGCATGCCCTCAAACCCTGACGTCATCCCCGCGAAGACGGGGTCCTAGCACATCGCCTCCGCGATGTGCATGAGTCATATGACGCGCGCTACCAGACCCCGCCCTTCGGCGAGGTTGCAAGTGGAGAGGCCAGCGCGGATCAATTTACTCCGACCCTTTGGAGGCTTCCTTGCAGATTTCATTCAACATATAGACATCCGTGACGTCTTTCTTGGATTGGTCGTCGATCTCTACGCGAAGCTGACCTCGCTCCGTCCATAGCTCATAAACGCGACCTGTATGCCCTTTATTTGGCCCCACAAGAATGCTCACGTGATCGCCTTCCGCAAAATTGCCATCGCAAAGAATCACAAGACCCATTCCCAGATGGTAAATTAATCGCGCAAGTATCAGCGCTCCCAGAAGTGCTCCCAATAGAACGGCACAGATAATCACAAGCGCAAAGACTAGCAGGGATAACCAGCTTTGCATTAATTCAGGTGACCAGAAAGTCACTGAAGCCGCTATGCCACCAGAGACAGCGCCAACCCAGCATGAAATTTGAAACGTATAGGCGAAGACACGCCGAAAGGGACGACTCATACCGCCCATCAGTTAAGGCTTCGGATTCCCGTTAACAACCTTCTTCGCCGCAGGCGCATGCGCTGCTTCCAGCGCAGCCAGATACTTGTCAGCCTCCAGCGCCGCCATGCAGCCCATGCCCGCTGCGGTCACGGCCTGACGGAAGACTTTGTCTTTCACGTCGCCAGCGGCAAACACGCCTTCGATGTTGGTTTTCGTAGAGTCCGGCGCGGTTACAATGTAACCGTCGCTATCCAGCGTCACCTGGCCGACGAACAAATCCGTTGCGGGTTTGTGGCCAATGGCGACGAAGACGCCGTCGGTTTTGTGGTCGGTGACGGCGCCGGTTTTGACGTTCTTGATTTTCACGCCCGTCACGACCTTGCCGTCGCCGGTGACTTCTTCAAGGGCGCTGTCCCAGACCACGTTGATTTTCGGGTGGTTGAACAGGCGCTCCTGCATGATTTTTTCGGCCTTCAGGCTGTCGCGGCGGTGGACCAGCGTCACCTTTGTGGCGAAGTTGGTCAGGAACAATGCTTCCTCGACGGCCGAGTTGCCTCCGCCGATGACGAAGACTTCCTTGCCGCGGTAGAAGAAACCGTCGCAGGTGGCGCAGCCCGACACGCCCTTGCCCTGATATTGCTGTTCGGAGGGCAGGCCCAGCCATTTCGCCTGTGCGCCCGTCGCGATGATGACGGCATCGGCGTAGTAAATGTCGCCGCTGTCGCCGACCAGTTTTTTCGGGTTGGCGTTCAGGTCGACGGTTTTGATGGTGTCGTTGATCATTTCGGTGCCGACGTGTTCGGCCTGTAGCTTCATCTGGTCCATCAGCCAGGGGCCGTTCACGGGGTCCTTGAAGCCCGGATAGTTTTCGACGTCCGAAGTAATCGTCATCTGCCCGCCCGGCTGCATGCCCGACACCAGCATGGGTTTGAGGTTCGCGCGCGCGGTGTAGATGGCGGCGGTGTAACCGGCAGGGCCGGAGCCGATGATCAGGACCTTCGCGTGATGCGTTTTCGGGGCGGACATTTATTTCTTTCCTTCTTTTGCGGTCATGCGCTCGCGGATTTCATTCGCGACGCGTTGCGTGTCGTCAGGTGGAACATAGTGCCATTGTTCCAGCAGTCCAGTGAACGGGCGTGTATAACCTTGTTCTTGCAGGATTTTATGGAACATGTCAAGACGTCTCGCGCCGCCCTCCAAAGCCGCGATATAGACCGGTTTTCCGGTCGAGAGGGCTTCGGAAGCCATGGAGACGCTGTCCTCGGTCACGATGATGTAATCGGCCAGCGCAAGGAAGCCGAAATAGGGGTTCTCGCCCTTGCCGTCCCAGAAATAGATGGCAGGGCCTTGCAGCATTTCGCGCAGCAGTTTTTCGTTTTCCTCGCCCGTGCGTCGGGAGGCCGTGATCATGAGGCCGATGTTAGGGCTTTCCGCCAGGTGCAGCAGCTGCATGGCCAGCAGTTTCGCGTTCTGCGGCGTCATGGTATGCGCCTTGCTGGTGCCGCCGATCAGTACCGCCACGCGCGGGTGGGGCAGTTTGGTGAGTTTGGAGGCGACACTTTCTTTCGCCGCTGCGATTTTCGCGGGCGTGACGCGGTGCAGGCCTGCCTTGGTCACAATCACGTTGTCGCCGCGCGTCGGGTCATGCTGCGGCACAACCACTAAATCAAAATGCTTCGGGTTGATGCGCGGGTCCTGCAGCTGCACGACGAAGGTTTTCGGGCTTTGCTGTTTGATATATATGGCGATGCCGATGCTCTTGCGGCCGCTGGCAATAACAAGGTCGGGGAAGGGCGCGGCAATAGGGTCGCTGTTATCGGCCAGCCCCAAACCGGGCAGGTAAGGCGCAAGCTGTTTCCACGGGAATTTCAGCTTGATACGCTTGACGAGGGGTTCGAGGCCCAAGGCTTCCGCCACGCCGATGCACTGGTTTTCGGTGCCCGCGATGCCCTCGGTAATGACCCAGCATGTCTTGATATCTTCGGCCATTGGTTACTCCCTAAACCCGAATATAGGGCGGTTTTGGTGCATCGCACTAACGCTTTGTATGCATTATATAAAATGAAAGATTCAGCAAGAATTCCGTTTGTATTATTTCTCTTGTAAGGATTTCATGGTAATATTATTACATTACAGGGATTGATTCTATCTCTTCACACGTTTCAGGGTAATAAAATGCCAAAAGTAAAATTAGACCGTATCGACCGTAAAATCCTCAGCGACCTGCAGGAGAGCGGGCGCATGACGAACGTCGAACTCGCCGAGCGCGCGGGCATTTCCGCGCCGCCCTGCCTGCGCCGCGTACGCGCGCTGGAAGAAGCGGGGGTCATCAAGGGTTATCACGCCGATATCGACGCGAACACGCTGGGCTTCGCGGTGACGGTTTTCGCCCAGGTCGGTCTGTCGACGCAATCCGAAGTCGACCTGAAGAAATTCGAAGACCTCGTGCGCAGCTGGCCGCTGGTGCGCGAATGCTATCTGGTTTCCGGCGAGGCCGATTATATCCTGAAAATCGTCGCCGAAGACTGGGACAGCTACCAGAAATTCCTGACCAGCCACCTCACCACCGCGCCGAACGTCAGCCATATCAAATCCGCGCTCGGCATCCGCGTCGCCAAGCACAAGCCGGGCGTGCCGGTGGATCTGGAATAATTATTCCGCGTTATTTTTCCTGAATTTCAGCGGCGACCGCACGGTCGTCCGTTCGACGAGGCCGTTCACCGCTTCATGCTTGGCAAGGTCAAGCACCGCCTGCGCCCCCGAACGCGTATTCAACACTTTCGCCATGCATACGGGCAGTTCTTCCGCCGAGGGTGCGCGGCTGAGCGTCAGCGCATCGACAGGCGCCTTTGACATCGTCTCGCCTAGAATATCGTTGAAAACCGTGCGCGTTTCCCGGCCGGGCATGATGATATCGACCATCGCGCCCGGCGCGCGGTTGATAAGCGCAAGCAGGGTGTCGCGGACTTCGTCCCTTTTGTCGATATCGGAAATCTCGCCGTCCGATACGATGACCAGATGCAGCCTGCCGCTGCCGCTTCCGTTTTCGCAGGCGGCCAGCACGGCCTTCAGCATAGGCAGCAGGAAGCCCGGACCGCCCGGAAAATATCTCAGGGCGTTTTCTGTGTCATCCAGCGGAATCGGCCGTGCATCGGGACGGTCCATGCTGAAAAAGAAAGCCTCGGCGGCCGGATTGATCTTTTGTTTAACTTCTGCGGCATAACCGACGGCGGTGACGACCGGATTGGCCTCCCCGCCATAGGCCATGGGCATGCTGCCCGAGCCGTCGATCAGGAAAATTGTCTGGCCGTCGCGGTAGTTTTCGGCCTTCGCGGCGAAGGCCGCAGTCAGTGTTTTATCCGTGTCCACCATGCCAATATGGTAACGTAAAGGCTTTAAATATTTGTTAAATTATTGAAAAACAATGGATTTTATTTATCAATTTGACATAATTTTAATCCCGATTTATTATCTCCCGAAGTTTTCAACACAGGTTTTACATGGTCACGCCGCGCCAGTTAGCAGAGAACGACGAAAGGTACCTGATCGGCCAGTTCTTCGAGAACGTGGGCGCGCTGGTGAAGGCCTATCCGATGCGCGTGGCGACCGAGAACGCGAAGGTTGTGTATTACGACCGCAAGACCGTTTCTTTCCTGAGTGCAGCTTTCAACAAAGCCTCGAACCAGAACGAACCCTCCGACCTCCAAAAAGCGGCGGCGGCGAAGCACGTCTATAAAATCACGCCGGGCATCGGCTGGACAGCGTCGGACCGCGTGCTGCTTGACGACGCACGCGACGCGTTCAAGGACGGCGGCGAGAAGCGGGGAGACAGCGCGGCGGTGAACTATATGCTGGAGCGCATGAGCCGCCTGTACAAAGTCTGCAAGCTCAACCGCATCGGCGTGTCGGTGCATACGCCGGAACATGGCGTGATTGAAATCGACCTGGTGCCGCAGGAACGCCCGAAACTGGTGCTGCAGCCGCGCCCGCGGATTGCCCCGAAATTCACACCCGGCCGCCGCGGGTTCTGAGAGCTTTCCGCTCTAATCAGCTGATATTATTACCATAAAATACAGTTTGACCATCTTATGGCAAGCGTCTATACGTTATGCCAATAAAACAAAAACATTAAATCATATGCACAGGAGTACTAAGACTATGGCTTCCAATCCCAACCAGAACCCCGCTGAAGACCTCGCGAAAGACCTCGGCGGCACCCTGAAAAAAGGCCTCAAAGTGATGCTGAAAGCGGCGGCAATCGTCGTCGGCCTCGCGGTTGTCGGCGGCATCGCGGGCGGCGTCGCGGCTTCGGCTGCTGCTGTCGGCGGCCTCGCAACCTTCGGCATGGTCGTGGGCGGCATCGTCCTCGGCGGCTGGACGGGGCAGGCGATCGCTGCGAACTTCGTCCTCGGCAAAGCGGAGCGCCTGATCGTCGGCGCCGGCAAGTTTGTCGACGAGATGAACAAGGAAATGCAAAAGCAGGCTCCCGCCATCGCGCAGCCCCAGCCCGCCCCGGTCGCAACGGCCGAAGCGCAGGGCGCGTTCAACGCGACTGCTTCCAACACCAACACGCCGGCGCCCGCTGCCCCCGCAGCCGCGCCCGCAGCTCCGGTCGAAGCACCGAAAGCACCGTAATTCCACGGAGAGAAGACTAAAGGAAGAGCCGGGCAGCATTTTCTGCCCGGCTTTTTCTTTGCGCCTAAACGAAATCATTGGATATTTTCCGGGAGGTTTTTTGCAAGTGTTTGCAAATGGCGAAGGCGTTCATGTGGCTGGGGTTTTCGGGATTTTGCCTGTGCAACTCCAAACAGTTGCGCGCGGGTAGTTTCGTCTAGCTGCCTGCATTGCAAGGCAAATTTCCGAGTCTGCAAAAACAGCAGCGTTTCAGAGCGTTTCAGAACGTTTCACCTATGGGGTATACCCCATTAAAAGCGTGCAAAAACGCGCATGTTTCAACTGCGTTATGCGGCGGGAGTTATTGGACGATTTGGCTTATGCGTTTCAGGGCGTTTCAGAGCGTTTCAAATTGTTTCATATTTTCGGGGATCAATTTGTGTCAGGCTAAAAACATACTCCACTTGTGTGGGTGGAGCTTGAGGGGAAGATAAAAAACAAAAAACAGAAGTACCCCTCTCCCTTTGCGGGAGAGGGGGTTCTTTTTTAAAGATCCACCTTCGCCGTTTCGCCAAGGTTCGGCTTGGCGCCGGTGATGGCAGACATCAGCATGGCGCCGGAGGCGAGGATGTTGTTGAGGCCGTCCCAGATTTCGCCTTCGTCGGGGGTGAAGGTGATGACGCGGATCTCGGGGTCGTTTTCTGAATCCCACCAGGCCTTGTACAGGTCGCTCCAGAGCGCCGCGATAAGGGCGCGGTCGTTGGAGACGGCGGCGCGGCCGCGCAGGGTGACGAATTTATTGCTGCCGTTATCGGCAAAGGCCAGCATTGCGGCGGGGTTGGCGGCCAGCTGCTGTTCTTTGCCCGAGCCTGCGGCGTCGAGGAAATAAACCGCGTGTTCCTCGCGCTTCACATGCGCCGACATCGGGCGCGCGGCGGGCTGGTTGATATCCATGGTGACGAGC
>CAZNRN010000025.1:0-54687 GCA_964575605.1 uncultured Micavibrio sp. | reverse complement strand
GCCGTCAGCCCCTCGCGCGGCAACCCCGCCGAACTGGCGCTGGCGACCTCGGAAGCGCGCAAGAACGGCGAAGCGGTCTTCCGCTCGCTGACCCAGATGGGCCTGCCCGCAGGCCGCGTGCAGCTGAACTCCGCCACCACCTCGGACGCGCGTAACAGCGAAGTGCATATCTTCTTGCAGTAATCTAATCACTGCATAATGACAAAGGCCGCATCCTCCGGGTTGCGGCCTTTTCATTTTTGCTGCCATTCGCCTGCCGGCTTATGGTAGGATGATACCGATATGGAAGTTTCCCACATAGACACCCTGACATCGATCGCCCTTGTGACCACCGCCGCGCTGCTGTGCGGTCTGGTGCTGATCCGCCTGCGCCAGCCGGCTATCGTCGGCTATATCGTGGCGGGCGTGGTGCTGGGCCCGACCGGTTTCAAGATGGTGTCGAACACCGAAACAGTGCAGGTGCTGGCAGAGCTGGGCGTTATCATGCTGCTGTTCCTGATCGGCATGGAGCTCAGCCTGCGCAGCTTTAAATCTGTTTACAAAACCGCACTGTCGGCGGCGGCCCTGCAGATTGCCGCGGCGCTGGGCGTGTTTTACGGTATCGGCCATTTCCTCGACTGGTCGCTCGAGCGCGTAGTGGTCTTCGCCTTCGCGACCGCCCTGTCGTCGACCGCCGTCGCCATTAAAATTCTCGAGGAAACCGACGAATTGCGCACGCCGGTCGGGCGTACGACGGTATCGGTATTGATTGCGCAGGATTTGGCCGTCATTCCCATGCTGCTGATCATCAGCGCCTTCGGCACCAGCCATTCGGCGGCGCAGGTGAGCGGCACCGAAACCACGTTGATGATTTTGATGAAACTCGGCATTGCCATCGGCTTGCTGGTGATTATCAGCTGGTTCCTGTCGAAGCGTGACCGGATTTCGCTGCCCATGTCGGACTGGATTGTCTCGCGGCCCGAAATTATCCCGCTGGCCTCCATGGCGTTTTGCTTTACCTGGGCGACGCTGTCGGGCGTTATCGGGCTGTCGACCGCCTATGGCGCCTTTCTGGCGGGGCTGATCATCGGCAATTCGAACGTGCGCGCGACGCTCCACAAGGCCTCGGAGCCGATCCAGACCATTTTGCTGATGGTCTTTTTCCTGTCCATCGGCCTGCTGATAGACCTGAAATTCATCTGGAACAACTGGCAGAGCGTGCTGCTGGTGCTATCCATCGTCACGCTGCTGAAAACCACGGTGAACGTCGCCATTTTGCACTGGCTTGGCGAGCCCTGGGACCGCGCTTTCCACAGCGGCGTGGTCATGGGGCAGATCGGGGAGTTCTCCTTCATCCTCTGCGCCGTCGGGTTGTCGGGCAAGGTGATATCGCCGGACGGCTACCGCCTTATGATTTCGGTTATCGCGCTGTCGCTGCTGATCTCGCCGATGTGGCTGGCCATCGCGCGCCGCCTGCACGACCTCGCCCTCAAGAAACTGGGCGCGGGCATCATGACCCAGGCTTCGCCTGACGAGTTTTGATTTTATCGTTTGCCGGGCCTGTTAAAGGGTTTTTCTGCAGCCGCAGAGGCTTACCCACCTGCACGGCGGTTTCTGTCGGCATGCCGTTTTTGACCCAAAGATCATGTTCGTCCTTCACGGCTTGGCCGATGGCCTCGTCGTACTCGACGCGCCTTTGCTTTTCGTCCGTGAGGACCTTCATGAATTCGTGCATGACGGTTTGGCAGCGCTGCAGTTTTTCCGTGTCGATTTTGCCCGGGCTGGCCGATTTACCCAGCAAGCCGTTCAGCATATTGATGGTGGCTTCCTTGATCGTATCCAGATCAACCTGCTTCATCAATTCCGTGCACTTTTCCATGAATTGGATACGGATAAGCATTTCCGTTTCGACCATGGCGCGTATGCGCGCGTTCGCATAAGCCAGATCGCCGGCATCGAGCAGAACCTTTGCGGCAGGATCATCGAGCAATTCATGCGTTAACCGCTCCCATTGCATCAAATCCGGCATGGGTAAAGGCTGGGTGGCGGAATTGAATGGCTTCTTGCTGGACATATGGATTCCCGTCCGGTTATTGGACTGGTCGCCACTATACTTCCGCACAATTGATTATGTCAATAATCAGCAATATTTTCAATGTTAATCAAGCAGATAGATAACATAAACGGGATCGCAGACTACTGCGTCACGCCTTCGAAGATGTTTTTATAGGCCATATAGCGCCCCGCCGTGACGGTATCGACGCCGTTATCCTTCACCAGCTTCATCAGTGTCTGGATGTTTTTGGTGATGCGGGCGATGGTGATTTCCTTGGCCTCATTCACCTTGGCACGTGTCTTCGCGTTTTCTTCGGGCGTGACCTTTGACGTCAGTTCGACATAGGCCGCGATGATGCCGCCCGGGTTGGCGATGAAATCGGGGATGACCGTCACGCCGCGCTTGTGCAGGCTCTCACGTGCGCCGTCGGTCGAGGGGCCGTTGGCGCCTTCGACAACGCGCTTCGCCTTGATTTTCACAACGTTGTCCTCGCGGATGACATTCTGTACGGCGCAGGGGAAGAGCACATCGACATCTTCATAGAGCACGTCGGAAGCATCCGTCGGCTTGATGCCGGTTTCTGCCAGCAGTTTTTTGGCTTTTTCAGTGTTCATGGTCGCCAGCGCCTCGAGGAGCTCGGGCTTCGGCGCGTCGGTAAAATGGTAGGTGCCGCCGAATTTCGGGTCGGAGAGCGATTTCAGCACCGCGCCCTTCTCGCCGAAGTAACGGATGACCGCGGCGCCCATCGCGCCCGCGCCCTGCACGGCATAGGTCGCGCCCACGACCGGCTTGTTCTCGACACCCAGCAGCGCAATGGCCGCGACCGCGACGCCGAGGCCTGCGATGCCTTCCTTGTCGTAGTCGGTGCCGCCCATGTCGACGGGCTTGCCGGTGAAGCTGCGCGTCGATTTCAGCTCGTCGCAGATCCACAAGGGATGCACGGGGCGCGCGCCGATGTCGAAGCCGAAGCCGCCGTATTTGCCGCCGTTTTCATGCAAATGCGGCTTCATCAGCTGCGCAAATTTGCGGTACGTCTTTTCGAAGTCGGGCGCGTCAGGATTGGCTTTCAGCCCGGATTTCGCGCCGCCGAGCGGCAGGCCCGCCGCCGCGTTCTTCAGCGCCATGGTGCGCGCCAGCATCTTGACTTCGTCCAGCGTGATGGTCGGCGTGATGCGCGTCCCGCCCTTGCCCGAGAGGGCAAGAGGCCCGCCCGCCGAAATGCCCGTGTTCCAGACAACCAGATACCCTTCGACCCCGTCGCCCGAGAGCGTCGCCTCGACCTCCGGCTTCAGCGCCTGGAATTTTTTCTCGAGTTCGGCGAATTCCTGTGCAAATGCGGTTGCGGCCATGGTCGTCCTCCGGCTGTGAAATGATGGCCGATTTTAGGCAACCGCGGCGGAAATGACTAGTCCAGAAACTGGCCGCCCAGGGCTTCTTTCATGGCCTTGTAGCCGATCTCCTGCGCCTCGCCCTCTTCCAGCTTGCCGAGGATAAAGGGTCCATATGACACCCGGATCAGCCGGTTCACTTTAAGCCCGAGGTGTTCCAGCACTTTACGGATTTCGCGGTTCTTGCCCTCGGTCAGGGTCATCTCGATCCAGACGTTGTCGCCCTGCTCTTTTTCCAGCTTGGCCTTGATGCTGTTATAAAAAACGCCGTCGACCTTGATGCCATCGGCCAGCTTGTCCAGCTGTCCTTGAGTAATCACGCCAAAGGCGCGCACACGGTATTTGCGCGTCCAGCCTGTCGCGGGCAGTTCGAGATGCCGCGCCAGTTCGCCGTTATTGGTGAGCAAAATCAAGCCCTCGGTCGTCAGGTCAAGCCGCCCCACCGACATCACGCGTGGCATATCGTCGGGCATATGGTCGAAAATCGTGTCGCGGCCCTTTTCGTCCTTGTGGCTGGTGACGAGGCCGCGCGGTTTATGGTAACGCCAGAGACGCGTTTCTTCCTTCGCGCCGACGCGGATTTTATCGACATATATCTTGTCGCCCTCTACCACATTCTGGGCCGGGCTTGTCAGAATCTTCCCGTTCAGCGAGACGCGGCCTTCCAAAATCAGGCGTTCGGCGTCGCGGCGGGAACAGACGCCCGCGCGGGAAAGGTATTTGGCGATACGTTCGCCCTTTTTTGCTTCTTCAGTCATTTCTGATACCTTAGGCGCATGGACGGGCAAAATAAATACATGATTGAGGCACTTGCCGAAGCAAAACGCGCGGCCGCCGCCGGCGAAGTGCCGGTGGGCGCATTATTGGTCGACGGTACGACTGGGGAAGTCATCGCCCGCAGCGGCAACCGCACCGAGCAGGACAAGGACGCCACCGCCCATGCGGAAATGCTGGTCATCAAGAAAGGCGGGCAGGTTTTCGGCACGCCGCGGCTTGTCAACTGCGACCTCTATGTAACGCTCGAGCCCTGCCCGATGTGCGCGGCCGCCATCTCGCTCGCCCGCCTGCGCCGCGTCTATTACGGCGCCTATGATCCCAAAAGCGGCGGCGTCGACCATGGCCCCCGCGTCTTCACCCACCCAACCTGCCACCACGTGCCCGAGCTGTACGGCGGCATCCACGAAGCCGACTGCGGCGCGATACTAAAGGATTTTTTCAAGGATAAGAGGTAGTTGGCAGTTATTGACTCGCCCGCCCCCGTCTTTCATAATCCGGCCTCATTTCATTTTATGGAGGCTTATATGTCGCTCGGCGAAAAGAAGAGGATTACCGGCATCATTACGTCCGAAACCTTGGGCGGTTCGTCCAAATCCGCGGGCAGGGTCACGCATAAAATCGACTGCGGCGACGGTTTCCCCCGCCCGCTCTGCCTCAAGGGCGGCAATGCGATGCACGAGAAATCTTTCGATGCCTTCGTCGGCAAGCGCGTGACGCTGGAAGGCATCGAAGGTTCCGGCGTGCCTTTTATCTTCGTCGAGAAAATCTCCGATATCACGGTGCTTGGCCCTCCCGGCCGCCCGCGCGGGCCTAAGCCGAAGCTGTAAAAAACAACTGTCATCCCCGCGCAAGCGGGGACCCAGTTGGCGTTTCTCATGGAAAAGCAATATTTCGTTTACATTCTTGCCAGCAAGCGCAACGGCACAATTTACACAGGCATTACCAGCGACCTTGCCAAACGTGTTTTTGAACACAAAGAGGGCAAGATAGAAGGTTTTACCAAGGAATACGGCATCAAAATCCTTGTGTACTACGAAGCCCACGCCACGCCGGAAGAGGCTATCCAGCGCGAAAAACGCATCAAGAAATGGAATCGCGCGTGGAAGCTGGAACTGATTGAGGGCATGAACCCGCTGTGGGATGACCTGTATCCGACAATTACCAAATAACGCCAACTGGGTCCCCGCTTTCGCGGGGATGACAACACTGTTTTTATAGTGTTACTAATAAATACATGACAACCGGCGATTCACTTTTCGACGACGACCCCTTCGGCCTGCCGCCCGCGCCGGAAGCCAAGACCAATGCGCCGCCCGAATTCACGGTCAGCGAGTTGAGCCAAAAGCTGAAACGCACGATCGAGGATGAATTTTCCTTCGTGCGCGTGCGGGGCGAGATTTCGAAAGTCACCCTCGCAAAATCCGGCCATATGTACACCGCGCTGAAAGACGCCGACGCTGTGCTGGACGCCGTCTGCTGGAAAGGCACGGTTTCGCGCCTTGGGATCAGGCCCGAGGAAGGCATGGAAGTCGTCTGCACCGGACGCCTGACCACGTACCCCGGCCGTTCCAACTACCAGCTGATCATCGAGACGATGGAGCTGGCGGGACAGGGCGCGCTGCTGAAAATGCTGGAGGAGCGCAAAAAGAAACTCGCCGCCGAAGGCCTGTTTGCGCCCGAGCGCAAGAAAAAAATCCCCTTCCTGCCCGACACCATCGGCGTTATCACCTCGCCGACGGGCGCGGTCATCCGCGATATCATGCACCGGCTGAACGAACGTTTCCCGCGCCGTGTGCTGCTCTGGCCTGTCGTGGTGCAGGGCGCGGGTGCTGCTGTGGCCGTCGCCACGGCCATCGAAGGTTTCAACATGATACCGGAAGGCGACCCGCTGCGCCCCGATGTCTTGATCGTCGCCCGCGGTGGCGGTTCGCTGGAAGACCTGATGCCCTTTAACGACGAAATCGTCGTGCGCGCCGCAGCCGCCAGCAAAATTCCTCTGATTTCCGCGGTCGGCCATGAAACCGATACGACCCTGATCGACTACGCCTCGGACCTGCGCGCACCCACACCGACGGCGGCGGCCGAGAAAGCCGTGCCCGTGCGCACCGAATTGATCGCCGGCGTGATGGAGCGCGAGCAGCGCATGTTCGTTTCCGTCCAGCGCCTCGTGCAGCGCCATCAGCTGCATGTGCAGGGATTAAGCCGCGGCCTTGGCGATCCGAAACGCCTGCTGGAACATGCGGCGCAGCGCCTTGATGGCCTGTCGACGCGTCTTGACGCCGGGCTTTCCAACTGGCTACAGCAGCGCGCCTCGCTTGTGAAGGAATTGGCCGCCAAAATCTCGCCGCGCCCGTTGATGCAGAAAATCAGCGATGCGCAACGGCATATCAACAACCTTGCCGAGCGCCTTGTGAATACCGAACACAAGATTTTGAAGGAACGCGCACAGAAACTGCATAACCTGTCGTCGCTGCTGGAATCGCTGTCTTTCGAGCGCGTGCTGGAGCGCGGCTATGCGGTTGTTTTCGACGGCGCGGGCAATATCGTATCGACGGCGAAACAAGCGACGGCCGAAAAAGACCTAAAAATCCGCTTCAAGGATGGCGAGACGCCCGTTACGGCGAAGAAGTAGTATCCGGATTTTTGTCTTCCGGCTTCGGCGGCCATATCTTTTCACAGACCAGCTGTATCCCCGCCATCACCATCATCAGCGCCCAGATAATGAAGAACTTGTACCAGGGGTCAACCACAGGAGTGCCTGCGTTGCTCATCTGGACGTTAATCAGGCCATAGAAAATACCGCTGAGCGCCATCATCAGCACCAGCCCCGTGAAGAACACGTTGCCGCGGTCTTTCGACGCCAGTATCGCCCAGGGTGTGACCCCTGCGCATACGCCGTAAGCAATCGCGATAGGCCAGGGCAGGCCGACGACAAAAAGGAACCCGACCATGGCATAGGCGGCCATCAGCGTGATCAGGTAAACGCCCGAAAGCACCAGCAGCAGTTTTTCCGCCGTCTTGTTCCTTTTGGAGACGACGACAGAAAAACCCGCAAAAACGGCGGAGGGCAGCATCAGGATGGGAAACAGGATAGGCGACATCAGAAGGCCGATTACCGCCGGCCAGACCGCCGGCATCTCGCCGTACCACAGCAGCGTGCCGCCGAAGAAAAACATGCCGATGCAGCAGATGTAAATCAGCGGCGTTAGTGTTTTCTGTATGAAAGAAGTGACGGTCAAAATGAAAGTACCCTTGTTTGCACAAGGGTACTATCAAATCGAATATCTAGGCAATCGGGCTTAGAACGGGATTTCGTCGTCCATGTTGCCTTTGCCGGACGCGGCGAAGGAGCCGCCAGAGGCCGCCTGCGAGGAGGGCTCGTCCGAGCCGTAGTCGTTGGCAGCGCCGGCGCCGGAACCGCCCTTGCTGTCCAGCATGGTGATTTCGCCGCGGAAGGGGCGCAGCACGACTTCGGTCGTGTATTTTTCCTGGCCGTCTTTATCGGTCCATTTGCGGGTTTCAAGCTGGCCCTCGATGTACACTTTCGAGCCTTTCTTGATGTATTTTTCGACCACGCCGACGAGGTTTTCGTTAAGGACCGAAATGCGGTGCCATTCGGTGCGCTCTTTCTTCTCGCCCGTGGCTTTGTCTTTCCAGCTTTCCGAGGTTGCGATGGAGAAGCTGGCGACGCGACCCCCGTTCTGGAAGCTGCGGATTTCAGGATCCTTGCCGAGGTTGCCTACCAGAATGACCTTGTTGACGCTGCCTGCCACGATTTAACCCTTTCAAATTCCTGTAACATGACGGCTTCCTGCAATGGCACTAGCCGAATCCCTTTTTCTGGAATACGATAACCGCCAACCAGAAAAGACGAGAATCTTGCCCCGCAGTGAGCCTTGAATGGGCTTATGTTTAACATGGCTTTGCTGCGGTGACAAGGCACGAAACTAGAACAAAATAGCGTAAAGGAAGCGAATACCGATGCGGGCATGGCAAAGGATGTTGAGCGGCAGACGCCTTGATTTGATTAACCCTTCCGCGATGGATATCGAGATCGAGGATATCGCGCACGGACTTTCCAGAGTCGCCAGATGGAACGGCCAGACCACCGGCGACCATGCTTTTTCGGTCGCGCAGCATTCCGTCATCGTCGAGAGAATCGCAGATACGCTGGAACCGGGCACGGATAAAAAATGGCTACTGGCGGCGCTTTTGCACGACGCATCGGAATATGTGGTCGGCGACATGATCTCGCCCTTCAAGGATGCGCTCGGCGTCGACTACCGCGCTTTCGAAGACAAACTGATGCAGGCCGTGCACGTGCGTTTCGGCCTGCCCGCCATCATCACGCCGCAGCTTAAAAAATTCATCAAGCGCGCGGATAAAATCTCGGCGTATCTGGAGGCCACGCAGATCGCGGGCTTCGGCCACCGTGAATCGCAGGAATTCTTCGGCCCGCCCCCCGTCGCCGTGCGCGGCTGGGAAATCAAGCCCGTCGCGCCCAACGAGGCGAAGCGCATGTACATCCAGCGCTTCCATGAACTGTTTGCCGAGGAAGAACTCGTCTCCGCCGCCGAGTAATTATCAGGCGTGAGCGCCCGACGTATGCTGGCGGTTGCGGGCGTTGCGGGTTGGGGGCACTGCGGGCTGTTCCGCTTTAGCGACCAGCCCCTGGCCGTCGGCCATTTCGGCAAGGTCGGTTGCAAACAGGTGCAGGCGGTTGCCGTAGCGGTTACGCATGCGTTCCAGCCACTGGTCGGCTTCCATTCTGCGCACGCCCACTCCGCCGCAGCTTTCGGCGATCATCAGCTTGCCAGTACGGCTGTCGGTATAGGTGACGACCACATGGTCGATGCCGCGGGCGCGGCCGCGGTCCCAGCTTTTGCGGCCGGTGTCGAGGCCGATGATCATGCCTGCCTCCAGAGAATCCAGCTGCACTTCGCCATCGCGGATCATCGTGCCGGTGGCACGGAACACCGCGTCGATCTGGCCTTCCGAGCTAGTGTTGAGGAAACCGGTGGAGGCGCGGCGGCCGCGACCGGTTTGCAGGTCGTCGTAGCCTTCGCGCGTGGCGTTGTGCACGAAACCGCTGCAATCGATGCGCGTCGTGCCGGTACGGTCGCCGAAGCCGTAACGCACGCCGCGGCGGATGCAATCGTTGGTATATTCCTCGATACCGTCGCTGATGATGTCGCGCACAACCGATTCATCGTCCAGAACCACCGGCGGCTTGGCGGGCGTAGTGTCGATCGGGGCGAAGCGGCTGTGGAAACGGTCGTAGTTGAAACCCTGGATGGGGCGCGCGCCGATATCTTCCGCCAGCTCGACGAGGTCGCCGGCGAAAAGTTTCTTGTTGTGCGTTCTCGCCGCGTCCAGCAGTTCGGTCACGGGGCGGGTGAAAACCTTGCCGTCTTCGCCGGTTTCGGCGAACATCAGAGCGTTGCTGCGCGGGTCGCGGACGACGACGCCGGTGCGCTGCACGCCTGCGACGCCGGTGCCGGGCAGATTGTTGGTGGTGATGCCGATCACCATGCCCTCGCGCACGGTGTTGATGTTCACGTCATCGCCCGACAGCAGTGGGTGGCCAGCGCGGTCTTCCATCGCCTGCATTTGCTCGGAAGGCGTGCGGCCCATGAAGATTTTGGGGACGGCATAGAATGCGGTGCCTTTGTCGGCGGTCAGGCCGGTGAAGGCGTGGTCGGTGGCGGCATAGGCGAAACCGGCGCCCTTGCTGCTCTTGCCTTTGGCGATTTCGTGGCGGAGGCCCTCGTTGATGCGGGCGCGGAGTTCATTGATGCGCTGCTGGCGGGCTGCGGCCTCTGCCGGGGTCTCCTGATGGGTTTCGATTTCCTGCGTTTGCGAACCACCCGTCGTATAGAAGCTGCTCTGTTCCATTTTGACACCCCTTGCCATCAACTTTTCATTAATCCCTATGAATAATTGTATAACGATTTCCACGATGCAGCAAATTTATGAAAAAATACTTAACGCCTAACAGGTTGTTTTTAAAAAACTAAATGCAGCTTCTACACCCCGGTACCGCGATGGCGGTTCAAGCGCACCGTGGCCATCTCCGTATCTGCCACGCCGTGAAAACAGAAAAAGCGGGACTCCTGATGCATCTTTGTTTTCACTCGATAATCCGGCGCGAGGTCGGGACAACAGACTCGACGCATTCAAGATGAGTATGACGGTTCAAGAAAATCGTCCCTAAAAATAACGTACTGTAATTACTGCGTAATCGAGGACGGCAACCCGATTGTTAACTTCGCGTTAAGCATTTGTTAGTATTTTCATAATACAATCTTAATCAGGTTTTAAAGTGGGAAGTTTTGCAGGGGTTGGGATGAGCGACAGTATATTTAGTCCTATCACGCGCTTCTGGGACTATATGATGGGCAACGAACCCCCGAAGCCCGCCCCCAAGCCTGCGCCCAAGGCCGCCGCCCCGGCCAAGCCGCGCTACAGCGATCCGGATAAAATCCCGGCCCATGTGCTCGAGGGCTGGCTGCAGGCTGTGGGCTTCAACGAAATGTCGACGCGCCGCCTGATGGAGGTCAACCCGCGCCTCGCGCTCATCGCGATCGAGGCGAAGTATTCTTTCGACAAGGATCCGGTAAACCAGATCAAGGACAAGCAAGGCCACGTCATCGGCCACAAGACCTTCCAGATACCGGAGATCGGCGGTTTCCGCACCGTCAACGACCAGCGCGTCGCCACAGGCCGGGGCAATTCGCAGTCCAGCCCGTCACGCTTCCAATCGTTCCACCAGCACGGCCACGCTTTCGACTTCTGGATCTACGATCACAACAACAAGACCGGCGAAGACACTTATGTTGACGAAGCGGGCGGCGGAAAAGCCTTCTATGACGCGTTCGAGCGCGTCGCCGACAAATGCGTCGCCACACCGCACGCGCGCGCGATGGGCCTGACCCGCGACGATATGCGCATCACGCTGCATGGCCGTCCCGACTGGGGACATATAGAACTGCCCGAACGTTTCCGTGCCGACTGGACACGCAACCCCACCACGGGCGTCGTCGTGGTCGACGGCCGCCCCGTCCCGGGCACGGGCATCGACCCGGACCTCCACAAGCGCCCGGGCCCCACCTACGCGCTGATAAAGCCGAGCTGATTTCCCGGACCGGCAGAACGCTGCGCCATTTTCAGCCTTATCGGACGGGCGACTTTTATATCGCGGTCCAGGTCAAGGTCATCGGCCTTGATATTGAATTCGCTGCTCACCCCGGCAGAGGGCTTATCCCCCTGCATTTCCATGAGCAGCCTTAGCCGCAAGGCTTCCTGATGCTTTTCGCGCACATCGCGCACGCAGGTGTCCTCCTTGTCCTCCACTGCTTCGAGCCCGTTGCGCGCAGCGCCGACTTTCATGGCCTGAAAAGCGGTAACCATTCCGGCCGCCACTGCATAGGCGAACAAGGCGCCGCTGACGAGAGGGGATGATAAAAGGACAAAGGCAGCCATGCCCGCCGCCAGCCCCGTCACTCCCGCCCTGTCGCGCAGCAGGCGCGCCTGCGCCGCAACGCGCCAGAGAACAACGCAGGCGTCTTGCCTCAGGTCGCGGATCGGTTGCACCGCAGCGTCGGTGACGCCGGGCGCGGCGGCAAGGGTATCCATTTCCTCTATGGCGGTATCGGCGATCGAGCGGATTTTTTTATAAAACATGCTACGCCGCCACGGCGGGGGTTTTGAACTTCAACGGCCTTGAAACGGTGATGTCGTTGTCGAGGTCGATATCGGTGGCGGCCGTGTTAAAATCACCCGCCACCGGCTGCTGCTGTTTCTTCGCGCGTTCGAGCGCCCATTGCTCTTCAGCCAGCGCGCGCCGGTAGTCGTGGTGGCTCCCGTAGATTTTTTCCTTGTTGTCCTCGTAGGCGTCGTTCATGCGCTTCAGCGACTTGTCCATCGCGCGGCATTGCAGCCATTTGTAACAGGTGATGCCGCAGGCAACCAACGTGACGAGTCCCAGCACCCCGCTGACCGCCGCCGAGGCGATGAATAAATTTGCGAGGCCCGACACCGTCCAGACGCCCCAGGCGCGGGCACGCAGCGTGTCGGCCTTCTCGTATTTCTTGTGAAGCTCGCCCGCGGTTGCAGTGTTGAGGTCGAGCAGTGTGTCCTTCGCCGCCAGAGTCTTGTGGACGCCCTCGCCGATTTTGTCCATGTCGGCCACCGTCTTGTCCGCCAGTTTCGCGTAGCTTTTGAAGAACATCATTACTCCCCTGATTTACCAATGGTTTAATGGTATAATTACGGAAAATAACTGTCAAGCCATACCCCTCAGCCGCCTGAAATCGCTGACAAATCTGCGGTTCATGGATACCACAACGCCCGCCGTCCCCGGCCGGGGCTTCCTGTGCCGGGCGCCCGCGAGGGCCGCGCATGTGAAGATAGTTTCCCACGCATAAACACGAATAGCCGCGCGCAGCGCAGCATAATTTGCACCGCCCAGACGCAAAGGCGCCAAGGAAGCGCCGTAAAACTTGGTGTCTTTGCGTCTGGGCGGTGCAATCTTGGAATACCTGCGGCGCAAGCATGCATTCGTGTTTATGCGTGGGCAAAAAAGCTTTCTTCAAATCATCCTCGCTCCAAAACGCTGTTTCACAATTGTTACAAACGACAGTGACAAAAGGCCTTGAAGAGCGGGCTTTTTACCGTTTCGGGAACCTGAATCGAAAACCGCCAATTGGTAAGGCGCAAGGAGATTGCTTCCTTGTTAAGGACAAGTTAACGCAAGCACCAGAGGAGAACTGACATGAAAAAACTTATCGTAACGCTGGCGCTCGTCGCCATGATGACACCCGCACTGGCTTCTGCCGACACGATCACCACCACGACCCGCAACGTATCGGACTCGGACATGGTTGATTACAACGTCCGCACCCAGTCGGTTTCGGAATCGCCCTTCGCCGGCAACTATATGATGAAGACGCGCGAAACCACCACCATCAAGAAGTTCAAGCCTGCCCCCTCGGATACCGACTACACGTCCAACTTCGTGAACCCCGGCACCGTCGAGACGCAGACCGAAGTGAACGAGTATACCACCATCCGATAACCCTTGGCCGCTAACCCTCGGCCACCATCTTGGATGTGGTAATAAGCCGCCCGCGCGCCCCCTGCCTGTAACGATTTACGCAGGGCCCGCCGGGCGGTTTTTATTTGGATAACAGGAGATACCGATGAAACACGGAAATGAAAACGCCCATATGCAGGACTGCATCGACACCTGCCGCGAGTGCCGCGATATGTGCCAAAAGACCTTTTACACCCATTGCCTCGAGATGGGCGGCAAACATGTCGGACGTGAACACGCCATCCTGATGGCCGACTGCATCGCCACCTGCCAGCTGGCAGCCGACCTGATGCAGCGCAATTCGCCCAACCACGCCATCACCTGCCGCGCCTGCGCTGATATCTGCGAGGCCTGCGCCGATTCTTGCGAAGCGGTGGGCGGCGAAGAAATGATGAAATGCGCCCAAACATGCCGCGGCTGCGCCGACGGCTGCCGCAAGATGTCGCAGGGCCGCGGTATGGCGGGCGAAGGTAAAGAAGCTTCGGGAATTATGGCCTGAGGTCAGGGCGCGTGATGATCCGGTTTTTGGGGCGGCCTGGATTGCTGAGCCGCACCGCTTGAAAGATCAACCTCCTGCCATGTACCAAACACCGCGCGGCTTCTGTCGATGACAGCAGCAGCTTCGCTGCCTTCTTGTGCCCCCTGCGCCACGCGGTCAAAGGCGGGTTTCAGCTCGCAAGCGGCAAAGGCATCATTCGCAGGCTCTTCGGCAAAAGGCATGGCAGCCTGCATATCATCTGTCGCTGGCGCTGGCGTATCCGGCTGCGGCGCAGGCCGTTGCAGCCTGCCCCGTAATGCCCCTGCAACCGCCGCCGCTTTCGCGCCCAGATGCCTGACCGCCTTTTTGAGCGGCTTGCGCGCCGCATCGAGCGCAGGGGTTGTTAAAATACCCGTCGCGACACCCGTCGCAAATGACGCCCCCAGCCGCGCGAGGCTGTGCAGGTAAGGGCCGCCGCTGATGCCTGCTACGGCGTCATGCACCACATGCCCCAGTGCGGGGATACCATGCAGTACAAGGCCGCCGCCCACCATGAAAATGGCAAGGCCGCCCGCAACCGAGATGCCTTTCAGCACATGGGGCTTGCCCGCCAGTATGCCGCGGCCCAGCGCGCGGGCGCTTTTCGCGCCCAATCCCTCGCCCTGGCGCCTTTCCAGCCACGCGCCGGCGTCTTCCATCTTGATGATGCCCGCAATGACACTGTAGATGCCGAGCGTGGCGCCCATGGCGACAGTGCCCATGATCAGCGCCTGCGAGGCGATGGGGAAGGTGGCAACGGCGGCCAGCGTAATGGCGGTGATTTCGGCCGACAGCACCATATCGGTCTTGATCGCGGTTTTGATTTTGCGGGCGCGCGCGGCCTCCGGCGCTTCGCCGGGGCGGGGCGCTTCGGGGTCGAAATGATGGCCGCGCAGCGCGGCTTTGGCTTTTTTCATGCCTTCATAGGCGAAAAATGCGCCGCCGGCCGCCAGCATCGGCAGCACCGCCCAGGGCGTGAAGAAATTGATCGCCAGCGCCGCCGGCACGAGGATCGCCTTGTTCGCGACCGAGCCCTTGGCCACGGCGAAAATGACCGAGAGGTCACGTTTTTGCGTGGCGTCCTCCTGTTTACGGTCGATGGCTTTTTCTGCCGTCGCCTTCACAAGGGTTGCGACTTCATCCAATAAAATAACAAATGCGCCTCCGCTAGCCATGGCTGCTCTTCTTTCTTTTTCTTGATGTGGGTTGCGTTGCAGTTAGGAGGGGTCTCCGCGCAAAGGGCGGAAAAGCGCTAAACGGCAATAAGTCTTTATACGCCTGATGGCGTGCCAATCCAATGCTTTTTTATAAATAGCTGTATTTACTGGCGGAAAGGCAGGACTGGCTCACAGCCGGCGGCCACCGGCTTCAGTCGACTCGTCCCGTTACGGCCTTGGGTGGCGCATGCCGGGCGTGCCCGGGATGATATGCGCGGGCGGCGCGACCGAGCCTTTTTCCGCTTTCAGGCCTTGCAGGCCGATGCCGTTCAGCGAAGGTTTCTTGCGGAACAGCGCGTTGATGGGCGAGTAATCGAAGCTCGAGGTGCGCTCCAAAATACCCTGGATGTCGGGGAAGTCCTTGGCGATGCGCGGCAGCATTTCGCGGCGGATGGTTTCCACCTTCTTGCTGTCATAGGCGGGCACGTTCGGCCCGGGGCGCTGTTCGTTCGGGCGCGTTTCGGGCGCGCGGCCGGTCGCCTGCTCTGCCGCGAAGCGTTCTTCCGCTTCCAGCAGCAGCGACAGCGTTTCCGCCATGTTGCGCGGCTTCAGGCCGAGGCTCGTCACGTGCTTGTAGGCATTCGCCACCATCTCGATGCCTTTGTCGAGCGGCAGGACGTCGCCCTTCTGGTCGACGATATCCATGTTGTTGCGCGGGCGGCGGCCCATCTGCATCAGCACGGCCTGCAAATATTCCTCGCCCGAGCCGTTGGAATATTCCCAGCCGTTCAGCATCACCATGTCGGTGATTTTCTCGTCGATGAGCGGGATCCACATGCCCATGAAATCGTCCTGCCCCCACTCCAGCACTTCCTTGCCGCGCAGGCGCTTTTCGAATTCGGCGGGCGCAACCACCGCGCCGTTGATTTTATGCGTCCAGGCTTCACTTTCGCGCACGCCGTCGGCGAGGTTGGGCTGCACGACATGCTTGAAAAATTCGTCGTGGTCTTTCTTCGCCTCGTCCGGCGTTTTGAAACCCATCTTGTGCATGTATTCGTAGAGGCGCGGGCCCGAGGTAATCGGCACGCTGACGTAGACCAGGTTTTCAGCCTTGATGGTGCTGAAAGCCGCCAGCGCGAATTGCGCCTGGATCATGTGTTCGGGGAGACAATCGTCGGTGCGTTTTGGTACGGGGTTCTGTTTTGCCATCTGATGCCTACTGTATCGTGTTTGGGGTACTTTAATGTGTTTTTCCGGAATTTTGTAACTAACCTATTGAATCTAAATAACTAGTTATTTTTCATAATATCAAATCACTGTTTTCTGCCGCGCCCATACAGCGCGCATCCTCCGCCGCAGTCCCGCCATGATTCCGCCGCCCCTGCGCGCCTGCAGGACGCCACAAGAACGCCCTTTCCGCCGCATTAGCGCCGCAGCAGGAGGCCTTCTCCGCGCCATCAGCCGCCGCACGGGAACCGCATCTCCGCCGCATCCCTGCAGGCATTCCGGCTGCTTTCCTCAATCAACCGATTGAAAGCGGTCAGGCCACAACCTGAGCATGTGCCCGCAAATACCGCGCAACATTAAGGAAATTATCAGACCCTGTCAAGCAACCGCTAAAATTTGCACAGCATTTTAACTAAACCCTTGTATTCATTTACGATATCCCAAGGGTTTTATGAGATTATAGAATCATGCGCAGAGGCGATGCGCGTGGCCTGGAAGGCGGCCCTTTCGCACCAGCACCCATAGCACCGCTCTCACCTGAAAGACCGGTTTTCCAGCCCCTTTCGCCTCCTGCGTTTGCGGCAACCCCGGCCAAAGGGCCGCTCCCCCCGGAGCCCTTTTCCCCGGTTGCCGTTTGACTTTGAGGGTACCAAAATCGCGCGCGGCACAGCCTTCACCCGGCTGGCCGCGCGTTTCTTTATCGCGTAAAATCCGGCGCATGGAAGTGCTGTTCGAACTCATCATCGAAATCCTGGTGCAAGGCGGCGCCGAGCTGATCATCGAGATCCTCTATCACATGGGCGTGAGGGGATCGTCGTCGTACAAAAAACCGCATCCGGTGCTGGGCGCCATTTTGTGGTTTTTCGCGGGCGCGATCACGGGCGGCATCAGCGTCCTTGTGCTGCCCTATTATTTCCTGCACAACCACACGCTGCGCGTCGCTTATCTTTTCCTTGTCCCGCTGCTGCTGGGCGCGCTGATGGCCTTTGTCGGCAAGACGCGCACGGCGAAGGGGCAGGACATCGTGCCGCTCGATAAATTCACCTACGCCGCGCTCTTCGCTTTCGGCATGGCGCTGGTACGCTTCTATTACACCATCCCGGTGCCCGCCCACTAAGCAGCCGGATTCTTCAGTTTGATTTTTTTGAGCGGCTGCACAGGCGCTGAAACGCCTTCATTTATCGAGGCTGCCGCCTGTATGCCGAAGACGCGCGACGCTTCGCCCCGCGCCATCTCGGCCATTTTTCCGCTGTCATCCATGAAAACGATATCGGCCAGCGCCTCGCCCTTGTCAGTCACGCAGGTCGGATCCGCGCCGCGGTCGATGAGGCGGCGCATCAAATCGCCACGCCCGTAATGCGCCGCTTGCTGCAGTGGCGTCACATCGCCGAATTTCTTCCCGATATCCGCACCGGCGTCGAGCAGCGCGACGACGACATCTTTATTGTCGCCCAAAATCGCCGCATGCAACGGCGTGAGCCCGTTGCTGCCCGCATGGTCGGGGTTGGCACCCGCGCGGATGAGAAAAAGCGCGGCAGGCGTGCGGCGGTTGGCGCAGGCCTCGAGCAGCGCGGTGCGGCTGTAGTGGTCGGCGCACTGGTCGATGTTGGCCGTACCGTTCGCCGCCACCCATTCCCGCAAAGCCGCCACGTCGTTATTGTCGACGGCGCGATAAAGCAGCGCGAGCGTTTTCGCGGGGAGCTTGTTCCCCCCGTCCGCCCCGCCATTATTCCCGCCATTATTGTTGTTGCCTGCAGACATGCGCGCCCGTTGTTTTTGCAAACCTGCAGCATGATACATTATTTTTCATAATTCAGTCAAGGGTGGAGGCAGGCCGGGAGGCAAGGCCCCGGGTTTCTATTATTTATAATAATTTCAATAACTTGCCTATTACGCGTCCATTGCTTCATTTGACATAATACATAAACCATATTAGTATTATATACAAGCTGAGCGCACCTGCCGGACAGGCGGTTTTAATATTGGGGATGTTTCCTGCCTGTCGCCTTCCACCGCACCAGTAAAACGCCAAAGGTTGGTTTTTTAAAGAGGTGGATCATGAAAGAGTTTTTGAAAAACGTCGGCGCTGGCCTGGCCGCGATGGCAAACAGCGCCTTCGAACGCAAGAAGGCGCATTACGGCGCCTGGCACCCCGCGAACGGGGCGCTGATCACGGCGATTGAAAACGGCGACGCAACGGGCGTCGAGACCGCGCTGAAAAAAGGCGCGAAACCCAACTGCTTCGTCACCGACACATGGAAATCGGGCAACCCGCTGGTCGGCGGACATTCGAATGAAGTGCCCGCGCTCATCCACGCCATCGACAGGAAATGCACCCTCCCCGTGATTACGGCCCTGCTGGCAGGCGGCGCGGATGTAACGTTGCGCGTGATCGAAGAAGACAAGATGGCCGGCCACGGCCGCGGCCCTGCGTTACTGGCGGCTGCCAATAGCGGTAACAACGGGATTTTCTTCGCCGTTCTGAACGCGACGCAGGACCATAAGGGCGCGGACTGGGCGGATATCTTCCGCCACCTCGCCGCGCGCACCGACATGACGGACCCCAAACAAGGCGCGGAGAATTTCCGCACGCTTCTGGCGGAAACCGCCAAGCACCCGCAGGCCGCAGCCGAAATGGTGAAGAACTTCCGGCTCGCCAGCCTTTCCCCCTGGTCGCATACGCCCGCGGCGGAAAGCCTGAACGCGGTCATGCGCGAGACGGTCAAGGGCCTTGCCGACGCACAGACGCCGCCTGCGCCGGCAGCGGAAAGCGTTCAGGACACCGCGCTCAAAGTATCAAAGCCGCTGCAGTTCAAGGCGAAGCCGTAAAAATCCTGACCGGCTGGGCTGAAATTCGCGACAGTCCTTCATAACTATATCGCACCGATAGAGGAAACCGGCAAAGCCGACACATCGTTGTTATCAACGGCGCGATAAAGCAGCACGCGCGTTTTCGCGGGGAGCTTTTTCCCCTCGCCCGCCCCGCCATTATTGTTGTTGCCTGCCGACCTTAATCTCAAAAAAAGAGAACCAGCAATATTATAATTGCTGGCTCTCTCGCGATTAAGCCTTACGCCGATTTTTTAGAAGCTTTCTGCTTCCAATATTCCGCATTAACCAACGCCGACAAGGTGTCCCACACTGGCTGTTTTTTGCCTACCGCCATCAAATTGCGGTTCTCATCTTCAGTCATATTGATTAGGTTCTCGATGAGTTTTGGTCCCACGCTATCCGCAACATTCCGCCACGCTGACGACTTCTTTTCCAGTTCGACAACGCCGACAAAGGCATGAGCTAGAGGCATAAGCCACGCCTTTGCAGCTTTATAACGAATGGTTTCATCTAAAAAGACGAGTTTGTGGCCGTCTTTCTGCGTAGTGATAGCTGTCAGCGTACCAAACCCAGACTTTTTAACATCATCCCCCTTCGCTTCCTTGTACCATTCCTCCAAACTTTGATGGATATAATCCACAAACTTAAGATATTCCACTGCGAGAGGCCCTATAGACTTCAATCCCTCCATCAAAGGATTTTTCCCTTTATGTTCCAAGCGGACCTTTAGATCACTCACTATACGCCCCGCCCCGGTGTAACACCGGATCTTCTCTTTTAGGGCGGGATTGAGAAGCGATAAATAAGCCAACACCTCTTCGCCTGCGATATCGGCAGTGTCATCGAACTGCCTCCAAGCGATACGATTTTTTACGCCAGCTTTTTCGAAAATATCGAGAAGCCAGTCCAGCTCTTTGCCAAGGACAGCCAAGCTGAGGTCTTTCACAGGCATATTTGTGTTTCTTGCTCCAACCAAGCTAGAGAGCCGCTGAGGGTCAATCCCCGTCACGACTTCAACCGTGACGAACTGACGATGTTGGGGATTGGTCGGGTTCGCCCATTCTCCGCTATCAATTAAATCCAAAATAGCGCGATTAGTGTGGCCCCCATCCAAGTTGCCATTTGGGCTCTCCCAAGGATTTTCGGTGTCCTTATCTAGCTCAAGCTTGAGAGTTTCATTTTTGTTGTCGTATTCGGCGCTTTTAGCGTTAAGCACGATCCCTTTGTTGTAATACATGAACCAGCCGTGCTCATTTTTCAGACTTTCGCGAATTGCATCGGCGACTTTGGTTTCCATGTTTTGATTACGAGGATTTGGACCATAGTCAATTCTTGCCCGTTGGATCTCATCCACAGCAATTTGGGCAAAATATCTCTTCCTCCCCAAATTGTTGGGGTCGGAAAAAGTACGGCAATTTTCGGGGGTTACTTTAAAGCGAATAGTCTTCGTTTCAACATGCTTTTTCATGCTGGATTCTCCTGTGTGCCTATGTGATTCGATGATCTGTTTGGTTAGGCAACTTGCTATTTACCCAGCATCTCATATTGAGGATGCACAAAAGTGAAATAGCACCAAAAGATCCGTCTGTAACACGCGCTACAGACTTTGGTAGTATAACCTTACTTAATAAAAACTTCAAGATCCCTAATAAGAATAGCTTTTACCGGACCGGCGGCGTGCCGCAGAAGTTTTCGGCCAGCAGGGCGGCGGGCGAACCTGCGGCGGCCATGGCGCCGGAGAGCAGGTGGGGGGTGAAGTGGAAACCGAAGCAGAAGGCGAGGCTGACGAGAGCGCTGGCGGTGACGATACGGCGCTCCCACACCGGTGCGCGTGATCCGCGCAGACGCCACCAGAACAGCAGCGCGCCTGCGGTGATGGCTGCGCTGCAGGCGACGGCGAAGAAAGCCATGAGCGCCACCTTCTGCCCCGCGGCGCCGGTGACGAGGCCCGCCAGCGCGGCCAGCAGCGGCGCGAGAACGCAGCCCGCATGACCCGCCAGCAACCCGCCCGCACTGCCGCCGAAGCAGAGCGCGCATTTGCCAAGGCGCTGCGCGCCTGATTTCGAAATGCGCTCCGCGCCTGTTTTAGTAAGGTGACCTGCGCCTGTTTTTTCAATACGCCCTGCGCCCGGTTGGGCTTCGGCCGTGTCGTCCTGCGATGTCGTCGCTGCGCCCTGCATATCCCGTTCTTCCGATGCGCGGCAAAGACAGGATTACCCTGTCTGCGGCATTACCCTTTTATCCTGCCACGGCGGTGACGGGATTTCCTTGATATGCGTCAATTGCCTGTAAATGCCTGCGGTGGCAGGGTTATTTGTCGCCGCCGCCCAGTTTCGCCAGTTCGGCGTCGAGCTGCGGGTTTTGCGCGGCCAGGGCAGCGTCTTGCGCATTACCGGCGTGGAATTTGTTGATGACCGAGAGGGTTTCGTTGATGAAGAGTTTCGGATGGCTGACCAGCCCCTGCCGCAGCGCGTCGCGGGGCAGCGTGTCGGCATGGTACTGGCAGACGCCGCAAAGCACGGGATGCTTGCGGAAGAGCCTCTCCAGTTCCCATTCGTATTGCAGCAGCGCCGAGAAATCATGGCGCGGGCCGAATTCCCACGTCAGGTCGCCGGTCGCGAAAAGCCCGGCGTAGCCTTCCTCCACCGCCTGCGTGACGGCGGCGTCGAGGCGCGCGATCATCACGGCCGCATCAAACGCGCCATCGGCCGAGACCGCGGTTTCGGAAGACAGCACCAGCCGCCCCTGCTGCGCCGCCGCCGTCACGTCGACGTCCAGCGCCGCGAGGTACGAGCGCATGCCCGCCACCATCGTCGGGCTGTTCAGGTAGAGGCAGCGGAAATTTTCATCGAGTTTCTGTTTGGTGAAAGCCGCAAGCGCGGTCAGCTGCCGGGAGGGGGCGCCGTCGTAAATCAGGCAATGATGCTGCGCGTCTTGTTGCATGGGCTTTCCTTGTCATAGCCTATTACGCCTCGCCCCCGCCCGTCCAGATGCGCGCCGCGGGTGCGCATCACCAGCCGGGCGGTTTCGCGAGCGCATCCTGGTGCGCGGCGACGATGGAGACCAGCTCGTCCGCGGTGACGCCCGCGCGGTAGGTGCACATGGCCGCCACCTGCGTCGACCTGATCGCGCCGTTGATCTTCATTTCGTAATCGATGAATTCCCTGCTTTCCTCGGTGCCCGACACCCAGCCGGCGTCGCCTGCCGCGCGCAGGAAGGCGAACCCGTTGTCGAGCGCGCGGTCCTGCCGCCCCAGCAGCCCCGCGCTGAGTTCTTCGAAGGATTTGAAATTGCCTTCGGCGTCGAGGTACCAGTCGGGGTGCTGCATCAGTTCCAGCTGGCCGCTGGCAAGGTATTCGCCGGTATCGCCGATGTGCCGGCCGACGGCCTCGCAGGCCTTTTCGGCGCTGACGGATTCCGGCGTGATCCAGAAACAGGCCTCGCCCCTGTGCAGGCCTTCGGCGATATAGGGCGCGACGATATCGAGCAGCTGTTCCTGGTCGCGGTAGAAGCGGCAGAAATGCCAGCCCGGCGTCACCTTGCGCACGGCGGTGCCCGCGCCGGCCTTGGGCAGCGAGATCAGGCCGCGCTGCACGAAATCGACCAGCACGTTGGCGATGTCGCCCGCGTTCAGCCCGATATGGGCGATATTGAATTCGTCCGGAAACAGGCCGGCCAGCCCGTCGACGGTATGCTCCGTCGGGGGAATGCCCATGGCCAGCAGATCGGCGCGCACCTGCGCGGGTATGATGTCGTTTTTTTGGGTCATGCCTGCCGTTAACAATCGTTTTGCGGTTGTCTTATCCCGAAAACGCCCGAGGCCGTAAAAAGGTTTAAAAAAAAATCGCGGGGCGGGAAAGGAATTTTTACAAGTGCCTGATTTTAAACGGGCGGGTTTTTAGTTCCCGGCCCCGCACAAATTTTTTTCAGGGCGTCGGGGGCTTGGCCTGCGGGGATTTCAGCGAAATATGGTGGCCGACGGTGAGTGGTTTTTGCAGGCCCTGCGTCAGGGTCTCGGCCTCGGCGGCGAAGGCGTGGCGGGTCATGGCGCGGTCCAGGTATTGCGCGACGGGGGCGCGCTTGAATGTTTTTGCGGCGTCGAGGGCGGTCTTGCCGCGACCGTCTTTTGCATTGATATCGGCGCCGGCCTCGACCAGCAGCTGTACGGCCTCAAGATGCCCGCGGCAGGCGGCGCAGTGCAGCGGCGTGGTGATATTGTCGCCCTGGCGTGATTCAAGCTGCGCGCCCTTGTCGATCAGCATTTTCATGATCTGCACTTCGCCCTGCATGGCGGCGGTGTGGAGCGGCGTGCCGCCTTCTTCATCATTCGCGTCGGGTTTTGCGCCCAGCTGCAAAAGCAGCGCGACGATCTCGGGCTTGCCGTGGACGGCGGCTTCATGCAGCGCGGTGCCGCCGTTGTAATTGGTGACGTTGACGATACGGGGGTTGGCATCGGCCATCTCGCGCAGCATATTGGCATAGCCGCCGCGGACCGCTTCGAACCAGTCGGCGTAGTCTTCTACCGTTACGGCGCCTTTTTGCGTCACGATGCCCCCGGGGGGTTTTTGATATGTCTGAGTTGCCGGAGAATAGCCGATTTTTCTGCTTTATGTCAATTAATTAGCGGTAGGCCAAGCCAAATCCCCATAATATTTGACAAATCCGGCCGCGCGATTAAATCAATCAGGTCAGTATTTATAAAGAGGCCAGATGACAGGACGTCCTTTCTGTTCTATATTTGTTCTGGTTTTGAGGGAGAGGGCGACACATGGCCGAGGCATATAATAAATCCATCCGCGTGAAGGGCGCGCGGGAGCACAACCTTAAAAGCATCGACGTCGATATTCCGCGCGACAAGCTGGTGGTGATTACCGGGCTGTCGGGTTCGGGCAAGTCGTCGCTGGCTTTCGATACGATCTATGCCGAGGGGCAGCGCAGGTATGTGGAATCGCTGTCGGCCTATGCGCGCCAGTTTTTGGAACTGATGCAGAAGCCGGATGTGGATTCAATCGAAGGCCTCTCGCCCGCGATTTCGATCGAGCAGAAAACCACCTCGAAAAACCCGCGCTCGACCGTGGGTACGGTGACGGAGATTCACGACTATATGCGTTTGCTCTGGGCGCGCGTCGGCGTGCCCTACTCGCCCGCGACCGGCAAGCCCATCACCAGCCAGACGGCGTCGGAAATGGTCGACCAGATTTTGGCCATGGGCGAAGGCACGAAACTTTACCTGATGTCGCCCATCGCGCGCGGCCGCAAGGGCGAGTACCGCAAGGAATTCCAGGACCTGAAGAAAAAAGGTTTCCAGCGCGTCAAAGTGGACGGCAAGTTCCACGAGCTCGACGCCGTGCCCGCGCTCGACAAGCAGATCAAGCACGATATCTATGTCGTGATCGACCGTCTGGTGGTGAAGAAGGATTTGGGTAACCGCCTTGCGGATTCTGTCGAAACCGCGCTGCGGCTGTCGGACGGCCTCGTCATCGTCGAGAATGCGGATACGAAGAAGGAAGATATCTTCTCGGCCAAGTTCGCCTGCCCCGTGTCGGGCTTTACGCTGCCGGAGATCGAGCCGCGGCTGTTTTCCTTCAACAACCCCTTCGGCGCCTGCCCGGCCTGCGACGGCATCGGCAGCAAGATGACCTTCGACCCCGATATGGTGGTGCCGGATACGACGATTTCGTTGAAAGACGGCGCGGTCGCGCCCTGGGCGAATTCGTCGTCGGGCTGGTATGAACAAACCCTTGAATCTCTCTGCCGCGCCTATAAAGGCAATATGTCGACCCCTTGGGAAAAGCTGCCGAAAAAACTTCAGGACGTGATTTTGTACGGCTCGGGCGAGGACAAACTCACGTTTAAATACTGGGACGGGTCGAAGGATTACCAGACCTCGAACAAGTTCGAGGGTGTCATCCCCAACCTTTACCGCCGTTACATGGAAACCGACAGTTTCTCGATCCGCGAGGACCTCGACCAGTACAAGGTCGAGCACGTCTGCGACGCCTGCAAAGGGTATCGTTTAAAACCCGAGGCGCTTTGCGTCAAGGTGAACGGCAAGCATGTCGGCGAAGTCTCGCTGATGTCGATCGAGGCCGCGCATGCATGGTTCGGCGCGCTGCTCGACAAGCTGAACAAGAAAGACCGCGAGATTGCGGTGCGTATCCTGAAGGAAATCAACGACCGCCTGTCCTTCCTGCTCAACGTCGGCCTTGAATACCTGACGCTGTCCCGCAAATCGGGCACGCTGTCGGGCGGCGAAAGCCAGCGCATCCGCTTGGCCTCGCAAATCGGCTCGGGCCTGACGGGCGTATTGTATGTGCTGGACGAGCCTTCCATCGGGTTGCACCAGCGCGACAACAACCGCCTGCTGGACACGCTGAAACACCTGCGCGACCTTGGCAACACGGTATTGGTGGTGGAACACGACGAAGACGCCATCCGCACCGCCGATTACGTCATCGACATGGGCCCGGGCGCCGGCATCCACGGCGGCGAGGTGATTGCGGCCGGCACGCGCGACCAGATTTTGAAGAACAAGAACAGCCTGACCGCGCAATATTTAACTGGCGCCAAGGAAATCAAGGTGCCCGCCGTCCGCCGCAAGGGCAAGACCGCCGAGGGCAAGAAGGGTGCGACCATCACCCAGATGCTCGAAGTCGTGGGCGCGCGGGAGAACAACCTGAAAAACGTCCATGCGCAGGTGCCGATCGGCACCTTTACCTGCGTCACCGGCGTTTCGGGCTCGGGCAAGTCGTCGCTGGTCATTGATACGTTATATGCGGGCACGGCGCGCCGCCTCATGAAAGCCCGCCTGCACCCGGGCGCACATGATGAAATCCGCGGCCTCGAATACCTCGACAAGGTCATCGATATCGACCAGTCGCCCATCGGCCGCACGCCGCGTTCCAACCCCGCGACCTATACGGGCGCCTTCACGCCTATCCGTGACTGGTACGCGGGACTGCCTGAATCGAAGGCGCGCGGCTACGGCCCCGGGCGTTTTTCGTTCAACGTCAAGGGCGGCCGCTGCGAAGCCTGCGAAGGCGACGGCGTCATTAAAATCGAGATGCACTTCCTGCCCGACGTTCACGTCACCTGCGACGCCTGCAAGGGCACGCGTTACAACCGCGAAACGCTG
Source organism: uncultured Micavibrio sp. (assembly GCA_964575605.1). Classification (GTDB taxonomy): domain Bacteria; phylum Pseudomonadota; class Alphaproteobacteria; order Micavibrionales; family UBA2020; genus JAPWJZ01. The sequence goes on along the minus strand of CAZNRN010000025.1, from coordinate 28,525 downwards.
GAGGTCAAGTACAGGGACAAATCCATCTCCGACGTACTCGACATGACGGTGGAGGAAGCGGCCGATTTCTTCAAGGCCGTGCCCAGCATCCGCGAGAAGATGGAGACGCTGAAGGAAGTCGGCCTCGGCTATATCCACGTCGGCCAGCGCGCCACGACGCTATCAGGCGGCGAGGCGCAGCGCGTGAAGCTGTCAAAAGAACTCTCGAAACGCTCCACGGGACGCACGCTGTACATCCTCGACGAACCGACAACCGGTTTGCACTTTGAAGACGTCCGCAAACTGCTGGAAGTCCTTCACCGCTTGGTCGACCAGGGCAACACAGTCGTGGTGATCGAGCATAACCTCGAGGTCATCAAGACCGCCGACTGGATCATCGACATCGGCCCCGAGGGCGGCGACAAGGGCGGCGAGATCATCATCCAGGACACGCCTGAAAAGGTCGCGCGCGAAAAACGCAGCTATACCGGCGAATTCCTGAAACCGCTGCTGGTAAAAACGAAAGTCGCCTGATTACTCAGACCCAGACCGGCGCATACCAGCTGAAAATACCTGCAATCAGGCACACAATGGCGCTGGCGGCGCGGTGGGTATAGCTTTCCGGCGCCTTCGCGCGCGCAGGCGGCAGCAGCAGGCAGAACAGCGCGACCAGCAGGCAGCAGACCGCGATATACTTCCCGCCCGGCAGGCAGGCGCGCTCGATGCAGTAATACAAATCGCTGCCCACCGCCGCCACCAGCGCGGCCGCCAGCGCTATCCTGTCGGACATCCGCGGGCTGCCGATGCCGCGGTAAAAGATAATCGCCGCCGCCGCCAGCAGCACAACGATCGTCAGGTTCCAGAGCGAAGGGTTGATCAATGGGCACCCGGTGTGCAAACGAAAACAACCGCCAGATAGCTTACCATCGTCGTGCAGGCGCAAAAAATCACGGCGGGCGCGCGCAGCATGCCGTCGCCCTGTTTGTAGGGCGGCAAAAAGGCGCAGATGCCCGCCAGCACTGAAGCGGCCGTGCATATCATAAAGCCGACATCGCGCAGCGCGTCCATCAGCGGTTCCAGTTCCCGCGGCATCATGGCGATGCCGGTGCAGACCAGGTCCGTAACGCCCGCGCACCACAGCGTCACCTGCTGGCGCTGCGATAGTTTTTCTATGCCGAGCGCCATACCGGCCATGCCGAAGGCGGTTATCGGGATGGCAAACATGATCATGGCCGTGACTGCAAAAACACACGACATCACGACGCCGCCCACCAGGAAAGCCGCAGCGATGCCATAGCAGGCGCGTTGAAGGTTTTTGCGCGAGCGGGCCGGGTCACGTCCGCCCAGCCCGCCTTTGTCGACCGGCATATGCGCGCTGAGGGCATCGGTTGTCATGGGATACCTCCGTTTTCAAGGGTATATCCCTAGTATACCATAGAATTAAACAGTGTATAATAGATTATTATACAGCGTTGAATAATTTACCTTTTATCCCCTCACCCCACCCCTCTCCCACAGGCGGAGTGGGGACTTCTTTTTGACGGCAAGTTTCGCACCTTTTTACAATACGCTTTTCTTATGTGAACTATATGCGCGTTATGAAAACATATACCTCATAAAAACATCCGCCCAAGAATTTAGCGCATGGACATAACTAAATTTCATAAATAGAGTTCGCGTGGTTTCGAAAAACGATTCGTCCTTAAGGACGCAAGTGACGGCGCAGGCATTGCCTAGGATTGTGCGCCCGCGGCGGACGGGATAGAGGGAAGCGGTTTTCGAAAGAAACAAGAAAAATGAATTCCACCCACATGAAAGGCACTGAAATGTCCGACAACAAACTCAACGAACACCAGATGGAATCGCGCAAGGAAATTGTGATCCCGATCACGCTGTCCGGCCTGCTGAAAGGCTACAGCAAGATCGTTTACGACGCGCCCGTCGAACTGTTCAAAAAGCTGACCCGCAAGATTGACGACCTGTCGATCCACCCGCGCATGCGCACGGGCTTCGGCGCCGTCGTCACCATGCCGCTCGGCATCATGACCCGCAACGGCAGCCGCGCAGCCCACAACCTTGCTGACGGCAAATACCTGCACTCCTCGCATGTCCTGGGCGGCGTCGGCGCTGCTGCTGCATGGTGGGTTGCAGGCCACGCGGCCTTCGCCTCGATGGCGGCTTCCTCGGTCTTCGGCTTCACCGGCGGTACGGCTGTGGCCGCGACGCTGGCAGCTGTCGGCACCGGTTTCGCTGTCGTCCCGCTGGCCTTCACCGTCGCCACGCTGGCGTCGGCTGTCGCCATCGGCGGCGCGATCACCGCGCTGTCCACGATCCCTGCGGTCGTGAACCTGAAAACCGGCCTGCTCCGTACGCTCGACCGCGTGAAAGGCATCAAAGGCGTCGAATACGACGGCAAGAAAGAGCTGGAAGAAATCAGCTACAACTCGCTGTCCGCACGCTACGAGCGCAAGGAGTACAACGAAATCTCCTACCGCCTGCGCTACCTCTCGGAAGACCATCAGAAAGAAATCTTTGACGGCCTGAAAGAGAAGTTCGACAAGGCCGCTGCCGCGAACCAGAACCAGCCGCAACCCGCCCCGGTTGCAGCCCCCGCCGCAGCACCGAAAGCGCCCACGCCGTAATTAACGGCTGGCCTGAAAAAAACCGCCCGGCGCGCGATGCCCGGGCGGTTTTTTTATTCTCTCCCTTTCGTCATCCCCGCGAAGGCGGGGATGACAATATTGTTTTATATTCGATTTAAGGCGACGGCGGCTTGCTGCCGTCGGGGTCGCGGCGGCGGGTCCAGTCACGCAGGTCGAGCTCGGCCTTGCCTTCCATCTTGGCCTTGGAATAGACCTCCATAAAGGCGGCGCGGGGCATGTCGATGATCATTTCCTTTTCCCCGAAGGGGCCGCGGCCCGAGATGAACGGCAGCTTGGTCAGCTTGCCGTTGCGTCCGTCTTCTCCGGTCACCGTCGACCAGTCGATCTGCGTATCGGTGAAGATATGCATCTGGAAGTTCTGTTCCTGCGCCTGCCGCGCGAAAACCGCAATTTTGATGGGCTTGTTCACCATGGGGTAGGACGGCTTTTCCGGCGTTTCCTTCAGCGCTGCCTTGGCGAAATCCTGCTCGAACTCGGGCACGGTAAAAAGCGCGGCCGCGCCCGTCACGGCGCGCAAGTCCAGCACCGGCTGTTCGCCCGCGTCGCTGAAATAGATTTTCTTTTCCAGTTCCTCATACGCCATGGCGACCGCGATTTTCGCGCCGCTTTTGAGGGCGAGGACGGAGGTTTTATCGTCGATGCCCGCCACGTAATCGACGCGGCTGCGCTCGAAGGTCACGGGGTGCCAGCCGCCCAGCGTATTCACGGCCATGGCGCGGATGAGCAGGTCCTGCCCGGAGCGGTCGAGGTTCTTGCTGAACATGCGTTGCCCGTCCATGGATCAATCCATCCGCAGCGCGCCCACGTCCTTGGGACGCGTGGCCTCGCCCAGCTGCAGCACCTTTTCGCCGTTCTTTTTGGCGTTGTCGATATAGTAGGTGAAATGCGTGATGGGCATGTTGACGTAGAAGGCCTCAAGGCCGTCGACGGGCTTTTTCAGCGCGACGTAGGTTTCCTTGTCTTTGCGGCTGGCGTGCGGCTCGAAACAGTCGATCTGGCTGGCCTTGAAAGTCAGCAGCTTGAACTCGCGGTCGGTCGGCTTGCCGTGCACGAACATGGTGATGAGAAGGTCGCTGTCGGGGGCTACCACGGGCTCTTCGGCCGCGGGATTGAAGGCTTTGGAGAGTTTGGGATAGAGCACATCCTTGACCCGCGCGCCCGTCACCAGTGACAGGTCGATGCTGCCGCCGTCGCGGAAATCGTTGTTGTAGATGCGGCTTTTCAGTTCGTTGAATTGCATGGCGACGGGGATGGTGACGCCGTCGTTCAGCTTGATGGCCGAGACGCCTTCGGCCGCTTCATAGATGTAGTCGATGCGCGACGCGCGGAAGGCAACCTGGCGGAACTGAAGGCCCGCACCCGCGCCAGAAACCGGCGCCTGTGCCTCGATCAGCAAATCCTCTTCGCCGCCGCCGCCCAGCGATTTGATAACAGTACCCTTGCCTAATCCTGTCACGGCCCGCCCCTGTCACGGTGGAAATCTTTCAGGTGCGGCAGTCCGCGCGCGGCGCGTTCTTCGGTGGTTAAATTGCCTTTGCGGCGCGAATATTCGCGGATGTCGAGCGTATCTTGCCCCAGCTCGCGCGCCTTGCGGCACAGCGCCTTGAATTCGTCCTGCGTGGTTTCCATGATGAACTGCCCGTCGGGGAAACCCGCCTTGGGCGCGCGCAGCACGAAGGTCAGCGCCTGTCCGCCCATGATGCTGCCGCCTTCCGACGTTTTGGCGGGCAGGATATCGGTGCCCTTGAAGGTCAGTTCGATATATTCCTTTTGCTGCGGCAGGCGCACGAAGGCGGTGAAGGTGAGCGCGTTGATGTCGTCGTATTTCGCAGCTTCCTGCGCGTCCCTGAATTCGCCGCGCAGGCGTTCCAGCAGCACGCCCCTGTTTTCCAGCACGGTGTGTTTTTTAAGGTCGAGCGTTTCGCCGGCCGCGCCCGTATTCAGGCGCTCCATCAATTCATCCTTGGGCAGAGCCACGGTGATGTCGGGGCCGCCCTTGACCGCGATGACCGAATGCTTCGGCCCTAATGAGCGGATATGCGAGATGTTTTCGACCTGGAAGCTGATGGATTCAGACGGGCCCATGCCAGATTCAGCCGGCACCAGCGCCTCGATCCAGAGGTCGTCCTGATCGAGCGAGAATATCTTCGCATTGCCGTCCAGTTTGCGGTTCACGGGGCGTCGCTTCCTTATGAAATACGCGTTACCGTAGCAGCGGGTTTTTCATATGTCAATTTTGGAAATCCCGCTTTATAAACAGCGGGTTATGGAATAATTATGGATAGTTTTTGCAGCCCTATTTCGATTCCGGCCAGCGGCGGTGAATCCAGAGCCATTGTTCGGGGCGTGCGCGTATCCAGCTCTCCAGCAAGCGGTTGACGTCGGTCATCACGCGTTCGACCTCGGCCTTGCGGTCGGCGCCGCGGTCAATGTGCAGTGCAGGATAGATGGTGAGACGGAAACGCGCGCCCTTAAGCCGTTCGACGCGGCAGGGATACAGGGGGAAGCCATAGCGGTGCGCGAATTCGGCCATGGCGGGCGGGGTCATGGCGGGGCGGCCGAAGAAGGGAATGCTAAGCCCCTCGTTCAGTTTCTGGTCGACCAGCATGCCCACGGCCCCGCCGCTTTTAAGGAGGCGCAGGATGGCGCGGGCGCCGTCGTATCCCTTTTCGATATGGCCGATCGCGCCGGAATCGCGCGCATGGCGCAGCAAGCCGTCGACGCCGGGGTTGTTGGGCTTGCGGTAAACGACGTGCAGCGGCATGCCCATTATGCGGGCGCCCACCGTCTTGATTTCCCAGTTGCCAAGGTGGCCGCCGAAGAAGATTGCGCCGGTGTCGCGTTCTATCTCTTCCTTGACGTACTGCGCGCCCGCGATCTCGATGCGCGCGGCGATGTCATGCAGATGCGCGTATTCGGCGGCGGTGCGGCCGATATTGTCCCACATGCCGTCGATAATCTTGCGGCGGTCGGCCTCGGCCATGCGCGGGTAGACGAGGGTAAGGTTGTTAAGCGCGCGTTTCGACATACGCGTATGGGGGCCCAGTTTCCGCGCCAGCCAGCTGCCCATATCGGACGCACGGTCAAGCGACAGCATGCCGCAGAAGCCGTAAAAGGCATAGGCCAGCGCGGTCTGGAACGCGCGCGAGATTTTAAGCCCGAGGGAAACCTTCGGCGCTGCCGTCATTCACCCGTCCCCAGTATGCCGGTAAGAAGCGCCACGATGCCCGCCTCGTCCTTCCATTCAAGGTGGACGCGGAATTTCTGCACGCGGGATTTCAGCGCGGGCGGCAGGCGCACGTGGTCTTTCACCGTGGTGACGATCATGGCGTTGCGCGCGTCTGCTGCGGCGACAAGTTCCCGCAAATCCTCGTCCATGTAATTGAAATGGTCGGGGAAGCTGCCCCAGCCCTCCAGCATCGCGCCCGCGGCGATAAGCGTATCGCGGAATTTTTCAGGCCGGCCGATGCCTGCGAAGGCGAAGACGGGCTTGCCGAAAAGCTCGGGGTTGCCCGCAATGTCGTGCTTGATGATGGCGTGGAAGACGGGCATGGCGGCGCTGTGGCGCTTGACTTCCGCCTCGACGCCCGCCTTGTCCTCGCCCACGATAATGACGGCATGGGCGCGCGAGACGCCGTCGGCGACCGATTCACGCAAGGGGCCGGCCGGGAAGATATTTCCGTTGCCGAAACCCGATTGCCCGTCGATGACCAGCAGCGCGATGTCTTTGTGGATGCTCGGGTTCTGGAAGCCGTCGTCCATGATGATGAGGTCGGCGCCTGTGTCGATCGCGGCCTGTGCGCCCAGCGCGCGGCTTTTCGCGACCCAGGTCGGCGCTTTTTCAACCAGCACCAGCGCCTCGTCGCCGACATCGGTATGCGTGTCGCGGTCGGGGGAAACCTGCAGGGGCCCCTCTTCCTCGCCGCCATAGCCGCGCGTCAGGATATGCGGGTTAAAGCCCGCCTGCTGCATCAGCGGGATGAGCGACTGCACAACCGGTGTTTTTCCGGCGCCGCCTGTGACAAGGTTGCCTACGCAGATGACAGGTTTTGCCAGCGGCACGGGATAATAGAATTCGAAGCGCTTTTGCACCAGCCAGCCGTACAGCCTGCCGACCGGCGCAAGGGCGCGGGCGAGCAGCTTGTTTTTCTGCTCGCGCGTGTCGTACCAGAAACCGGGTGCATTCAGCATCATGCCGCCAGCCTGCCTTTCAGCGCGGCATCGAGCACGGGTTTCAAAAGCCCCGCGATTTCGCCGGTGACATGCGATTTTTCCTCGGTCATCTGGCGCGCGGCATCGCCCATCGGGGCGAACAGCTCGGGAGATTGCAGCGCGGCGCCGAGTTTCTGGTGCAGTTCTTCCTCGGTCTGCACCTGCACGGCGGCTTTCGCGCGCAGGAAATCCTCGTTGATGGTGGTGAAGTTGTGCATATGGGGCCCGTAGAAAATCGCGCAGCCCAGCTGTGCGGGTTCGATCGGGTTATGCCCGCCGATAGGCGCAAACGATCCGCCCATCACGACGATATTGCACAGGCGGAAGAACAGCCCCAGTTCGCCAAGCGTATCGGCGATATAAACCTCGTGGATGCTGTCGGGCAGCGCGCCGGTGGAGCGCAGAACCGCCGTCGCGCCCGATTTCTGCGCCAGCGCCAGGACGTCGTTCCCGCGCGGCGGATGGCGCGGCACGATGATGGTCAGCAGCCCCGGGATGCGGTGCTTGAGCGCGGCATGGGCGGAGAGCGCCACTTCTTCCTCGCCCGGATGCGTGCTGGCAAACAGCATCATCGGCCGGCCATGGATGGCGTCTTTCAGCGCATAGAGCTTTTCGGGCGCAAAAGGCAGCGGCGCCGCCGCGTATTTCAGGTTCGACGAGACGCGCACATCGCGCGCGCCCAGCTGCACCAGACGATCGGCCTCCGCCACGTTTTGGCCGAGGCAGAGGGAGAAGACGGACAGCACATCCTTCGCCGCCCCTTTCGCCCATTTCCACTGGCGGAAGGATGATTCCGACATGCGCGCGTTCAGCAGCACGGCGGGGATGCCGCGGCGCTTCACCTCGGCCAAAATATTCGGCCAGAGTTCGGATTCAGACCAGACCACGGCCTCGGGATGCCAGTGGTCGATAAAGCTTTTGACCCATTTCGGGTGGTCGACGGGCATATACTGGTGGAAGGCGCGCGGCGGCAGGCGTTCGGCCATCAGCTTGGCCGAGGTGACGGTGCCGGTCGTGACCAGCGCTTCCGCCCCCGGGTAATCCTGCAAGATGCGCGTGATGATGGCGAGCAATGCGAGGGATTCCCCGACCGAGGCCGCATGGAACCATATCAGCGGCGCTGTGCCGCGCAGGCGCCCGGCCTGCCCGCGTCGTTCGCCCGCACGCGCGGCGTCTTCCCGCCCGCGCTTTTCGCGCTTGCGCAGGTAGGCCTCCAGCACCGGCGTGGATGCCGCCATCAATGTCTTGTATAACGCCAGCAACATATGACCCGTTATATAAACCTGCCATAACATGGGGTTTTTGGCCGCCACAATGCAAGTGTTTCTTGTAAAGAAGGCCCGCCGGGCGGTAAAATCGTAACTACAGGAAAAACAACGGGAAACCATGGCATGGCGGGCGACGACAGCCGCAAAAAAGCCCTCGAGGCGCTGAAAAAGCAGATCGCCGAGCAGCGCGCCCGCATCGACCCCGAGGTCCTGCGCCGCACACGCGAGGCCATCGCGGCCCAAAACACAGCCCCCGCTCCCGAAACCGTCCCTTACGACAAGGGACAGGCGCAGGCCGCAGTCGAGCTGTTTTTGAAGAGCCATACAGACGCCAAAAGCTTCGGCGTCAAGCTGGCCGCGCTGATCCGTAAAGAGCAGAATTAAGGCTTAAGGCATCATCCCGATGATGGCCGAAGGCAAGGTGCCTGCGGCAAAGGGCGCCGGCGCGGTCGGCCAATACGGCAGCGTCGCGTTCGGGCCTGCCAGCGCGCCGCCCGCCGTCACGTCGGCCAGGGCGCCGGAAATAATCGTGCTGTTGGCGCCGGTCGAGATTTCGTTCAGCAGGTCAGTACCCATGCCGCCCGGCATTGCCTGCTGCCCGAGGAGCTGGGAGAAGTTGAAATAGGAAGTACCCGTTTCGATACCCGTACCGACCAGCGCGCGGTTGCCCGCGCCGTTGTCGAAGGCCGGCGGCTGCTGGTTACCCCAGAGCTGCTGGATGCGGTCGCATTCGCCCGTACCTGCCGGCACAGAATGGCTTTGCTGGCTGGTTTGGGTACCGTTGACAAGGGTCGTCATAAGGGTATTGACGGCCGTCCGCACGGCGGTCTGGAAACCGACGATTGTCGTGGTGATGAAGTTCTGCACAGCCTGCAAGGCGGCTTTCAGTGCGGTGACAGCCACGGGAACCGCCATCGGGATAATACCGCCCAGCAGCGTCATCAGATTCATCAGCGTGTTCATAAGGGTATTGAGCGTACCAAAGGCGCCGTTAATGGTAGCAAGCGCGGCGTTGATGGGGCCCAGCAAACCTGCCAGCAGGCCGTTGATGACACCCGTAAACCAGCCAAGGGCCGTTGCGCCCAGCGATGCCGAAAGTGAATCCGCGAAATCGTCGACGTGGCCCTGTGCGACCGGCGAGACGACCTTGCCGATGGCGTCGAGCAGGGGTTTGTCAGCACCGTAGTTACCACCCTGGAACTGGGGCGAATACCAGACGCGCGTCTGGTTGGCGGGGAAGGCGCCCGCCGGCACAACGTCGGAGAAAATGTTGCCAAGGCGCGATGACAGCGCGATCGCATGGTCGAAACAGGTCATACCGATGCCGTTGTCGGACTGTTTCACGATTTCGCGGGTATAGGCCTTGTCGCGCAGGCGCATCAGGTTGGAATGGCGTTCCATGGCGCCGAAGACGCCGGAATAGTTGTTAGAGCCTTGCGGGCCGGTACCGCCCGCGGGGCAGTCGCAGCCGGGCTGGCAGGCGGCATAGGAAGCCGTCACGGCAAGTCCCGCCATGAGGACGGAGAAGAGGGCTATGAACAGTAACTTTTTCATCAGCATTCCCATTGTCCTTTTATCAGGGGCAGGTACCCGTCACGCCAGCGGCCTGCAGCGTCAGGCAGGATGTCTGCGTCGGCGTAAAGGCCGGGATCAGCGGGGGCGTCAGTGAGCCAAGCGCCGTGTTAAGGCCGCTGAAGAGGTTATCGGTACCGCTCGACACGCCCCAGTTGCTGGTAAAGTTCGTGCCGGAGCCTGCGGGCGTTGTGACAGCGCCGGGAGCCAGCGTTGCAGGGTCAATCCAGCCGCCAAGGTCGGACAGCACAGGATAGGGGACGCCTTTTTGCACGCCCTGCAGCTTGATTTCACCCCAATGGTCCTGGGTTTCAGTGCAGGTTGTGCTGGCTGTCGGGGTTGTCGCCGCATAGTCCACGACACCGCTATCGTTACCGGATGCATCCACGAAGTCGTCGAAGAAGCCCTGCAGGCCGTCGCCGATCACCTGCGAGAAGCCGGGAAGCGTCCTGAAGTCGCCGGAGAAAATCGCGCCGCCGCCGTTGGTGCCGTCTGCAGCCCAGCCGGACAGGTTGTTGAAACACGTCATGGCCAGGACGCTGTCGGGCTTGTCGATGGTTTCTTCGGTCACCGCCGTGTCATAGGCGACGCGCGCCTGCGCCTTTGCCTGCGCGGCAGCCATCACGTTGGGGTCGCAGCCCTCGATCACCTGCGCCTTCGCGGCCGTTGCAAGTGCGAGTATGCAAAGCGCTGTCATCGTCGCGACGAAAAGCCTGAGAGCCATATTCGGCGCTTCGCCCGCAACGGCCTTTGCTTTGGCTCTTTTCGAATAGTGACGCATGGTCCCTCCTACATCGCACCGATGATCGTCGCGGCCGCAGTACCGGGCGCATAGACCGTCGGAATTTTCCAAGGCAGCATGTTGCCGGGCGCGTTCAGCGAACCGCCGGCGTTGATATTGTTCAAGGCGCGGTTGATAAAGCTCGAGTTATTGGGCGTCGTGGCCGGGTTCAGCTCGCCCAGAATGTCCAGCGCGTTGGCTGGTGTCATACCGCCCGGCATGGGCGACCCGCCCAACAGCTGGCGGAAGTTCAGGTACTGGGTGCCGGTTTCGATACTGGTGCCGGTCAGCGCGCGCACGGCGCCGGTGAAGAACATCGCGGGCTGCTGGTTACCCCAGAGCTGCTGGATGCGCGAACATTCGCCGGTCGGGCCCGAGAAGTTGGTGAGCGAACCCATGACACCCATGATGAAGTTCGAAATCGTCGTCATGACGGCGGTGATCGCCGATTGCACGGCGCCGATCATGGTATTGATGAAGTTCGAAATCGCCGACCAGGCGGCGTTGATTGCTGTGACGAGGGCAAGGATCCAGGTGGGCGTCGAGCCGTTCAGCATGGTGATGATGGTCTGCAGCGCGGTCACGAGGTTGTTGAAGGTGTTCACATAGGTCTGCAGCGTCGCCATGAACGACTGGATGTTCGAGATAAAGCCGTTGATCGTGCCCATGAAGCCGCCGAAGAAGTTCAGGATCGTGGCGCCGATAATGGCAGAAAGCGAGAACGGGAAGTTGGTGGCGTGGTTCGCCATGCTGCCGTTGACGGTCACGCGCAGGGCCGTCGCCAGCCACTGGTCGGCGCCGAAGCCCGGGTAAGTGGAGGCGCCGAAAACGCGGCGGTTGTTACCGGCGACGAAGCCGGTCGGCGTCTTGTCGGAAAACAGCTGGCCGAGGCGCGAGGTCAGCGCGAGGCCGTGGTCCATGCAGGTCATACCGACCGAGTTGTCGGTCTGTTTCGACAGTTCACGCTTGTAGCCGCGGTCGCGCACGCGGATGGCGTTGGCGCGGTCTTCCATTGCCCCCAGAACGCCGCCATAGTTGGCGGAGCCGCCGGGGCCGGCAGTGCCAGCCGCAGGGCAATAGCAGCCGGGCTTACAGTCGCCGGCGTAAACCGCAGTGACACTGAGCATGCCCAGCAGGCCGGTAAAGGCCGCGATCATCAGGGTCTTTTTAAGCATTTTCACCGCTTTCAGGGCGTTCACCTTCATCATGGGCAGGACCCCGCGATCCCCGCCTGGATGACGACGCTGCAAGCCGAGGTCGTTGCGGTGTAATCCGGGATGGTCACCTGCGGCAGCGTACCTGCGGCCGTGGCGGTGTTCAAATCGCTGAAGACGCCGTCGGTTGCGGACTGCTGCCAGTCCTCGACGAAGTTCTGGTTGGCGGCGCCGTTGGGATCGTCATCGAAACTGCCGGCAGTCAGCGCGCCTGTGGGGACAGCGTTGTTTTTGAGCTCTTCATAAGTTACGTAGGGGATATTTTTCTTGATGCCCTCGTTGGACACTTCATCCCAGAGCGGCTGGATCTGGTCGCAGGCGGCGATGTTGGTGCCGAGCGCAGTCTGGGTATAGTCGACCGTGCCGCTATCGTTACCGATGGATTCTTCGAAGTCGTTGTTGAAGGCCGTCAGGGCGTCGGGAACGATGTTGGTGAGGCCCGCGGTATAGTCGCCAGAAAAGATCGAACCGATCTGCTGCGCCGAGTTACCGGCCGAATTGTTGAAGCATGACATGAAGAGCACGCTGTCGGGTTTCGTCAGCACCTGTTCGGTCATCGCCACATCGTACGCGACTCGCGCCTGTGCTTTTTTCTCCATCGCGGTCAGGACTGTCTGGTTACAGCCCTTCACCGGCGCGGCCCAAACGGGTGCCGCAACCAGTGCGCAACCCATTGAGAGTGCGCACAAAAACAAACGTATCGAGATGTTTCCCGCTTCTTGCATTTTCGCTGAAACCCCAACGCTCCACATATATCTTCCATTTTAACAAAATTTGCGGCAATCGTCTTGCCTAAAGTATGGTATTCTTTACTAACCCTTTTGAATAATTAGGAAAAGCAGGGTTTATTATGCGTATCACGGCCGGCGAGAGGCGGGGCAAGAATTTGAAGGCGCCGGACGGGCTGACCACCCGCCCGACCAGCGATCGCGCCCGGCAGGCGGTCTATAATATACTGTCCCATGCGGGATGGCGGCCCCCTCAAATCAATGGCGGCGATATTATTGATAATGCCCTTGTGCTGGACTGTTTCGCCGGTACGGGGGCAATGGGGCTGGAGGCGCTGTCGCGCGGCGCAGGCCATGCCGTCTTTATAGAACGCGACCCCGCCGCCATATCCTCCTGCCGCGAAAACATCACCGCGATGGGTTATGACGGCAAAAGCCTGCTGATGAAATCCGACGCCCTCAACGTCACGCAGCGCCCCGCCTCGCTCGAGCCCCGCACACTGGTTTTCCTCGACCCGCCCTATGGCAAGGGCTGGGGGGCGGAATGCCTGACAGGTCTGGCAAAGCGCGGCTGGCTTGCGCCGCATGCGATCTGCGTCATGGAAATGGACAGGAAACAGCTGGAGCCGGATATGAAGGGTTTCATCCTGCATGACGAGCGCAGCTATGGCGTCGCGCTGGTGCGTTTTTTAGAGTGGGAAGGCTAGGCCGCCGAACTTCCACAACAGGAAGCCGCCCAGCAGCAGCCGGTAGACGACAAAGGGCCAGAGGCCGAATTTATTCAGCCACTTCATCATAAAGTGTATCGCCGCGATGCCGCAGACAAAGGTGCAGCAGACCGCAAGGATGCTGTCCTGAATGAGCCCCGCATTGCCGCTTTCGAGGATTTTCAAAAGGCTGAGCAGGCTGGCCGCCGCCGTCGCAGGGATGCCGATAAGGAAAGCAAAACGCGCCGCATCGACGCGCTTGAAGCCCAGCAGCCGCCCCGTGGTGATGGTGATGCCCGAGCGGCTGGTGCCGGGGATAAGCGCCAATGCTTGAGCAAATCCTATCATCATCGCGTGGCGCAGGCGCAGGTCGCCCAAGGCCTTGTCTTTCTTGCCCTTCCAGTCGGCAAAACCCAGCAGCAACCCGAAGACCAGCGTCGTGCAGGTAATGATACGCACGTCGCGGATGCCGTCCGGCACCAGCAATTCCATCGCGAGGCCGCCCAGCAGCACCGGTACGGAGGCCAGCGCAATAAAATAACCAAGGTTGCGGCTGGCCGGGTCGGTGGTTTTCGACCCCTGCAGCACGGCCTTTGCGATCGCGAAAAGGTCCTTGCGGTAGTAAATCAGAACCGCCAGCAGCGTGCCGAAGTGCAGCGCGGCGTCGACCAGAAGGCCCTGGTCCTGCTCCCCGAACAGCTTCGGCGCCAGCACAAGATGGGCGGAGGAGCTGACAGGCAGGAATTCTGTCAAACCCTGGACAAGCGAAAGAATGAGGATAAAGCCGAAACCCATAGGAACCTTTATCGGCCCTTTTAGAGTTAGTTTTCAAGGAGAAAGACAGCAAAGACGGTGCAAATATCCCTGCGATGTCAGGTATTTACATAATTATACCTTGCTTCGCAGCATAACTCTGGTATTATGAGCGCGGGTTCATGTGGATACCGTTCCGGCCACAATAAGGGAATTTAAGGAATAATGTTTCTCTTCAGGAAGGTCTTCAACGGGCTGACGCTCCGCTGCTGCGGCGCGATTACGCTTGGGCTGGCGGTCATGACCGTCATTGCCGCAGGCCTTTTCGCGCTGACCGCCGACGGCGGCGACGCCGCGCCTGCGAAACAGGCCGCCTATACCGTCAACTTCCCCGAAGACGCCCAGAGCCTGCAAGCCATGTCCGACGAGATCCTCCAGCACGCCGAAATGGCCGCCTATGCCAAGTCGCTGGCCGAAATCGAACCGGCCGCCGGCGGCGGCGTCGAAACGCCCGGCGACCCCCTCGCCAAACCCGGCGACACCAGCACACCCCTGGCCGACCAGCTCTTCGCCCCCGAAACTCCCGCCGCACCGACGGGTGAAAAAGCAGGCGATGATTTGATGCCGACGCTGCACTAACTGCGGCTACCGCGCTTTCGCGCGCCGTTCTTCGGCTTGCTGTTTTTTCTGGTTCTTGTCCTTGTCCTTGTCCTTGTCCTTCACGCCGAAAATAATCTGCGAAGGGTTTTTCTTGAGCTGTGTTGCCAGCTGGTTGACGGAGGCCGCGGCGGCGGAGCCCTGCGTCGTCAGTTTTGAAATGCCATCGAGGATGCGGGAGATTTGGGACGGGCGCCCGTGCAGCACGGGGTATTTTTCGCCCTCTATCCGCTCGGGCTCACCCCTGTCGTCGGGCTCGGTCGAGAGGTCGAGGTGCAGCAGCCCCGTAATCCCCTGCACCACCAGCTCGGCCTTGGTATGGGCGCGCACGGGCGTGTCTTTTTTCACTTCGATATCGACTTTGATGAGGTCCGATTTATCGGGGTCGAGGCGTATGTCGAGCACCTTGCCGACCGGCATGCCGCGGTAGGTGACATCGGTGCCTTCCGATACGCCCGCGACGGGGTCGGTGAAATAGACGGTATAGAAATTGCCTTTTTCCTGCCCGTGATCGCCGGCCAGCCAGATGGTGAAACCCACCAGCGCCACGATCATCGCCGTGACGAAAAGGCCTATCGTAAAATAATGCGCGTCTTTTTCCATGTTTTCACCTCAGGCCCTTCTGGCCGATTTCATGCGGGGACCGCCAAAAAATTCATGCACCTTGGGGTCTTTCGAGGCCAGCATGTCTTCCAGCGTCCCGGTTTTGATTTCCTTGTTCACCAGCATGGCGACGCGGTCGCAGACCGTCACCAGCATGTTCAGGTCATGCGTCACGATGATGACGCTGAGCTCGAGCTTGTCCCGCAGCGATAAAATCAGCTGGTCGAAGTCGGAGGCCGCGACGGGGTCGAGACCGTCGGTCGGCTCGTCAAGGAACAGCACCGGCGGGTCGAGCACCAGCGCGCGCGCCAGCGCCGCGCGGCGCGTCATGCCGCCCGACAGCTCCGACGGCCGCTTGCCGGCGGCATCCTCGGGCAGGCCAGCCATCTTGATTTTCAGCAGCCCCAGTTTTTCGATTTCGGCGGGCTTCAGTTTCGTATGTTCGCGCAGGGGCAGGCAGACGTTGTCGAGGACGCTGAGGCCGGAAAACAGCGCGCCATCTTGGAACAGTACGCCCCAGGTCTTGCGGATTTCCTTCAGCTGTTCTTCGTTCATTTTATAAATATTCTTGCCGCCCACCAGCACCTTGCCTTTATCGGGCTTGTGCAGGCCGATCATCGTGCGCAGCAGCACCGATTTGCCCGAGCCGGAGCCGCCCACCAGCCCCAGTATCTCGCGCTCCTTCAATTCGAGGTTCACGCCATCATGCACGGTCTGTTTGCCGAAGCGGTTGATGATATTCTGGGCTTCTATCATGCTTTTCATGTCAGAGCCCCGCGTTCGAAAAAACAATGGAGAACACGGCATCCGCCATGATGACGAGGAAGATCGATTGCACCACCGCCAGCGTCGTGAGCTTGCCGACGTCTTCGGCCGAGCCCTTCACATGCATGCCCTGATAGGTGCAGACGGATGAAATCAGGAAGGCCAGTACCGGCGCCTTGATCATGCCGATGAAGAACATGGTGGGCGTCGCGACCTTTTCGATGCGGTCGATATACTGCGGCCATGACATATCGAGCATGCTGAGCGACATGACGCCGCCGCCCGCAAGGCCGACCGCTACCGCGAGAAAGGTGAGCAGCGGCAGCGTGACGAGCAGCGCGAGCAGCCGCGGCACCACCAGCGCCTCGACCGGGTCGATGCCCATGGTCTGCAGCGCATCAACCTCGCCCCGCAGTTTCATCACGCCGATTTCTGCGGCAAAGGCGCTGCCGGAGCGTCCCGCCACCATGATCGCGGTTGTCAGCGCCGCCATTTCACGCAGCAGCGATATCACCGTCAAATCGATAGTATAAATATCCGCGCCGAATTTTTTCAGCTGCGTCGCGCCCTGATAGAAAATCACAAGGCTGATGCCGAAGGCCAGCAGGCTGATGATGGGTGCTGCCTTCAGCCCCGTTTCCTCGATATGCCGCACGATGGAGGGCAGGCGGAAACGCGACGGATGAAAAATATTTTTTCCCATACGCGCGAAGACGACGCCGGTGAAGGCCAGCAGGTCGTAGGCGAATTTGGTATATTCGACGGTTTTTTCGCCGATATGGTTGAAGAAGGCGGTGACGCCGTAGTTTTCGGCGTCATGCGGCGCGCGCGGCAGTTTTTCGGGCACGAAGTCGAGCAGCGCCTGCTGGTGTTCCGTGAACTTTGCCGTGAACTGCGCGTCGAACAAATGCTTATGGATCAGCCATGCGCCCGCGGTGTCGAGCTTGGCGAGGCCCGAGGGGTCGACCTTCAGCGCCTTGCCGTGATGCTGTTTTTTCCAGTCTGTGATGGATTTTTCGAGGGCTTCGACGTTGTAAATCGTCCAGTCCCCCTCAATAACAAAAATGGGCGCGAAAACAGGCGCTGCATCGCTGCCGTCAGGGCTATGTTTATCCTGTTTCGCCTGCAATTGAAGCCTCGGGTGCAGAGGATGGGTTCAATCTCTTCCAATGGACGGAAACACGCAAATGTTCCCTGCCCGCCCCAAGTGTCTCAAATGCTTACAGGTATTTTCTGGTGCCGGATTCAGCGATGCGGAAAGATGTCACCAAAAACAGCTGTTGTGATCCATATCTTTTTTATAGGGGCATAAACCGCTTGCTGCGCCGATGTCTATCGCGGGGATGGCGGGAAGGCCGGCCTCGGGCCGGCAGTCCCATTTACGGGCCTCGTCGTTATCATAGGCGTTGTCGCCCTCGTGTAATGTGTTATGAAGGTGGCCTTTTGCCAGCTCGCCCAGCATGTCGGCCGCCTGCACGCTTCCCTGCTTCGCTGCGGCACAAAACCATTTGGCGGCCTGCCGCCCGTTTTGCAGAGGGCTGAAGGCATAAAGATAGCCAAGCTTGTACTGGGCGCGCACCTCGCCGTTTTCAGCCATTTCTTCCAGTTCCTGCGCGGCCTGCCTGAACATACGCAGGGCTGCAGCATCTTTTTCTTCGTGTCCGCGAAGAATATTTTGAAAATCGAAATCCGCGACCATGATAAGGGCATCGACATCGCCGTCTTCGGCTTTACGGCGGCAATTGTCGATAGAGTCCGCCGCATTTTTTCCTGCTGCAAGCGCTATGCCGCAGGTGCCTGCAACCGGCGGCCTCAGTTTGCCAGCGCCCCAAACCATCAGGTAGTAGGAGGCCAGCAGGGCGGCGACAAAAACGCCGAAAACTGCCGTGCCCATTGCCCCTCTCGACATCAAAGGTATTTTTTCACCAATACCTCGGCGATTTGCACCGCGTTGGTGGCGGCGCCCTTGCGCAGGTTGTCGGCGACAACCCAGAGGGAGAGGCCGTGTTTCACCGTGTCGTCCTTGCGGATGCGGGAGACATACACCGGGTCTTCGCCCGCAATCTCTACAGGCGTGACGAAGCCTTCTTCGGGGTCGGGTTTGTCGATGACGACGACGCCTTCGGCCTTTTGCAGCGCCTTGCGCGCCTGGCTGACCGTAATCGGCTTTTTAAATTCGACGTTGATGGCTTCCGAATGCCCCACGAAAACGGGCACGCGCACGCAGGTGGCGGTGACTTCGATATCGGGGTCGAGGATTTTTTTCGTCTCGACGCGCATCTTCCATTCTTCCTTGGTGTAGCCGTCATCCATGAAGACGTCGATTTGCGGGATAACGTTGAAGGCAATGTTTTTCGAGAAAACCTCGCGCTTGGGGTCGGAGCTGGAATAAAGCCCCTTGGTCTGGTTGAACAGCTCGTCCATCGCTTCCTTGCCCGCACCCGAAACCGACTGATAGGTCGCCACCACGACGCGCTTGATCGGCGCGATGTCGTGCAGGGGTTTCAGCGCCACGACCATCTGGATGGTCGAGCAGTTGGGGTTGGCGATGATGCCTTTTTTCTTGTAACCCTTGATGGCGTCGGGGTTTACTTCCGGCACCACCAGCGGCACGTCCTTATCCATGCGGAAGAAGGAGGTGTTGTCGATGATGACAGCGCCCGCCTTGGCGGCGCCGGGTGCGAATTCCTGCGAGATTTTGGAACCTGCGGAAGACAGGACGATATCGACGCCCTTGAAATTGAACTTGTCGAGGCTTTGCACCTTGAGGGTGTTATCGTCGCCGAATGAGACTTCTTTTCCGGCCGAGCGCGGAGACGCGACCGCATAGACTTCGGATACAGGGAATTCACGCGACGACAGCACGTTCAGCATTTCGCGGCCCACGTTGCCCGTGGCGCCGACGACGGCGACTTTGTAGGACATCTCAACACACCTCTTGTTACATCCGCCGGAAGAATCCGGCGGTACGCCATAATACACGAAAAACCCTTTGTTTCGCATGTTCCGGCGATTCCGTTATTTTCTAGCGGATAGCTTAATTTATGTAAATAAAAATCCCCTCAAGCGTTCAAAAAAACTTTCCGCGATGCTTGGGATGGCGGGGGCTTATCAGTATAGTGTTGTGGTGCAGCAGGGATTCGCAAGCAAATGACGGTCAAAGCCGAAAACACCGGCCCGCTTAAAGGCCTCCGCGTTTTTGACATGACCCGTATTTTAGCCGGACCCAGCGCCACCCAGGCGCTCGGCGATTTCGGCGCAGAGATCATCAAAATCGAAAAACCGGCCGAGGGCGACGACACCCGCAAATGGGGCCCGCCCTATGTGCAGGATGCCGCGGGCGCGGATACGGGCGAGAGCGCCTATTACCTGTCGGCCAACCGCAACAAGAAATCGCTGACGCTGGATTTCACCAAGCCGGAAGGTTTGGCGCTGGCGAAAAAGCTGCTGGCGACCTGCGATATGCTGTTTGAAAACTATAAACCCGGCACGCTCGACAAATACGGCCTTGGCTATGAGCAGTTGAAGAAAGAATTCCCGAAGCTGATCTATTGCTCGCTGACCGGTTTCGGTCATACGGGCCCCTGCCGTGAGCAGCCGGGTTACGATTACATGATACAGGGCATCGGCGGCATCATGAGCCTGACGGGGCCTGCCGACGGCGCGCCCTATAAAATAGGCGTCGCCTATACCGACCTGATGGCGGGGCTTTACGCGATGAACGCGATACTGGCGGCGCTGTACCACCGCGAAAAAACCGGCGAAGGCCAGTTTATAGACATCGCGCTGATGGACTGCCAGGTGGCCAGCCTGTCGAACGCGGGGCAGTATTACCTGACCAGCGGCAAAGTGACGCCGCGCATGGGAAATGCGCACCCGACCATCGTGCCCTATGAAACCTTTATGGCAGCGGACGGCTACCTTGTGCTTGCGGTCGGCAACGACAGGCAGTTCGCCGATTTCTGCAGGGCGGCGGACATTCCGCTGCATGAAGATGCAAGGTTTGCGAAGAACAGCGACCGTGTCAAAAACCGCGCCGTGCTGGCGCCCATGGTTGCAGCCCTCATCGCGCAGCAGCCGCGCGCGTGGTGGGTGGAAAAGCTTGAAAAACTGGGCGTACCCTGTGGCCCCGTCAACGACTTGGCGCAGGTATTCGCGCATCCGCAGGTCGCTGCGCGCGGCATGGTGACGGAAATGGCGCATGCTCATGCGCCCGTCAAGCTGATCGCCAGCCCCGTGAAGTTTTCGAAAACCCCCGTTTCCTACCGCCACGCCCCGCCGACGCTGGGCGCGGATACCGACGCCATACTGAACGAACTTGCCCTGACACCTTCCGACATCAAAACCCTTCGCAGCACAGGAGTGATCTGACATGAACGCCGCCGCCCCCGCACCTGAGAAAAAATCGGTTTCCAAACTCTCCATCCCGCACAAGCATATCCTGTCGATTGAAAACCTGAGCGCGGATGACATTAACACCATCCTCGACCTCTCGGAATACTATGTGGTGCAGAACCGCCGCCGTTCGCAGACGAACGCGCTGCTGAAAGGCCTCGTGCTGGTCAACCTCTTCCTCGAAAACTCGACGCGCACGCGCCTGTCGTTCGAAATGGCGGCAAAACGTTTGGGCGCCGACGTCATCAACATGACGGAAGAAGGCTCATCCATCAAAAAAGGTGAAAGCTTTATCGATACGCTGAAAACGCTGAACGCCATGCGCCCCGATATGTTCGTCATCCGCCACAAGGACGAGGGCGCTGCGCAGAAAGCATCCGAAATCATCGCCTGCCCCGTGCTGAACGCGGGCGACGGTACACGCGAGCATCCGACGCAGGCCTTGCTGGACGCCCTGACCCTGCGCCGCCACTTCGGCCGCCTCGAAGGCCTGACCGTCTCCATCCTCGGCGATATCCTGCATAGCCGCGTCGCACATTCGAACCTGCAGCTGTTCAAGAAAATGGGCGTGAACGTGAAATGCGTCGGCCCCGCCGAGCTGATGCCGCTCTCGGCCTCGGGCACGCAAAACGTGCAGCAGGGGCTGACCGGCGCGGACGCCATCATGGTGCTGCGCATCCAGAAGGAACGCCTGCAAAAAACGCTGTCGTTTACCGAGGTGCAATACTTCAAGAACTACGGCCTGACCGCCGAGCGCCTTGGCTTCGCCAACCCCAATGCCGTTATACTGCACCCGGGCCCGATGAACCGCGACGTCGAGATCGATGCGGCGATTGCCGACGACCCGCAGCGCAGCCTGATCACCACCCAGGTTGAAATGGGCGTGGCCGTGCGCATGGCCTGCCTCGACCTGCTGACGCGCAGCACCCGTTAATGGATTTCGCGTCACGATACGCGGCGCTCTGGCAGCGTCTGGGTGCTACGCCCGACGCCGCCTCGGGCGCCGCACTCGTGTCCGCTTACGGCGGCGCGGGGCGGCATTACCACGACAAAAACCATTTGCAAGACGTGCTGGAAAAGCTCGACTGGGCGAAGGGCGCGCTGGAAAAAACGGGCGAGGTGAAAGACCTCTCCGCCCCGGAAAAGCAGAAACTCTACGACACCATCGAACTGGCGCTCTGGTACCACGATGCGGTCTACGACGCCAAGGCAAAGGATAACGAAGAGCAGAGCCGCGACCTCTTCCTCGCCCATGCGAAAGCGGCAGGCCTCGACGCCGCCACGCAGAAGGAAGTCGCGGCCTTGATCGACCTCACCAAGCACCACAAGAACGCCAAGACATTCACCGAACGCCTGATGACGGATTGCGACCTTGCGATTTTGGGCGCGCCGCCCGCCGCCTTCGCCGCCTACGACGCGAATATCCGCAAAGAGTATGCCCATGTGCCGGCCCCGGTTTACAAAAACGCGCGGCGCTCGGTGCTGAAAGGCTTCCTCGACCAGCCTGCCCTGTTCAAGACCGAGGCATTTCAACAGCAGTTCGATGCGCAGGCGCGCCTCAACCTCGGCACTGCCGTGAAAAACCCCGCCCTCAAATGGGTTAAGGGCTTGTTCCATAAATAGTATTGCCCCTGCCGCCGGAATCGGCGATAGTCGCGGCATTCATTCATAAAGGCGTTGCGCCATGTCCCTTCTGTTCAACCTTGTCGAATTCCACTGGCCTTATGTTTTTGTCGCCCTTGTAGGCGGATACTTAAGCGGCAGCGTGCCATATGGCCTGATCATCGCGCGCATCATTGGCGCGGGCGATATCAGGAAATCGGGCTCCGGCAATATCGGCGCGACCAACGTACTGCGCGTCGTGGGCAAGGGTGCCGCGGCCGCAACCCTGCTGCTGGACGCGTTGAAGGGACTGGTGCCCGTGCTGGTCGCGCTGAACGTGCATACCGGCAACGCGCAGGATTACGCCATCATGACGGGCCTCGCCGCTTTCTTCGGCCACCTCTTCCCCGTCTGGCTGAAATTTAAGGGCGGCAAGGGCGTGGCGACGGCGCTTGGCGTTATCTTTGCCTTTTCGTGGCAGACCGGCGGCATCCTTTGCGGCATCTGGCTGATGGTCGCGGGGATCACAAGTTATTCCTCGGCAGGTGCGCTGGCCGCCTTCGGCCTGGCGCCGCTGGTCATGCTGCGCATCACCGAGAACATGCAGCTGGCCGCCATGGTGATGATTATCGCGGTCGTAATCTGGATCAAGCACCACGCGAATATCAAGCGCCTGGCCAACGGCACCGAGAGCAAGATCAACCTCGACAAGAAAAAGGGCGATACGCCGCCCTCCACGCCGGATAAAGCCGCGTGACCGCGTTATCGGATAAAGAGCGCCTGAACTGGCTGCGCCTGATCCGCACCGACAACGTCGGGCCCATCACCTTCAACCGCCTGCTGGAGCGTTACGGCACGGCAGAAAAAGCGCTGGCCGCATTGCCCGAACTGGCGAAGCGCGGCGGCAAGATGGAAGGCCTGAAAGCCTTTCCGCAGGCCGAGGCCGAAAAAGAGATGGAAGGCGTAGCGAAACTGGGCGCGCGCCTGATCGCGAAATGCGAACCCGATTACCCCCCGCACCTGGCCGCGGTCGAAGACGCGCCGCCCGTCATCACCGTGATGGGGCATGCGCATCTGCTGAAGAAACCCTCGCTCGGCGTTGTCGGCGCGCGTAACGCATCGCTGACGGGGCGCAAGATTGCGGAAGATTTTTCGTTCAAGGTCGGACAGGCGGGATACGTCATCGTCTCCGGCCTCGCGCGCGGCATCGACAGCGCGGCGCATAAGGCATCTATTGCGACCGGCACCGTCGCCGTGGTGGCAGGCGGCGTTGACGTGATTTACCCGATCGATAACGAGGCACTGTACAGGCAGATCGCCGAACAGGGCGCAGTGGTGGCCGAAAGCCCCCTGTCGACCGAGCCAATCGCGCGCCACTTCCCGCGCCGCAACCGCATCATTTCCGGCCTCAGCCTCGGCACGCTGGTGGTCGAGGCGGCGGCGCAGTCGGGCTCGCTGATTACCGCGCGCATGGCGCTCGAGCAGAACCGCGAAGTCTTCGCCGTGCCCGGCTCGCCGCTCGACCCCCGTGCGGAAGGCACCAACGCATTACTCCGTGACGGCGCGCATATGGCGACCACGGCGAACGATATTATTTCGGTCCTCAAATCCCTGCGCGTCGAGGCTTTCAGGGACAAGGAACGCGGCTATACGCCCCCGCCTCTGGCCGAATCGGCGGAGCCGAGCCAGCAGCTGCGCAACCGGATTCTGGAAAGCCTGAGCCCTACGCCGGTCGAGATGGACGAGCTGGTGAGGTCGCTGGAAGCGCCGATTGGCGAGGTTTTGACCATTATTCTGGAATTAGAGCTTGCAGGACGTATTGAACGCCAGGCTGGAAATAGAGTAAACCTGATCTAGAACGCGCCGCTAACACATATATATTTATATAGTGTCGCGCGGATATTTTTAGATAAGGGCCCCCTATGACACCCCCCAAATCGCTGTCAAAAGAGTTTAACGAGATGGTCGGCAAGCCGTTCGACGAGGCCGCCTTCCGCACGCAGGCGACCCGCGAGGGGCATATCAGCCGCGTCATCAAGGACGGCGCCCGCGTGACCAAGGATTTCCGCAGCAACCGCGTCAATGCAAAGCTGGATGCCGCGAACACCGTAGAAAAGATTTATTTCGGGTAAAAACATGTCAAACAACCTCGTCATCGTCGAATCCCCGGCCAAGGCCAAGACCATCAACAAATACCTGGGCTCCGACTACAGCGTCGTCGCCAGCTTCGGCCACGTGCGCGACCTGCCGGCCAAGAACGGCTCGGTCGACCCCGCCAACAATTTCACGATGCTCTGGGAAGTGGGCGAGCGTTCGCACAAGCCGCTGTCCGACATTATCGCCCGCGCGAAAAAATCCACCACCGTCTACCTCGCGACCGACCCTGACCGGGAGGGCGAAGCCATTTCATGGCACGTGCTGGAATACCTGAAGGAAAAACACGTCGCCGACAAGGTGACGGTGAAACGCGTCACCTTTAACGAGATCACCAAGAGCGCGGTACAGGAAGCCTTCAAGCACGCGCGTGAAATCGATGCCAACCTGGTCGACGCCTATCTGGCGCGCCGCGCGCTCGATTACCTGGTCGGCTTTACGCTGTCGCCCGTGTTGTGGCGCAAGCTGCCGGGCTCGCGCTCGGCCGGGCGCGTGCAGTCTGTCGCCCTGCGCCTGATCTGCGAACGCGAGGCGGAGATCGAGATTTTCAAGCCCGAGGAATACTGGTCGATCGAGGCATTGCTGCAGACCAAGGAAGGCAAGTCCTTCACCTCGCGCCTCGCCCTGCTCGACGGCAAGAAGATCGAGAAGATGACGATCAACAACAAGGACGCCGCGGATACGGCCGTCGGCCGCATCAAGGGCGGCTCCTATAACGTCAAGTCGATCGAAAAGAAACAGGTCCGCCGCCATCCCTATCCGCCTTTCATCACCTCGACCCTGCAGCAGGAGGCGTCGCGCAAGCTGCGCTTCTCGGCCACCAAGACGATGCGCACGGCACAGAAGCTGTACGAGGGCGTGGAAATCGGCGGCGAGACGACCGGCCTTATCACCTATATGCGTACCGACGGCGTGACGCTATCGGCGGAGGCGATTACCGCCACCCGCACGCTGATCAAAAACAAGTTCGGCGAAACCTACCTGCCCGAACAGCCGCGCACCTATAAATCGAAGGTCAAGAACGCGCAGGAAGCGCACGAAGCCATCCGCCCGACCGACCTGTTCCGCACGCCGGAATCGGTTTCCGAATACCTGGACGACGACGAGGCGCGTTTGTACGAGCTAATCTGGAAGCGCACCGTCGCCTGCCAGATGGAATCCGCCGTGCTCGACCAGGTTGCCGTGGATATCGCCAATGCCGACGGTAAAGTCGTGCTGCATGCGACCGGCTCCATCATCACCTTCGACGGCTTCCTGAAACTGTACCGCGAGGAAATGGAAGACGAGGAACGCGACGCCGCTGACGAGGAACGCCGGCTGCCGCCGCTGAAGGAAGGCGACCAGCTGAAACTGGAAGACGTCACGCCCCACCAGCACTTCACCCAGCCCCCGCCCCGCTTTACCGAGGCAAGCCTTGTGAAGAAGCTCGAGGAACTGGGCATCGGCCGTCCCTCGACCTACGCCACGATCCTGCAGGTTCTGCAGGATCGCGACTACGTGAAGCTGGACAACCGCCGCTTCATCCCTGAATCGCGCGGGCGCATCGTCACCACCTTCCTCATCAACTTCTTTAAAAAGTATGTGGAATACAACTTCACCGCCAACCTCGAGGAACAGCTGGACAGCATTTCCGCGGGCGATGTGGCGTGGAAGAAAGTGTTGCAGGAATTCTGGACGGGCTTCTCGGAAGCCGTCGGCAAGACGACGGATTTGAAAATCACCGACGTCATCAACGCGCTCGAAGAAGACCTGAAGGCCGTGCTGTTCCCCGACAAGGGCCCTGACGCGCGCGAATGCCCCCAGTGCAAGGAAGGCACGCTGTCGCTGAAGCTCGGCAAGTTCGGCGCCTTCGTCGGCTGCTCGAACTATCCCGACTGCCGCTATACCCGCCCCGTTTTGACGGCCGGCACGGACGACGG
This sequence comes from uncultured Micavibrio sp., assembly GCA_964575605.1. Classification (GTDB taxonomy): domain Bacteria; phylum Pseudomonadota; class Alphaproteobacteria; order Micavibrionales; family UBA2020; genus JAPWJZ01. The sequence goes on along the minus strand of CAZNRN010000025.1, from coordinate 2,553 downwards.
CGACGCCAACCCGGCCGAGGGCTTCGCGCCCAAGGAACTGGGCATCGATCCGAAAACCAACCTGCCCGTCACGCTGCGCTTTGGCCCCTACGGCCCCTATGTGCAGCTGGGCGTGGCCGCCGTGAAGCCTGTTGTGGCAGAGGAGCCGGAAGAGGAAAAACCGGCAAAGAAAGCCGCCAAAGGCGAAAAAGGCGAAAAGGCGGAGAAAAAACCGCGCAAGAAAAAAGCCGCCGCCGGCGAGAAACCGAAACGCGCGCCCGTGCCGAAAAACATGGACCCGCATTCGGTCGACCTGCCGAAGGCGCTTGGCCTCCTCTCGCTCCCGCGCGAAGTGGGCCTGCACCCCGAGACCAAGGAAATGATCAAGGCCGGCATCGGCCGCTTTGGCCCCTTCCTTGTCCACCAGGGAAAATTCAAATCCATCCCCGCCGACGACCCCGAAGGCGTTTTGACGATCGGTCTGAACCGTGCTGTCGACCTCCTCGCCCAGCAGGGCAAGGCGCGCGGCGGCGGCGGTTTCGGCACCATCAAGGAACTGGGCCCGCACCCCGAAGACGGCAAGCCCGTGAACATCAGCAAGGGGCGCTTCGGGCCCTATATCAGACATGGTGGCGTGAATGCCACCATCCCGAAAAGCGTCCCGGTGGAAGAAGTGACGCTGCAGCAGGCCGTTGAATGGCTTGCCGCCAAAAAGCCCGCGAAGGGCAAAACCAAAAAGGCAAAAGAAGCTTGAACCAACGACACTCTAAAAGAAATAAAAACCGTAATAACAACAATAATAGAAATGACGGCGGGCTGAACCCGCCTGGGGAGGGCGGTGAACGCCCCCCCGGACTACCCTCCAAAGAGGAACTCCAGAAATTCCTGCAAGACAGCGATGGCCCGCAGCACAAGCGGGACATCGCGCATTTCTTCGGCCTGAAAGGGCAGGAAAAGACGCAGCTGCGCCGCCTGCTCCGCGAACTGGCCGAAGAAGGCGGGATCGAGCGCGGCGGCACACGCAGCTTCAAGGCGCCGGGTTCGCTGCCCGACCGCGCGCTGATCGAAATCATCGGCCTTGATGGCGACGGCGAATTGCGCGCCAAGCCTGTCGAATGGCATGGCAAGGGCCCCGTACCCATCATCTATGTCATCGATAAAAGGCGCGCCGAGGGTTACGCCCAGCCGGGCGACCGCATCCTCGCGCAGCTGAAACGCATCGATAAGCTGGAATACGAAGCGAAGATATTGAAGGCGATTGATGCGGAGGAAAGCACCCGCGTCATCGGCACCTTCCAGCCCTACAAGGGCGGCGGATACGTCTATCCGACCGACAAGAAGAACCGCGAGGAATATTTTATCCCCGAGGAATATATCGTGGGCTGCGAGGAGGGCGACCTTGTTATCGCCGAGCCGCTGCCGCCGTCATCGAAACTGCCGCGGGCGAAAAACCCTGCGCGCATTGTCGAGCGTCTGGGCAAAAAGAACGACCCCAAACTGATTTCGCTGATTTCCATCCATTCGCACGGCATACCAACCGAGTTCCCCAAAAAGGCGCTCGAGGAAGCGGCGCAGCTGCACGAACCCGATCTGTCGGGCGGACGCGAAGACCTGCGCCATATCCCGCTGGTCACCATCGACGGCGCCGATGCGCGCGATTTCGACGATGCCGTCTATGCCGAACCCGACCCCGACAATCCCGGCGGCTGGCATTTAATGGTCGCCATCGCCGACGTGTCCTATTACGTGCGCTCGGGCTCGGCGCTTGACGACGAAGCCTTCAAGCGCGGCAATTCGACCTACTTCGCCGACCGCGTGGTGCCGATGCTGCCCGAACGTTTGTCGAACGACCTTTGTTCTCTGCGCCCGCATGTCAACCGCGCCTGCCTGGCCGTGCATCTATGGATCGATGGCAACGCCAAGCTGCTGAAATACCGCTTTACCCGTGGCCTCATGCGCTCTGCCGCGCGCCTCACCTATGAACAGGTGGAGGAAGCGCATATGGGCGCCCCCGGCGAGCTGGCCGCGCCCTTGATGGAAACGGTCATCAAGCCGCTCTACAAGGCCTATGCCGTACTGAAACGCGCGCGCGAGCTGCGCGGCGCGCTCGAGATCGACCTGCCCGAGAGGAAAGCGATTATCAAGGACGGCAAGGTGATGGACATCGTGCCGCGCCAGCGCCTTGCCAGCCACCAGCTGATCGAGGAGTTCATGATCCTGGCCAACGTCGCCGCGGCGATAGGGCTGGAGGACAAGAACGCCGTCTGCGTCTACCGCGTGCACGACCGCCCGGCCTTCGACAGGCTGGAGGCGACGCGCGAATTCCTGAAAGAATTCGGCTATTCGCTGCCCAAGGGCGAACACCTGAAGCCCGCCAACATCAACCATATCCTGAAAACCTCGGCCGATAACGAGGACAAGGAGCTGATACATACGGTCTTGCTGCGCACGCAGAGCCAGGCGGTTTACAGCCCCGACAACCTCGGCCACTTCGGCCTCGCGCTTGAAAAATACGCGCATTTCACCTCGCCCATCCGGCGCTATGCGGATGTGCTGGTGCACCGCGCGCTCACC
>CAZNRN010000024.1:0-54931 GCA_964575605.1 uncultured Micavibrio sp. | reverse complement strand
CGCGACTTCCTCGACCAGACGGTCAGCAAGATACTGGCCTTCGAGGGCGACGGGCGCGTGCATGGCTATATCGGCGGCTATACCGATTATATTGCCGCGCGGAAAAAACGCGCCAGCGGGGAAGAGGACGAAGACGATTTCCTCCACTTCCGCGAACCGAAAGCCGCGAAGCCGAAAGCCGCCAACGAACAAGCAATCGCACCGGTCGAAGCCGCCGTGCCGAAGCAGAAGGTCAAGCTCACCTATAAACTGCAGTACGAGCTCGACAACCTGCCCGCGCGCATCGACAAACTGAAAGCCGAAGTCGAAGACCTCGAGCGCGTGCTTGACGATGCCGAGCTGTTTACGCGCGACCGCGGCGGATTCGACGCCGCGTCCAAACGCCTTGCCGCAGCGCGTCAGGAACTCGACAACGCCGAACTGCGCTGGCTCGAACTCGACGAAATGAAATCCGCTGAGGCCAAATAATCCGCTTTGTCAAGCATGTGGATAACTGTCTGCATGTTAAAAAACCCTTAAAAATAAGGGTTTCTAGCACCTCCAAACGCCTGATTATTGTAAAAAGACACTAAAAACAGCTGGAAATAGCGGTTTGGGCGCATTTTTCTGTTGGCGGGGTGTGCAATATCTGTCATGAATCACTTGTCACGGGGAAAAAATGTGATTCTGGGGAATGCCGGTTTTAAAGGCGTTTTCCACATATTTGCCCCTTTGATTGTGCAATCAACGAAGTGAGTGTCATATCATGGCAAAAGCTACCCAACCTACCGTTACGCTGAAAAACATCGCAGCTGAAATCGCTGAAAAGCATGAGCTGCCCAAAAAGCAACTGAACGCGATCATGGAAGACCTGATCGCCCATCTCGTGAAAAACCTGAAAAAAGGTAACCGCGTCCGCATGGCTGGCCTCGGCATCCTCCAGGTCCGCAAGCGCGCTGCCCGCATGGGCCGCAACCCCGCAACGGGCGAGACCATCAAGATCCCGGCGAAAAAGAAAATCGCCTTCCGCGCTGCTAAAGAACTGAAAGAAGCAGTCGGCAAGTAATTTCATCGCGCCGCTGCGTTACGCCGGCGCGATAAATGCTTGAAAAACCCGTCCCCGCAAGGGGGCGGGTTTTTTCTTTATCCGGTGATGGTTTTGTAAACCCACATCAGCGCGCCCGACATGGCGAAGGTGAGGGGCAGGGTCAGCACCCAGGCCCAGACGATATTGCCGACAATGCCCCAGCGCACGGCCGACAAGCGCTTGGTCGCACCCACGCCCATGATGGAGGTCGAGATAACCTGCGTGGTGGAAACGGGGATGCCGAAATGCGCAGTCGCGCCCAGGATGATGGAGGCGGTGGTCTCCGCCGCGAAGCCGTGGATGGGGGTCAGCTTGATCATCTTCGAGCCCAGCGTGCGGATAATGCGCCAGCCGCCCGACATGGTGCCGAGGCCCATGGCGATGGCGCAGGAGCACATGACCCAGAAGGGCACGTGGAAATCGTCCTGCGGATAGGTCAGCACCAGCGCCAGCGCGATCACGCCCATGCATTTCTGCGCGTCGTTGCGGCCATGGTTCAGCGCCATAAAGCCCGCGGAAATAATCTGCAGCTTGCCGAAGATGCGGTTGATGCGGCCGAGACGGACTTTATGCACCATCCAGATCAGCGACGTCATCAGCGTGAAGCCCAGGCAGATGCCGATAACGGGGGAGGAGAACATCGGCACGATGACTTTTTCCGTCACCTTGTCCCACAGGATGCTTTCATTCCCCGCCGCCGCATAGGTTGCGCCCAGCAGCGAGCCGATGAGTGCGTGGGATGATGACGTGGGCAAGCCCTGCCACCAGGTAATCAGGTTCCAGATGATCGCCGCGATCAATGTCACGATAACGGTATGGATGGTAATGGTCGATGCCGTCACCAGCCCCTTGCCGATGGTGGCCGCGACTTCGGTGCCCATCAAGGCACCCGCGAAATTCAGCGTGCCCGCATACAATATCGCCGTGACTGGTCGCATCACGCGCGTCGATACCACCGTCGCGATGGCGTTCGCCGCGTCGTGGAATCCGTTGATGTAATCGAATATCAGCGTCAGGCAGACGGTGACGACGAGGAGGACAAAGGCTGTATCCACCGGTTGCCCCTTACGTGTGCTTGAGGGCGATTTGCAGGGCGACGCCCGCCGCGTCGCGGTAGACGTCGATGACGCGCTCCAGCAGGTCGTAAATGTCCTTGCGCAGGATCAGCTGCTTGGCGTCGGGCGCATTTTGCACGAGTATGACGAGCAGGTCGGAAAGCACTTCGTCACCTTTATTTTCCAGCTGGTCGAGCAGGGCGGCTTTCTCGATAATCTGTTTCGTCTTCATGCCGTTGAGCAGGCCTTCGACCATGATCTTCATGCCGTCGGCTTCGGCGACAATAACTTCCACCTGGCGCGTCAGCTCCACCGCGTCCTTGAACTTGTACATGTCCATGTGCTCGCGCACTTTTTCGATGGTCTTGGTGATGCGGTAGAGGTGGCCGCAGAAATTCTGGATGTCCTCGCGGTCGAAAGGCGTGACGAAGGTAAGGCAGAGCTCTTTCGTCACTTCCGCGCTGATGCGCTTGGCTTCGGCCTTGCAGGCGGAAATGCCCGCGCCTGCTTCGGCGCGTTTTCCGGGGTCGGTATCTTCGACAAATGTTTTCAGGTGGAGGGAAGCGGTATGCGCTTCGGAGGAGAGCTGGTCGATAAACTTTAAAAACTTGCCTTCGCTGGGCAGGAGTTTTGCGATGTTGAGCATCGTTCGGCTATCTCCTCTGCGTATGTTGCTATGCAGCAAAGTATCCGCGAATGCGATTCCTGTCAATAGTTTGACATAATGCACGCGCGGCAACTTCCCAAGGCTGCACCGGATAGCTATAGTCACCGCCATTACAGGACGAAAGCTATGAAATCCCGCGCCTTCATCAAAGCCGCCGTGCCCGAGGACCTGATCGTCGAAACGGGCGAGGGGCAGATGCTGGTCTATGCGGCCGACCACAGCATCGCGGGCGTGATCGTGAAGCGCTTTATCCTTTTTCCGCTGGCGCTGCTGCCTGTCGCGTTGCTGGCCTTCAACATCTGCCAGTACAACGTAGGCCTGCCGATGGTCGATTACCAACAGCTGCTCGACGCCCCCGCCGCGTTTTTTGAAAACCTGCCGCAGGGCCAGGCCTTCTGGGCCTTCGCGCTTGCGCCCGTCGTCGCGGCTTTCCTCTTCCATACGGCGGAGCTCTGCCGCGTGCTGCGCCGTCCTCGCCTGCTGGTGACGTCGGAGGGCATTACGCTCACCACGCAATTCCCAACGGCCAGCAGCAGCCGGGTCGAGCTCGCGAATATCGAGGAAGTGCAGATCATAGATTACGGGCAGTCCTTCGATCGCCCGCCCGCGCAATTCCTCACCCTCGCGCTGTCGGAAGGCATATGGGATTACCTCGCCGTTATCGAGGGCAACAGCAGGGAAGGCACGCAAAAGCTTTACACCGCTGCCGATTTTATCGGCCGCACGCTGGCCAAACCCGTGCGCCATGTGGATTCAAAAGGCAATACGGTCGAAAGGGAACCGTCATGAACGACTACGAACAAAAGGTACGTGAGTTCCACCTCGCCACCGATGCGCATGTCGACGTGCCGCTCGACGCCAAACTGCTCGAGCTGCGCAAGACGCTGATCATGGAAGAAGTGAAAGAGCTTTTCGCCGAAATCGACCTCGCCATCGCCGCGCTGAACGAAGGCAAGCCGGTGCCGAAACCCGTCTTCCTGAACATGATGAAGGAACTGGCCGACGTTCAGTATGTGCTCAGCGGCAGCGCGGTCACCTTCGGCCTGCCGCTCGAAAAAGTGTTCGAGCGTGTCCACGAAAGCAACATGTCGAAACTCGGCCCCGACGGCAAAGCCATTCACCGCGAAGACGGCAAGGTGCTGAAGGGCCCGAACTACCATCCGCCGGTACTGGATGATTTGCTGGATGAAGCGGCATAAAATACCTGTAATTCAATAATATAGCCCTCAAAGACGGGATTTTGTTTGACATAATCCACTTGCGGATTATACTGCCTTCAGCTCGTTTATCAGTTGCTGAAAAGGAAGCTCAGATGAAAAAAGCCGCCGCCGTTTTTGCCCTTGCCGCCGCCACTTTTGCCATGACGGGTTGCAGCCCGTCGCCTCAGGAAGCACAGGCAATAAAAGACAAGCAGCATAAGGCCGAGGTCGCGATGTTCAAACAGAACGGCTTTGAAATCGTCGGCCTGCTGAGCGAGCGTTATGTTGGCACCGAATATGCCCTTAATTGCTACACCCTGAAGAAAATTCCCGATAACGGCATCACCTATACGGCCTGCATCGACCATAACCGGGATCGCACGCCGCGTATCCTGGACTTGCAGGCGCTTGAAAAAGGCCCCAACCGCTAACGAAAACCATGGCCGCGAAACCCAAAGCCCCGCGTCCGCCCGAAGAACGCCTGCTTGCCGCCGCGCGTGGCGGGCAGATAAATGTGCTGCTGAAAATTTTGCAGACGGAAAAAGTCGACCTCGACGCGCAGGACCACGAAGACAACCTTAATTCCATCTATCACGAGGAACGCGGCACGCCCGCCGCGGGGCGCGAAGGCAAGAGCGGCAATACTGCGCTGCTCTGGGCCTGCCACCTGCACCGCACCAAAATCGCGCTGGCGCTGCTCGATGCGGGCGCCGACCCTTGCATTAAAAATATCCAGGGCGAAACAGCGCTGCACCTTGCCGACGGCGAGGACAGGCTGATCGACAAGCTTGTGGACAAGGGCGGGGACGTGAATGCGCGCAGCAACCACGGCACCACGCCGCTGATGCGCGCCACCGACGCCAACGACCAGGGCAAAATCACCTTCCTCCTGCGCCACGGCGCAGACCCCGCGCTAAAAGACAAAGACGGCAAGTCGGCTTATGACCGCATCAAGTCATACGAGCGGACGGGTGCCTTGAGCGACCAATTGCGGCAGGCGGAAATAAAGCTCCGCAACGCAGAGCAGCAGCGCAAGGAACGCGAACTGCACGACGCCGTCGAAGGCGCCACGCGCACCAGCCGCGATATAACGCCAATGCAGCCGCTTAAACTGAAAATGCAGAAAAAGCCGAAACGCTAGAACACCAGCATCAATAAAACCAGCAGCCCGAAATCGCGGTTCATTTTAAAAACCTTCAGGCAGCTGGCGGCATCGTCCATCTTCCAGATATGCCGCTGCCACAGCGCATGGGCGACGGGCAGCACAATCAACCATTGCGTCGCGGGGCTGTAAGCCGCAAAGAACTTCGCGACGCCGAAGCAGGTGAGGGCCAGCATGAAAAACGCGCCGACGAAAAACTTGCTTCTGTCGCCAAACAGCCGCGCCGTGGACCGCACGCCGATCAGGGCATCGTCTTCCTTGTCCTGATGCGCGTAGATAGTGTCGTAAGCCAGCGTCCAGAATATGCCGCCGGCGTAGAGCCAGAGGGGGGCGGATTCAATATGCAGCGGGAGGTTGTTATTTAACGCCGCCCAACCCATTAATGCGCCCCAGTTGAAAGTGAAGCCCAGGAACAGTTGCGGCCACCATGTAATCCTTTTCATGAGGGGGTAAGTGCCAACAAGCACAAGCGAGAGAATGCCTAGCTTGATGCACAGAAAGTTTAATGACAGCAAAATTATGAGCCCGACACCAAGCAGCACTCCGAGATATGCCAGCGCCTGCAAGATCGTAACCTCTCCTGATGGCAATGGACGGCTGCGGGTACGTTCAACCTGAGCGTCCAGCTTGCGGTCCCATAGGTCGTTAACAACACAACCCGCGCCCCGCATCACAATCGCGCCTAGCCCGAAGAGGCTTGCCATTAACAATGTTTCTGTAAAAGTTATCGGGATGAAGCCGAACACCTCTTTTGCAAGGTCGAGGTTATTGTTTTCAAATGCGCCAAGCGCCAACCCCCACCAGCAAGGTATCAGCAGCAGCCACGTCCCGATTGGCCGGTCGAGGCGGGCGAGTTTGATGTAGGGGTGCGCCGCCTTCGGGGTAATTCTGAAAATGAATTTTTCTGTCTGGATGTCGGAGCTCATGGGCGAAGATTAGCGCGATGTTGCGGCAAGCGCCACCCCGCCCTTCGGCGGGGTGGCGTAGCGGAGGGGGTGGTGCTAGACTCCAAACATGAGTTCCGAGAACCACACCCGCCTTCCACGCCTGCATGTCGACCGCGAGAATATCTCGCGCGGGGAAATCTGCGGGTTGTCAGAGGGTCAGCACCATTACCTCAGAAACGTGATGAGGCTGCAGCCCGGCGACCGCGTGCGCGCCTTCAACGGGCGCAACGGCGAATGGCTGGCCGAGGTCACGGAAATCAGCAAAAAGAACGCGATAATATCTTTTGCTGAAAAGATACGTGAACAAACGGCATCCCCCGATGTCTGGGCGCTGGCTTCGCCGGTCAAGAAAGAAGCCTTTGATTTCATGATCGAAAAATCGTCGGAGCTGGGCGCGTCGCAATTCTTCCCCATCCTCTGCGACCGCACGGTCGTGCCGCGCGTGAACCGCGAACGCCTGCAGGCTATCTCGACCGAGGCGGCGGAGCAGTGCGAGCGCCTTGACGTGATGGAAGTGGCCACGCTGATGGACATGGAAAGCCTATTTGAAACATGGTCCTCCGGGCGTAAATTAATCTTTTGCCTTGAGAGGGGCGAGGCGCCGCCGATTGCGCAGGCGCTGCAGCAAATCCCGCGCAAAACCCCGCTGGCCGTGCTGGTGGGGCCGGAGGGCGGCTTTTCCGACGCCGAGATCGCGCGCATCAAATCCCAGCCCTTCGCCGTGCCTGTCTCCCTCGGCCCCCGCATCCTCAAGGCCGAAACGGCGTTGCTGGCGGCGCTGGCCTGTGTTCAGCAGATGACTGAATAGAGCTACAGCGAAGCCGTGTGTAATTTTCCGTAATAACAACCCCATTGACGTAACTCGCCAAGGGACTAGAATTGGCCATTCCGTAATAAATGATATTTCAGGACTTCAGAACTCATCATGTCATCGGCCAGTAAAGTCGACAAAAAGGTTATCGAAAGTAAGGAAGAGCTCGTCGAGTGGTTCCGCCAGGGCTGCACGCCGCATGAAAAGCGCCTGATCGGCGCCGAGCATGAAAAGCCGCCTTTCTATCCCGACGGCACCCCCGTGCCCTTCGAGGGCACGCAAGGCCGCAAGGGCGTCGAGGATTTCATCAACAAGATGGCCGCCGAAAAGGGCTGGACGCCCGGCGAGACCGAGCATGGCGTCGTCGTTTCGCTGGCCAAGAACAACGTGTCATGGACGTTTGAACCCGGCCTGCAGATGGAAACCGGCGGCGCGCCCTTAAAAAACTGCCACCAGATCGCCAAGGAAACCGACGAAACGATTACCGAGGCCGCGGCGGTCTGCAAGGAACTGGGCTTCCAGATGGTCGCCACTGGTTACCAGCCCGTCAAGCACGGCGCCGATATGCCCTTCATGCCCAAGACGCGTTACGAAGGCCTCTTCGAATGGTTCGAGGACAAGCATTTCGACAAGGCGGTCGAAGTGGCCTCCTGCACCTCGACCGTGCAGGTGAACCTGGGTTTCGAGAGCGAAGAAGACATGGTGAAGATGCTGCGTGTCAGCCTCGCGCTGCAGCCGATCGCCGTCGCGCTTTTTGCCAACTCGCCCTTCGCCGACGGCAAGCCGTCGGGTTACCAGAGCTACCGCAGCCACCAGCTGTTCAACAACCTCGGCGGCCGCTACGGCTTTATGCTGCCGATCGCGTTTGAAGAAGATTTCGGTTTTGAAAAGTTTGTCGATTACGCGATGAACACCATGCCGCTGCTGGGCATCTACAAAGGCAATATCTTTGTCGATACCAAAGGCGCGATGTTCAAGGATTTCATGGAGGGCAACCTCGAAGCCTGCCCTGGCCAGAAAGCCACCATCGGCGACTGGCAGAACCATTTGAACACCATCTGGCCCGAAGTGCGCCTGCGCCGCTTCCTCGAAATGCGCGGCACCGACGTCGGCCCGCCCGAGATGATCAAGGCGCTGCCGGCCTTCTGGGCTGGTATCCTGTACGACAAAGAGTCGCTCGATAAAGCCTATGAAATGGTCAAGGACTGGTCGAACGAAGACCGCGATTACCTGCGCATCATGACGCCGCAGCACGGGCTGCAGACGCCTTTCATGAACGGCACGACGACGGTGCAGGAACTGGCCAAGAACTGCCTCGCGTTGTCCGAAGCCGGGTTGAAACGCCGCGCTGTACTGAACGATAAAGGCGAAGACGAAAGCGTCTACCTCGCCCCGCTGAAAGAAATCGCCGACACCGGCAAGAACTGGGCGCAGCGCCTGCTGGAGCTATACGAAGGCCCCTGGAAAAAAGATATCTCGAAGCTCTACGATTACATGGACTACGAGAAAAACCCCAGCATCTTCGCCTTCCGCCAGCCGCAGCCCCAACCCGCCGCAACGCAGCCGGCCGCCGCGAACGAAAACGCGAAAATCACGCCGTCGAAAGATTTCAAGGCCGGGTAAATGGTCGAACGCGCCGCGTTAATGCTGGCCTTGTCGGCCGCGCTTTTCCTGCTCTGGGAATATCTGGCGCTGAAACGCAAGGGCACGCAGGTGCCGCTGTGGCTCGGCGCGTTTTTTGTGCTGACGGCCATTGTCTTTCGCGTCAGCTCCGGCGTGCTGGGCATGGTCGCGGCGATTTATCTTTTTTGGCCTGACGAAACCGATACCCAGCGGATGATTGCGGGCGGGGCGGGGTTTATCCTCGGCATGTGGATTACGGCCATTCTTATACAGGTCGCGCAGAACCTGTTGCGCCGGTTCCTCGGCTATCCCACGCGCAAGATTGAATGGATTAACGGGCTGAAGCGCAAATAATCAGGAATGCGCGAGCTTATGATGTGCGTGTGCGGCGTGGCCGCGCTTTTTTTTCCATTGTTTCACACCCATGTGGATGCCCAGCACCATTAGGCCCCAAACGGCAAAGCCTGCGGCCACGATGCCGATGCTTGTGGCGTCGGGGTTGCGCCACAATTCGCTGATCGCGCCGCCAAGGAAGGCGCGGATAGCGCAACCGGGCAGCAACTCGAGGAAGGATGCCGTGATGAAGGTGATGAAAGGAATTTCCAGCACGCCCAGCGTGATGTTCATCACGGTATAGGGCGCGACGGGCACGAACCGCAGCGCAATCAGTCCCGCGATGCCGCCGTTTTCAAGGTGCCCGCGTATTTTCTTCAGCGTCGGCCCCACATATTTGCGCAGGCCTTTCTCGCCCAGAAAATGGCCAAGGCCGAAGCCGAGCAGCGCGCTGGTCAACGCGCCCGTCAGCGAAATGGCGATGCCCTCGAAGGGGCCGAAGACCATGGCGGTCGCCAGCGTCATCACCGAAATCGGCACCAGTACCGCCTGCGACAAAATAATGACGCCCACCATCATCAAGGGGGCAAAGGGCTGGCCTGCAAAATTTTTGGCGAGGGCGACGATTTTTTCTGGCGTCGCGTATTCCGACAGCGGCGAGGCTTCGACAACGAGGCCGAGCGCGAGTATCAGCGTGACGATCGCCGCCGGTATCGCGTATTTCGGTTTGATCTTTTTGACGATTCGTTTCATGCGCCTCACCCTATAGGCTTCCAATGCCCAAGGCCAGTTTTTGCTCCCGCTGCCTGAAAATTCAGGTTCTTTCGGGCTGCGCGGCGCGGTAGCGGATAAGCCCCACCACGCAGGCCGTGCCAAGCAGGATAAGGCCGCAGCCCGCCAGCATGCGCGAGGTGATGGGCTCGTCCAGCAGCAGATGACCCCAGAAAATGCCGAAGACGGGGACGAGGAAAGTCACCGTCAGCGCCTTCGACGGCCCCGCATGGGTGATCAGGTGGAAGTAGAGCAGGTAGGCGACGCCCGAGCTGAGCAGCGAGAGGCCAAGGATGTTGGCGATGATAAGCGGCGTGAACACTTCAATCGAAGGCATATCAAGTAGTGCAGGCGACAGCAGTACACTCGCCACCAGCTGGCTGCAGGCGGCAATCGCCACGGGCTTCGCCTCGGGGATGAATTTGCGGATATACATGCTGCACACCGCATAGCAGGCGGAGGCCGCAAGGCAGGCGAAAACAGCGAGGGTGAACCATGCGTCATGTCCGCCCCCGCCGACATTCGCCACCAGCGCCACGCCTGCAGCCCCCATGGCAAGGCCAGCGGCCTTCACGGGCGTCAGTTTCTCCAGCATCAGCGCCGCCGATAAAACCGCACCGAACAGCGGCGTGCTGGAATTCAAAATCCCCGCATAAGCGGAAGGCATATGCAGAAGGCCCCACGAATACAGGGCAAAGGGCAGTGCGGAATTGATCGCGCCGATGAAAATGTAATGCCTCCAGTATTTCTTCCACAGGCAGTCAACGCGCGTGACCTTCGCCCAGGCCAACATGGCGACGCCTGCAATCAGAACACGCAGCTCTGCCGTCAGCAGTGCGCCCAGAATGGGGCCAAGGATACGCATCATCAAAAACGACGCGCCCCAGATGGCGGCCAGCAGCAGCAGGCGGGCGGTATTGGCGGGAGTCATTCGGCTGCTTCCAGTGCCAGCAGTTTCTTCTTCCGCTCCACACCCCATTTGTATCCCGACACGTCGCCGTCGCCGCGGATGACACGGTGGCAGGGGATGGCGATGGCGATGCGGTTGGTGGCGCAGGCGCGCGCGACCGCGCGGGAGGCGGAGGGGCGGCCGATGCCTTTGGCCACCTGCGCATAGGATTGCGGCTTGCCCGCCGGAATTTTTTGCAGGTATTTCCACACCTTCGCCTGGAACGCCGTGCCCTGGATATCGAGCGGCAAATCAAGGTCCGCGCTGTCCTGCGCAAGGTATTCGTTCAGCGCCTTCATCCATCTGGTGAATTCTTTTTCGCCTTTGGCATCCATGGGGGAGAGTTCGGCGGCGGGGAATTCACCTGTCAACAATTCCGATAGCGCCTTGTCGTTCTCCGCAAACTGGATAAAGCAAATGCCGCGGTCGGTGGCGGCAATCATCACGCGCCCCAGCCGGGTGGGTGCGCTGGCATAGGAAATCTGCAGGCGTTCACCCTGACGCCCGTACTGGCGCGGCGTCATGCCGAGGTTTTTGTCGAGCTTCGAATAGACGCGGCTGGAGGAATTATAACCTGCATCGAAAATCGCCGTCGTCACGCTGCCGCCATCCTTTAATCCGGCTTTCAGTTTTTTCAGGCGGCAGAACTGCTGGTATTCCTTGGGGCTGACGCCGATCACGGCGCGGAAGCGGCGCTGCAGGTGAAAGGGGCTCATCTCTGCCTTGCCGGCCAGCTGAGCGAGGGACAGGGACACGTCGTCCTCCGCCTCGATCAGGCGGCAGAGCTGCTGCATAAGTTCTTTTTCATCGTGTTTTTCGCGGGGCACGGCCATGGCGGGAATCGTCCTTTCTTCCCGCATAACATAGGGCTCTGGCCGCGCAAAAACTATCCGCTTCTTGCGCGCAATCTTTCTTAATGCATTCAGGTAGTTGCGGCTTTAATGCCCGTGGCCGTGGTGGACAACGGTGACGTCGCTCAGCGTCACGATGCCCTTGTTGCCCATCATCTGGATTATGTGTGGCAGCACCTCGGCGATGCGGGCGTGGTAATCGATGACCTCGATCAGCACAGGCTTGTCGTCGGACAGGCGGTTCATGTGTTCATCGCTGCCGGGGAACAGGTTGGTATGCCCGTACGACAGCTCACCCAAAAAAGCGGTCGCGCCTGCCATGTGCTGGCGCCGCAGGTAGAGCAAAATACCCTCCCAGAGCGGCAGCCCGCCATGGACATTGCGTTCGCCGACGTAAATCCTCATCAGCTGGCGGTGTTCTTGCGGTTCCATGGCGGCGCTCCTTCGCTTTATTTGCAGCAGCAGGACGTCTTGCAGCTTTCGGTCTTGTAATCCTGCAGCATCCGGAACAGCTGGTCTTTCAGTTCAAGGCTGCGTTTTTTCAGGCTTTCGGCTGCGGCGTCGCCCATGGTTTCGCCTTCGCGGTGCAGCGTCTTGGCCACGTCTTCGTAATCATCAAAGAGGCGCTTGAAATGGTTGTCGGCGGTTTTCAGGGCGTGGATGGCGTCCTTCATCTCAGGGAATTCCTGTGCGAGGTCTTTGTGGGCGGGGGCTGTCATATTGCTCTCCTTCTGTGTGGTTCCTGATCCCATTACATCAGGGGCAGGGAGACGGCCTGATGACAAAAGTCAAAAAAGCAGGAATTTCTCGTGGGTTCTTATTTTGTCAATTATTTCAATATGATATTAAATTTTTATACATAATAATTGCTTCCTGCTTGGGCAATATGCTACGGTTTGCTCCGGGTTCAGAGGGGAAACTGAAGGTAAGAGTAATGACGACTGCCCCTAAAAAACCTGTCCTCCTCATCGTGACCGAAGCTGCGCTCGAGAACCCCGACGCCGTGCCCCTGTCGGCCAAGGACAAGGAGCGCGTGAACGGGGTGGTACGCACCTATCAGGGCCTCGATGCGCCGTTGCGCGAATTTTACGACGTCAAGTACCTGACGCCCTTCGACTATCCCGGCGAGGAAAGCAAGCTCAAGGCCGCGTTCAAACGCAACCGCCCCTTCACCCTGCCGCAGCAGGAAAGCATCCGCATGGTCGTGCCCTCGCGCAAGGACCTGCGCCAGCGCATCGGCAACCTGAACCCCGCACACGTGCATGTCGCGACCGAAGGCCCGCTTGGCATCCGCGCGCTGAATTACTGCAAGCGCCATGGCATTTCCGTTTCCACAGCCTTCCACACCAACTGGCAGCAGTACGTGAAGGAAGACGGCTTCAACGTCCCCGGCGTGCCGCGCGCTATCGCGGGCAAGGCGATGCTGGCCTTCCTGAAGCGCATGCATAAAAAGGCCGACGCCGTGATGGCGGCCACGCCCGAGCTGAAAGAAGGCCTGACCGACTGGGGCCTGCAGAACGACAAAATCCACCTTGTTTCACGCGGTATCGACACCAATACTTTCCGCCCCTACAAGCCCGAGGAAAACCCGGTAGGGCAGGAATATATCGTCTGCATCGGCCGCGTCGCACCCGGCAAGGGCGTCGAGGACTTCTGCAAGCTGGATACCAAAGGCATCAAGAAAGTCGTCGTCGGCACCGGCCCGATCGAGGAAGAACTGAAAGCCAAATACGGACACGAAGTCGAATTCGCCGGCTACAGGCAGGGGCAGGAACTGGCGAAATACTACGCCGGTGCGAAGCTTTTCGTGCTGCCCTCCGAAACCGAAACCTTCGGCATGACGGTGACCGAGGCGCTGGCCTGCGGCACGCCCGTCGCCGCGCTGACCCGTGGCGGCCATATGCCCATCTTGCAGGCGGCACCCGGCCTTGGCGTGATGAAAGACAAACTGCAGGACGCCGTCGATGACGCGCTGAATAACCCGGCACAGTTTTTGCTGCGTGATAAAATGGCCGAATTCATCAAGCAGACCAAAAGCTGGGAGCACGAAGCCGAAAACTTCCACAAGATGGCAGAAGCCGCCGTTCCCGGAAGAAAGAAAAAAGCACCAAAACCCTGAACAGGCACTTTAAAACGCATACGACAGTAACCATCTAGAAAAAAGGAGGCACAAATGGACGACAAAAGAAAATTTGAAATTGACTTGAAAGACACCCGCACCATTGTCCTTCTCGCGCTGGCGCTGCCCCTTGCGCTGCTGGCCGGCTGGGCACTCGCTGCCTATGTCATCATGCCTTACCTGGTCGCTTCGCTGACCGTCATGGCGCTGCTGGCGGTCTTTTTCGGTTTCCGCCTGCACCGACATATATAGGTTTTTTGGCCAAAGCCTGCCTGGGTTAATCAAAACTTAACCTTTCGCTAATCGCGCCTTAATCACCCCTGTTCTATGCTGGGTGACGGGGTGCAACATGGGCGAATTAAACGATCTTTCAAAAATGCCGACGATGTTCCAGCAGGAAATGTCGCGCCTGCAGGAAAGTTTTATCCTGCGCCTGAAACTGCACACCGGTGACTTCCTGAAATTCAGGATGATCACCCAGCCGACCAAGGCCGAGATACAGGCGGTCTATAAACTGGCGGCCGCCATGGCCGCATCGGGGTCGACCTTCGGCTTTAACCGCATCAGCCAGACGGGGCGCGACCTGCGCGCCTACCTGAAGCCATGGCTGGGGCACGAGATTACGCCCGCACAGGCCAAGGAAATCGCGGGAGATATCAAGCTCCGCCTCTCCGCGCTCGAAGGCGCCTGCCAGGAAGCCATCGCGCAGCCCTCAGCCACCGCAAAACTGCTGATGCCCGAGCCGCCGGCGCTCCAACTGACCGAGGGCGAAAACGATATTTACATCATCCCCAACCGCCCCGAGCCCGAACAGTCGAACCATGTGGCGGGGCAGCTGGCACAATTCGGCTTCAACGTCATCATGGTGGAAGACCAGGCGCAGTTCCGCGACGCCTTCCGCAAGGGGCATATGAAGGCCGCGCTGGTCTTTACCGGCCTTGGCGACCATGACGTGTCGTTCATCAAGGGGTTGTGCGCGCAGAACCCGGGCGTACCCGTCATCGTCATCACGCCCTTCGACGATTTCGAGGCGCGGCTGACCGCCGTGCGCATCGGCGCGCAGGGTTATTTCCACGGCCAGACGGAAGTCGTGCGCATCATCGACAAAATCGACCGCATCTCGCTGCATACCGGCGCGACCACCGATTACCACGTGCTGATCGTCGACGACGACGAAGTGCTGGCGGATTTCTACCGCAAGGTCGTGCTGCGTTCAGGCATGAAGGCGACTGTCCTTCACAACCCGAAGGAAGTATTGGGTGCGCTGACCTATAACGACGTCGACCTGCTGATGATGGATTACGACATGCCGGGCTGCAGCGGGCGCGAGCTTGCCTCTGTCGTGCGCCAGTGCGAGGAATATGTCGGCATCCCCATCGTCTTCATGGCGGCGGAGGACGACATGGACGAACTGGCGCGCGACGCCGGATTGGCCGTCGACGAATTCCTGCCAAAGCCCTTTACCGCGAAGCAGCTGCTCGCCACCATCCGCGCCCGCGCGCGCCGCGCCGACGACCTGCATGCCTTCATGGTCAAGGATACATTTACCGGATTGTTCAACCACGAACACTTCCTCGACGTGCTGACGCAGGAAATCCTGCGCACGAGGCGCAACAAGGATCTCGGCTGCTATGCTGTCATCGACATCGACCGCTTCCGCGACCTCAACAACGATTTCGGCCACCATGCGGGCGATATGGTGATCAAAGGCCTGTCGCATATGCTGCGCCACCACGTGCGCCGCACCGATATCGTCGGGCGCTGCGGCGGGCAGGAATTCGGCGTCATCCTGCCGGGCTGCGACCTTGCCAATGCGGGCGACAGCATCGAGAAATTCCGCAAGAAATTCACCGATTCATTCTTCGACGTGCGTTCGCAGAAAATCCGCGTTACCTTCAGCGCAGGGATATCGCTGATCGACGGCCAACAGGATGCAGATAGCGTCATCAAGGCCGCCGAAACTGCGCTCGCCGCCGCCAAGCGCCGCGGGCGTAATCGCGTCGTTTCGGGCGATCCCGGGCCTATAGAAATGGAAGAGCTGGGTTAGCGGTTCCGCAGTTGGCTATTGGGGCCACCGCCCCAATCTTCCAGCCATAAATCGGGTTTTTCCGTTTTGAACTTCGCGCAGAGGGCGACACAATCGGCCGCGCTCTTGCTGGTTTTCGGGTCCATCACGATGACGTCGACGCCGCGGTCGACAAGGAAACGTATCGTTTCATTGGACGAGGCATTCACCACATCGGCCACCACCACGCGCGGGATGCCGAACTGGGTAATGGTGCCCGTGCACATGAAGCAGGGCTGCAGCGTCGTATACATCGTCGTGTTATGGCGGTTCACCATGCGGCCTGCCGCGCGCATCGCGGCCATTTCGCCGTGGATAACTGGGTTGCCTTCCTGCACCAAGGTATTATGCCCCGCGCCCAAAACCTTGCCCGTCGCGTTGTCGACCAGCACGCCGCCGATGGGGCAGCCGCCTTCGGTGTATCCCTTCAGCGCCTGTTCATAGGCAAGGCGCATGTATTTTTCGTGGTCGAGTTCCATGGCGCGATTATGCCATGCCGGGCGCCTTTAGGCGAGGGGGCTGTTTGACGGCTTCGCGCAAGCTTTTGGCGCCAGGGAATTGCGCCTCCACTACTTTCTTCAGCATCTCGGCCTTGGCGGGTATGTCTTGCTTGTTGTAGGTCTCGGGCAGGTATTTCATGGCCTTTGACGGGTGCAGGTAATAGAGCACGTAATCCTGCACCATCGCCGCCTGCTGCTCGACCGAGAAATCGGTGTATGTCGACTTCGCATCAAGCCAGTAATTGTACTGGCGCAGCGTCTGGTTGGGCGTGTGCTTTTGCAAGGTTTGTTCCTGCCATACGTGCGTCATTTCATGCATGAAGGTGCCAAAGCGTTCGCCGTCGGTTTTCGTGTAGTCGGCGGCCTGTTGCGGCACACCCCAGAAATTCGCGCCATAGCCATTGTCGACGCTGGCCAGCGCGCCTTTTTGCTCATACGGATACTGGTAAAGCGTGACGATATCTGTGCGCAGTTCTTTGCCAAAGAACGCCCTGGCCAGCGCTGCTTCATCCGCCGTCATCTGTCGGCCATAGGTTTTGCGCAGCGCAAGGTGGCTTTCCTTCGCCGCGAAGAAACGGTTTTCGACCATGCTGCGCAGCACGTTGTCGGTTTCATTGGTATCGGCGTTCTTGTGCGTCTGCCGCGCCCAGTAGGTCGCATGCGCGGGATGGAAGAAGCGCAGCGCGTAATCCTCGACCATCGCGCGCTGCTGCGCAGGGGAGTAGTTGATGAAATCCAGTTCCTGCACCAGCTTGTAGGTCGTTTCCGTGGCCTGTCCGGCGCGCAGGTTGTCGCCGCCGTTGTTCTGCCAGAGCCTTGCCAGCTCGTTCACGAACATGCCGTAACTGCGCGCATCGGCCGCAGAATAATCGCCTTTGGCGTTATCCATGCCGTAGATTTCGATATTGGCGGCATCGGCAGATGCGGCCTTTACATCGCGCGCGCCGCTGAAGAAATGCAGGCGGATGGAGGAAACATCCAGCTCCCGCCCGAAAATCGATTTTGCCAGTGCCGCCTCGCCAGCCGTCAGTTGGCGGGAATGTTTGGCAACGCCCGCCACCTGCGAAACATAGGCAGCAGGGGCAGGGGGCGGGACGACAGGTGCGGGTTCGACGCGTTGCGCGGTTGTTTCTTGTACAGGGACGGCATTGCGCGGCATCATCTGCGCCGCCATACCAGCCGCCATGGCCACGCCCACGAAAGCAAGTGTCAGTTTTTTCGCGCGCGTGCCAAAGGGCATCAGTAGTTGTAACCGCCGTTCCTGCGCCTGCCCAGCATGTAACCCGCGCTGCCGACCGCGGCGAGGCCGCCCAGGATAAGCCCTGTGCCTTTCAACGCCGGTTTGGTGTCGTGCTCCCAGTGCTGCTGCTCGAGACTTTGGTTGACGGCCTTCGCCTGCGACAGCGTGACGGGCCCGTTGTATCCCATTCCGGCCCTTGTCGCCTCGTAATACTTGGCGAGGTCGGGGGAGAGGCCTTTTTGCTGCGCTTCCGCAGCCGTTCCCGCCGACATTTCGGCGACAAGG
Source organism: uncultured Micavibrio sp. (assembly GCA_964575605.1). Lineage (GTDB taxonomy): Bacteria > Pseudomonadota > Alphaproteobacteria > Micavibrionales > UBA2020 > JAPWJZ01. The sequence goes on along the minus strand of CAZNRN010000024.1, from coordinate 37,288 downwards.
CGTTTGTCCTGCAGTTTCTGGATAAACTCGACATGCTGCGCATAGGTGATATCAGCCGGTTTGGCGCCGGGGGAAATATTCATCTCGCGCACCGTTTCGGCGATATAGGGGACGGTCGATGCATCGACGATGCCGCGGTTTTTCAGCGTTTCGATATTTTGCGGCGAGGGGTCGGCGATGGCCGCGCTTTTGGCCGCATGGTCGCCCTGCTGCCGCGCGTTGTTCATCATTATGACGACAACCGCGTTAGCATGTGCGGGCGGAGCCGCAATCGTCAGCGCGCCGCCAAAGATAGCGACGGCCGCGAAGGCCTTCATCAGTTTTCTTTTCAGGGCCATATGATTAATACCCGTACCGCTTGCGGTCCTGCTGGCGTTTCAGCGCATAGACGCCGGCACCGACGGCTGCAAGGCCGCCGGCAACGAGGCCCGCCGACTGTAGCGCGGGCTTGGTGTCTTTTTCCCAGTGCTTGGCCTCGACGTTTTTCTCGATGGCGCGCGCCTGTTCCAGCGTGACAGCGCCCTTGAAGCCAAGCTCGGCCTTGGCTGCGTCGAGATATTTGGCCAGCTCGGGAGACAGGCCTTCGGCCTCCGCTGCGGCCTCGTTGCCTGCCGACATCTTGGCAACCAGCCATTTCTGGTTGACCAGTTCGCCCAGCCGGTCGCGTTGCGCCTCGGTCACGTCACCGGCCTTGGTGCCGGCGGGCACATGCATTTCCTGCACGGCTTCGCGGACGAACCTCACTGCATGGGCGTCGACCAGTCCGCGTTCGCGCAGTTTTGTTATGGCGGCATCGGTGGGGTTGACGATGACGTCGTTCCTGGCCTCCCGGTTGTGGCGGGCGCGGGCGGCGGCCGCGGCGTTATTGGCGGCTGCACTGGACGATGTGATAATGACGACATGGGCCGGACTGATGGCCTGTGCGGGTGGGGCCGCCACCGTCATCGCACCGCCGAAGATAGCTACCGCCGCAAAAACCTTGCACAGCTTGCGCTTGAAACCCATGGAGTGTCGTCACCTCGCGTGTTGTTGATGTTCCGTGAATCGTAGCGGGGATTCCGCATCCTGTCAAAAAATGTATATTTTTATAAATTAAAACAATAACTTAAGTTTGAGGTGCTAATGTGCCACAGCTTTCGGCACCTTGACAATAACCGCCGCCAGCCGCATCATGATGATGCAATGCAAAAAACGAAAAAATTCTCCCGCAACCTGCCGCACAGCCCGCAGCGCATGGCGCTGCACGAAGGACAACAATAATGAAATACATCTACGACAAGATCGCGCCCGACACCCAGCCCATCAGGACGGCCGTGGTGCATCCGACGGATGAAAACACGCTGCGTGGCGCGTTCGAGGCGGCGGCGGCGAAGCTGATCACGCCCATCCTTGTCGGGCCTGAAGATAAAATCAAGAAAGCGGCGAAGGACGCGAATATCGATATCTCGCACTTCGAAATCGTGAACACCGAACACAGCCACGCCGCCGCTGAAAAAGCGGTCGAGCTGGTGAAAACCGGCAAGGCCGAGGCGTTGATGAAGGGCAAGCTGGATACCGCCGAATTCCTGGGCCCCATCGTGTCGAAAGAGGGCGGCATGCGCACCGACCGCCGCATGAGCCATGTGTTCATCATGCAGGACCCGGGTTACCACAAGCCGCTGTACATCACCGACGCGGCCGTGAACGAAGCGCCCGACCTGATGACTAAAAAGGATATCATCCAGAACGCCGTCGACCTGTTCTGGAAGATAGAAGGCCGCGAGCCCAAAGTGGCCATCTTGGCCGCCACCGAACACGTAGAGCCCCGCCAGCAGGCGACGCTGGATGCCGCCGCGCTGACCGTCATGGCAATGCGCGGGCAGATACAGGGCGCCAAGGTCGAAGGGCCTTTCGCCATGGATAACGCGATTTCGAAAAAATCCGCGGCGCTGAAGGGCATTTTCTCGGACGTCGCGGGCGATGCCGATATCCTCGTCTTCCCCGACTTGGAGAGCGGAAACATATATTTCAAGTCGCGTGTACTGATGTCGCAGGCCCCGCTGGGCGGCGTCGTGGTGGGCGCGAAGGTGCCGATCATCCTCAACAGCCGCTCGGCCGAGGCGGAGGAACGCAAAGCTTCCGCCGCCATAGCTTTTGTCGCTGCGCGCAGCCAGACCGCGAGGCCGAAGAAGTAAATGGGTGCCAAACCGGAAACAATTCTTGTCATCAACGCGGGCTCGTCCTCCATCAAGTACGGGCTTTACAACGCCGAGACACTGGAGCTGCTGGACCACAAGAACATCGAAACGAAAAAGGCCGGCGGTTACGGCCCCGCGATCGATGAAATCCTGAAACTGGTCGAGACGCAGAACGTGACATCCATCGGCCACCGCGTCGTGCATGGTGGCAAGGATTACGCCGCGCCCGTCAAAATCGACGCCAAGGTTTATGCCGACCTCGAGGGCCTTGCGACGCTGGCGCCCTTGCACCAGCCGCATAACCTGAAGGCGATCAAGGCGGTGATGGATAAATACCCCGACATGCCGCAGGTGGCGTCTTTCGACACTGCCTTCCACCGTACGCAGGGCAAGCTGAACCAGATGTACGCGCTTCCGCGCAAGCTGACCGAGGAGGAGGGGATTGTCCGCTACGGCTTCCACGGTCTTTCCTACGAATATATCTCGACCAAGCTGCCCGAAGTCGACGCCGCGGCGGCAAAGGGCCGCGTGATCGTCGCGCATCTCGGCAACGGCGCCAGCATGGCGGGGCTGAAGGACGGCAAGTCTGTCGCCACCACCATGGGCTTTACGCCGCTGGACGGGTTGATGATGGGCACGCGCGCGGGCGCGACCGACCCCGGCATCCTGCTGTACCTGCTGGAAAAAGGCGAAACCGCCGCCAGCCTTTCCGACATCTTCCAGAAGCAATCGGGGCTGAAGGGCGTTTCCGGCCTGACCGAGGACGTGCGCGAACTGCTGGCCAGCGACAAGCCCGAAGCGAAAGAGGCGATCGACCTTTTCTGCCTCTACGCCGCGCGTCAGGCGGCGTCGCTGACCGTCGACCTCGGCGGGGTGGATGCGATTGTTTTCACCGGCGGCATCGGCGAGAATTCCGAAGTCGTGCGCGAGAAAATCCTGAACAACCTCGCGCACCTGGGCGTGAAGCTGGATGCGGCGGAAAACAACGCCGACAAAACGGCCATCCACGCGGCTGACAGCAAGATCAAGGTCTTCGTCATCAAGACGGACGAGGAGCTGATGATGGCGCAGCATGTAAAAAAGATTGTCACGCCGCCCGCCATCAAGCCCGCCACGGGCCCGAAACCCTGAAGCGGGGCTCCGGCCGGTCTTGTTTGACGATAGGTCTAAGTAGTTCCCGCATCTTCTGGCGCCGGCGCCGGTTTGTCGGTGATAACCGGCGTGTCCGAGCCGGCGGGGGCCGAATAGCCGCCTGACATCCAGTCCCTGACATGGCTGTTCTCGTTGCGAAGCCCTGCGTTTTCTTCCTTGACCTTTTTCATGTCGATTGCGCTTTTTTTCTGCACGTATTGCAGCACGGCGTCGCTTTTCGTATTCGCAGCCGCAAGGTCAGCCGTATGCTGGTCTTCCATCGCCTTAAGCGACGTCGCGTGAAGGCCGCTGGCCGTGTTCAGGCGGACGTTTTCGTCGCCCAGGCGCTTGAGGTTGGTGGCATAGGCGGCCTGGCTTTGCGTGGCGGCGGCAGCGGACGACGCCCGCAGCGCATTCAGTTCGGCCTCGCTGCGGCCCAGCGCTTCCTCCGCATCGTGGATTTTCTTGCCGTTGGCGATGTCGTCCGTCGTCTTTTCGGCCTTGAGCTTCAGGTTCTCGGCGACCATGGTTTTTGTGTCGGCTGCGTTCTTGTGCTGCATGGCGGTCAGGAACTCGGCGCTATGCGCCTCCGCCTGCCGTAACTTCAGGGCACCCTGGTTTTTCTCGTCCTGCAGCCGCGTGGCGTTTTCGGCCTGCGATGCCCGCGACAGCTTGTCGCGCGCGCAGCATGATTCAACCAGCCCGCGCAGTCTGTCGGGATCGTTGCGTATCTGCCATTGCGAAATGTTCTCCGCCGCCCCGCCGGCCATGACGTATTCGATAAGGTCGAAATCGGTGCGGTCGGTCAGGACCACGATCGGCGTTTCCGGGATGGCGTTTTTCACCTCGGTGAAATATTCCTTAGGGTAATCGGCGTTGAAAAGGCTGAGGTCGAGGAAGATAAGGTCGATCTTGCGGTCCGGCGTGCGCAGGAAATCGAGCGCGTCGGAAAGGTCGGAGCAATACCAGGTCGTGTAATTGAACCCGGGGATGATGCCCAGCTCGCGCCGGATCTCGTCGCCGTCCGACATGCGGCTGCCGACCAGCAGGATGTTGACGTTGTCATTGGTGCGCGTGGGCCGCTGGAAGCCGCCCTTTGAAATGCGGGATGTCATGATGTTCTCCTTGTATAAGGCAGTGTGCCTGCCGCGGCGCCAAGGGGCGCAGGGGGACTTGCCTGCCCGGCGCGGACTTCCGCGCGGAAAGGATATTCATCGGCTTGTCGAGAAAAGGCCATCACAGGCCTGTAAGGTCATATAGCTTTATTATACGCGCTTTCGAGGTAACAAAGGGGGTTATCTGTAATATTAAAAATGGAACCCCGTATTATTTGACATAATAACGTGAATGGGGTATGATAACACCATTCACGGATGGATGGGGAGCAAATGACATGGATTATCTCTGGTTTTCAAGCAAACAGTCTGCCGCCATCCTCCGCGAGAGGGAGGGCCTCGGGTATTCCCTTTACCTCGACGACGACGGCGAGCCCCACAAAGTCAGCAACGTCACGCACAAGCCCGAACACGGCACCCGCTGGGATGACATGAGCCTCGTCGGCAGCGCCGAAAAGGCGGTCTGGCTGACCAATTCCCGCCAGCAGTTCAATGAAGCAGCGCGCAGCTTCTGCGCATCCAGACATCTCGAGCCCAGCATCGATGGCATCCTGAAATACATCGACGGGCGCAAATATGCCCTCGACCACGCGGTCAAGGTCGCCCGCCCCCTAAAGCTGAAAATCCGCAGCTAGAGCCTGCCTTGCAGGGAGAAACCCCTGTACTTCGGATCGTTTTGCGTTTCGCGGCCCCGCCCCGGTTGTTTTTCTGTAGCATTTTGTTTAGCACCACCCGCCCGCCGGCGTGGTGGTACTAAAGAAAAAGATGCGCTGCGCAGCCGGAGAATGTTGGCTGTGCATGCTCGCGATTTCATTCACTGTTTTGATTTCCAGCCGCGCAGCGCACAAAGTTTAAGGGGCCGAAAACCCGCTTCTTTTTCCGCCTTGGTAGTCCCAAATATTCACCATGTTCAAAAACCCTGCGCCCCCTGTTTCACCGCCGTGCAAGTATGGCAAAACACAGTACCGAAGCACAATTTATCATAACATGTAAATGCAAAAATCGCAATTATTATAATATTATACGGCAAGTATAGAGGGGTTTCAGGGGGATAAAGGCAATATTCGGCAGCTAAATCGCAAGGGTAAAAAATACCCGTATCGCAACGCCACCAAAAACCCGCAAACGTCATCCTGAGCGCTGCGAAGGATATCCCTGTCGGCGGCTACCAAGGGAGATTCTTCAGTCGCTTCGCTCCTTCAGAATGACAGGGTCAAAAATTCAATTTAGTGAGGCTCGTTTTATTTGCCGAGGCATTCTTTTTCTAATCTCTTATTGGCCACGCAGGCTATAGCATCTTGTGTATAAATAAAGCCTGATTTTAAGGTTAAACTTCTTTCTTCACCGCTAAAATCTACAATTGTTGCATAAATTTTTTTGTCTTTATCATCAATTAGAAATGATTTCAGGTAGGGTATAAAAGTCTCTTCTTCGTAACCCTTCCGATTTTGAAAGCAAGAATCGGAGAAAAAAACATCTTTAAATATCAATTGCCCATCTTGTGTTAACGATATGATTGTACGGGGGTCGCCGCCGCACTGTCCTTGGGATTTTCTCTGTTGATAATGACCATTAATTTTATACTCGTGCCCTAAAGAACAGGTGTAATTAAAATGCCTTTCAGCAAGCAAGCCGTATTTTAAAAGAACTGCGCGGCGTTCAGGATCTCCGCCCATTCCATCTTGTTCAATAAAATGATGTCGGTCAGCCATGAAGAGAGAGAAAGTTTTTTCGGGCATACAAAGTGTTTTGACGAAATCCTCAGCAAGCGCCCACCCTTTTGCAGGCCAGAAAAATATAAATAAAGCTGTTAAAGCGGTTGTTAAACGCATCAAGCCTGCGTCCCGCCCACCGTCAGCCCATCGATGCGTAACGTAGGTTGCCCCACGCCCACCGGCACAGACTGCCCGTCCTTGCCGCAGGTGCCGACGCCTTCGTCGAGTTTCATGTCGTTGCCGATCATCTTTACTTTGGTGAGGGCGTCGGGGCCGTTGCCGATTAATGTGGCGCCCTTGACGGCGGGGCCGATTTTGCCGTCTTCGATCAGGTAGGCTTCGGAGGCGGAGAAGACGAATTTGCCCGAGGTAATATCGACCTGCCCGCCGCCGAAGTTCACGGCGTAGAGGCCTTTTTTGACCGAGCCGATGATTTCTTCGGGCGATTTGTCGCCGTTCAGCATCACGGTATTGGTCATGCGCGGCATGACGTGGTCGGCGTAGCTTTCACGGCGGCCGTTGCCGGTGGGCTTCACGCCCATCAGGCGCGCGTTCATGCGGTCCTGCAGGTAACCAACGAGAATGCCGTCCTCGATCAGCGTCGTGCGCTGGCTGGGCGTGCCTTCGTCGTCGATGGTGATGGAGCCGCGGCGGTCGGGCATGGTGCCGTCGTCAACGACGGTGACGCCCTTGGCCGCGACCTGCTTGCCGATGAGGCCGGAGAAGGCCGATGTTTTCTTGCGGTTGAAATCGCCTTCCAAACCATGACCAATTGCTTCATGCAGCAGCACGCCCGGCCAGCCGGGGCCCAGCACCACCTGCATCTCGCCCGCGGGTGCTGCGACCGAGCCAAGGTTGACGAGGGCGGAGCGGCAGGCTTCGTCGACCGCTTTCTTCCACGTGCCTTCTTCGAACAATTTATCGTATGAATAACGCCCGCCGAGGCCGAAGTAGCCGTCTTCCATGCGGCCCTTGCCGTCGTCGTAATAAACCGTGACGTTCAGGCGCACGAGCGGGCGGATATCGGCGGCCTTGTGCCCGCCGGCGCGCAGGATCTGCACGGCCTTCCAGTTTGCGGCCAGCTGGATGCTCACCTGCTTCACGCGCGGGTCTTTGCCGCGCGCATAGGCGTCGATGTCCTGCAGCAGTTTTACTTTTTTCTCGAAGGGCACCTGTTGCAGCGGGTTGTCTTCGCTGTAGAGGATGGTGTTGGTGCCGCGGGGGTTCAGGTCCATGGTGCCGCCATGGCCGTGCAGCACGGATTTCACCGTTTCGCCCGCGCGCGCGATGGATTTTTCCGACAGTTCGGAGGAATGCGCGAAGCCGAAAACCTCGCCCGCGACGGAACGCAGGCCGAAGCCGGTGTCGGTGTCATAGGTGCAGGTTTTCAGGCGGCCGTCGTCCCAGCCCAGGAATTCGCTCTGCACGTATTCCATGAACAGCTCGCCGTCGTCGGCGCCCTTCAGGCTGCCGTCCACCAGTTTGGTGACCGCTTGCGGGTCCAGCTTGTTCTTGTCGTAGAAAAGCTTGTCGGTGGTATGGATTGATGACGCCATGGATAACCCCTTCTGCAGACTTAACAAGATAGCACTGAAACAGTTAACGGCGAGGGCAGTTTTTATGGATTATGTATATTAAAATCATTCCCATAGCAGATTGACAGAAGAGGGGGTGGATCATATGACTAGTCATCTCAAAAATTCACCTTTTTAAGGAATTATTTCCATGGGCCTAAAGAAGTCGGACGTGCTGAAAGACCCCGTCGTGCAGGAAGTCATCAAGGCGCTCGAGCCCCTTGGCTGCACCGCGCCTTCGGAAGACGACCTCGACCGTCCGCCCATGCTGCGCATCATGATCGAGACCGACAACCTCGACAGCGAAACCGCCGCGATCCTGGTGGCCGGCAAGATGACCCGCGGCAAGTTCCCCGAAGATTATATGCCCGTGCTGCGCGAAGACCTGACCGCCACGCTGTGGATTTTGCAGGACCCCGACAACAAAGATAACCCCGCCCGCATCTATGAACAGCTGATCGAGGAGGACGGGAGCGGCCCCGCCATGAAAATCGCCATGGCCGCTGTCACCGCGCGCGGCACAGGGCCGGAATTCGAGGCGATGAAGGCCACGATGAACCGCAGCGAGCTGATCCAGCATGCCAACGAAATCGCCGAAGTGGCATCACTGCTGACAGGCCATATCGGTGAAAACCTGCGCTGGTCGCCGATGGCGCAGCCCGCGCTCGAGGCTTTCTATGCCAGCGTCTCGACCTTAAGCGAATATGCCGACAGCCGCGACGCGCGCGAATTCCGCGAAACCGTGCGCGCCTTCAAGGCGCAGGCCGGCATCAAGGATGAACCCAAGCCCGCGACCTTCGAGCCCGAAATGCGCACCGCCAGCATCAAGGGCGCGCCGAAGCCGATGGCGATGTCGGCATCGCCTGAATCCGCGCCGCGCAAACCCTCGCCCGACGGGTTGCAACCCGAAGATGTGATGGATGACCCCCTGGTGAAGAAAACCGTCGAGGCGATTGAATCGCTCGGCCTCGGCCGCCATATGTCGACGCGCGAAATCACCGGCCATCCGGCCATTCAATTGCTTGCCAGCATGAGCGCGCTCGATAGCGTCAGCGCCGCGGTGCTGGTGGCCGAAAGCCTCGCTGCCGGTTCGATGGATCCGGGCGAACTGGCCGGTGTCGTCCCCGCCGAAGTGGGCGACGTGCTGCGCCAGATCGGCGACATGGAAGGCGACGGCATGCTGGGCGGGTTCGAGAGCGGCAACCCGACGCTGACGAAACTTGCCATGGCGGGCATCGCCGAAATGCTGACCGGCCGCGATATTCGCGAACTGGAACGTGCGGACCCTGCCGAAAAACGTATGGCGATGATGCAAATTGGAACTGTTGGCTTCACCGCCATCGACATCGCCGAAGCCGCGCGCGACCATGGCCTGCTGGCCACGCTGCCCGCGCCGCTGGTGGACCGTTTTACCGAAGGCCTCGAAAACCTCGCGAACCTTTCGGAAGGCAAGGCGATGAAACGCTTCTTCACCGAAGCGGTTTCGCAGCTGAAGGCCGACGTGCTGAAAGCGAATGCCAAAGACCTGACCGAGCCGAAACCGCCCGAAGGCGGCGCGCCCGGTACGGGGCCTGCACCCGACGCCCCGAAAGGCCCGTCTTCCGGCAGCTTCAAGTTCTGATTGATGAAAACCCGTCTGGAGCAAAGCCCGCTCTGGCACTCGCCGATTGTGCGGTCGACCTATGACAGCCTGAAAGCCGTCATGTCGCCGCTCGACCCGCTCGACGACCTTAACGACGAACCGCTGATGGATGCCGTGATCGACAGCGGCATTGCCGACGGCTGGGCGGCGGCGGCCGTGCTGGTCTGGTGCAATTCCAGCAAAATCTCGGACTGGGAAATGCAGATGGCGATGCCGGAGCGGCTGCTGCAAACCGTCGAGCGCCTGGCCTATAGCGGCCCGAATTTTTCGGGCGAGGCGATTTTTTCCGGCGACGACGACCTGCCCGCGCGCATCGCGCTGATGATTTCAACGGGCCGCATGAAAAACGGTTATTACGAAGAGGCGCTTGCGGGCATGGAGATTACCGGCGCGCATTACTATGCGAAGCGCATCGCTGATTCACTGGTCGAAGTGCAGGCGCACCTGCGCGTTTATGAAGGCGCCAAGGGGCTGCAGGGCACGGTGGTGGAGGGATATCTCGACGCTGTCAAGGAGTTCGCGCCCAAGCTTGCGCCGCTGACACCCGTCGACGGGTTGCTGAAACTGGTGGACGAATTGCGTACCCACATTCCCGCGCCGCAGCGCGAACCCGCCGCGGGCACGCTCTATCACCAGCTGAAAGACGACGCGCGCAAATTCCGGCTGAAGCCGAAATAAGCTTCTAAGCGTTGCCGGCGGTTTCTTCGGTATCGATCTGGATTTCAGGCTCGACCGGATTCTGCTTTTGCAGGGCGTCGAGCAGCAGGTGCGCTTCGACCTTTTTCTCGTTAAAGGCTTCGGCGTCGCGTCTGGCCTGTTCGGACTTTGCTTTCAGCTCTTCCTCGGTCGGCTCTTTAACCGCGGGTTCGGGCGCGTCTGGATCCTGGATTTTGTTTTCGCCAAAGGCGCGCTCCAGCTCCTCTTTCTTTTCGTCGAGAAGCTCGGCGGCTTTTTTGCCTTCTTCCGCTTCCAGTTCCACGGCGATCGGGGCGGGCGGGGGAACCTGTTCGATGTTTTCAATACCTTGCATGTCGCTCCTCCTTTAAAGGCTTTATGGACTTTGCCAATGCGTGGGGTGGCAAGAGGTTCCGGCCCGTTAAATAAATTATGTCAATTTATTCTATGCCTTCCATTCGCTTAACCGGCATGCATAATACCCCCATGACAGAACAGGAACGCGAAGACGGGTTGATGCTGGTGACGGCGGCGGCCTGCGGCATTTATGAAACCGTGGATGACAGCCTGAAGCGGGGCGTCAGCATCCATTTCGACGATGACCTGCCGCTGCGCAGCGCCGCGCTGATGGGCAATGTCGATATGGTGGAATACCTTGTCGCGAAGGGCGCGAATGTGCAGGCGTCTAACAACGAGGCGCTGCTTTACGCCGCCAAGCGGCAGGACGACGGCATGGTGAAATACCTGCTGTCGAAGGGCGCCGATATCGACAACATGCTGCGCCATCATAAAACCGAGCTGAACCAGGACTGCCTCGACACGCTCGACAAATACCAGTCGCAGAAACTGCGCGAAGCTTTCGAGAAGAATTTCGCCAAGCTGCCGAAACCGGGGGAGAAGATAAAATTGCCCCGTCACAAACCGCCATCGCCTTGATAAAGCCTATAAAAACGCTTGAGAATCAGTCTCAGCTTGACAGGACATACCCTTTAACATAAAGTTCGCGGCAAGAAAGAAAACCAGCGGGATTGGGTGTCCTTTAGTTTTAAGGGGAAATAGCATGAACTGGAAATTCTGGGAACTTTTCAAGTCGGAAACCACCGTCGAGGATGCGATCGAGCATTCCGTCGGCTACAGCCTGTCGCCTGACGATAACAACGTGCTGGTGCATGCAAACGACGCCGCTGCCGCGCGCGCCACAGTGGCGCAGCCGATCAGCGCGCAGTCGCTTAACCTCGATTACACATTCGTTTTCCCCGCCAACGCCGAGGGCGGCATGCCCAAGTCGCGCTTCGAAGAGCCTTGGGAAAAAGATACCAAGAAAAAAGCCTGACTTTTTAGCCACATCGGCTAAAATCCCCCGTAGCATCAATACGGGGGATTTTAATTATGGCCCAGCTCGCATCGCAATTGTCGTCGCAGTCGCAGGAGTTCCAGAAGAACGCCGAAGCGACCGAAAAGGTTGTCGCCGATTTCAAGGCGAAGCTTGGCGAGATCCAGCAGGGCGGAGACGAGAATGCGCGCGCCAAGCATCTCGCCCGCGGCAAGATGCTGCCCCGTGACCGCGTGAAGCATCTGCTCGACCCCGGTTCGCCCTTTTTGGAATTTTCGGCTTTTGCCGCCTATGGCACGTATAAGGACATCGTACCGGCCGCCGGCATGATTACCGGCATAGGCCGCGTGTCGGGTACCGAATGCGTGATCGTTGCGAATGACGCGACGGTCAAGGGTGGCACCTATTATCCGATGACGGTGAAAAAGCACCTGCGCGCGCAGGAGATTGCGGCGCAGAATAACCTGCCCTGCATCTACCTTGTCGACAGCGGCGGTGCCTTCCTGCCCATGCAGGATGAGGTTTTCCCCGATAAGGAACATTTCGGCCGTATTTTCTACAACCAGGCGAATATGTCAGCGCGCGGCATTCCGCAGATCGCGGCCGTGATGGGATCCTGCACAGCGGGGGGCGCTTACGTGCCGGCGATGTCGGATGAATCGATCATCGTGAAAAACCAGGGCACCATCTTCCTCGGCGGCCCGCCGTTGGTGAAGGCCGCGACGGGCGAAGAGGTGAGCGCGGAAGATCTGGGCGGTGCCGACGTGCATTGCCGCCAGTCGGGCGTCACCGACCATTACGCGCAGAACGACGGCCATGCGCTCAGCATCACGCGCCGCATCGTCGCGAACCTGAACCGCACCAAAAACCCGAACATCTCGGCCAAAGACGCGCTGGCGCCCAAATACGACGCGAAGGAAATTTACGGCATCATCCCGCAGGACAGCCGCAAGCCTTTTGACATCCGCGAAATTATCGCGCGCATCGTCGATAACTCCGAATTCGATGAATTCAAGAAGCTGTACGGCGATACGCTGGTCTGCGGCTTTGCGCACCTGTTCGGCTGTCCGGTCGGCATCATCGCCAACAACGGCATCCTGTTCTCGGAATCCGCGCTGAAGGGTGCGCATTTCGTCGAGCTCTGCTGCCAGCGCAAAATCCCGCTGATTTTCCTGCAGAACATCACGGGCTTCATGGTCGGCCGCAAGTACGAGGCAGGCGGTATCGCAAAGGACGGCGCGAAACTGGTGCATGCGGTATCATGCGCGCAGGTACCGAAATTCACGGTGCTGATCGGCGGCTCGTTCGGCGCCGGCAACTATGGCATGTGCGGCCGCGCGTACAACCCGCGCTTCCTCTGGACCTGGCCGAACTCGCGCATTTCTGTGATGGGCGGGGAGCAGGCGGCATCGGTGCTGGCGCAGGTGAAGAAAGACGCCATGGCGGCCAAGAAAGAAATCTGGCCAGCTGCGGAGGAAGAAGCCTTCAAAAAACCCATCCGCGAACAATACGAAACGCAGGGGCATCCGTACTACGCTTCCGCGCGCCTCTGGGACGACGGCATTATCGATCCCGCCGATACGCGCATGGTGCTGGGCCTCTCCCTTTCGGCATCGCTGAATGCGCCCGTTGAAGATACGAAATTTGGTATTTTTAGAATGTAAAAGCCTTTAAATTCAAAGAGCTGAGTTTTACCATAAAATTGTTTTGACATAACTAAATGGGGCGTGCCATAGTCTTCTTGGCGCGCATAACCAGATGCGTGCTGTTTAAAAAACGCGGGCGATAAAGACCCGCCTAAAACATGCACAGAGGGCACAACAATGGATAAGCGTATCATCAAAAAAGGCAACGAGTACCATATGGAGCCCTGGGGGGGCGACAATTTCAGCGAATGCGCGCGGGTTGCCGTGCAAGAGGCGAAGGCGCTGGGTGAAACTGTTATCCTCCATTTCAACAGTGCCGCGCTGAAAGTCACCGGCAGCAGCAATCCCGCCGCGCTGGAGAAGGAATACCATGACGAGCTGGACCGCTCGTACAAGGCCTATCAGGCGTCGCCCGCGGGCCGCGCCGCCGAAGCGCGCCGCATCGCCGAAAACGCGCGCGACCAGAAGAAAATCGACGACCTCGTGAAAAACCAGCTCGATGGCGCGCTTGCCAAGGGCATCGGCGCGACGGTGATGTGGCTGAAAGATTACGCGCTGGTGGCGGATAACATGAACCTCAAAACTTATCGCAGTGATGTGCTGGGAAAGCTGAAGGGCGCGGGCTTTAAAAACAACGCCCATGTCGGCCGCAAGGATCTCGAAACCGATTACATCGGTTTCGGCGAATACCTGGTCGGGCAGGCGATCAACTGCATGGAAAGTGGGATGCCGCCGCATCCGGCGGCCACCGAAAAATTCGCCGACCAGATTTTGGCGATGGAGACCAAGTACAAGGTCATGCATCCGGTGAAGCTGAACGGCAAGGCGCCGCCGCCGACTGGCCCGATAGAGCTGCTGCCCAAGGTCAAACTCAAGACCAAAAACGGCCTCTAATCCTAAAAAACACATATATATCAAATATATAATATATTTGACATAATATACGCCCCTGTGTCATACTTCTAAAACTGTGACACAGGGGTAGTGTTTTGGATCCGAACGTCTTCAAAAAGCGCGGGCAGTACTATTACGAGCAGCAGGTAGGTGAAAGCATCTATGCCGCGATGCCCAAGGCTATCCATGCTGCCAAACGCATGGGCGTGCCTGTAACCGTGCTTTTCAATGAAGTTTCCTTGGTTGTGTCGGGCAGCGATGACCCCAAAGAAGCCGCTAAAAACTGCCTTGAGAGGCAAAGCAGCCAGTGGGACAGGAATAAATCTCCCGAAGCCGCCGCAGCATTCAAAGCATCGAACGCCTATGAAACCGCGCTCGACCAGCAGGCGCTGGACACGCTTGTCAACGCGGGCCTTGGCGCTGCCATCACGGAAGGCGCTGGGGCGGTGGTCAACTGGTTCAAGGATTACGTCGGCCTCGCCTGGTCAAAGGGCGTAGAGGGCCGCGCTCCCGAGGTCTCCGCGATGCTGGCGGGCGCCGGATACAAGCCGCAGGAAAATGCCAACGACAAGGAACGCTACAGCGATAAATCGGTCTTTGCCAGTTATGTCGTGGGTTATGCATTGAAAGAAATGCAAAAAGGTTATGCGCCTTACCGTCCGGTGTTCCTGCAGGTCTGCGATGAATTTGATGCCGTGAAACGCAGCAAAAGCATACCGGTGATGCGCCCGCTGGCGTTAAAGAAGGGCGCGCCCGCATGAAGGCGGACATCTTTCGAAAGCGGGGCGAATACTATCTTGATCCTCAGCTCGGTAGCCAGTTACCGGAGAATGTCGAGGCCGCGATCGCGGCTGCCCCGGCGCTGGGAAAGCCGGTAACGATTATATTTAATGGAACCGCTGTAAAAGTTGACGGGAACACCACCGTTAAGAAAGCCTGTGCCGACTGGCAGGAGACGCGGGCCACGTTGCAGGAAATTGCCGCACGCCATCCGGAGGGCAGCGGCGCGTTCTGGAAGGAGCGGGTGGCGGCCGAGGCCGAGCTCGACCAGCTGGAAATCGAGAGGCTCTCGGGTGGCGCGCTCGCTGCCGCTATCAAGGGCGGTATACGCCAGCTGGTGGAGTGGATGAAGGATTATACCGGCACAATCAATTCCAGCCTCGACAGCCACAAGGACGAGGTGCTCGAAAAACTATCCGCGGCGGGTTTCAAACCTTGCAAGGAAAGCGACGACCCCTATGGCACGTCGGAGGAAGTCGGGCGATATATCGTCGGCAGGTTCATGGAAAACGTGGCGACCAACAGCATTTTTCCACGCTGGGAAATCTATCCGCTCTGCGAAAAGTTTGGCGAGATTGCGAATGCAAAGGGCATCGGGGTCAGGCCGCCGCTATCCCTCAATGGCAAGGAATTCGTGCAGCCCGCGATTCCGGTGCGCGCGCCTCTAAAATTAAAGGCTGCTCCTGAATAATTCAACTATTACAGTACTATAAGTAAAAATAAGTATTTGACATAATACATAAATTGTGGCATATTCATACCACATTTTAACTTGTTCTATGACGGCGGGCCTATGGCAAAACTGCACAACATCATCAAAGACAATGGCGAAGATGCCTATCAGGATTTTTCGGCCGGCACTGTCTATCAGGTCGCAGCAGACGCGCTCGAGGCTGCGTGCGCGACTGGCAAAACCCTGACCATGCTTTTCAATTCTGCGCGTGTGAAAGTCACTGGCAAGGAGGCCAACGGCAAGTCCGTCGCCGACATGTATTTCGCCGAGTGTAAAAGGCAGCAGGAAGAATACGAGAATTCGCCAGCGGGCCGCGCAGCCGCCGCGCGCTGGGCTGCACAGCTTGCCGCCAAGCAGAAGATTATCGACACGCTGGTCGACGATAAACTGGAGAATGCAATCGAGCACGGTGTTGCAGGCGTTATCGGGTGGTTCAAGGATTACGCGAACGAGGCCGACAACCGCTTCCTCAAGCGCCGTTACGACGAAATCCTGCCGAAGCTGAAGGCGGCGGGCTACCGCAAGGACGCCCATGTGCATGATGCCGCGACCGAAAACGACCTGCGCGCCAAGGGGCTATACATCATCGGCCAGTGCATCTCCTGCATGGAAGGCGGCATGCCGCCGCATCCGGGCGCAGCCGCCAAATTTATCGAGGAATACGAAAAGCTGCGCAAGACGAAGATGATCCCCGTCATGCGCCCCGTAACCCTGAACGGCAAAACACCCCCTGCGCCCGAAACTGTCATCCCCGTGATGCAGAAGCTGAAAATCCGCACGCCAGCTGGCTAAAACCCGCGGGTTGAGCCTCCCCCCGTTATTTGCTACCCTCCGGCCATCAAACCGGAGGTATCCCATGTCGGAACAGCATATCCTGTACAGCGTCAGCAACAGCATCGCCACCATCACGCTCAACAGGCCCGAGGTCCACAACGCTTTCAACGAAGGTGTTATCGGCGACCTGACCGACCTGTTCCGCAAGGCGGGGGACGACAAGGATGTGCGCGCGGTGATTTTACGCGGTAACGGCAAAAGTTTTTCGGCCGGTGGCGACCTCAACTGGATGCGCAAGATGGCCGATTACACCTACCAGCAGAACGTCGATGACGCGATGCGCCTGGGGGTGCTGCTGAAAACCATCAACTTCCTGCCCAAGCCGACGCTTGCGCTGGTGCACGGGAATATTTTCGGCGGCGGCGTGGGGCTCACCGCCTGCTGCGATATCGCGATTGCCGAACAGGGCTCGCAGTTCTGCCTGTCGGAGGTGCGCATCGGCCTTATTCCCTCGATCATCGCGCCCTATGTCATCAACGCGATGGGCGAGCGCATGGCGCGCCGCTACTTTATGACCGCCGAGCGTTTTTCGGCGGACGAGGCGCACCGCATCGGCTTCGTGCATGAACTGGCCGCACCAGGGCAGCTCGATGAAGTGGCCGAGAAAATCCTTATCGCCATCCTTGACGGCGCGCCGCAGGCGCAGGGCCGCGGCAAGAAACTGATGATGGACATCATCGGCCGCCCGATCGACGACAAGCTGATCGAGCTCACCGTCCGTCAGATCGCCGAGGCGCGCGCGTCTGAGGAGGGGAAGGAAGGCCTGTCCGCTTTCCTGAATAAAACCGACCCCAGCTGGCGTAAGCGTGCCTGAGCCTGCTTGCTTTTAGGACTTCTCCGCCTTAGTCTTGATTAAGACTATGCTTTGCATGTTAAACATGCGTGGGGGCAACCATGGAACTGATCGACGCCAACGGCAAGCTGCTGCCGGTCCTTAAAATCCTGACCGATTATCCGCGCGACGACCTTGCGCATGACGAGGTGCACCAGTCGCTGGTCACGGCCTGCGTCAAGCGCGACGTCTGGCCGGTGAATATCGACGTCGGCGCGATACCGTCGCTCGACACCATCGTCGCGGGGTTCAAGACGGCGCAGCTGGTTTTCAATTCCCAGCTTGGCTACGGCCACATCTTCCACACCAACTGCGCGCCGCGCAAAAACATCGTTTCGGTGCAGAGCAAGGGCGAGAAAATCGTCCTCGCCATGACGCGCACGGGCGTGGTGCTGCTGGCGGTGAACTCCGGCTATACGCTGGCGCCGTTCTATGACGCCGTGCATGCGGGCGAGATGACGTTCTACCAGACCTCCGTGCCGGATTCAGGCTCGCAGTTCCGCAGCCGGGATTATTTCCCCGACGCCATGGCAGACCTGACGTTGCACCTGTCGAAAAAATTGCAGGAGCTGGGCAAGGATAAAATCCAGAAGCTGTTGCATGCGCATAATTTCCATGAAATCCTGGACGGCCTCGAATATCTCGGCGCCCCGCTCAACCTCTCCAGCTTCCCGCACCTGCCCGAGGGCGCGGTTTGCTATGTCGACAGCTTCGGCAATATCAAGCTGAACCTGAAACACCACAAGCTGACGCAAATGCACCCGCCCGGCACGCAGCTGATTGTCTGCCTCGGTAATACCGTGTCTGACGCGATTGTCGGAGACGCGGGTTTCAGCATGGGCGAGGGTGTCATCGCCATTACTTCCGGTTCGTCGGGCTGGGCGGTGGGGCGCGAGGGCAAGGCGATGTTCTCGGAAATCTTCCTGCGCGGCGGCCGTGCGGAAGCGCATTTCCCTGGCTTCAGCACGGGCGACCAGATGATCGCCATGCGCAGGGAAGACCTCGGCAAGGTCATCGAAGTGCTGCGCGGCGCGAACCGCGAGGCGTCGGAGCGCCTTGACCTTTATAATTCGTCCGAGCCCCGCATCATGCATGCGCTCGCCCGCGCCAAGCTGGTGAAGGACGGCTATGACGCCACGGCGCTGCAAGAAACCTTGAAACGCGGCGATTTGCTGAAAAAGCTGATCGGTTAAGGCTCGAAACCCGGGTCTTTTTTCTTCGGGTTCTTCTTTTCCTCTTCCTCGCGCCACTTTTTGCCCAGCGCTTCCTGGTGTTCGTAGTAGGTGGGCGCCAGCATGACGGGGTAGGGGATTTTGTCTGGGTCGATACCCTTGGCGCGCAGGTGCCCTTCTACAAGGTCGAGCATCGGCTGTGTCTCTTTTTCGCGCTTGTAATGCTTGTCGCTTAAGTAAAGCATGCGCACCTCGTCGAGAATGGTGCCGTCATGGGCATGCGGCCCGTTCGACCAGTTCGTGGAGAATTTCCAGTGCTTCAGCGGGTCGAAACCTCGGTCGAGCAGGAGTTTAAGCCCCTTAACATTATGCCTGCTGACGTATTGATGGGCGATAGTTTCACCCTGCGGGCTGGTGCCGTAGACATCCGCGCCATGGGCAAGCAAAAAGTCCACAGTCTCGAGCTTCGCATTGATAGACTGGCTCGCGCCATAAACGAGGGTGGTGTCCAAATCGCTGTTCCAGTTTTTCTTCGTGCCTTTTATGTTGAAGTCGATGGGGCCAGCTGCCACAAGCATTTCCAGGATTTCAAGGATGGCCTTGGCACGTTTGTTGTCGCTATCGCTCCAGTTGGAGTGGAGCATCTCGAAAAGGGCCGGGTTGCATTTGTCGGAGCCGGGCGACATTTGTTTGACGTCGGCGCCCTGGTCGAGCAGGTAGCGTACCGTCTGCGGGTCGAGCGTGCTGCCCGATATCGCGGCATCCAGCGCCGTATAGCCGTTCTGGTCCTTGGCGTTGAGGCTTTCGGCATTGCTGGCGCCGGCGGTCATCATCAATTTGAGGGCTTCTGCGTTGCCTTTTCTCTGGGCTGCGACCTGGATCGGCGTTTCCCCTCTCGCATTCGGGGCGTTCGGGTCTGCTCCTTTTGAAAGAAGGAAGGCCACCAGTTCTGTCGAATTCTCGCGGTTGGTGGCGAGATGTAAAGGCGTTTCCTGCCCTTTGCCCATGTGTTTCGTGAATTCCGTGTCGGGAACGCGCCCGTCCATCCATTTTACGAGTTCGAGGTGGTTGTTGTAGCACGCATTTGCCAGCGGCGAATATCCGCTGTTGTCGCAAATCGTGAGGTCGGCCCCGGCGTCGTAAAGATGTTTCAGATGCCAGAGTTCGTTATGCACACAGGCCGTAAAAGCAGGCGTAGCCCCGTTCTCGTCCCTGATGTCCGGGTTCGCCCCGGCATCGAGCAGGCTAAGGAAAAAGTTTTCATGCATGTTGCTGACGCGCATTGCATAGGTCAGCAGAGGTTTCTTTTTTCCGCTGTACCTACTGCCGACGAGCACGTCGGGGTCGGGCAGCGTTACGTCTTCGCGTGCGCCATGTTTTATCAGCAGTTGCTCGACCGGCAACCAGTTGACCGCCAAGGCGGCAGCAAGCGGCGTGAGCCCGGAATGATCGGGCTTGTTGACGTCAGCGCCTTCCTTGATGATGCGTTCCACCGCGGGGTAATCCTTGCCCTCGAGTATAACTGCCAGCAAGCGCGTAGCGCCCGTGCGCTGGTTGACGACTTCGTTCGGGTCGGGCTTGTCGGGGTCGCACCAGGCGCCCAGTTTTACCAGCTGCGTTGCAAGCCATGGCCACTCCGCCCCGTCGCGATATTCCTGCGTGATTTGCAGGGGGCTCTCCTCCTGGCTGTTCTTCTTGTTGATGTCAGCGCCGGCGACAATGGCCTTGATAAAATACTCGAAGGGGTACATTTTTTTCGCGTAATACGTGAGAGGCGTGTGCACACTCATCTCATCGGCGTCGTTGGTGTACCAGGTGCCTTGCGGCCTGTATTCGAGGGGCTGGTTGGGATCGCCTTCCTTGTTACCGTCGAAAGCGGGGGGCGTAGCGCCGGCCGTTTTAAGCAGCAGGGCGGCCTGGATGAAGTGGCGCTTCATGGCAAGATCAATCGGCTTTTCGCCTTTCGCGTCCGGCTGGTTGGGATTGCAGCCTTGGGCCAGGTAATGGCTGATGTAGTGGCAGGCCAAGGCGTCGGTATTAATGCGCTTGTCCGAAATGACCTCGCACAGGTATGGATGCTGTTCTGCCGCGGCATCCCTGCGGCTAAAAGCTTCCGCCGCCGCTTCTTGCGCTTTGCTTTTTCCGGCTGCTGTTTTGCCGGTTTTTGTCGATTTCGCCACGGGACACACCTTCTTTTTTAAAGTTGAAATAGTATAGGGCGTTATTTAACATAATGCAACAAAAAAGAGACACCGAGCGATGCGATTTTATTTAATTAATTCAATTGTTTATACGGATAAAAAACCCGAGCGGACGGTTTTGATTGTAGCTAAGGATACTTTATGTTAAAAAGCCTCCGATTTCAACACCACCTCTTCATCACAAGGAATTTTCAAATGGCCAAGCCCAAAACGGCAAAACACGAGAGCAAGAGCGACGCGTTCAAGGAAATGCTGAGCGCGCAGGTCGGCGGCAAGCCTTCCGACTGGCAGCGCACGAACAAGAAAGAAGTCATCTGGAACGACGTCGACCGCACCTTCAAGAACAAGAAAACGGGGCAGGAAGTCGTGGTTTGTGAACGCACCGACGGCCTGATCTATACGATCGCTGACGATGAATACAACGGCTTTACCGCGCGCCTGCCATTCAATGCGGCCGCCAAGCCTGCGACTGTTGACGTGGTGATGAACATGATCCTCGCCAGCCGCCCTGAAATCGACGACGACCTGTATGCGGAAGCCGTCAAAGGCGGCCTTGCAGGCCGTTTCAGCTTCTCTCTCACCACGATGGACGACGGCATGGACGAGCCTGACAGTGTGCAGGTTGTGGCCACTATCTATCCCAACACGCGCGATGAAACCTTCCGCACGGCGGCCTATATCCGCCCGCTGGTGCCGAAAGCGGATTCGATCGATGAATGCATGTGCGATTACTTCGTCTTCGACAAGGACCTCAACACGCCCGGCAAGATCGTGAACTACCTGCGCGGCCAGGGCCTGAACTGGGACGAAGAAGGCCAGAAGCGCGAAAAAGACCTTTACGCCGAAATCCAGAAAGAGCTGGGCGAAGTGAAAGCGGCGCCTGCTGCAAAAGGCCCCAAGCGCTAAGCTGCTGACGAAACTTTGAAAAATCCCCGTCTTTCCAACAAGGAAGGCGGGGATTTCTATTTGACATAACGTTCAGGTGCGTGCTATTCCTTGATACAAAGGCCGGTTACAAGGCCGAAAATTTTCAGAGGCAGGTAATAAACATGGCAACGATCGATCTCTCATCCCTCGACAAAGCTGACGTCCTCGCGGCGCTTTACAACGCATCGCAGCCGCTCGGCATGGGGCGTTTGCAATTCGACCCGAAGCCGATGACGAAGGATGAAGCCCGCGCGCTGCTCGACGCCGGCCAGACCGATTTCGATTACCTCAAAGGCCGCGTGATGAAGATCGACCTGTCCGGCCAGACGCTCGACACCTGGGGCTATGACCGCGACAACGGCAATGGCGCGGCTCAACGCGCGATAGACAGCATCACCGGCGACGGCAAGATCCACGCCATGCGCCCGCTGAAGCTGAAAACGCCCGGCCTCTAATCCACAACCACCATTAAGAAGAAAAGGGCCAGCTAATGGCATTGATAGATATTTCCGGCGTTGACAGCGCAGAACTGCTCGCCACCCTTTACAACGGCGCGCAGCCTTTCGGCTTTGGCTTCAACCAGTTCGAACCCGGCGACATGACGCGCGACGAAGCGCAGGCTTTGCTGGATAGCGGCCAGAAGGAATTCGACTACCTCAAGGGCCGCCTGATGAAGGTGAAGTTCACGGGCGACAACCTGCTCGACGACTGGGGCTACGACAAGACCTATGGGATCAGTGTGGTGCAGCGCATCGTCGACAATATGCGCGCCGCAGACAGGCCAATGACGGCCATGCGCCAGATTAAACTGAAAACGCCGGGAATTTAAGGCGCGGGCGCCGCTGCGCCGATGATGAGAAGGCCCTGCGGCTTGGCGGGTTTAGCCTCGCGCGCGGCGATTTTTTCGCGGATATCGTCCCAATAGGCGCCTTCCAGCTTAAGGGGCTGGTTGTTCACGCGCAGTAGTCCTTTCAGGTAATAGGACATCACGAAACTTCCCAGTTTGAATACGTCGTCCGAGGCGGCGGGTGATGTGGTGATAGCTGCTATTTTACGCGCGGTCGCGGCGACGTCAGTGCTACCGCGGCACTCTGCAAAGGCTTCGGCCATATCCCTGACGCGTGCGGCAGAGGGGGCGTATTGCCCCCCCAGCATTTCGGCCATGCCGACGGCCATTTGCGGGGGCATATTGCCCATGCTGGTGGTTTGCATCATGTCGGCCAGTTCCAGCAGCGAGAAGGTGGTGAAATGTTCCTGCGCGTCAGCGCCGCCATCCAGTATCAGCTTGCGCGCGCGGGTAAAGGCCAGCAGGCGCACGCCTGCGGGGTCGTCATCGCCGTCGCGGCGCGCTTTGCGGAGCGCCGAGAATAAATCGGCGATGTTTTCGGATTTGATGGCGGCATCGGGCGTTGAATCGTCCATCCCGCCGGGGACCAGGATATGGCCAAGCTCGTGGTGAACGACACCCAGCGCGTTTTCGACATCGTCGCTGCCGAAAACCTGTTCCTGCTGCGCAAGGCTGTTGTAGAAAATCGCCGTCAGGCCGTTATGCGTGCCATCATAGCGCGAGGTGCTGGTGTTGTTATCGCTGGCCGCAGTCGCGGCTTCGCTCAAATACTGTTCAAGCGCTTCGATGGAAGAAAAGTTGGTAAGGGCCGGATGGGCGAGACCATGGATTTGGCCTTCCTCGATATCCACCAGCACGAAACGGTTGGCAAGCGTCGGGAAATCCGCGACAGCCTGCTGCGCCACCGCGTTGAACGCGGCGGAGAGCGAGGGTTTTTGTCGTGCTGTGTCATCTGCTTGCATAGGGTGTAATTATACATAATGCAAGAAATTTGGCAAGGGAAAGAAGGGGATGCAGGATAAAACGGGCGAAAGCGTAAGGGGTTGTATTCACTCCATTCCGCGCCATAGGATGGAAATAACAGGGGTAATAAAATGACAATCCGGTTTTACCGCGCCAGCGATTTCGGTGATTTGAAGCTGCTTATCATCGCGCTGCAGGAATACGAGCGCACGTTCGATGCCGCACGCATCACGCCCGATAATGCTTTTGCCGAATGGTATGCGGGAAAACTGCTCGATGTTATCACCGAACAAAAAGGCGTGATACTGGTGGCGGAGCAGGATGGCAAAGCTGTGGGCTATGCTGCGGGCTTTCCGGACGAAGAATGGGAATACCGCGACGTCTATTTCT
This sequence comes from uncultured Micavibrio sp., assembly GCA_964575605.1. Lineage (GTDB taxonomy): Bacteria > Pseudomonadota > Alphaproteobacteria > Micavibrionales > UBA2020 > JAPWJZ01. The sequence goes on along the minus strand of CAZNRN010000024.1, from coordinate 13,707 downwards.
ACATCGCCGAACTGTCCGTGCTGCCCGATCACCGCGGCCGCGGTATCGGCACGTCACTGATGAAGGCGATGGAAGACTACGCGCGCAAGGAAGGCTATGCCCGCACCGGCATCGGGGTTATTTCGCCCAGTGCCCGTGTGCATGCGTTTTACCAGCGGCTGGGTTATGCCGACCATGTGGTGAAATTGCGGAAGACGATCTAGGCCCAAGCCGAAAACGGCTTGTGCCCCGAGGGCGGCGGGGGCGGATCGTCCTTCGGCGGCTTGGCGGGCAGGCCGAAGAGGATGCCCTCCTTCTCCATTTTTTCGGACTGAACTTTCAGCTTTTCGCGCACAGCATCCCATTCCGCGCCTTCGAAGAGCGAGGGTTTGCCGTTTACGACGACCTGGCCGTTCAGGTAGGGCTCCAGCAATAATTTGCCGAGCTTGAAGGTGAAATAGGAACCGGTCGCTTTCAGCGTGACTTCCGCCAGCTTGCGCACGGCGTCTTCCTGCGGGACGCCTGCATTCAATGCGTCGCGATAGGGCTGGAAAGCAGCCATGGTGACGTTGACGAGGTTTTCGCCCGGCGTGTATTGCAGCGCGAGGCGGTTTGCGAGCGCAACGGTTTCCATCGGCGAGAGTTTTTCGATGTCGACCTTGTCGCGCAGTTTGTCCAGTTCCAGCAGGGCGAAGCTGGTGAAATGCTTGTACTTGCCGTAGCGCACGAAATGCTGGGCGCGCTGCCATGCGGCGACGCCTGGCCCTTCGGCCTTGTCGCCGAAGCGCTGCACCGCGCGGATGCAGGCGTAAAGGTCCGCCGCGGTTTCGTTGAACATCTGGCGCGAAGGCGTATCGCCGCCGCGGGCACCCGGGATGACGATATGGCCGACCTCGTGGTCGAATTCCGCCAGTATCGCCATTTCCTGCGGCTTGCCTGCGCCGGTGAACAGCGAACGGCTGCGCGAAGTGGGGTTGAAAACAATCAGGTCGAGCTTCTTTTCACGCGCGGCGAGGGAGCTTTTTTTCTCCACGCTCTGCTTCATGATGCGGTCGATATATTCGGCCACTTCTTCCGCGGCCTTGAAATCTGTTTTCGGCAGGATGATTTTACCGTGGATTTCGTCCTCGGGCATGTTGGCCACGACAAGGCGGCCTTCCAGATGCGGGAAATCCTTTATCAATCCCGCGACGGCGGCATTGAATATCTTGCTGAGCGGTTTTTCCGCTGGCGGTGGCGCTTCAGGTGTCATGTGTATTCCCAGTATACATAAATACCTTGCGGACGCAACAGGCATTGAAAATATTCGGTTTTTAAAAGCACGGAAACGCAACCGGAACAAAATAACGCAATTGCGCTTTGGCTAGGCAAGACAACACGAGGAGGCACAAATGGCTAATAATTCAGACAACGGTGGCCTGTATTTCATCGTCGGCGCTCTGGTCGTCGCGGTGGCCTTTATTGGTTACCTCTATGCGAACGGTTCGCTTGGCGCCCGTGACGGCTCTGCGCCCACGATCGCCATCCATAAAACGGAAGTGAACCCGCCTGCCGAAGCTCCGGTCAAATTCGACCTGAACATCGACAATGACCGTGACGGCCGCGGCCGCCGCTAACAGACTTCTGTAGGGACGGCACTATCCCCTACGAAAAACCCCGCCTGTCTTCGCGACAGGCGGGGATTTTTTCGTGTGTGTAAGCGATAGTCCTCGTTAAACCAGTCCTTTTTTAAACTTCTTCGCGCGGGGGTCTTCCTCCCGCACGGGGAAGGGAATGACGCGGCCACCTTCTTCTTTAGGTGCTGCGCCTTTCAGCGGCATGCCCATAAGGATGCCTTCGTCCTTCATCTGCAAATCGCGCTCGGCGATCTTCTGCCTGACGCCGTCCCAGTAATCGCCTTTCAGCTCGAACACCGTGCCGTCGCGGCCGTTTTTCACTTCGCCCGCAAGGAAGGATTTCAGTACGCGGCTGCCGATTTTAAAGGTGTAGTAGGCGGTTTCGCTGGCCAGCGAGATTTCGGCCAGCACGCGCAGGGTTTCCTTCATGTTGCCGGTTTCGCGCATAGTCTGGCGCACGGATTCGAAACTCTGCGCAACCTTGTTCGTGACGTCGGCATGCGGCGTATGGGCCAGCGCGAAACGCTGTGCCAGTTTCACCGTCTGGTCCGGCGTCATGGCCTTGACGTCCAGCTTGTCCAGCAGGGGCTTCATCTCGTCGATCGAGAGCGTGGTGAAGTGTCCAGCGTCGCCGGACAGCACGAAGTCGAAGGCGCGGCGCCAGCCGGCCTTGTTGATCGCGCTTTCGGCCTCGCCATAGCGTTGCGCCTGGCGCAGCACGGCAAAAGCGTCGGCGGCGGTTTCGCGGAAGCAGCCGTCTTTCGAATAGTATCCGCCCGGCACGACAAGGTGGCCAAGCTCGTGGTCGAAAGTCGCCATCAGCTCGCGTTCCGCAGGGTCATCCTTGCCGGTGAACATGCGGAAGGGCAGGGGCGTGTAAGCCATGACGTCAAGTTCGTGGTAGCGGCCAAGCTTGGTCGCGAAAGCGGAGCCTGCCTTTTTGGCGTTATGCGTCATTTCGGCGGTGATGTCGTCCAGGTCACGGTCGCTCACCATATCGCGGTCGACAAAGGCATGTGCCTCGCCATCCACGGCGTTGACGAAAATGAAACGGCCGTTCAGGTGAGGGAAATCCTCGACGGCCTTCTTGACTTCACGGTTGAAGATCTCGCGCAGCGGCAGCTTCTCGTTGAAGTCCGGCAGTGGTGCATGTGTATTTAATGTCATCTCTGTGTCCTCCGACGGGTTACGCCAAAAAACACACCCTGTGCCATCAAAGTGTTTTTAATTTTCTATTCGAAAAATCATGCGTTAAAAAATGCCTTCTGTCAAATATAATCATTCAGAGCATAAGCAAGATAATTGCGTAAAACCGATATAAAGTTGCAGTTCGCCAGATATAGGAGCAGCGTCAGGGCATTGAGAGTTCACCAACCTTGCAAGAGAGGGTGATTATGACATATATCGATGTCACGCCCGCCGAATTCGTCTGCTCGACCTGCGCCGCCTGCCGGCAGTGCTGGAAACCGATAGCAGCTACGTCATCATTGGCAAGAAACTCTCCGCCGAAGCCGCCATCAAAGGCCGCGTTGGCGCAGATGAATACGTGATCGAAGCGCCCAAGGGCATGATCGACCAGATCAAGAAAGCCGCTTAATCGCGCTTTCGGTCTTCAAGGAAAGCTGTGCAGCAATGCGCCGCTTTTTCTTTTATGTGAAAAGCTGGCCGCTTTAAAACATCTGACATAAATTATATAGTCGGCTGATAACGAAGGGATCAAACGTGGCCATCAAGAAAGTCCTCATCGCGAACCGTGGCGAGATTGCCTGCCGCGTCATGCGCAGCTGCCAGAAGCTCGGCATCAAAACCGTCGCGGTTTATTCCGATGCGGATGCGAAAGCGCTGCATGTCGAGGTGGCTGACGAGGCCTATCACATCGGCCCGCCCGCCGCGCGCGAAAGCTACCTCGTGATGGAAAAGATTATCGACGTCGCCAAAAAATCGGGCGCGGACGCCATCCACCCCGGTTACGGTTTCTTGTCGGAGAACGAGGATTTCGCCGAGGCCTGCGCGAAAGCAGGGGTTATTTTCATCGGCCCGCCGCCCGCGGCCATCCACGCCATGGGCGGAAAATCGGAAGCGAAAGCCCTGATGGAAAAAGCCAAGGTGCCGCTGGTGCCCGGCTATCACGGCGACAAGCAGGATGAGAAGTTTTTGGCGGGCGAGGCGGAGAAAATCGGCTATCCCGTGCTGATTAAGGCTTCGAGCGGCGGCGGCGGCAAGGGCATGCGCGTTGTAGAAAGCGCGAAAGACTTCCCCGAACAGCTGGCCGGTGCGCAACGCGAGGCCAAGGCGGCGTTCGGCGACGAAGTGGTGCTGATCGAAAAATACCTCGTCAATCCGCGACACGTCGAAATACAGGTCTTTGCCGACAGCCACGGCAATACGGTTTATTTGTTCGAGCGTGATTGCTCGGTGCAGCGCCGCCACCAGAAAGTTATCGAGGAAGCGCCTGCCCCCGGCATGTCGGAAGCGACGCGCAAAAAAATGGGCGAGGCCGCGGTCGCCGCCGCGAAAGCAATTGGCTATGTCGGCGCGGGCACGGTCGAATTCCTGCTAGATGAAAAAGAAAATTTCTATTTCATGGAAATGAACACCCGTTTACAGGTGGAACATCCGGTGACGGAATACATCACAGGGCTCGACCTTGTGGAATTGCAGATCCGTGCGGCGGAGGGCGAAAAGCTGCCCTTCACCCAGAAAGATTTGAAAATCGACGGCCATGCGATGGAGGTGCGCCTCTATGCAGAAGACCCGTCGAACAACTTCCTGCCGGGCGCTGGCCAGATTCAGTTCCTGCGTTTCCCGATGGAAAGCGATATGGTGCGCGTCGATACCGGCGTGCGCGAAGCGCCGTTCGGGAATGGCGACGTGATTTCCATCCACTACGACCCGATGATTGCGAAAATCATCGCCAAGGGCAAAGACCGCGCGGGCGCGATTGACAACCTGAAGCGCGCACTTGAGGAAACATTCGTAACGGGGCCGAAAACAAACCTTGTCTTCCTGCGCCGGCTGCTGGAAAACGCCGATTTCAAGGCGGGCAAAGTCAGCACGTCCTTCATTAAAAAGCATGAAGCCGAATTGCTGCCGCAGCCCAAGGCGCCGTCTTCGGTTTCGCTGTCGCTTGCGGTACTGGGCATTCTCGCCTCGCGCGAGTCCTGGACGGGCAGCGATACCTCATCCCCGTGGAACGACCTTTCGGCCTGGCGCATCGGCGGCGTGGATACCGAAAATTTTGTCTTCGAACATGAAGGCAAGCAAACCCTCGTAACCGCGAAAGCCAAAGCCGACGGCGTGACGCTGACGGTCGACGGCAAGGCTGTAGAGGCGACCTATGGCGCTTCAGGTTATGACGTCAGCTTTGAGGCCAAACTGGGTGGCCAGCAATATAACGCCGTGTTGCTGCGTGACGGGCGTCACCTTACGCTGATGTATAACGGCCATCACGTCGACCTGCATTACCTCGACCCGCTGGCGTTTGAAGCGGGCGACGAGGAGGGCAGCGGTAAGCTGACCGCGCCGATGCCGGGCAAGGTCGTGGCCGTGCGCGTACAACTGGGCGATAACGTGAAAAAAGGCCAGCCGCTAATTATTGTCGAGGCGATGAAGATGGAGCACACCATTACCGCGCCCGCCGACGGCGTGGTGCAGGCCATCAACGCCAATGTCGGCGACCAGGTGGATGAAAAGCTGGAGCTGATCGCGTTCAAATGACAACAGTCGCCGACCTTATCAAGGAACTGAAACCCGGCGCTGAAGTGCTGGATTACGGCTGCTTCGGCTGGAGCGTCCATGCGCAGGCGCAGGAACTGGGCCGCGCGGATATCAAGCACAGCGGCGGCGATATTTTGAAGCTCCCCAGCATTCCCGCGAGCGCGACGTTTTACGACATCAAGCCCGAAGACGGCTCCATGCGCTGCGATAACGACCGTTTCGATCTCGTGGTGGCCTCGCATGTGCTGGAGCATAGCCAGCATCCCCTGACGGTCTTTGGCGAATTGGCGCGTATCTGCAAGCCGGGGGGCAAGATTTACATTGAATCGCCTTCCGACCGCTCGACGCGGCCGCTCAGTTCGGAAGACGCGGAAGACCATTCTTGCCTGAACTTCTGGGACGACCCCACGCATATCCGCCCGATGACGCCGGGTGCGTTTTACCGCTTCGCCATTTCCTACGGCTGCCGCCCCTTGGCGTGTGAATATATCAAGCCGCCTTTCGCGCGGCTGCTGTATCCCTTCCGACGCCTGATCGCCAAGATGAAGCGCGACTGTGATGCATTGACGGGAGCTGTATGGGATGCTCATCACTGGTGCTGCCGCGCCGTCGTGCAAAAGCCCTTGGGCGTCACGGGCAAGCCCAATTACCACTACATCTCGCTCAAGGGCATCAAGCCGGGTGCGGATAACGCGCTGAAGCTGTACCAAGAACTCGACGGACGCTAGGTGGGCGGCCTCGTCACGAAATTCGAAAGCATGTTCCCGTCATGGACGGGCGGGCTGCCGGCCGCGATTTTAGGCCTGCTGACGCTGGCAGTGTTTGTTTACTTGATACGCACAATTATCCGCATGTTCAGCGGCCCCATGGCAGAACAGGACGCCGCCAAAACGCGCAGCGTCGCGCTGGCCAACGGCTATACGGTCGATGATGTCGAGCGTGATATGCCGGCCTTTGACAAGGAAAACGGCTTTCACATCCGCCGCAGCGTCTGCGCGCGCTATGCGCTGCCGGGCAATACGGCTTCAAGCGCCGAATGGGTTTTGCTCTGCCGTCCGGGTGATGCCTCAACCCCCGGTTTTATTGACGAAGGCTGGCAGCTGCAGGTGAATAGCGGCGAAATGTCGCATCAGCTTGTCGAGGTTATATCCGAAGTCGTCCATGAACTGGGCCGCGACGACGAATTTTTTGAAATTGAGGCCGCGGGCGGCGTGTTATACTTTTACTGGTTCGAGCATGGCGGCGCGGAAGGCCTTGGCCCCATCAACTTCCACATCCAACGCATACAGGCGCAGGAATGAGCATCACATACCCCAATAGCGTCCGCATCGTCGAAGTCGGCCCGCGCGACGGTTTGCAGAACGAAAAGAACGCCGTTTCCGTCGAAACCAAAACCGCCTTCATCAATATGCTGTCGGACAGCGGGCTGAAGAGCATCGAGGCCGGCGCCTTCGTTTCGCCCAAATGGGTGCCGCAGATGGCGGATACGGACAAGGTTTATGCGGCCATCGATAAAAAAGCGGGTGTCAGCTATCCCGTACTGGTGCCGAACGACAAGGGCATGGCGGCGGCTGTCGCGGCGGGCGTGAAGGAAATTGCGGTCTTTGCCGCTGCCTCTGAAAGTTTCAGCCAGAAAAACATCAACTGCACAATCGCCGAAAGCCTGGAGCGTTTCAAACCCGTGATGGAAGAAGCGAAAAAGCACGGCATCAAGGTGCGGGGATATGTGTCCTGTGTGCTGGGCTGCCCCTATGAAGGCGAGATCCAGCCCGAAGCCGTCGTCAAGGTCGCCAAGGCCTTGCACGATATGGGTTGCTATGAAATTTCGCTGGGCGACACCATCGGCACCGGCACGCCTGTGAAAACGCGTGAAATGCTGCAGGCGGTGAAGAAGGAAGTGCCCGTCGCCAACCTCGCCGTGCATTTCCACGACACCTACGGGCAGGCGCTGGCCAATATCCTTGTCGCGCTTGAAGAGGGTGTGGCTGTGGTCGACAGCGCAGCAGCCGGCCTTGGGGGCTGCCCCTATGCCAAAGGCGCGACGGGCAACGTCTCGACCGAAGATGTCCTATATATGCTGCATGGCATGGGTATCAGCACAGGCGTCGACCTTGCCAAGGTCGCGGCTGCTGGCACCTTTATTGCCGAAGCTGTTCAGCGGCCTTTGGTATCGAAGGTCGGTCAGGTGCTGAAAAACCAATCGCCCAAATAATTGAATACAAACAGTATAATAGTATATTTTAACATAATTCGTTGACATAACTAGCGAGGTGTTTTAAGGTCGTCCTGACCAAAATAAGGACGATGCATGCCAGCACCCTCAAATGCCCGGACGCTAAGCGAGCTTAAAGACCAGTTGTACAAGACCTTTAACCGGGCGATGGACGACCATGAAGCTTATTATTCGAGCAATGGCAACGAAGAGCGGGGCAAGGCAGCGAAACGCGCGAATGAAGCTGCCGAAGCCATTATGAAAGTTGAACACCACATCGCAACGCAGGACTTCCTGAAGGCCTTACGCGAAGAGGGTGGCAGCATCGCCTTTGAGACCGGCCCCGACGGCTCGACCAAGATTTCCGTCCTCAACCCTATCCGCCTGAAACCTGCGGGAGGGCAACCCTGATGCCACGCGACCTTGCGACACTGAAAGATAAGCTCTGGGAAACTTTCGAGGATGCTACCGCCCGCCATTCGACCTACGAAGACAGCAGGAGCTCCGGCACCAGCACGCCGTTCAACCCGAAAACGGAAAACAAGAAAGCCATCGCCGAACTCGCGCAGGCAATTATCGCGGTCGAGCATGAAATCGCCATCATGGACCTGATTGCGGAGGCGAAGAAAAACGGTTCTCAGCTCGCGATTGAAATTAGTCAGGGGCTCAACAAGGATGTGAAGCCCCTGTCATCCATCAAACTGAAACAGCCGGGGCAGTAATGGCCAAGACACTGGAAGAAATGCGTGAGACGCTTGGCAAGGCCTTCGATGTGGCCTTGAATAACGTGAATTCGATTTCCGATTACGATGGCAACAGCATCGCCCGCGCCACTGCACGCGCGGAATCTTTGCAGGCATTGGCCCAGATCACCGATTCCTGCACCGCGCTCGAGGCACAGATAGCCTTCAAGCGCTTGGTCGAAAGGGCAGAAAAAGACGGCTCGCAGATCGTGATCGAAGTCAGCCAGGGCCTGTCGAAAGACATGAAACTGCCGGGCGCCATCAAGTTGAAACAGCCGGGGACGCCATGACAAGTTCGCTGGAAGAAGTCCGGGACAAGCTCTACAAGGCTTTCGATGATGCGCTTGGCATCAGGGATTATAAAATGAGCGAGGGAAACCTCTGTGACCGTGTCAATGCTATGGCGAACGCGCTTCAGGCGGCGGCACAGGCCGCACAGGCTATCGCTACCGTTGAAAACCAGCTGCAGGTCAAAGAGCTGCTGGAAAAGGCAACCAAGGACGGGGCGCAGGTTGTGCTTGAAATCAATCAGGGCCTTGTGAAAGACGTAAAGCCGCTGGCTTCTATCAAACTCAAACAACCGGGGCAATAATGGCGACCAAAACCCTTGAACAGATGCGCGACCGCCTCTATCAGGCCTTTGATAAGGCGATCGACCGCAGCAACAAATACCAGGATTACGAACTGACCAGCCCCGAAAGGCTCGAGGCCGTAACGGGCGCGCTCGACGCCGCTTCGCGTGCCGCCGACGCGGTGGTGAAGATAGAGCAGGCGATCGCCATGCGCGACCTTATCAAGGAGCTGAAGGCGCAGGGCGCCGATGTCGAAGTCGACATGGAAAAGGGCCTTGTCCGCAGCATATCGCCCATGGGCAAGATCAAGCTGAAACAGCCGGAGGCTTAAACATGGCCAATAATCTTGATGATGTGAAAAGGAGCCTCTACGATGCCTTTGAAAGGGCGATCGGCAAGTCGAAAATGTCGACCAGCAGCCTCGACGGCAATACCGAGGCCGCCAAGAACCAGGCCGCAGCCGCTTACCTGCAAGCCGCAGCGCAAACCGCTGAGGCCATTGCCAAGGTCGAGCGCGAAATTACCATGCGCGATATCATCAAGGACCTGCGCGCGCAGGGCGCGGATATCGAGGTCGATTTCGAAAAAGGTACGGTGCGCAGCATGTCGCCCATGAGCAAGATAAAGCTTAAAGCGCCCGGAGAGGCGTGAAGATGGCCGAAGAACGTGATTTGAAAGAGCTGGAAGACAAACTTTGGCAAGCGTTCGATGTCGCCGCTGAACATCAGCCGCAGTACAAGAACAATGCGGATACCGGCCAAAGTGCGCCCACCAACAACGCGATCGAAAATCGCAAGGCGATGGCCGAGCTCGGCCAGGCAATTGCCATGGTGCGCCGCGAAAGACGGCTGGAGAAGCTGGCAGACGACGTCCAGCGTATCGAAGACCAGATGGATGCCGGGTTGAAATCAGGCGTGACGCCGCTTAACCCCATTAAGCTGAAACAACCGGGAACCCCCTGACATGGCAGATGCAACGAACCTCGATGAAGTCCGAGCCGAACTCTACCGCGCCTTTAACAAGGCCATGAAGGGCGTCGATTACTGGGATTATAACCGAGGGGAAGAAAGCCCGCGGAATACCGCCGCCACTCAGGCCGCAGCTCAGACGGCGCAGTCCATTGCCGTCATCGAGCATGAAATTGCCGTGTTGCAGCTTTTGAAAGAAGCCAAGGAAAGCGGCGCAAACATTACGATTGAAATCGACAAAGGGCTGGCGCGTAGCGTTTCGGTTCCTAATCCCATCAAACTGAAACAGGCGTGATCAGCCTGCCACACTTTGTGGCTCTGGCTTCTGCAAGACAATTTTCGCCAGCACCAGCGATGCCGCCAGCATGATGGCCGCAAGGTACCAGGCCGCGCCCAGCACGGGGTGCGAGCCGCTTAAAAACATCGCATAAACCGCCGCAAAGATGCCGGGGCCGATCAGCATCGCGATGCTGCGCAGGCTTGACAGCGCGCCTTGAAGCTCTCCCTGGCGCGTGGCGGAAACCATCTGTGTCATCATGGTCTGCGTCGGCGCGCCTGCCAAACCCCAGAGCGAATTGATGGGGATGGCCAGCACGAACATCCATCCCGCAGCAGCCCAGCCGAACAGCCAGAACCCGATCGCGCCGAGTGCAAGGCCGGCAAACAACGTGCCGCGCTCGCCCAGTTTTTTCACCGCAATGCCAACGACCCCGCCGGAAATAATGATCTGGGATATGCCGACCACCGCCAGCGCGTTGCCAATATTGCTTTCATTCCAGCCGTAACGGTGCATGGCGTAAAGCACGAAAACAGTGGGGTAAACCTCGTGCGCGATATGGCCGATGAAGTTCACAGCGGCGAGGCATATCAGCCGCGTGTCGGAGCGCAGCAGCGTAATAGCGCCAGCGGGGTTTGCGATTTTCCACTGGATTTTTGGTTGCCGTTTTTCGGGCGGCAGCGATTCCGGCAGTACGAAAAAGCCGTAGAGCGTATTCAGCAGGCAGCAAGCCGCCGCGCACCAGAAGGGCAGGCGCGGGTCGGTCGCGCCCAGCCAACCGCCGACAGCGGGGCCCAGAATAAAACCCACGCCGAAGGCGCAGCTCAGCAAGCCATAGGCTTTCGAGCGTTTTTCCGGCGGCGTTACGTCGCTGATATAGGCATTCGCCGTCGACATGTTCGCAGCTGTAATCCCTGAAAACACGCGCCCGACCAGCAGCCATACAATCGAAGGCGCCAGCGCCATTACGATATAGTCGAGCCCGAGGCCAAGGCACGACAGCAGGATAACCGGCCTGCGCCCGAACCTGTCCGACAAAACGCCGAGCAGGGGAGAGAAAACAAACTGCATCGCGGCCCATATGGTGCCGAAGACGCCGATCATCATCGCGGCCTTGGCCGTATCGCCCTCCATGAAGCCTGCGATGAGTGCCGGCAGCACGGGCACGATAATGCCCAGTGCCAGCATGTCGAGCAGGACGGTCACGAAAATAAAGCCGAAAGCGGCTGAATGGCTGTGGAGCTTGGCGGTCATGGCGTTTCTGTTGTTGTGATGGCGCCATCTATATCATGGCGCATCCGCCTGCGATATTATGATTTTAAGGATATGTAAAAGAACACCTTTAAATCGGCTGGAAACAGCAATTCCCGTTTACAAGCCACGCAGGTTGCCATAAGCATATTACATACACATTTACGCAGGAGAACCCCGCATGGCCGATGACCTCGAGCAGCTCAAGAAAAGGCTGTGGAAGCAGTTCAACCGCGCGTGCGACCTTGCCGAAAATGACAGCGGCGGCACAGTCGACAGCCGCGCCGCGAACCGCAATGCCGCCGGCACACTCGGCCGCGCCATTATCGAAGCCGAACGCGAATTGCGTGAACGTGAAAACGGCCATAAGTCGTTCCACATCTCGGCGCCCAAACTGAAAGAAGGGCAATAGCCATGCCGAAAAAAGAACGTACGCTGGAAGAGCTGAAGGAAACGCTTTGGAAGCAGTTCGACAAGGCCGTCGCGCGCCAGGACTCCTACTACGATAATGATTATGCCAGCAGCTCTTATCCCACCAACCACGCGGTGCAGAACCGGGCGGCAATGGGCGCGCTGGCCGATGCCATCGTCAACGTCGAGCGCGAACTGCGCATCCGCGACAGGATCGCCGAAGAGCAGAAGATCGAAGACGACATCAACGACGGCCTCAACCGCAAAGTCACCGCGCTGCGCCCCGTGAAGCTGAAATCGCCCGAATAACATGCCGATTCCGGACAAAGATCTCGAGCGGATGCTGAAAAACCTGCAAAAAGCATTCAATGCAGCAGCATCGCATTACGAGATCGGCGTCGATTATTACGGTCCCACGAATCCGGAAGTCCGCCAGCGCGCGAATGACCTAGCCACTATTTCCCAGGCTTATCTGGAGGCCCAGCGGGAGCAGGACCAGCGGCTGGCCGATAAAGACCGCCCAAAGCTGCCCAAACCCCCTAAAACAGCCTAAAAATCCCTCTTGAAATGCCCTTGGAATCACCCTGTCCGGCGCAGTCCGGACGGTGGATTCTCCGGTCGGCAAAACAGGCCTAAAAAAGTTCCCGGTTTTTGAATCGGTGCGCTTGATTTTGATGCGCCGCGATATACCTTAATCTTCTGTACGCGGAAATAACGTTGGTTTTTCAAGGTATTACCTTCTGTTCAAATTGTCTTTGACTTTGGATGGAACCGAACGTATAAACTGCGTCACTGTCTGCCGCAGATTCGCGGCGGGCCACAGAAAAAAGCGGAAACGCAGATTTCTGTTGACGTGTGGGGCTACAATCCTATATGTTTCCGGCTCTGACAGATTCTCTCCCGGTTCGCAAAACTTAAGGTTTTCGGCTAGGGGAGGTTTTGCGGCCTTTAAAGCCGCAGGGTTATTGAACATTGTAGATCGATGAGAAGAGATACGCAGGCAGCGGTTTGCTGATCGTGTTAAGCGTTTTGCAACAACCTGCTACTGAGTATCTCAGCACAGCCGAGACAAAATCCCTCACGGATTTTGTCTCAATGTAGAAAGAAGATGTACAAGCTTCTTTCTCACAGTGGATGTCTTGTAATAGACATCAAGCAGGTCTCATAAACTAACAGAGATCCTTTGAAATCAAGCAAAGGTTCAAATTCAACTTAAGAGTTTGATCCTGGCTCAGAATGAACGCTGGCGGCAGGCCTAAAACATGCAAGTCGAGCGCCCTAGCAATAGGGAGCGGCGCACGGGTGAGTAACACGTGGGAATATGCCTTTTGGTACGGAACAACTCCGGGAAACTGGAGCTAATACCGTATGGTCCCTTCGGGGTAAAGATTTATCGCCAAAAGATTAGCCCGCGTTGGATTAGCTAGTTGGTAGGGTAATGGCCTACCAAGGCGACGATCCATAGCTGGTCTGAGAGGACGATCAGCCACACTGGGACTGAGACACGGCCCAGAATAAGCCCCGGCTAACTTCGTGCCAGCAGCCGCGGTAATACGAAGGGGGCGAGCGTTATTCGGAATCACTGGGCGTAAAGCGTGCGTAGGCTGCTTAGAAAGTTGGGAGTGAAAGCCCAGGGCTCAACCCTGGAATTGCTCTCAAAACTACTAGGCTCGAATATCGGAGAGGATAGCGGAATTGTCAGTGTAGCAGTGAAATGCGTAGATATTGACAGGAACACCAGTGGCGTAAGCGGCTATCTGGACGATTATTGACGCTGAGGCACGAAAGCGTGGGGATCAAACAGGATTAGATACCCTGGTAGTCCACGCCGTAAACGATGTGTGTTTGTCGCCGGGAAGTTCACTTTTCGGTGACGCAGCTAACGCGTTAAGCACACCGCCTGGGAAGTACGGCCGCAAGGTTAAAACTCAAAGGAATTGACGGGGACCCGCACAAGCGGT
>CAZNRN010000023.1:9387-59948 GCA_964575605.1 uncultured Micavibrio sp. | reverse complement strand
ATCGCCCATGCCGCCGGCGCTGTTATCACCGTGAGAGCCGCCATAGCTGCCCGCGCCGCCGGTGTTGTCGCCACGGCCGCCAAGACCGCCGCCCATGCCGCCGCGGATGTCGCTCATGGAACCGCCGCTGGCGGGAATGTTGTCGTGTGCGCCGCCGCCGATGCTGCCGCGGCCGCCCGTGTTGTCGCCGTTGCCGAGGCCGGTGTTCGCATGGCCGCGGATGTCGCTCATGCTGCCGCCGCCGTCACCCTGGCTGGCGTTCAGGCCGCTGCGCACGTTGCCGAGGCCGCCCGTACCTGTAGCGCCGCCGAGACCGGGACGGTTGCTGCCCGCGCCCGAGTTGCCGCCGAGGCCGGTGGTGCCGGCCGGTTTCTGGTTGCCGATCAGGATGCCGTTATTGCCATGCGTGCCTGCGCCGAGGCCGGTGCCGAGAGAGGCGGGGCGGCTGTTGGCTGCGCCGCCGGTAAGGGGATCATCTTGTTTCGGGCCGATTGCTTTGGTGCCTATGCCGCCGCCAAGCGTGGGACGGCTGCCCGTGAGATTGCTTGCACCGCCCTTGAGGCCCGTCTGGCCGCCAAGGCCGGTGGTGCCGCCGCTTTTGTTTTCTTGAAGACCGCCCTGCACGATAAGGCCCGTCGAAGGCTTTTGAACCTGCGCGCCGAGGCCTGTCGTGGTTTTCGGCTTGCCCGAAACCGATGCATGCGCGGGCAGGGAAAGCGCGAGGACGAGCGCGACGGCGGTTGCGGCGAAAAGGCTGCGGCGGATCATTGAATCATCTCCATATTAAAAGGGTCAAAAGCTGTTGAGAGGGACAATACGCCGCCGCTTCCCCCTCTGCAAGTTGCATAGCGTGTGTAATTACGTAAATTATAAGGAGCTTTAACTATTTTATTCAGGCGCTTGTTGCCCAATTGCTTCTTCCAAAAAAGGCCTGCATATGGTGATAATCAGGCAAGTTTTTAAGGGCGCGGGGGCAGACCGCGTCAGGGCACATTTATGTTAAAAAACAAGCTCCTCTATTCAGGCTTAATTCTGGCGGCGCTGGCCTGCGCCACGCCCGCACGGGCCGAGGTCGCGACGCTGGTTTCCCCGCCCGCGAACGGCATGCTGCCCGTCGACGGCAATATTTCCTTCACCATCCATGACGGCGCCATTCCGCCCGAGCGGCTGAACAACGTTTTCGTGCAGTTCGACGGCGACGATGTCACCAGCCTCGTGGCGATGAACGGCCTCACGGTCACCTACGATCCGCCGCAGCGCCTTGCCTTTGGCGAACACCGCCTGCTGCTGGTCGAAAAACAGGCGGACGGCACGTTCAAGGGATTGCAGACGTGGACATTCCGCGTCGGCGGCGGCGGTATTGCCGGCACGACGGTCGAGGGCACGTTCCAGGGGCAATACAAATACCTGCTGGCTGATAACCTCGAAGGCAACGACAAGATCCATCCGCACAGCGGCAACGCGGCAGTCACCGCGACCGCGACATCGGGCGGGCAGACATGGGACAGCAGCGCGACCTTCAACGGGTTTTTTGATTCACACGAAGAAAACAACGAACCCGACCAGGACCATTTCGAGCTGGGCGAATACCTGCTCTCGCTCCACCACCAGGGGGAAGACGTCAACACGCTGCTCCGCGCGGGTAACCACGACACCGGCATTTCGAACCTGCTGGTCGACCAGTATGTGCGCCGCGGCGCATCGGCGCATTTCGACATCGGCAATTACGCGGCCTTCACCGGCTTTGCGCAGGACCCCGCGGTCGCCATCGGCAACGGCAACGTCACCGGTTTCCTGCGTGACGACCAGCGCGCGCAAGGCGCGGTCGCGCGCGCCTATATGTTCCCCGACAGCTACGGCAAGCGCCTCTTTGCCGAAGCGGGTTTCTATGACGGCGAAGGCGCGCAGCAGGGGGACGGCACCGTGCCCGCCAGCAACCCGACGCAGGAAGGCCACGGCTGGGTCGCGGCGCTGGAAGGCCAGACGCAGAACGACAAGGCGAATATCCGCGGCGAGTTTTCGGAAGCGCATTTCGACGAGGACGGATCGGGCGCGGTTGTCGCCGACAATACCGAAGCCGCGTGGCGCGGCAGGTTGCAGTTCGCGCCCATCGCCAGCCTGAACCCCGAAGACGGCGCCACCAAAAAATGGCTGCTGCAGGCGCTGTACCAGCGCATCGGCACCTTCTACCGCGCGTTGACCAACGCGGGCCTGCCGCAGGACGAGCACCGGATGACGCTCACCTCGAACTATTTGCAGGACACGCTGAACTGGACGCTGGAAGGCTACTACGTCCAGAACAACGTCGACGATATCGGCAACATCCCGACCGACCACGGCCGCGGCGCGCTGACGCAGCTGACGGTGACGCCCGCATGGTTCGACAGCAGCATCACGCCCGAAAGCTTCCTTGGCCGCAGCACGTTTAACGCGGGCGCCAGCGTCTCGCGCGAAACGCGCCTCGACACGCCCGCGGGCTTCCTCGGCGACGGGCTGTTCCAGACGACATGGACGGCGAACGCGGGCTGGGCTGTCGCCTACGATAAATTCAGCGTCTCGCTGGGCAATACCTGGTCCGAATTCGACAACGAGGCGGTGGGGCTGAACAGCTACCGTTCCGACTTCACCGAACTGGCCGTCAACTGGACGCCGACCGACCGTTTAACCGTCACGCCCTCCGCGCAGGTGCAGCTGACGAAGGATAAAATCCAGCATTCGACGCAGCAGTATTTCGCCAACCTCGATACTTCCTACATCATCATTCCGGACAAGCTGACGAATACCTTCCATTACTCGGCTGTCTTCGACGACGGCACCGCCGCCGACAACCAGCACATCGTTTCGACAGAATTCGTCTACAAGCTGAACGAGGCAACGCGCAATTCGCCGGGCTTTTCCATCGGCCTTTCCGGCGATTACGAACGCGGCGTGCCCTCCAGCCTGCCTGTCGTGCCGCCGGTGCCGGGCCCTGTCGAGGACGAAAATTACAAGATTTACCTGTCCCTGAAAATATCCGCTCCCTTCGGCTTCTGATTTTTTGAACAAGAGGTTCGCACATGAAAGCGATTAAACTGGTCTGCGCCGCGCTGCTGATGCTGGTCGTCACCGCCGGCCCCTGTTTCGCCATCACCAACGTGCAGGCCGTGCCCGACCAGAAAAACGTCACCATGGGGCCGGGCGCGACAATCACCTTTACCTGGGTCATCGACCGCAACCTGAACGGCGGCAATTCGGTCGATGTGCGCAGCCCGAACGGCATTTTCCGCGTCAACGGCGTGCAGGTCGCGACATCGCCTGCGCTGCGCCGCATTATCCCGGGCGACCCCAAGACCTTCCGCATCGTGGAATCCGTGGCCGTGCCCATGGCCGTGATGCGCCGCGCGATTGAAGTCGGCCAGGCGCAGTTCACCTATGACCGTGATTTCGACGAAGCGCCCTTCGGCGCGCCCGTCAACGGTTCGCTCGACGTGCGCGTCACGGGCGGAATGGGCGGGCCGATCAGCGTCGCGCGCATCCAGCTGACGTTTGACAACGGTGGCACGACCTTTACGACCGTGCCGCGCGGGTCGGAACTGCGCGCGCGGGCGCAAATCAACACCTCCGGCAGCGGACGACTGGACGCGGTCTGGGAAGTGAGCGAGCCGAACCCCGACGGTTCCGCCTTCTACCGCACGCTCAAGGCTGAATCGCGCACGCTGACGGCGCAGCAGCGCATCGTTATCGAAAGCCCGTTATTACCCACCAAATCCGACGGCCGTATCAATGTGCGTTTCCGCGTCAAGGAACCCTTCAACGCGCTGCAGCCGCCCGTCATCACTTATTTCGTGACCGGGCAGCCGGGCACACAGGGCGTCGGAAAACTTGATTCATCCGGCCCCTCCAACGATGTTGCCGTGAACGGCTCGACGCTGTTCAAATGGGCGCCCGCCAAGGGCGCGGTTGCCTACCGCGTGCAGGTGATGGACGCGGCGGACGGCGTTATCGCGTCGCAACTGGTGCGCGGCACGCAGACGACGCTCTCGGCCTTTGTGCTGGGGCAGTTGCAGGCGCCCGCCACCTACCGCTGGCGCGTCGTCGCCATCAACGAGGAAGGCGACGGCATTTCGGCCAGCGGCGCGCGCAGCTTCCGCCTGAAATCGAGATAACCGATGAAACTACGCCATATCTACGTCTTCGGCGACAGCATCGCCTATGGCGAATGGGATGAGCAGGGCGGCTGGGTGCAGCGCATCCGGTCATCGGCCGACCAGTCGTTTGTTTCCGGCCGCGGGCCGAAAACGGTGATTTATAACCTCGGCATTCCGGGCGATACGGCCGCGGATATTCTGCGGCGCATCGAAGGCGAAATGGCGGCGCGCTTTGATCCTGCCGCCGATACCTCGATCATTATCGCGGTCGGCACGAACGACGCACATTTTTCGGCATCCGAAAAGAAATACAAATTCACGCCGGAGGAATTCGAGGCGAACCTCGGCAAGCTTTTGGGCATTGCCCGCAAATATTCAAAGAAGATCGGCGTGGTCGGCCTGCCGCCCGTGGACCAGCCGAAAGTCGACCCGCTGCCCTGGAATGCCGAAAAGGCCTATCACGCGGAGCGCATCAAGCTGATGAACGCAGTGGTGGAAAAAGTCGCGGGCGAAACGGGGCTGTTCTTCGCCGACATCTGGAAGAACTGGGCGCTGCTGGATTACCGCGCGCTGCTGCACGACGGTTTGCACCCGAACGCGAGCGGGCATCGCCGGATTGCCGAAAAAGTCAGCCCGTTTCTGGCCATCAAAAACTAAATCATTGGATATTTTCCGGCGTTTTGTTTGCAAGCTTTTGCAATCGCCTAACATGCTTGCAGCGCTGCACTTTTCAGGATTTCGCGAAGAAACGGCGTGACGCACTGCGCGCGATGATTTCGCGGATCCTGCTGGAATGCCGCGGCAATTTCCGAGTCTGCAAAAGCGATGGCGTTTCAGAGCGTTTCAGAACGTTTCACCTATGGGGTATACCCCACGCAAAAGGTGCAAAAACGCGCATGTTTCAACAGGCCTAACGCGCTGAAAATTGTCGCCGATTTGGCTTATGCGTTTCAGGGCGTTTCAGAGCGTTTCAAATTGTTTCATATTTTCGGGGATCAAAATATGTCAGGCTATAAACATGCTCCATTTGTGTGGGCGGCGGGGAGCGGGCCGGACAAGGACAGAAAAGCCGGTGAGGCCAAAGTAACCAAAGGGCGGCGGGTTCTTCCCCATAACCATAAACCGGCTTTTCAAGGCCGTTTTTAAAAGAAATTCGTGAAGCTATCCAAGGCCTTACACGGCGGATTTATTTTCGCAGGGTGGGAACGGGTGGCACGTTTAATGAATATACCTATATAGCATTCGCCAAAAAGGGGCGGATGCGCAAGGAGTTACGCATTATGCCAACTGAAAAGCGGACCAAAGGCGCACGCCGCGGGGTGAAGATATTCTTCGCCCTTTTACTGCTGCTGTCGCTGGGTTTTGGCGGCTATCACCTTTCCCAAAAGGGCAAAGGCGAGGACGAGAAAAAATACACCGTCGCCAAGGTTGAAACCGGCGATATCGAGGAAGTCGTGACCGCGCAGGGCAAGCTGGAACCGAAGGAATACGTCGACGTCGGCGTGCAGGTATCCGGCCAGATCAAAAAGCTTTTTGTCGATTTGGGCGACGTCGTCAAGAAAGGCGACCCGATCGCCGAGATCGACCCGAAAATCTACGAATCCCGCGTCGAGGCGGATGAAGCGCGCATCAAGACGCTAGAGGCGCAGCTGGCCGAACAGGTGGCGCAGGTGAAACTGGCGCAGCAGCAGTTCGACCGCAACAAACAGCTGGTCGATAACAAGGCCATCAGCCGCGACGTGTTCGAAACCGCCGAAACGGCGCTGGCGGTGGCGCAGGCGCAGCAGACCGCCATCGACGCGCAGCTGGACGAGGCGCGCTCGACGCTGGACGGCGACAAGGCAAACCTCGGCTATACCAAGATATTCTCGCCCATGGATGGGACTGTCGTTATCGCCGACGTGAAGGAAGGCCAGACGCTGAACGCCGCGCAATCGGCGCCGCGCGTGGTGCAGATCGCGAACCTTGATATTTTAACCGCACGGGCGCAGGTGGCCGAAGCAGATATCATGCGCGTATCGCCCGGCAACGAGGTTTATTTCACCACGCTGGGCGGGCAGGGCCGCAAATGGCGCGGCACCGTGCGGCAGGTGCTGCCCTCGCCGGAAGTCGTCAACGAGGTGGTGCTGTATAACGTGCTGCTCGACGTCGACAACAAGGACCGCAGCCTGATGACGGGCATGAGCACGCAAATGTTCTTCGTCATGGGCAAGGTGGACCAGAAACCGCTGGTGCCGATCGCCGCGCTGGGCCGCCGCATGGAGAAGGAAGACACGAAAGACGGGCAGGCCTACCGCGTGCTGAAAATCGAAGGCGGCAAGCGCGTCGAGAAAACCGTGCATGTCGGCCTGATGAACCGCCAGATGGCCGAGGTCAAAGGCGGCCTTGCGACGGGCGACGAGGTTGCGGTTGAATCATCCGGCACGCCCGAGGATAAAACCAACGCCATTCCCAAACGCATGCGCAATATGGGTGGCAGGTTATAATGCAGCCCCTGCTGGAATTAAAAAATATCAGCCGGCATTACCACAGCGGCGAGGAAACGGTAAAGGCGCTCGACGACGTGTCGCTGGCCATTTACGCGGGCGAATTCGTGGCCATCATGGGGCAGTCGGGTTCGGGCAAGTCGACTCTGATGAACATCATCGGCTGCCTCGATACGCCGACCTCGGGCAGCTATTTCGTCAGGGGCCGCGACGCGGCGGGGCTGGAGCCGGACGAGCTGGCGGCGCTCAGGCGGCAGACATTCGGGTTTGTTTTCCAGCGTTACAATTTGCTGGCGGCCGCGACGGCGCAGGAAAACGTGGAAATTCCGGGGCTTTATGACGGGCTGGCGAAGTCGGAGCGCGCCTCGCGCGCGGCGCAGCTGCTGGACAAACTGGGGCTGGGCAACCGCATCGACCACCGGCCGACGGAATTGTCGGGCGGCCAGCAGCAGCGCGTCGCGATTGCAAGGGCATTGATGAACGACCCGCCGGTGATACTGGCGGACGAGCCGACCGGCGCGCTCGACAGCAACAGCGGGCAGGAGGTGATGGCGCTGCTGAAATCGCTGCATGCCGAGGGGCGCACGATTATTTTGATTACGCACGACGAAAACGTGGCCGCGCATGCGGAACGCACCATCCGCCTGCTGGACGGCAGGGTGGCGGGCGAAAGCACGCCGAAACAGCACGCAGGGGCCCCGAGCACGCACCAGGGCCGCGGCGAACAAAGCCTGCTTGGCACGATGGGGGAGGCGATGGGATCGGCCTTCCGCGCGCTGCATGCGAATATCTTCCGCACCGCGCTGACGCTGCTGGGCATCATCATCGGCGTGGCGGCGGTGGTGACCATGCTGGCGGTGGGCGGCGGCAGCAAGCAGAAGATCCTCGACCAGATCAGCTCGCTCGGCACCAATTTGCTGATGATACAGCCGGGCATGCCTGGGTTCAGGGGCGGCGGCGATATCGTGACGCTGACGCCCGAAGACGCTGAGGCGATACTGGACATCCCCAACGTGCAGGTGGTGGTGCCCGAGCGCCGCAGCCGCCAGACGCTGCGCATGGGCAACCGCGATTACGCAACGTCTGTTTCCGGCGTCGGCACGGGCATGCCTTTCGTGCGCGACTGGAAGGTGGAGCGCGGCACGTTCTTCACCGACCGCGACATGCAGGGTAATGCTTCGGTCATCGTACTGGGGCAGACGGTGGTGAAAAACCTCTTCCCTAACGAGGAAGACCCCGTCGGCAAATACGTGCTGGTGAAAAATATCCCGTTCGAGATCATCGGCGTGCTGTCGAAAAAGGGCTCGCTGCAATGGGGCGGGGATCAGGATGACGCGGCCTTTATCCCGCTGACGACGGGTCTTGTGCGGCTGTTCGGCGGGCAGCATGTCAGCAGCATCACCGCGCGCGTCGAAAATTTGGAAACCATCGACGATACCCAGGACCAGATCAGCGCGTTGCTGAAGGCGCGGCATCGGGCAGAGGATTTCAACGTGGTCAACACGGCCTCGATCATGGAAATGGCCTCGGCGGCGCAGAATACGCTGACCATCCTGCTGGGCGCTGTCGCGGCTATCTCGCTGCTGGTGGGGGGTATCGGGGTGATGAACATCATGCTGGTCAGCGTGACGGAACGCACGCGCGAAATCGGCATCCGCATGGCGACGGGGGCGCGCATGCGCGATATCATGCTGCAATTCAATATCGAGGCGGCGGTGGTCTGCACCATCGGCGGCATCATGGGGCTTTTGATAGGATTCGGCCTCGGTTTCGCCATTTCGCTTTTTGACGTGAAGGTGATATTCTCCTTCTGGCCGCCGGCGCTGGCGTTTTGCACCGCGGTCCTGACGGGGCTGGTTTTCGGGTTCCTGCCCGCGCGGAAGGCCGCGCGCATGGACCCTGTCGTGGCTTTATCTTCGGAGTAATGGAAATGAAAAAAACACTGACTGCCATGCTGCTGGTGCTGACGTTAGGCGCCTGCGACCTTATCCCCGACATGGAGACCCCGAAATTCACGCTCGGCGATACCTGGAAGGAACAGCCCGCCAAGGTCGCCAAGCCCGGCAAAGATAAAGCGCCGGTGGTGGTTGATGCGACGCCGATCAACGCCGACTGGTGGACGAATTTCAACAGCGCGGAACTTGACCGCCTGATGCAGCAGGCGCTGGCCGAAAACAACGACCTGCGCGCGGCAGTCGCCCGCATCGACCAGTCGCGCGCGGCGATGAAAATCGCGGGCGCAAGCCTTTACCCGGCCGTCGACGCCAGCGGCCGCGCCGGCGAGACGCGCACCGTGCCGGGCAGCTGGAACAACAGCGGCAGCGTGGGGCTGGATGTGTCGTACGAAATCGACCTCTTCGGCCGCAACCGCGCGGGGCGCAAGGCGGCAAGGGCGGATTTCAACGCCAGCCAGTTCGACCATGACGCGCTGGCGCTGGTCGTGATGGGCGACGTGGCCAAGGGCTATTTCACCACCGTCAACCTGCGCGAACGCGCGAATATCGCGGCGCGCAACCTTGAAAACAACCGCAATGTGATGAAGGTGGTGCAGGCGCGCTTTGATGCGGGCTCTTCTTCGGCGCTCGACCTGTCGCGCCAGAAGGCGCAGCTGGCGACGACGGAGGCCTCGCTGGCCGCGTTGCAGTCACAGGCCTCGCAGGCGGAAAATGCGCTGTCGATCCTGCTGGGCGTGCCGCCGCAGGACCTTGGCCTCAAAACCAAGGCATTGTCGGCCATCAAACAACCCGCCGTGCCGCTGTCGCAGCCCGCGCAGGTGATTACGCAGCGCCCCGATATCCGCGCGGCAGAGCAGAGCCTTATTGCCGCCAATGCCGATATCGGCGCGGCGCGCGCGGCGTTTTATCCGACCTTCAGCATCGGCACCTCGGCGGCGGCGGCGTTTTCGCCGCTGTCGAACCCGCTGACGCGCTCCCTTGAACTGGCCGCGGCCATCGTCGCGCCCATTTTCCACGGCGGCGAACTGGAGGGCGGCGTGGAACGGGCGACGGCGCGGCAGGTGGAGCTGGCCGAAAACTACCGCAAGACCGTGCTTGTTTCGTTGCAGGATGTCGAGGATGCGCTGGCCGCCGCCAAGGCCGCCAAGAAGCGCGAACATTCGTTTGCGGTGGCCGTCGGCGAGGCGCGCAAGACCTATGATTTGTCGCGGCAATTGTATGATGCGGGCTCGATCGATTTCGAGACGCTGCTCGACAGCCAGCGCACGCTGCTCTCGGCCGAGGACAGCCACAGCGCGGTCAGGCTGGAGCTGCTGTCATCCATCGTCGACCTGTACAAGGCGCAGGGCGGCGGCTGGACGGGGCCGAAGGCGCTTACTTCGTCGTCAGCGCGGAAATAAGCTCTTTGTAGGCCGCGATCGCCTCTTCCGTGCAAGAATAGGAAACATATGTGCGCGTGCCGGCCGGAATGTTGAATTCCGGCGCGTTGCGCATCTCGGCAGGCAGGAAGGCCTTGGCGGCTTCGACCGAGGGCGTCGCGCCCGCAAAGGCTGCGTTCATGGCCAGGTTTTCCGGCTTCATCACGAACTGGATGAACTTGATCGCGTTTTTCACGTTCGGGGCGTTTTTCGGGATGGTGACGGTATCAAGCCAGAGTTCAACGCCTTCTTTCGGGTAGACGTATTTGATGCTCTTGTTTTTTTCGCGCGCGATATAGACGTCGCTGCTCCAGGCCAGCTGCATCTTCACGTCGCCGTCGGCCAGGCGGTCGTAATAGCCGTCGGCCGAATAGTTTTTAACGAAGGCATGCTGGCCGGTCAGGAGAATCTTAAGCGCCTGCAGGGCGGCGGGCGAGGCGTCGCAGTTTTTCTGCCCCAGCGCGATCGAGGCCACCGCGACGACGGTAGAGCCTTCGTCGAGCATGCCGATAGACGGCGTTTCGCCCTGCGGGCGGTGGAACAGCTGGTCCCAGCTGATGACGTCTTCGCTCGTCTTGGCCGTGTTCACCGCGATACCCGTCGTGCCGTAAAAAATGGGCAGCGAATATTCGTAGGTAGGGTCGTACGACGGCTTCTGCACGCTGGGCGAGAGGGAGGAGGCAAGCGTGCGGAGACCCGGCGGCAGGGGCTGCAGCAGGCCCTGCTTGGCCAGCGTCTGCACATAGTTGCCGGACGGCATGACGACGTCAAACTTGCCGCCGGCGTCTAGCTTTTCGGCCAGCATGTCGTTGTTGTTGTAGACTTCCGACACAACCTTGATGCCGGTTTCCTTCTCGAACTTCGCGTAAACCTCCGGCGCGGCATAGGTATCCCAGGTGTAGATGTAAACCTTGCCCTTGTAGAAATGGTAATAGCCAAAACCCGCCGCGCCGCAGAGCGCGATGATGAAAAGGTAGGTGAGCAAAGTACGCATGTGAAATACCTATGCCGTTGAAGTGGAGGTTATTTCAGGGCTTTTTCCCAGATTTTTTCGTAGGCCTTGATAACCTTGGGCGGGCAGGTCATCTGCACGACGGCCTTGGTGCCTTCGGGGATGTTGAACTCCGGCGCATTCTTGACCTCGTCGGGCATCGCGTCCTTGGCGGCGGTGAGCGAGGGCACATAGCCGGCGAATTCGGCGTATTCGGCCATGTTTTCGGGTTTCATGACGAATTCGATGAATTTTTTCGCGGCTTCGACGTTCTGCGCCTTGGCGGGGATGGCGATGTTGTCGATCCACACCTCGACGCCTTCCTTGGGATAGATGTATTTAATGTCCTTGTTCTCGCCGCGGGCGATAAAGGCGTCGCCCGACCATGCCATCTGCATCGCAACGTCGCCGGCCTGCAGGCGTTCGACGTAGCCATCGGCGGTGGCGATCTTCACGAAGGGCTTTTGCCCCTGCAGCGTGGCCAGCATGGTCTTGAAGGTGTCGGCGTTGTCTTCGCAATACTCTTTGCCGTGGTAAAGCGAGAGGATATCGGCGACGGTGCCGGTGTCGTCAAGGATGCCGAGATTCTTGGCGGAACCCTCGGGGCGCTTGAAATACTGGTCCCAGCTGGTGATGTCTTCCTTCATCAGCTTGGTGTTCACGGCGATGCCGGTGGTGCCGTAGAAGAGGGGTAGCGAGTATTTGTGGTCGGGATCGTAGGCGGGCGATTTGACGGCGTCATTCATGCCCTCGCCGTGCTTGCGCAGGTCTTCGGGGATTTCCATCAGCACGCCTTCCTTGGCCATCAGCGGGATATAGGGGCCGGACGGCATGACGATGTCATAGGCGGCGCCTGATTTGAGTTTCGCCACCAGCTTGTCGTTCGAGGAATAGATTTCCGAGACGACGTCGATGCCGCTTTCTTTTTCGAAGCGCTTGAAGAGGTCTTCGTCCTTATAGGTGTCCCAGCTGTAGATGAAGAGCTGTTCCTTTTTCTCGGCCGCAAAGGCGCCGGAAGAAAGCAGGGCGACCATTGATATCGCCAGCAGGAGGGGTTTGAGTTTCATGTTCATACAGCCTTTCTTTGGTTGATGACGTAAGAGAGCGCGACCATGACGATCGACAGGATAAGCAGGATGGTTGAAATAGCGTTGATTTCTGGCGTGATGCCGCGGCGGATCATGCTGTAGATGTAGACCGGCAGCGTCGCGCCGCCCGGGGGGGCCACCATGTTCGTGATGATGAAATCGTCGATCGAGGTGATGAAGGCCAGCATCGCACCCGACACGATACCCGGCATCATCAGCGGCAATGTTACGTTGCGGAACGCCTTCCACGGGCTGGCGTAAAGGTCGGCCGCGGCCTCGAACAGCGACGGCTGCAATGTTTCCATGCGCGCGCGGATGGGTGAATAGGCGAAGGGGATGCAGAAAACGGTATGGGCGATCAGCACGTTGCCGATGGCGTAATCGCCGATAAACCAGTTGAGCCCGATGATCGAGAAAAAGGCCATGGAGGCGATGGCGATGACGATTTCGGGGATGAGCAGCGGCAGTGTCATCATGAAATAGGTTGTCGACTGCGTCTTCGCGCCCAGTTTGTTGCCGTGCATGGCGACGGCGGTCACCAGCGCGATCAGGGTCGAGAAGATGGTCGCCAGCACGCCAATGATGAGCGAGTTGATGCAGGCGCGCACCAGCTGGTCGTTTTCGGCCGCGCGGTGGTACCAGTCGAGGCTGAAACCTTCCCAGACGGTAATACGCGCACCCGCATTGAACGAGAAGATGATGACGATGAGCAGCGGGATGTAAAGGAAGGCAAGGCCGAGCCAGGCGGAGGTGGCGACGCCCGGGATGTAATCGTTCGGCTTGGTTGCTTTGATACCCATGCTACACCAGCTCTTTCAGTCCGCCGCGGCGGGACATGATCATCAGGCCGATCATGACAGTCGCCATGAGCGCGACGGAAGCGGCCGAGCCGAAGGGCCAGTCCTTCGCAGCACCGAAGAGCGATTCAATCTTGGTGCCCAGCATCATGTAGGTCGCGCCGCCCAGCATCTGCGGCGCAAGGTAGGAACCGATGCAGGGGATGAAGACAAGGATGCAGCCCGCGATAATGCCCGGCATGCAGAGCGGGATGGTGACGCGGCGCAGCGTCTGCCAGCGGTTGGCGTAAAGGTCTGCCGAGGCCTCGATCAGGCGCCAGTCCATGCGCTCGAGGTTCGAATAAATCGGCAGCACCATGAACGGCAGGTAGCTGTAAAGCAGGCCGAGGCCGACGGAGAAATCGGTATAGAGCAGCGGCAGAGACTGGTCTTCCGCCAAAGCGCCGACAGCGCGGAGGCCGTTGTTGACGAGGCCTTCGTCGCGCAAAATCAAAATCCACGCGTAGGTGCGGATCAGGAGGTTGGTCCAGAAGGGGATGGTGACCAGCATCATCCAGAAATTGCGCTGTGCGGGCGGGCGCGTCGCCATGTAATAGGCCATGGGAAAACCGGCCAGCAGGCAGAGGAAGGTGCAAAGCGCGGCGAGTTTCACCGAGCGCCAGCAGACCAGCAGGAACGACGGGTCGAAAACTTTCTGCCCGTCGAAATCGGTGTCGTAGAAGATTTTGGTATAGGCTTCGAAGGTCAGCGGCATCTGCACGCCGCCGGTATCCTGCGCCGTCATGAAGGAATAGCCGACGATGAGCGCGAGCGGCAGCATGAAGAACACGCCCATGATAAGCATGAACGGGGTCAGCAGCAGCGCGCGCTTATCCTTGGCCGCACTCATGCCGCGCACCTGATCAGGCGGTCGGGCGGCAGGGCGAGCGTGACGCGGTCGCCGGCCTTCATGTTGACGGGATCGTCTTCGGCCACGGTCACCACCTCGCCGCCGTCCAGCTGGACGAGGTAATGGGTGACGGAGCCGCGATAGGTGATGTGGTTCAGCGTACCGCCCGCGTAGATTTTGCCCTTGGGCACGCCCTGCGAGAACACGGCGTCTTCGGGACGGAAGCCGATATCGCCGGCCTCGCTGAGGCCGAGGCTGGAGGCTTTGACAAAGTTGCAGATGCCGATAAACGACGCGACGAAGCGGTTGGCGGGGTGGTGATAAATCTCCTGCGGCCCGCCGAGCTGCGATATCTTGCCTTTTTCCATCACCGCGATGCGGTCGGACATGGATAGCGCTTCGTCCTGGTCGTGGGTGACGAAGATAAAGGTGATGCCGGTGTCGCGCTGCAGGCGTTTCAGTTCGATCTGCATTTCCTTGCGCAGTTTGTAATCGAGCGCGGAAAGCGATTCATCGAGCAGCAGGATTTTCGGCTGGTTGACCAGCGCGCGCGCCAGCGCCACGCGCTGTTGCTGCCCGCCCGAGAGCTGCGAGGGCTTGCGCGAGGCTTTGTCGTCGAGCCGCACGAGAGCGAGCGAAGTTGTGATTGCCTTTTCGATTTCATCCTGCGGGCGGCCGCGCATCTTCATGCCGAAAGCGATGTTTTCGGCGACCGTCATGTGCGGGAAGAGCGCGTAGCTCTGGAACACGGTGTTCACGGGGCGCTCGTACGCGGGCAGCGGCGCGATATCCTTGCCGTCCAGTATGATGCTGCCCGAGGTCGGGATATCAAGCCCCGCGATCATGCGCAGCAGCGTCGTCTTGCCGCAGCCCGACGGGCCCAGCAGCGTGAAGAATTCGTTCGCCTTGATATCGAGCGAGACGTTGTCGACAGCGCGCACCTCGCCCGACGGATGCGGGTAGATCTTGCTGACCTGCTGGATGGATAAGCCCTGAGACATATGACCGTCCTTGTTCGCGGAATCTGTAAGTAACCAGTTATAACAAAAACTGTTTATAAAGTATTTATATCCGCCTAGCATGGACGTGGAATCGGAGGGCTGTGCTATGAAAATGATCGACGTGCAGGGGCTGAATTTCGACTATCCCGACAAACGCGCGCTCTTCGATATAAACTTTTCCATAGACAAGGGCGCAGTAGTAGCGCTGGTGGGGCCGAACGGCGCTGGCAAGACGACGCTGCTCCGCTGCATCGCGGGGCTGGAGCGCATCCATAGCGGCCGCGTGGTGATCGACACCCTCGACGTCGCCGACCATCCGCGCGAGGTGCACAGCCGCATCGGTTATCTTTCGGACAGCTTCGGCCTTTATAACGCGCTGAACCTGCGCCAGTGCCTCACCTATATGGCCTGGTGCCACAAGATACCCGAACTGGACGTCAAAAAACGCGTGCTGGACGTGGCGCATGACGTCGGCATCGAAAACATGATGGATACCAAGGCGGGTGTGCTGTCGCGCGGCTACCGCCAGCGCCTCGGCATCGGCCTGGCGCTGATCCACGACCCGAAAATCATTATCCTTGATGAGCCGGCATCAGGCATGGATCCCGAGGCGCGCATCGCGCTGTCGCAGATGATGCGCCGCCTGCGCGCGGCGGGGAAGACCCTTATCGTGTCTTCGCATATTTTGAACGAGCTGGAAGATTACTGCACCGAAATGCTGGTGATGAAGGACGGCCGCTTGGCCGAGCATGTGAAGCTGGGCGATTATTCGGCGAGGCCCGAACGTACCTTGCAGATCAGCGTCACGGGCCTGTCGGTAGGCCACATGGAACTGCTGGGCGGGCAGCCTTACCTGAAAATCCGCGCGACGCATGAAAACACCGTCACCTGCGAATATTCAGGCACGGTCGAGGACCAGCAGAAACTGCTGCATACGCTGGTCGCGGCAGGCGTGCCGGTGTTTAGTTTCAGCACCGAGGCGCATACGCTGGCCGATGCCTATATGAACGCAACCGGCGGGAGGAAATAAGCCATGAAATATATCCTGAGCCCCGAATTCCACCGCAACCTCTGGCTCCGCTTCTCGCCCTTCAGCCTGATCGCGGCGCCGGTGTTCCTGGGGCTCATCGCCTTTATTTGCCTCAATTCCGGCGGCAACAACAGCTGGGAGCGCGCGGATGCGCCTTTCGGCAACCTTGCCAACGTGATGCTGATTATCTTCTTCATCGTCATCAACGTGGCGGGGAATTACGAGGCCGGTACGGCGCTGCATGACGAGCTGCGCACCAATACCTGGGATTTCCAGCGCATGTCGTCGATTTCCGCGGCCAAGCTTGCCTTCGGCAAGCTGTTCGGCGCGACGGCATACCACTGGTATTTCGCCTTTCTGACGTTGTGTTTCTTCGCCTATGGCTACCAGAATTACCAGGTGCAACCGAGAACGTGGGATTACAATACGGGCAAAGCGATAACCGAAGCGGTGACCGCCGATAACAGCTTGTTCGTCGTGCTCATATATATGGTGCTGTCGGGGCTTATCGGCCATGCGCTGGCCTTTGTCAGCGGTTATTACGACATGATTTCTGTCACGGCGCGGGGCGGGGCGCGGGGCAAGGCCTTCAAGGGCGTGAATGCCTTTATCCTCGGGCTTATCTGCTCGTCCTACATCTTCTCGACCATCACGATGCAGTCGGCGACGCATCTGCAGCGCGGGCGTTATACGTCCGACAGCTTTGTCGACTGGCTGGGCGGGCATTATCCGGCGGCGACCTTTATTCCGCTGACGCTGCTGTTTTTCTTCGCCTGGTTCCTGATCGGCGCATACCGCCTTGCGCGCACCGATTTGATGCATAACCAGACGCCGGTTGCCTGGCTGGGGTTCGTCTGCACCAGCATTTTCTGGGTCAGCGGTTTCATGTACCGTGACGGCGAACTGGCGATGCGGCATGAAACGGGTTTCTTCGGCCCCCTGCTGATGGGCTTTTCGCTGATGGCCGCCGTGACCTATTTCACCATGCTGAATGAATCGAGCGATTTCCGCCGATATTCGCGCTTCTGGAACTACCTGAAACAGGGGCAGACGCGCCGCGTGCTGGAAAACATGCCGAAATGGCTGTCGACCGCGCCGGTCGCGATTGCGCTGTATGTGGCCTTCCTGTCCTATGGCGCGAATATTCCGGTCGACAACACGGGCAGTGTGCTGCCCGATTTCGCCTGCCTGCTGCTGGCCGTGATGCTGTTCATGGCGCGCGACGGATTTGCGGTGCATGCGATACAGCTGGGCGTGCGCAAGCGGGGTGCGGGTTTCGTCATCTTGTTCTATTACGCGATTGCCTATGTCATCCTGCCGCTGGCCGCCTTTGCCGCCATGGGCCGCGACCCCGACCGCCTCCTGCGCGCTATTTTCAGGGAAAACGCGGCGGAGGATTTGCGCGGGGTGGCCGGCTTCTTCTTCCCCATCTTTACTTCAAACCCAGGCATCAGCGTCTTTCCGGGGCTGCTGCAACTGGGAATTGCGGCGGGACTGCTCTACTGGCTTTTCGGCAAGCGGCAGAAGGCTGCGGAAACACCGAAAATCGGCTGATTTAGGCTGTTAAGGGGCTGTTAATCTTTTGTTATCCCTTCCATTATATATTAAAGAGGGGAGATATCAGGGATGCCCATAGACATTTCAACGCTGCGCGTACTGGTGGTCGACGACAACGTGGTCGTGCGCAAGCTTATCGAGCTGAACCTCGGCACCATGGGGTTCAAGACGATCGACACCGCCGACAATTCGTCGCAGGCGCAGGACAAGATCGCCGAAAAACCCTATGATATCGTCTTCCTCGACTGGAACATGCCGGGCAAAAGCGGCTATGCGCTGATGCAGGAATACCGCGAAGACCGCGCACACGACGGCGTCGCCTTCGTGATGGTCACCGCCGAAAGCCAGGAGCGTTACGTGAGGGAAGCGCAGAAAGCCGGCGCGACATCATATATTACCAAGCCCATCACGCCCGCGACCTTCCAGGAAAAAGTGCAGAAGGTCGTCGCCTGGCTGGAAAGCCGCGCCGCGGCGACGAAAACGGGTTAGGGCTGTCGCCATGAAGGATATCAACGCCGCGCGTGGCGGCATTTCCGAAGTTCTCAGCCATAACGTCATCGATACTTTCAACAGCATGTTCGGGCAGGACGTGTCCGCCAACCGGCAGGAGCCCAAGGTGCCGCCCGGCAATGTCGTCGTCGCCTGCGTGCGCCTGAGCCAGGGCAACGCCCACGCCGATTTCTGGTTCCGGTTTGAAATGGACCTGCTGCTGCAGGCGGCCTCCGCCATCTTCCCCGCCGACTATATCGCCGAGAACATGGTGCACGAAAGCCTCGCTTGCGAGATTGCGAACATCGTCTGCACCAAGGTCAAGGCTTTCCTGAACGAGCAGGGCTACGACACCGAAATGGGCTTCCCCTTCATCGCGACATCGAAAAGCTCCGACGGCCTCGCCCGGGGCGCTGATGTCGACCTGCACTTCTTCTACCAGGACAAAGAGCAGAAGAAGGGCGCGGGCGTGCTGGTGAATTTCTCGGTCAGCTGAAATTTTTTTACGGGTTACGCCCGTATGTCGCCGCGCTTCTATTTCCTACATGCGTATGCGCCGTAACCGTTTGACGCCTCCGGTACGTTGAAATTATTTACTATTCAGGCGTTATGCTGGCCTCGGAAAAGGGGTTTTAGCGTGACGCTGAAGGTGCTGCTGATCGACGATGACGATATCGACCGGATGGCCATCCACCGGCACCTGCAAAAATGCGGGCCCGATATTTCGCTGACCGAGGTGCATACGGGGGCGGAGGGCGAGGCGCTGCTGGAAAAGGGCGATTTCGCCTGCGTCTTCGTCGATTATCGCCTGCCCGACATGGACGGCGTGACGCTATTGCAGCGCTTCTACAACCTCGACACCGGCGAGCTGCCCGCGCCTTTCATCATGCTGACGGGGCAGGGCAACGAAAAGGTGATGGAGGAAGCGCTGCGCTGGGGCGCGCATGATTATATCGTCAAATCGCAACTGTCGGCCGACAGCGTTTCCATCGCGCTGAAAAAGGCGCGTCAGCTGTTCGAGCTCAAGAAAAGCCGCCGGCAGGCCGAAGCGATGCTGGTGCAGGCGCAAAAGATGGACGCGGTCGGCCAGCTGACCAGCGGCATCGCGCACGATTTCAACAACCTTTTAACCGTTATCTTGGGCAATACGCGGCTGATGTTCCGCAAGCTGGAAAAAGGCGATGTGCCCAAGGAAGAACTGGCCGCCAAGGTCCGGGCAATCGACGAAGCCGCCAAGCGCGGCGCTGCGCTGGTGCGGCACCTGATGGTTTTCACGCGCGAGCGCGAGTTGAAGCCCGCGGCCGCTGACCTGAACCATATCGTCAACGAGACGCTGGATATGCTGAGGCGCACCATCCCCGCCAATGTCGAGATCGAGGCGCGGCTTGGCAATGCGGGCAGCGTGATGGTCGATGCCGGCCAGCTGGAACACGCCATCATCAATATCAGCGTCAATGCGCGCGACGCCATGCCGCAGGGCGGCAAAATCACGATTTCGACGGGTGCTGCGGAAAACGGTTTTGCTGTGCTGTCGATCCGCGACACCGGCAGCGGCATCCCCGACCACGTGCGCCAGCGCATTTTCGAGCCGTTTTTCACGACCAAGCCCGCGGGGCAGGGCACGGGCCTTGGCCTTGCCATGGTTTACGGGTTTATCCAGCAATCGGGCGGGAAGATTGAAGTCGAGAGTGTGGAAGGCAGCGGCACCTGTTTCCGCCTGCTGCTGCCGCGCGCCGCCGAAATACAGGAGGAAGCACATGGATGACAAATTATGCGTCATGGTGGTGGACGACGAGGACGCCGTGCGCGGCGCGCTTGCCGAAAACCTGTCCGAATGCGGTTTTGACGTCGTGGAGGCGCGCGACGGGCAGGAAGCGATCCGCCTGCTGATGGAGGGCAGCCGCCCGCGCGTGATGATCACCGACATCATCATGCCGCGTAAAGAAGGCCTGGAAACTATCATCGAAGTGCGCCGCCAGCACCCCGGCATCCGCGTCGTCGCCATTTCGGGCGGCGGACGCAGCAAATCGGCCGATTTCCTGCAGCTCGCCGAAAGGCTGGGTGCGGATGCGGTGATGCCGAAACCCGTGGATATCGACGAGCTGGAGAAGACGGTCAGGCGTCTGGCGGCGGAAGGCTAGTTTTCAAGGTTCCTGATCTTATCGACCGCCAGCAGCCATAAGAGTGCATTCCGCAGGGTCTTGCTGGCCGCATAGGCAATCTTTGCACCCTGCTTCGTGCTGTAAATCAGCCGCTCCAGCCGCCCCGACTTTTTCAAGCGCACGATTTCGCGCATGGCCTCGCTGCCGTAAAATATCTTGCCGTCGCGTTTCACCACCATGCCTTCATCGATATCGAGGCCGAGACGCGTGATTTCGTCGAGCAGCGCACCTTTCTCGCGCGCGTCAAGCAGCACGGGCGGCGCGCCTTCCTTCATTTCTATTTTTCTGCAATAGCCCGAGCAGAGCGGGCATTGGCCGTCGTAGAGGATTTCGGTTGTGTCTGTTCCTTCCATGACGCCTCCGATTATTTAGCTAGATAGCTAATAACCTATTATTCACATAGATTATGTATTTAGTCAATCATCTAAATAAAGGGTTAAGGCAAGCCATTGGAATTATGGCATTTATTTCGGCATTATCCCCGATAACCTTTGCTGCATGGCGGCAAGGTGATTTATAGTAAACCCCGTGTGCGTTTGAACTATCGGGAGCCCGGACGATGACGAAACTCAGGACAATGCTGCTGGCCTTTGCGCTATGCCTTATCGCGCTGCCGGCATGGTCGCAGCAAGAGCCAAGGGACATTTTCCCGCCCTGGAACATCATCTCGCCCGATATGCTGTCGACCCGCGTTTCGACAGATGCGAAGGTAGAGCAGGGCCCCGCGCTGCGCCTCGATACGCGCCTGCCCACGGTCGTAAACCTGAAAGAAGTCGACCTGTCGGGCACCGCCGCCGGCACCGAAATGAATATCACCGCACAGATAAAGCCGGGTGGCGATTTCGAGGGCAACTCACACCTGGAAATATGGCTTTATTACAAAAACGGGCAGATCGTGCCGCTCCGTGACGCCGCGCAGTCGCTTGATGTTGCGCCCGCCCCCTGGGACCAGCCGGTGCGCAAGATTTCCGGCGGCCCCTGGAAAGATTACACGCTCAAATACGTGATGCCGCAGGAAAACAGGCCCGAGCGTGCCATTTTCTACCTTGTCGTCGCCGGCAGGGGTACGCTGTGGTTCAAGTCGCCCGGCATCGCCTCTCCCGACCAGCTGGCGACCCGCGTCGCCCCCGACCTGAAGATCAAGGGCGGCCCCGCCACGCGCATCGACACACGTGTGCCGACGGTGGTGAGCGTGAAGGAAGTGAAGCTGAAAGACCGCCTGCACAATACCGAGCTGAACTTCATCGCCACGATGAAAAGCCGCGATTTTGAGGGCAAGGCCTATCTTGAAATGCAATTGCATTACCCCTCGGGCAACATTATCCCGGTGCGCAGCGTGCAAAACCCGCTCATCGGCAGCATGGAGTGGTACAATTTCAACGTGTCCTACACGCTGCAAAAAGGCGAATATCCCGACAAGATCCTGTTGTACCTGATCGTCAACGGCAAGGGCACGCTCTGGCTCAAAAGCCTGAAATTGCAGAAAAATCCGTGATATCCAAGGTTTTTGCGGCGGCTGTCGTCCTATAGATGACAGGAGGACGGCGTCATGAAACAGCATAGGCCATCATTTCCCAGGCTTTCGGGGCGGCTGCATATCTTCCCCGCCTTTATCCCGATGATCGAACTGCTGCCTTGGCTGCTGGGCCTTGTGGGCGCGACGGCGGGGGCGGCGCGCTTTGCCTTTTTGAAAGAACACAAGAAGGCGATCAATATCGTCATGGCGATCAGCTTCGTGGCGGCGACCGGCATCTATTTCTATGGCGAGACGCAAAAACCATCCGAGGCCGAAGGCTCGCGCATGGTGGCCGAGGCCGATTTGCCGAAGCTGAAAGAATTCACCGCGCCAGCGTCCGTGACCGCCGGAAAGGTCTATGACGACTTCGCGCCTGTCTGGAGCGTGACGGTGAAGAACGAACCGCTGGCGTGGCCGGTGGTTTCGGGCGATGTGTTCATGGTCGGCACCTTCAAGGGCACCATCGACGCTTACGCGCGCGCAGATGGAAAGCTTGCATGGTCGCTGCAGAAAAAAGAGCCGATTTTCACCAACATCCTGCCCGCGGGCAATGTGGGTTACGTGGGCGAGGGCCTGCACACTGCGCCCGCCGCCGCGCTGACCGCTGTTTCGCTGCCCGACGGCAAGCCGCTGTGGGAACGGCAGTTCCGCAGCCACGTGGAATCCGCGCCCGCCATCGACGAAGCCGGCCACCGCCTCTGGACGCCGGTGGGCGAGGAAGGCGTCTATGCGCTCGACACGCGTGACGGGTCTGTATTGTGGAGCAAGAAAATCGGCCATACTGACGCGACGCCGCTGCTGCTGGACGGACGGTTATATGTTTCCGCACAGCCCGAAGACGGCGCGACCAAGGCAGCGCTGTCATCCGTCAATCCCGACGACGGTGCCGTCGACTGGGCGGTCAACCTGCCCGGCGGGACGATGGGTTCTCCTGCGGAGGGTGCGGACGGCGTGATATTGCTGACCACTGCGATCGGGCAGGTAGGGCCCCAGAAAGACACAGACAAAGGCTGGTCGCATGCGATTTCGAAAGACGGAAAGACGCTGTGGACCGTCGAACTGCCCGGCATGCCGGTGCCCGAACCTGTGTCGCTGAAAGCAAAAGGCCTCGTCATCCACACCCTGAAAACCGGCGAGATCGTGGCGCTGAACGCGAAAGACGGCACGCAGGCCTGGCATGTGAAGGTGGGCAAGGAATATCACGCCCCCTCATCCTTGCGCGACGACACCGTGCCGCCGCTGCTGGCCAGCATCACGGCCGATGGCATCGTAACGCTGCTGAACGCCGAAGACGGCACCGAAATCCGCCGCTTTAACGTCAAGCAGGGCGGCTATGCCGCCCCTGTGTTCGATGGCGACGTGTTGTACGTGACCACGCCGCGCAGCATTACAGCCTATGGCGGCGTACACCTGCTGACGCGCGGGAGCAAATAGTGCCGACGCTCTGGCTGAAATTCGCCGACGACACGACGCTGCCTGCTCATTTCAACGATGCGGACAAGGTAAAACTGCAGGCCGTGTATGATTTGCAGGATGCCAATTCCGTCTGGCGGCGCGCGGCTTCGGTGCTGGGTTTTCCGGTGATGCCTGACCGCGATGTGCTGCTGCGCTGGCACAACGACGCGCCCTATATCAACTGGAGCCTGATGGTCGAGATGGTGACCAGCGGCTGGGTCGCCCTAATGCCGTCGGCGAATGGCGCCTTCGAGCATGTGGTGAAGACGAATGTTTTCGGGCTATTCCGTCTGCTGAAAAGCCAGTGGAAGGTGGGGCAGTACCTTGCCGAACACCTCGCGCAAAACCGCCCGCTGCCTGCGACGCAGGACGAACAGCTGGTGGAAAGCACCGCGCTGGGGCTGGCGCTGCAATCCATCATGCTGCGCCTGCCCGCGCATACACCGCAGGAACTGGCCAGCTGGCTGGCCGCGCCCGATTCCGCGCCCGCCAAGGTGCGCCGCACGGTAAAGGAAATACAGCTGATCCAGCAGCGCCGTACGCTGCTCTCGCCCTCATGGGAGGCGTTGTTTCCGCATCATCTGGAACCCGCGCATTTAAAACCCTCGCCCGCGTATTTCTGGGACGAACCGCCGAAAGAGGAAGCTGCCGCTGCGCCAGCGCCTGTCACGACGCAGAACGACTGGCAGGGCCTGCCCGTTTGCGCGGGGCAGGTGACAGGCAGGGCGGTGCTGGTGAAAAATGTCGCCAGCAGCCTCACAGCGCTCGACCCCGGCGAATTCCCTGTGCTGGTTTTTCCGCGCGCGCGGCCTGAAACGGTCGAGCTGTTCCCCCATGCGGCCGCGCTGCTTTACGCGCAGGGCGGCGCGATGTCGCATGCCTGCACCGTCGCGCGCGAACAGGGCATCCCCTGCGTCACTGCGCTCGGCCCTGAATTCTTCGAACAGCTGGAACATATGGCGGCGCAGGGCGCGCAGCTGTGGATCGCCATGGACGGCGCGGCGGGGACAGTGAAAGTCGTCAGAAAATAATCAGGGCTTCGGTGCCTTGGGTTTCATCTGTGGCTTCGGCTGTGCGTAAATCTCTACCGTCACATCGGCAAAGGCCTGCACGAAATCGCGGTTGCAATCGACCCGTGCGCGGGCGGGTTCGAGCGACGGGGTTTCGCTGGTGACGGTGACGGGCACGCCTTTTTTCAGCATCCAGGTCTCGAAAGAACTGTCCATGCCGTTCACCCACATGCCGTCCTTGATGGGGGCGCCCTCCAGCTCGTTCTTGCCGCCGTCGGGGATGAGGGGGAAATATTTTTTGATGGTGTCGAGGTAGGCGGTAGCGGTCGGGCTTGGCTGCGCGCCGGCTTCGTTGATGAAGATAAATCCTTCGTTCAGCCCGTCGTCTTCGTGCTGCGAGGTAAAGCCGTGTTTCGCAAGCTTCACAAGCCTGTCGCCATGCGCCAGCAAGATAGCGCCCTCGGCCGAGGGGCCGCAGTTGGTCCAGTCGGCGTCTTCCTCTTCCTCGCTGGTGATATACTCTGGCACAAACCCGCGGTTGGGGTTTTCGCCGTGGATGTTATACCGCTGGGCGCGCTCGAACCCTGAAGGATTGACCAGCGGGATGAAGGAGTGGTTGACCTTTTTCAGCGTCTCTTCGTCGGCGGTTTCGAGGAATTCGAGGATGCCCCAGGGGCCCGCCGGCTCGTTGCCATGGAAACCCCCTGCGGTCAGGATGCTCGGCTTTGTATCATCGGGTGTGACGGGGGAGAGCAGGAAAATATCGCGTCCGCCCACCTGGCCAAGGCTCTCCATCTTATACGGGCGGATTTTGTTGATGCGGTCGAAGGCCGCGGCAAGGCGCGTATTGAATTCCTCAATGTCGTACAGCGCCGGATAATCGGCGGGACGCGGCACGTGTTTTTCCGGCGCATCGGGCATGACTGCTCTCTTTGTTGACATATGGAATTTATGAAACGCCGCGTAAAAGGTCAATGCTACTGTATATGTAAACAGCCTTTCCTTTTACCCGCCCCCGTAATCATGTTAAAACGATGCTCGTCATTTATAAGGGCAGTTGCGATGGATCTGGATCTCACCGGCAAGCGGGCGATTGTCTGCGGCGCAAGCAAGGGCATCGGCCGCGCCGCCGCGCTCGAACTGGCGGCGCTGAACGCCACCGTCACCCTGATCGCCCGCAGCGAAGAGGGGCTGAAGGAAGTCCATTCCCTGCTGCCCTGCGCGAAGGGGCAGGAGCATAACTATATCGTCGCCGATTTCATCGACCCCGATGTGGTCTCGGTAAAGGTCAAAAAACACCTGCAGCAGTTCGGCGCGCATCATATCCTCGTCAACAACACCGGCGGCCCGCCGCCCGCGACGGCACTGGCGTCATCCATCAACGACTATGCCGCGATTTTCACGCAGCATGTGCTGGTCTCGCAGGTGCTGGTACAGGCCGTGGTGCAGGGGATGAAGGACGCGAAATACGGCCGCATCATCAATGTGCTGTCGACCTCGGTAAAGCAGCCCGTGAAGGGCCTCGGCGTCTCCAACACCATCCGCGGCGCGATGGCGCAATGGGCGAAAACGCTGGCGGGGGAACTGGGGCCCTTTGGCATTACCGTCAATAACGTGCTGCCCGGCGCGACCGATACGGGGCGCATGAAAGAAATCATCGAAGGCAAGGCGCAGAAAACCGGCAAGTCTGAATCCGATATCAAAGCCGAGGAAATCGCGTTAATTCCCGCCGGGCGTTTTGCGCAGCCCGAAGAACTGGGCGCGGCCATTGCCTTCCTCGCGTCACCTGCCGCATCCTATATCAACGGCATCAACCTGCCCGTCGACGGCGGGCGCACGGGCGGCCTGTAACCATGGGCAGTTTGCGCAAGATACAGAACTTCATCGGCGGGGAATTGCGCGACCCCGTCTCGGGCGAATTTTTCGACTGCGAAGACCCCTCGATCGGCAAGGCATATGCCCAGGTGCCGGATTCCGGCGCCGAAGATTTGAACATTGCGGTCGAAGCGGCCGAAAGCGCCGCACCTGTCTGGTCGAACATGCCAGCCGACAGCCGCTGCGCCATCATGCACAAACTGGCCAGCCTGATGGAAAAGCGCCAGGAAGATTTTATCCGCGCCGAATGCATCGACAACGGCAAGCCGATCGAATTATGCCGCAGCGTCGATATCCCGCGCGGCATCGCCAATATCCGTTTCTTTGCCGAGGCGGGGAAGGAATTCGAGGGCGACAGTTTCCGCACCGATAAATCCTTCAGCTACACGCTGCGTCAGCCCTTCGGCACCGTGGCGACCATTTCACCGTGGAATTTGCCGCTGCTGCTGTTCACGTGGAAACTGGCGCCGGCGCTCGCCAGCGGCAACTGCGTCATCGCCAAGCCCAGCGAAGTCACGCCCATGACAGCCTTTATGCTGTCGGAACTGGCGGAGGAGGCTGGCTTCCCCAAGGGCGTGCTAAACGTCATCCACGGCAAAGGCGCGAAAATCGGCGCTGCCATCACCGCGCATCCGGGTATACCGGCGATTTCCTTTACCGGCGGGACAGCGACGGGCAAAGAAATTTATGGCACGGCCTCGCGCCTGCTGAAAAAAGTGTCGCTGGAGCTGGGCGGTAAGAACCCGACGATTGTTTTCGATGATGCCAAATGGGATGCGGCGCTTGCGGGCGCCTTGGCGGCGGCCTTTACCAATCAGGGGCAAATCTGCCTCTGCGGTTCGCGCATTTTGGTGCAGAACACGATCTTCGAAAAATTCCGCGATGCTTTTGTTGAAAAGGCAAAGTCGCATATGGTCGGCGACCCGCTCGAAAGCGCGACCACGCAGGGCGCGGTGGTGTCGAAGGCGCATATGGAGAAAATTCTGGGCTATATCGACCTTGCGACGAAAGAGGGCGGCCGGATTT
Organism: uncultured Micavibrio sp.; assembly: GCA_964575605.1. Taxonomy (GTDB): domain Bacteria; phylum Pseudomonadota; class Alphaproteobacteria; order Micavibrionales; family UBA2020; genus JAPWJZ01. The sequence continues at coordinate 33,076 of CAZNRN010000023.1, read as the reverse complement.
TGACCGGCGGCAAGCGCCTGTTCCCGAAAGGGCGCTGCAATACGGGTTATTTTATCGAGCCCACGGTGATCGAAGGCCTCGCACCCGCGTGCCGCACGAACCAGGAAGAAATTTTCGGCCCCGTTGCGACGCTCATCCCTTTCCGCGATGAAGAAGAAGCCATCAGCATCGCCAACGGCACGCCCTACGGGCTCGCGGCCTCCGTCTGGACAGAAAACCGCGAACGCGCGCGCACCATGGCCGCGAAACTGCAAAGCGGTATCGTCTGGCTGAACTGCTGGAACCTGCGCGACCTGCGCACGCCCTTCGGCGGCATGAAAAATTCCGGCGTGGGGCGCGAGGGCGGCCTGCGCGCACTCGAATTCTTTACCGAAGAAAAAACCGTCAGCCAGCCTGCGGCATAGGAGAAAACATGACACAAGTGCAAACCACCATTTCAGACAAGGCGCCGGAACCCGTCGGCGCTTACCCGCATTCGAAACGCGTGGGGAACCTGCTGTTCCTCTCCGGCGTCGGCCCGCGCAAGAAGGGCAGCAAGGATATCCCCGGCGTGACGCTGGACGAAAACCGCAATATCACGGCTTACGATATCGAAACGCAATGCCACAGCGTGTTCGAGAACGTGAAGAACATTCTGGAATCCTCGGGCGCGACCTGGGATGACCTTGTCGATGTGACGGTTTACCTGACCAACATGAAAAAAGATTTCCCGACCTATAACAAGCTGTGGGCGCAATACTTCGCGAAAAACCCGCCCTGCCGCACGACGCTGGAGGTTTCGGCGTTGCCGACGCCGATTGCGATCGAGCTGAAATGCATCGCCGTGATGAAGGACTGACCATGCTGCGCCCGCCATTTAACTTCAAAACATGGATCGATGACAACCGCCACGACCTCAAGCCGCCGGTCGGCAACAAGAAGGTTTACGAGGACGGGGATTTCATCATCATGGCGGTCGGTGGGCCCAATAGCCGCAAGGATTACCATGACGATCCCGGCGAGGAATTTTTCTTCCAGATAGAGGGCGAAATGGCGCTGCGCGTGATGGAAGACGGCAAGCCCCGCGATATCAGTATCAAGGCGGGCGAGATGTTCCTGCTGCCGCCGCACGTGCACCATTCGCCGCAGCGCATGGAAAACAGCGTCGGGCTGGTGGTGGAGCGCAAGCGGCGCGAGGGCGAGCTGGATAAATTCTTCTGGTACTGCGACAAGTGCCACGCCAAGCTGCACGAAGTGTCTGTCACGCTGAAGGATATCGTGAAAGACCTGCCGCCGCTGTTCGATGCCTTCTGGAACAATGAACAGGCCCGCACCTGCAAGGCCTGCGGCCATATCACCGAGAAGAAATCGTAAAAATGGAAAAGTGGGACGTCCATACCCATACGACGACTTCGCCGGAGACTTTTGAGCCGCTGGGAAAATTTACCCATTACGCCGATTTCGTGCGCATCAAGAAGCATCCGGACAAGCCCTGCTGCGCGCTGATGATCAATTCGCGCGACGAAGTGCAGCGGCTGATAGAAGACAACGCCTATGACGGCGCGGCGCGCGTGAAGGACTGCGATATCCACGGCGTGACGATGCAGGTGCTGTCGCCCACGCCGATGATGATACCCGATTATGTCGACAACGCAGATGACGCGGCAGATATCTGCCGCATATTGAACGATGATAACGCAGCGACAGTTGCGGCATTCCCCAAACGCTTCACCGCCATCGGCGCGCTGCCTATGGCTTTCCCTGACCGCGCCGTGACGGAACTGGAGCGCATCAAGAAAATGGGCCTGCGGGGGGTGGAGATTAATTCCAATGTCAACGGACTCGACCTTGACGATCCGCGCTTCTTCCCCGTCTTTGCGGCGGCGGAACAGATGAACATGGCGGTGTTTATCCACCCCTGGGGTGGGTTTATGCAGCCCACCGAAGAAAAACTGAAAAGCCGCATGAACCTGAACCGCAACTGGCGGCCGTGGCTGATCGGCATGGGCATGGAAACGGCGCTGGCGTTTGATTCAATGCGTTCGGGTAAGGTGCATGAACGCCTGCCGAAGCTGCGTGTGCTTTACGCGCACGGCGGCGGCGCTTTCCCCGCGCTGCTCGGGCGGCTGGAGCATGGCGCCTATGTCCGGCCCGACCTGTTCAAGGATACGGGGCAGCTGAACCCATACGACGTGATCAAAAAATGCGGTGTCTATGCCGATACGCTGGTGCATAACCCCGTGATACTTAAAGCGCTGGTCAGCCTCTTGGGCGCGGAGCGCGTGGCGATGGGGTCGGACTACCCTTATCCGCTGGGTGAAATCGACCCGTTCGATAATGAAACGATGCAGAATGCGCATGGATATAAATGCCCCTATCCGAAGCCCAAGGGCATTTATCCGGGCTATGCCGCCGAACACCTTGGCGGCATGAGTGATGCGCAGAAAGCGCGCCTGCTGCACGGCACGGCCAAGGAGTGGCTGGGGGTGGCGGCATGAGCGTGACCGTCAACATCGGCGAATTTGTGGTCGATATGTCGCGGCCCTTCGACATTTCCATCCCGGTGTCCTTCGACCCGGTGCAGCTGTCGGCTTTTTCCAGCCCACCCGCGCGACGCGAGGTGTACAAGGTGCCGGGTTTCACAGGCGACGTGCGGCAGGGTGGCAGCTGCAATTGCGAGATTTACCATTTCAGCCCGCACCTGAACGGTACGCATACAGAATGCGTCGGCCATATCACCACCGCGCGTATTTCTGTGCATGAAGTCACGGCCGGCGGCCTGCTGCCCGCGACGCTGGTGACGCTGGCGCCGGTCGCGGCCGCGACAACCAAAGACCGTTATGACCCGCTGCCGCGTCCGGATGATTTGGTGCTGACGGGCAGCATGATGATGGCCGCACTTTCGAAAGCCCAGCCGAAATTCCTGAACGCGCTGGTCGTGCGCACACTGCCGAACGGAAACGACAAAATTGCGCGTGACTACAGCAAAACGCCGCCGCCTTATTTTACCGTGGATGCGATGCAGGTGATTGCCGATCTGGGCGTGCGGCATTTGCTGGTCGATATGCCGTCGATCGACAGGCTGGATGACGAAGGCAAGCTGACCAACCATCATTTGTTCTGGGATGTGCCGCTGGGCGGAAAATTCGTCGACAATCCCTCGCCCAAGACGGTGACCGAGCTGATTTACGTGCCTGATACGGTTATCGACGGCAATTACCTGCTGAACCTGCAAATCGCGGCCTTCAACGGTGACGCCGCGCCCAGCCGTCCTATCCTGTATAAGGTGGCTTCATGACGTACCGTAACGGCGCGGATTTTGCTAAAGAAATGGATGCGGCGGACAAGCTGGCGCCCTTCCGCGCGCAGTTCCATATCCCGAAAACGAAAACCGGCGCGGATTGTATTTATTTCTGCGGCAATTCGCTGGGGCTGCAGCCTGTCGGCGTCGACACAGCCGTGCAGCAGGAACTGGACGACTGGAAAAAACTGGGTGTCGAAGGGCATTTCCACGGCAAGCATCCGTGGATGCCGTACCATGAATTCGTAATGGAAAACGCTGCCTATATCGTCGGCGCGAATCCGTCGGAGGTCGTAATGATGAACGGCCTGACGGCGAACCTGCACGTGATGATGGTGTCGTTCTACCGCCCGACGAGAGAGCGCTACAAGATTTTGATCGAATACACGCCGTTTCCGTCGGATATCTACGCCGTGCAGTCGCAGGCGAAATTCCATGGCTATGAAGATGCGATTATCGAGCTGAAGCCACGCGCTGGCGAACATACGCTGCGCACCGAAGATATTGAAGAGGCGATCGCCCGCGAAGGAAAAAGCATCGCCTTGATCCTGATCGGCGGGGTGCATTACTACACCGGGCAGTTTTTCGATATCGAACGCATTACGAAGGCAGGCCATGCGCAGGGTTGTGTTGTCGGTTTCGACCTTGCCCATGCCGCGGGCAACGTGCCGCTTAAACTGCATGACTGGAACGTCGATTTCGCCTGCTGGTGCAGTTACAAATATTTGAACTCCGGGCCGGGCGCGGTGGCGGGGTGCTTTGTGCATGAGCGCCACGCGAAATCTTTTGACCTGCCGCGGTTTGCAGGCTGGTGGGGCAACGATAAATCGGTGCGCTTCAAGATGGGGTCCCAGTTCCAGCCGATGGCGGGGGCGGAGGGCTGGCAGCTCTCGAACCCGCCCATCCTGTCCTTCGCGCCCTGCCGCGTGTCGCTGGAGATCTTCCGCGCTGCGGGCATGGATAATTTGCGGGCGAAAAGCCTTAAGCTGACCGGGTACCTGGACTTCCTGCTGCGTTGCATGACGGGTGTAAATATCATGACACCCGCCAAAGATGCCGAGCGTGGCTGTCAGTTGTCGGTGACGGTCGCGAAAAATGGCCGTAAAGTATTCGAAGCGTTGCAGGAAGCGGGCGTTATCTGCGACTGGCGCGAGCCCGATTGTATCCGCGTCGCGCCCGTGCCGCTTTACAACAGCTTCACCGACGTCCACCGCTTCGCCGAAATTTTCGGCCAGACGTTGAGGGCCGCAGCATGAGCCGCAAAATACACGTCATCGGCGCGGGGCTGGTGGGGCCTTTGATGTCCATCTACCTTGCCAAAAAAGGTTTCGACGTCACGCTGTACGAGCGCCGCGCCGACATGCGCAAGAACGCGGTGGAGCGGGGCAGGTCGATCAACCTTGCCATCACAGCGCGCGGATGGAAGGCGCTTGAAGATATCGGGCTGAAAGATAAAGTTTCCGCCATCTCCATCCCCATGAAGGGGCGGATGATCCACGACCTCGAGGGCAAGACGAACTTGCAGCCCTATGGCCAGACCGATGCCGAGGTGATTTATTCGGCCTCGCGCAGCTTGCTCAATATCATGCTGATGGATGCGGCCGAACAGCATAAGAACCTGAAAATCGTCTTTGACAGGCGCTGCACGCATTACGATATCGATAAATCAACCCTGACTCTGGCCGACGACGCGGGCAAGGAAGAAAAGGTCAAGGCCGACACCGTCATCGCCGCCGACGGCGCATGGTCGGCGGTGCGCAAATCGATGCAGGAAAGCCTGTCCGATTTCACCTGCACGCAGGATGTGCTGGACTACGGCTACAAGGAACTGGTGATACCCGCGGGCGATGCCGGCGCCTTCCGCATCGAGAAAAACGCGCTGCATATCTGGCCGCGCAAGAATTTCATGATGATCGCGCTGCCCAATACAGAGGGCGATTTTACCGCGACGCTGTTCTATCCCGGCGATGCGCTCAAGATTCTGACGACGGAGAGCGCCGTCATGGCGCTGTTCGAGCGTGAATTCCCCGACGCCGTGCCGCAGATGCCGGAACTGGCGCGCGATTTCCTCGCCAACCCCGTGGGTTCGCTCGTCACCATCAAGTGCGATACATGGAACGCGGGCGGCAAGGCTGTGCTGATCGGCGACGCAGCACATGCCATCGTACCGTTCTTCGCGCAGGGCATGAACAGCGGTTTCGAGGATTGTGCGGTACTCGACAGCCTGATTACCGGTGACAATCCCGATTGGGAAAAAGTCTTCACCGAATTCGGGCGCCTGCGCAAACCCAACACCGACGCCATCGCCGACATGGCGGTCGAAAACTTCGTCGAGATGCGCGACAGCGTGAACGACCCGCAATTCATCCTGCGCAAGAAAGTCGGCTTCGAGCTTGAAAAGCGCTGGCCCGATAAATTCATCCCGCGCTATTCGATGGTCATCTTCCATCCCGAAATCCCCTATGCCGAGGCGAAGCGGCGGGGCGCGTTGCAGGATATCCTGCTGGGTAAATTGTGTGACGGAGTCACCGATCCGGCGCAGATCAACTGGGACGAGGCCGAGAAACTGCTGACCAGATTGCATAACGCTGACCCCTTCACATAAACGCCTCAAAAATATTCAACCATTTTTAACCCGGCGAAGTTATCCTGAATCAGGATGATTGCAGCGGGGGCGTCATGCGTATTCTTCATATTGGTTTTCTGGCGGCACTGGGGCTCGCAGTTTCTGCGGGCGAAAGCAATGCGGCGGGTTTTTACCTACAGGAGCAAAGTGTGCGCGGGCAGGGTGCGGCCAACGCCGGCATCGGCGCGAACCCGCAGGATGCTTCCACCATCTTCTTTAACCCCGCGGGCCTGACCGAATTGAAAGGCCCGACGCTGGAGGCGGGCGCATCGGTGCTGATCCCCAGCACGAAATTCAGCAACGGCGGCTCGACGGGGGGCCTCACCGCCGCGCTGCCGGGCGGGCAGGCGGCCTATGCGGGCAACAATGGCGGCAATGCGTTTGACGTCACGGCGATCCCGAGTTTTTATGCCGCCGCGCCGGTGCCGGGGCAGGATGGCAAATACTGGCTGGGCCTTGGCGTCAATTCGCCCTTCGGCCTTGCAGACAAATACAACAACAGCTGGTTCGGCCGTTATGATTCAATCCAGAGCGAGCTGACCACCATTGAAATTTCACCCGTGCTGGCGATGAAGGTGTCGAACCGCCTGTCGCTTGGCGGCGGCCCCAGCTTCCAGCACGCGGATGCGATGCTGACGGCGGCGCTGCCCTGCCCGAACCCCGGCTTCGGCTGCGGCGCGGCTTTTAGCGCTGCGACCGATGGTACTTCGCGGCTGGAGGGCAGCAGCTGGGCTGTGGGCTGGCATGCGGGCGCGCTATGGAAGGTCGACGAGCATACGAATGTCGGCGTCAATTACCGCTCCGGCATGACGCAGGGCGTGGTGGGCTCCGTCACTATCACGGGCCTCGGCGGCGCGCTGGCCGCCAACAACGGTGTGCGCGCGGCGACGGCCGACCTCGTGCTGCCCGATGTGCTGGGCGTATCGGTGTCGCACGACGTCAATCCGCGCCTGAAACTGCTGGGCAGCGCGAATTATTTCGACTGGAGCGATTTCAAGGAAATCCGCGTCAGCTTCCTGAACGGCAACCCCGATCAAGTCACGCCTGAAAACTTCGACGACACCTTCTCGGCGGCGCTGGGCGCGGAATGGAAGCAGACGGAAAGCCTCACCTTCCGCGGCGGTATCCAGTTCGACCAGACGCCCACCAACGACACCGACCGCGGTACGCGCATCCCGGATGGCGACAGGCTCTGGGTTTCGGCGGGATTCAGCTATGACCTCAATAAACGCTGGTCGATCGACGGCGCCTTCACCCATATCTTCATCGACGATGCCGATGTGAACCTGAGCAAGCGCATTTACGGCGGCACGGCGGCCGATACGACGGTGCAACTGCGCGGCTCGGGCGAAAGCCGTGTCGAGATTTTATCGCTGCACGCCAAAATGAAATTCTGATCCATGGTGCTGCGCCCCATGATCACCGACTATGCGCGCAAGGTCGTCGATGCGGTGCAGCGGGGCGATGCAACGTTGTTGCGCAGCCACCTTGCCGGCGGCCTCGGTCTCGAAGCGCGGGACGAGGAGGGGGTATCTGCCCTCGTCTGGGCCGTGCGCGGAAAGCACCTTGAATGCGTGCAGGCACTGCTGGAGGCCGAAACCGACGTCGATGCGCAGGATAAACACGGCGATACGGCCCTGATTTGGGCGGCCAAGGAAAGCACGGCGGAGATTGTGAAATTCCTGCTTTTCGGCGGCGCCTCGCCCGACCTTGCAAATGCCATGGGAAATACGCCGCTGATCTGGGCGGCGCGGAAGAACCGCCTCGACATCATGGAAGAACTGCTGGAGAGGGGCGCAAACCCTGACATCCACAACGTCGATGGTGATACCGCACTGCTTTCCGCCAGCCGCGACGGCTTTTCAGCGGCGGCGCAGTTGCTGCTGAAAAAAGGCGCCGATGTGAACGCCCGCAACGAAAGCGGCAATTCCGCGCTCATCATCGCCTCGCACGAAGGGCATATTGAAGAAGTGCGCGCGCTGCTGCAGGCGGGCGCAGATCCGAACATCCGCAACGACTATAAAAACACCGCGCTGATCTGGGCGGTGCGCGGCGGGCATACCGATGTCGCCAAAATGTTGCTGGAAAAGGGCGCGGAAGTGAACGCGCAGAACGAATTCGGCAACACGCCGCTGATCATGGCGGCATATTGGGGCCGCACGGAAATCGCCGTGATGCTGCTGGAGCGTGGCGCGAACGCCGGCCTCTCCGACAAGGAAGGCAAACGCGCCATCGACCGCGCCCGCGCCGAAGGCCCGCATTCAAAAGAAGTTCTGGCGATGCTGGAAAAGCTGGAGGCTTAAGCCTTCGGCCCGCGGTGATTGCGCAGGCCCTTTGCATAGGCCGGGTTTTTCAGGAAGCTGCCCAGCACGGCCTCATACCTGGCCAATAAATCATCCGGTGTCGACAGCCTGCGGTTTTTGTAGCTTTTATCGATGCCGTGGTGCTTCAACAGGAAATAATCCTGCACGATGGCGGCCTGCTGCTCGAAACCGTATTTCACAAGATCCTTGCCGTCCTCGAGGTGGTGCAGGTAGGCCTTGGAATAATTGAACTTGTGGCGCAGCGTTTCCTTGAGAGCCTGTTTCGGCGTGCTGAGCACCTTGTTCTGGTGCTGCCAGACATGCGTCAGTTCATGGATAAAGACCGATTGTTTCAGGGGGTCGGGGTCTTTGGAAAAATCATCGGAATAAGCGCTGCGCGGGAAGGAAATGTTGCGGCCCTTCGCGACGGCCTGGTGCTTGTCCTGTATCAGTGGCGGCAGGATACGGCGGTCGTGCAGGCGCACGGCTGCGTAATCGATGCTGTCCTTGAAGACAAGCTTCGCCAAGGCGATCTCCCCGGGCGTCAGCGGACGGTGGGACAAGGTGCGACCTGCTTATGGTTAAGTGATGGCCGAGTGTGCATGAGGGAGCGCGGCTTGTAAACCACCTGCGCGGCCTTATATCCAGAAAGTACCTTGATACGAAAAATGCAGTTAAGGTTACATTAATTTTTCGCTTTTTTCCGGAGTCCGAGTGTTGTACTCTGTCTTTGGGGTACTACAAACTTTTGGGGAGATTTCTTCTGTTCATGAAGAAATTAAGTTTTATATGCAGGACTTGGGGAAGCGCACAGCTACTGCGGCGCTGATACTGCTTTTATTGAACGGTTGCGCGCCGTCGAGCACCGCGCTCAAACCCGGCGCTGTCGGCGAGATGATCGGCGGCGACCTCACGAAAATTTACCATCAGGAAGAACGCACCGACGGGCTCAAGTTCGAAGACGCCATCGCCCGCGCGCTGCGCTACAACCTCGATGCGCGCGTCGCGGCCTATGAACAGCTGGCTGCGCATGGCGCGGTCACGCTGGAGCGCCTGAACGCGCTGCCCGCAATCGACGCGAAATGGAACTACATCACGCGCAGCAACAAGGGCGCGGGTTCCTCGCTTTCCGTTATCACCAATACGCAATCCCTCGAGCCCTCCATCTCCACGCCGCAAAGCCGCACCACGGCGCAGCTGGAGATGAACTGGAACCTGCTCGACGCAGCACTGGCCGTTGCGCGCTCGCGCACGGCGTCGGACCGCGCGCTTGTGGCCGAAGAGCGCCGCCGCAAGGTCTTCCAGAACGTCGTGCAGGATGTTTATTCCGCTTACTGGCGCGCCGCCGCCTCGCAATCGATACGCGACGAGATCGCGAAGAACGTCGCGGATACCGACTTGCAGATCTCCCGCATCGACGAAGCGATGAAGCGTGACATCATCGTCCTCTCCGACGCGCGCCGCATCAAGGGTGCGCTGCTCGAGAAGAAACAGCAGATGGTCGACCTGTCGAACCAGCTGACGCTGGCCGATGCGGCGCTGAAGGCGCTTATCGGACTGCCGCCGCGCGCGAAGCTCGTGCTGGACCCGGGCGACGTGGAGTGGATGGCGAAAGAGCGCCTGCCCAAGGTGCGCCGCAATATCTCCGACCTCGAGACCATGGCGCTGCTCTCGCGCCCCGAAGTGCATGAAGAGATCCTGAACAAGGGTATCGCGCTCCGCGACGTGAAGATGGAAATGCTGGCGACGCTGCCCGGCGCCTCGATCTTCATGGCATTCAACCACGACAACAACGACTTTCTGGTCGACAAGAACTGGCTGAGCCTGACTGGCACGATCGCGCAAAGCATCACGAAAATCCTCACCGCGCCTGCCCGCATCGGCCACGCCAAGACGAACGTCGGCCTTGCTGACGCGCGCCGCCAGGCGCTGCTGGCTGCCGTCATTACGCAGGTGCATGTCGCCAAGGTGCGCTACGACCAGTTCGCCGGCAGCTATGACACCGTCGTCGCGATCGAGGAAAACAAGAAAGCCGACCTCGTGCGCGCGCGCAGCTTCCGCGATACCGGCATGATGAGCGACACAGAGCTGGCGCAGGCCGAAGTCGACACGACCCTTGCCCGCGCCAACCGCGCCATCGCCTATGCCGCCGCGCAGGAAGCCTACGGCCAGCTGCTCAACACGCTGGGCGTGGACCTCTGGAGCAGTAAAACGGGCGGCATGACCGTCCCGCAGCTGGCAGGCGAAGTGAAGCGCAAGCTGGCCGAATTCGAAGAAGACGTGGTGGAAGAAAACGCACCCGCCGGAAAGGCCGGGTGACAGCATGACCCTTGGCAAACCCAACAGCGCAGGCGATAAAAAGAGCGGCGGCTTCGGCTTACGCACGGCCGTGCTGCTGACGGGGATGCTGGCGGGTTATCTTTTCACTACGGGCTATCTGCCGACGCTGGAACAGGACGCCGAAGCCGCGCCCTTCCGCTCGATCGCCTCCGCGCTTGCCAATCCGGAAGGCAACTGGAACCTTGTACAGGTCGCCGACCGCTTCGACGCCAAGCCGCTGAAACCGGCGGGTATCCGCACCGCTTCCGCCCGCCAGGCAGCGGACACCATGCCCGATTACATTCCCGATCCGCCGCCGCCCGCAGATTCAAAATACCAGGTGCAGGCCGTGCTGGTCGCAAAATCCAGCGCCATTTTCGCGGCGCCCATGGACGGCCGCATCACCAAATTCCCGTTCAAGAGCGGCGACAGCTTCAAAAAGAACGACGTGCTGGTCGAATTCGACTGCGGCATGGACCGCGCCAAGCTGCGCGAAATCGGCGCCCGTGCCGTCATCACCGACAAGCAGCTGACCGCCTACAAACAGCTGCGCGAGCTGCATACCGTGTCGGAAATGGAGCTGATTACCGCGCAGGAAAACCACGCGCAGAACCTCGCCCTTGCCACGCAGGTGCGCGAGCGCCTGAAATTGTGCAAGGTTGTCGCGCCCTTTGACGGCCGCGTATCGCACCGCATGGTCAATCCGCATGAATTCGTGCAGACGGGCAGGGTGATGATGGATGTGTCGTCGCGCGAACCGCTGCAGGCCGAATTCCTCGTGCCCTCCGTCTGGCTGCGCTGGCTGAACATCGGCACGCCGCTGTCGGTCTATATCGAGGAAAGCGGCAAGCGTTACGAAGCGCATATCGTGCGCGTCTCGGGCGAGGTTGACCCCGTCAGCCAGTCCGTGCAGGTTGCAGCCGAAGTCTCTAAATACCATGAAGAACTGCTGCCCGGCATGAGCGGCCGCGCGACATTCGATTTTGGCAACGCGGAGCCGGAGGCGAAAATGGGCTATCTTGGCCTGATACTTGACGGCGAACACCAGCCGACGGCGCCGCCGCCCGAAGAAGCACCGGAAAAAGCGCCGCGCAAGAAGCGGTAAGCCATGAGCCCGCAGCAGCAAGCGCCGCCGCCCCGCACAGACCCGATGATGCAAAAAGTGCTTATGCTCGTGGCCCTGCACAAACAGGCGCGGCATAAGCTGAAGCTGGCCGATTTGTCGTTCATGATGGTCAACCAGACCTTCAATGTCGTGCCCTACCGCCACTGCGCCTTCTGGCGCTGGGATGGCAAGGCGGTGACGGTAGAGGCTGCTTCCGGCCTCGTACAGATCGACCCGACCGGCCCTTACGCGCTCTGGCTCAAAAGCGTCATCGCGCGCCTGATCCGGGAAAAATCCAAGGAAGTGGTTTTCAGCCTGCCAGGGCAGCCGAAGCCTGAGGAAACTTTTGTCAAGTCATACCCGATCACCGCCGCCGACTGCGCCGGGCTCGACCAGCAAAACTGGCCGGATTGGGCCTCGTCGCATGCCATGCTGGTGACGATGAAGGGCGTGGATGGCGATATCCATTCGGGCCTCTGGTTCGACCGCGAGGAAGCATTCGGCGAAATGGATACCGCCTTCCTCGACGATATCTGCGACAGCTACGCCCATGTCATCCAGAAACTTGAAGGCCGCAGCGGCGCGCCGGCGAAAATGCTGCGCAATAAGGGTTCCTGGGCAAAACGTTTCGCCATCTTGGCCATCCTCGCCATGTTCCTGCCTGTGCGCATGACAGTCACGGCGCCCGCGGAAGTGGTGCCGAGCGACACGCGCGTCGTGGGTGTGCCTTTCGACGGCGTCATCGAAAAAGTAATGGTGAAGCCCAACCAGCCCGTGCAGAAGGGTGATTTGCTGGTGGTGATGGACCAGACCGCGCTTAAAAACCGCTCGGAACTGGTGGAGCAGGAGCTGGACACCGCCGAGCAGGCGCTGACCAAGACCGAGCGCGAAGCGCTGAAAGACCCCACGAAACTGACCGACCTGAACCTGCTGAAAGCGCAGATCCGCACCAAGACGCAGGACAAGAAATACGCCGACGAATTGCTGACGCGTGCCGAAATCAGGGCGGAGGCGGACGGCATCATCGTCTTCCCCGACGCCAACGCTCTGCGTGGCAAACCCGTGCAGACCGGCGAGCAGATCATGCTGCTGGCGGACCCCGGCGATACCGAGCTGCTGGTACGCATCCCTGTCGATTCCATGATCGAGCTCGACACCGAAGTGCCGGTCAGCTTCTACCTCAACGTCACGCCGCTGGTTTCGCAGCAGGCGACGGTTGAAACCGTCAGTTATCAGGCCAGCATGGACCACGACGGCCTGATGACCTACAAAATGCGTGCGCATTTCAGCGAAAACGAAACCGCGCCCCGCATCGGCTCGACCGGCACCGCCAAGGCTTATGGCGAAAAAACACTCTTTGGGATCAACGTCTTGCGACGCCCGCTGGTCACCCTGCGGCGGCATCTGGGGGTGTAAATGCACGTTTCACTCCCGGGACAGGACGAACAGATTTTGCCGCGGCTCCGGCAGGACCTGCAGCTCAACCCCGGTCCCGCAGACGAAGACGGTTCGCCTACCTGGACGCTCTACGACCCCGCCGCCAACAAGTATTACAAAATCGGCTGGCTGGAATTCGAATGCATTGCGCGGCTGGATGAATGCGTCACGGTGCCCGAACTGGTGCGCCGGGTGACGGAAGAAACCACGCTCCGCCCCGACGAGGACATCATCCGCGGCCTTGCGCTGTTCTTGATGATGAACAACCTGATCCTCGCCTCGGACCCTGCGGTTTCGGCCTATATCGCCGAGCAGAAGGAAAAGCGCCGGGCCCCGCTCTGGAAGAAAGCGGTGCACGGCTATCTGTACTTCACCATCCCCTTGTTCAAGCCGCAGCGTTTCCTTGATGCCGCTTTCCCCTATATCAGTTTCATGTTCACGCGTCAGTTTTTCACCGGCGTGCTGCTGCTGCTGGGGGTGGGCATATTGATGACGCTGGGGCGTATCGACGAATTCATGGGCACCTTCATGTCCTATTTCACCGGCGAGGGGATGGTGCTTATCCTTGTCACTGTCACCGTCATGAAGGTGGTGCACGAGCTTGGCCATGCCTTTATGGCCACCAAATACGGCGTCCCCGTGCCCGTGATGGGCATCGCCATGATGGTGATGTACCCCGTGCTTTACTGCGAAACCTCGAACGCCTGGCGCATGCACGACCGCAAGCAGCGCATGAATATTTCGATGGCGGGCGTCATGGCGGAAACCACTGTTGCTGCGGTCGCTCTGCTGCTCTGGCATATCCTGCCGCCCGGCATGGGCCGCAGCGTCGCCTTTATGCTGGCCGCGGTGTCGATGGTGACGACGCTGGCGGTCAACCTCAACCCGCTGATGCGCTTTGACGGTTATTACCTCTTTTCCGATATCATGGGCATCGACAACATGCAGGACCGCACGATTGCCTTTGCCAAGTGGCGCATCCGCAAGGTCCTCTGGGGCTGGGACGACCCGCCGCCCGAGCAGGCATCGCCGCAGCGTGCGCGCTTCCTCGAGGTTTTTGGCTTTACGCTTATCGGCTACCGTTTCGTGCTCTATACCGGCATCGCGATCATGGTTTATCACCTGTTTTTCAAGCCCCTGGGCCTCATCCTGTTTATCATCGAGGTCGGTTTCTTCCTGGCCCTGCCGGTGATCCGCGAACTGGCGGTGTGGTGGAAGGAAAGAAAGCGCATCTATACCTCGCCGCGCGGTGCGCTGGTCGCGTTGCTGCTGTGCTTCGGCGTGTTTTATACCTTCATGCCCGCGCAGGCGCATATCGAGGTTCCGGCCGTGCTGCATGCGCAGGCCTATAACCGCATTTATCCGCCGGTTGCGGGCAGGGTTGATGAAATCAACGTCATACAGGGCCAGAAGGTAGAGGCGGGCGACCTGCTGTTCCGCATCTCCTCGCCCGCGCTCGAGAACGATATCGCCATGGCGCGCATCAAGTTCGAGGCCATGCGCCAGATCCGCAACCGCGAGGAATCCGACCCGCAGCTGGTGCGCAAATGGCGCACGATGGACGAAGACGTCGAGGCCGCCGAAAAAACGCTGAAAGGCCATTTGCAACAAAAAGAACGCCTCAGCGTGCGCGCCACCTATTCAGGCACCGTGCATGACCTCGATCCCGGGCTGCACAAGGGCGCTTGGGTGAATTCCGGCCACCTGCTGGCCGTGCTGGTTGACGACAGCACGCCGGTGCTGACGGGTTATGTCTCGGAAAGCGAACACGGCCGCGTCGCGCCGGAAGCGACCGGCTATTTCTACCCTGACACGACGCCCTTCCAGCGTTTCCCCGTCAAGCTGGAGCAGTTGGCGAACACCGACTCCACCGATATCTTCTGGCCGGAACTGGCCTCACCCTTCGGCGGGCCGCTGCCGGCCGATATGCCGCAGGGCAGAAATTCGATGCCCGTTTCCAGATACACCCTCTATTCGGCACGGTTTGTGCTTGGAGATAGCGGTGCTTTGGTGCCGAGCTTCACAACGCGCGGCATCATCCGTCTGGAAGCCACGCCGGAGAGCCTGCTTAACTTACTGACTAAACGCACTATTTCAGTCTTTATGCAGGAGAGCGGATTGTAGGAGAGGGTTAACAAAGTGTTAAAGGGGTCGTTAATCAATTCCTCACGGTTCTAAGGGTATAATTTATAAGGGAAAATGCGTCGTTCGGGACTTCGTGAAAAGTTAAATGGGCAAGAACAAAACACCGGATAAGGGTAAACCTAAGTCGACCCTTCTCGCGCTCGAGAAGCGAATGATGCTGGACGCGACGCTGTCAGGCCTTGCCGCGTCCGTGACTTTCACCGAAACGCAGGCGAACGTCGTCCAGCAACCCAACCGCGACTTCGACTTCATCACGCCCACAATCCTGTCGGGTACGGGCGAAGACGGGCAGGTGACGCTCGGCGGTTCCACCACGACGTATGACGGCGCAAAACTCACGATTTCGACGACCGGCGGCCTTTACGACCAGCTTTACATCAGCCGCACGCGTCAGACGGTCGGCACGCAGGGTGCGACCGACATTGCAGTTTACAACTTCACTGTTTCCTACGGCGGAGTGCAGATTGGTTCACTTGCGACCGCCGACGGCAACGGCGTCGACGGCAACCCGCTGGTTATCACCCTGAACTCGAACGCCACCCAGGCGGGCGTCGAAGCGCTGATCGAACGTATCAGCTTCCGCAACACATCCGACAACCCGGTCGCCAGCCGCACGATTTCCTATTCGCTGAAAGACGTAGCGGGGACAGAGCTTTTTGCGACGCTGCCCGCCATCACCGTGAACATCACGCCGCAGAACGACGCCCCCTATATCGCCACCAACACAGGCATCCGCGTCGCCAACGGCGCGACCGTCACGATTGGCCGCGAAAACCTGCTGGTACTGGATGCGGATTCACCCACCGTCACTTACACGCTGTCCGTACTGCCCACCACCGGCAACCTGCGCCGCAATGGCGTTACGCTTGGCGTCGGTGGCACATTTACGCAGGCTGATGTCGATGCGGGGCTGATCAGCTTCCAGAACACTGTCGCCGGCTCGAACGAAGTGATGCTGGGCCTGACCGCGTCGGACGGCACCGCGACCGTGTCGCTTTACAACGAGGCGGTGAACGGTGACATGGGCTCTGCCACCGGCTGGACGCTGGGCGCAGGCTGGGGCAGCATTGCGGGCGGCGTCGCCAACAAGAACGCGAACGGTACGGGTTCGCTGACGCGCACCGACAGCTTCCTGACCTCCGGCATGACCTACAAGGTCACCTATTCAATCACGGCCACCGTCGCAGGCACCTTCACTGCCACCGTCGGCGGCACCAACGGTACGGCGCGCGCCGTGGGCGTCGGCACTTTCACCTTCAGCGAAATGATTACTGCGGGCGCGGGCACCACGATCGGCATCACCTCGGGCACCAGCGCGTCGCGCGCGACCATCGACAACTTCTCCGTTGTCGCCGTGCCCACCTGGAACTTCGCCGCCAGCGAAGCAACCAACGGCGATTTCGCTTCGGGCACCGGCTGGACGGGCGGCGCGGGTTGGAGCGTCGGCGGCGGCGTTGCGACGAAAGCAGCAGGCACGGCAAGCTCGATCACCGAGGCCGATACCAGCCTGATTTCGGGCCGCCTCTACCAGGTGACCTACACCGTCACGCGCACGGCGGGCTCGGTCAACGTCAACCTCGGCGGCACGGCGGGCACGGCGCGCGCGGCTGCGGGCACGTACACCGAATACATCGTCGCGGGCGCGGGCGGCACGATCGGTTTTGATGCCACCAACACCTTTGCCGGCACGGTCGACAACTTCATTGTCCGCGGCGTACCTGATTTCGCAAACATCGATAACAACAACGCAACGCCCACGCTGCGCCCCGAAGACGTCGTGCGCACGATTGACCCCAGCGTCTTTTACAGCACCGCCACCGGTAACTATTACAAGGTTGTCACAAGCGCCGTTTCGATCGGCCAGGCGCTGAAATTGTCGCACCAGACCTACCTGAACGGCGTCGAAGGCCACCTGCTGACCGTAACCAGCGCAGCTGAAAACGCCTTCATCGACAGCATCAACGTCGGCAGCGCCTGGATGGCTGCATCCGACACCAACCTGGAATCCTACTGGACCTACATGGACGGCCCCGAGAAGGGCCAGATCTTCTACGTGGGCCTGAGCGGCCAGGGCGGCGCCCCGGTTGGGGGCGCTTACCAGAACTGGAACAACCTCGAGCCAAACGACTACCTCTTCGGCAATACGCCCAACGCCAACGGCGTGATGGAATGGACTGTCTCGAGCCCGCCCGGTGAAGACTGGTTTGAGTGGCAGGACGGCGGCGGCTGGAACGACAACCAGGGCCCCTATACCTACATCATCGAGTGGGAAGGCGCCGACGTCATCAACAACAACCTCTATCGCTATGATTACAACAACCCCACGACCGATATCGTCGCGGGCTCGATCATGGGCACCGTGCAGGGCGCTGACCAGGAGCATACCGCGCTCACCTATGCGATTACAGGCGGTACGGGTTCCGCACTCTTCACGGTTAACGCTGCCACGGGCCGCATCACCATACTGAACGCGGCTGCCGCCAACACCATCCGCACCAACCTCGCCACCACGGACAGCTATACGCTGACGATGACGGTCAGCGACGGCGTCAACACCTCGGCCGTGCAGACTGTGACCATCCAGTTCAACGGCATTCCGGGTTCGGGCACCAGCCTGACCAACAACGGCATGTCGGCGAACGAAGCCGCGACCACCACGCTGACGACCGCGATGCTGAACTACACCGATAACGACCCGCCGGCGTCGATTGTTTTCGACATTACCGATGCGGTTGACGACGGCTATATGCAGCTGTCGACGGCGCCTGGCATCGTCATCCATTCCTTCACGCTGGCCGACCTGCAGGGCGGCCTTGTGCAATACGTCCATAACGGCGACGAGCCCACGGGCGACAGCTTCCAGTTCACGATCACCGACCCCTCGGCGACATCGAGCACCTATACCTTCAACATCACTGTGAACCAGGCGAACGACCCGCCGACTGTTGTCTTCGCCGCGAACTGGACGGTTGCGGAAGTCCTGGCGGCGCATCCCGGCGTGAGTTATAACGCGACGACCAACAGCTTCTACCG
Source organism: uncultured Micavibrio sp. (assembly GCA_964575605.1). Classification (GTDB taxonomy): domain Bacteria; phylum Pseudomonadota; class Alphaproteobacteria; order Micavibrionales; family UBA2020; genus JAPWJZ01. Next base: position 14,828 of record CAZNRN010000023.1, on the reverse strand, counting down.
CTACATTTCGGTGACGGCGGGCAGCACGACCTATGCGCAGGCGGTGGCGGCGGCGGAGGCCTATACGCTCTTCGGCCGTGGCGGCGACCTTGCGAACATCACGACTTCGTTCGAAAACAACCTTGCGAACACGCTGGCGACCGGCGCTTATACCTGGCTCGGCGGCTCTGACAGCATCCAGGAAGGCGTGTGGAAATTCGGCGGCGGCACCGAAGAGGGCGAGATTTTCTCCTCCGGCCCCTTCACCTACCTCGGCTCCTACATCAACTGGGCGGCGGGCGAACCCAGCGGCGGCGCCGCGACCCCCACCGAAGACTACCAGGTGATGAACGCGGCCGGCACCTGGGAAGACCGTGCGTCGAACTTCGCCAGCGTCGACGGTTACCTCATCGAATGGGATGCCGACGTCGTCCTGCCGAACAGGATCTTCTACACAATCACGGAAAACGCGGCGAACGGCACAGTCGTGGCCGATGCTAACTCGACCAACCCCGAAGGCGGCCAGACTGTCACCTACACGATCACCGGGGGCAACACGGGCGGGGCATTCGCGATCAACTCATCGACCGGCGTTATCACGGTGGTGGGTCCGACCGACTATGAGACCACGCCCGTCTTCAACCTCACCATCCGCGCGACCGACGACGGCGGTACCGCGAACGGGGGCATCGATTATTCCGAGCAGACGATCATCATCAACCTGACCGACGTCAACGAAGCCCCGATCGTCCAGAATAACGGCCTCTCGGCGAACGAAGGCGCGACGACGACGATTACGACCTCGTCCCTGAACATCTCGGACGAAACGCCGGCGGGAAGCCGTGTCATTACGATCACGTCGGGTGTCACCAACGGCTTTATCGCGCTGACTTCGGCGCCGACCACGCCAATCACCAGTTTCACGCAGGCAAACCTCGCCGCGAACGAGGTCATTTATGTCCACAACGGATCGAACACGCTTTCCGATAGCTTCACCTTCAACGTGACGGACGGCACCTTCAACGTTAACGGCAACACCTTCAGCATCACCGTCAACCCCGCGAACGACGCACCGCAGGGCACGAACAACACCGTGACCATCCTCGAGGATGCGACCTATACCTTCAGCGCCGCCAGCTTCGGCTTCAGCGACCCGAACGACAGCCCTTCGCACAGCTTTGCGGGTGTTGTTATCAGCACGCTGGCCACGACCGGCACCATCCGCCTGAACGGCTCTGCCGTGACGGCGGGGCAGTTCATCACGGCTGCAAATATCTCTTCGGGCCTGCTGACCTTTACGCCGGCTGCTAACGCCAACGGCGCGGCCAATGCAGCCTTTACCTTCCAGGTGCGCGACAGCGGCGGCACGGCTAATGGCGGCGTCGATACCGACCAGTCACCCAACAGCTTCACATTCGACATTACGGCTGTGGCCGACGCGCCCGCGGGCACGAATAATACAGTTACGCTGCTCGAAGACGCCACTTATACCTTTACCGCTGCCAACTTCGGCTTTACCGATCCGAACGACAGCCCCGCCAACGCGCTGACGGCCGTCACTATCACGACACTCGCGACGGCGGGCACCCTGCGCCTGAACGGCGTTGCGGTGACCGCCGGCCAGAGCATTTCGGTCGCCAATATTAATAGCGGCCTCCTGACCTTCACCCCGGGGGCGAATGGCAATGGTGCGGGTTACGCCACCTTTACCTTCCAGGTGCAGGACAACGGCAGCACTGCGAACGGCGGCGTGAACATTGACCAGTCGCCCAACACGATGACGATCGACGTGACCTCGGTCAACGACGCGCCGGCCGGCACGAACAACACAGTCACCATCCTCGAGGACGCGACCTATACCTTCACCGCTGCGAACTTCGGCTTTACCGACCCCAACGACACGCCCGCCAATACGCTGGCCGCCGTGACAATCACCAGCCTCGCGACCGCGGGCACCCTGCGCCTGAGCGGCGTTGCGGTGACGGCAGGGCAGAGCATTTCGGTCGCCAATATCAACAGCGGGCAGCTGACTTTCACCCCGGTTGCGAATGCGAACGGCACGGGCTATGCCAGCTTTACCTTCCAGGTGCAGGACAACGGCGGCACGGCGAACGGCGGTGTCGACCTCGACCCCTCCGCCAACACGATGACGATCAACGTCACCGCCGTGAACGACGCGCCCGACGGCGCGAATACCACCGTGACGACGCTGGAAGATACGTCCTATGTGTTCTCCGCCGCGAACTTCGGCTTTACCGATGCGAACGACCCGACCGCAGGCCATACGCTGTCGGCCGTGACTATCGCCTCGCTCGCCACCGCCGGCACGCTGCGCCTGAACGGCGTCGCAGTGACGGCAGGGCAAAGCATTTCGGTCGCCAACATCAACAGCGGCCTGCTGACCTTTACGCCCGTCGCAAATGCGAACGGCACGGGATACGCCAGCTTTACCTTCCAGGTGCAGGACAGTGGCGGCACGGCGAACGGTGGTGTCGACCTTGACCCCGTTGCGAATACGATGACGATCAACGTGACGGCCGTGAACGATGCGCCCGCGGGCACGAATACCACCGTCACACTGCTGGAAGATGCAACCTATACCTTCACCGCCGCGAACTTCGGCTTTACCGACCCGAACGACACCCCTGCGAATACCCTGACGGCGGTCACCATCACGACGCTGGCGAGCGCCGGCACGTTGCGCCTGAACGGCGTTGCCGTCACGGCAGGCCAGAGCATTTCGGTCGCCAATATCAACAGTGGCTTGCTGACCTTCACGCCCGTGGCCAACGGTGCTGGCGCGGGTTATGCCACTTTCACCTTCCAGGTTCAGGATAACGGCGGCACGGCGCTGGGCGGCGTCGACCTCGACCAGTCCGCCAACACGATGACCATCGACGTGACTGCGGTGAACGACGCGCCCGCGGGCACGAATACCACCGTCACGTTGCTGGAAGACGCGGTTTACACCTTCACCGCGGCGAACTTCGGCTTTACCGATCCGAACGATACGCCCGCCAACACGCTGTCCGCCGTGACGATCACGACGCTGGCCACCGCCGGCACGCTGCGCCTGAACGGCGTTGCGGTGACCGCGGGCCAGAGTATCAGCGTGGCGAACATCAACAGCGGCCTGCTGACCTTCACGCCCGTCGCCAATGCCAACGGCACGGGGTACGCGAGCTTCACCTTCCAGGTGCAGGATAACGGCGGCACGGCCAACGGCGGTGTCGACCTCGACGCATCTGCCAACACGATGACGATCGACGTCACCGCTGTGAACGACGCTCCCGCGGGCACCAACAACACGGTTACCGTCCTTGAAGACGCAACCTACACCTTCACCGCCGCGAATTTCGGCTTTACCGACCCGAACGATCCCACGGCAGGCCATACGCTGTCGGCCGTCACGATCACGACGCTGGCAACCGCCGGCACACTGCGCCTGAACGGTGTCGCGGTCACCGCAGGCCAGAGCATTTCGGTCGCCAACATCAACAGCGGCCTGCTCACCTTCACGCCCGTCGCCAATGCCAACGGCACCGGTTACGCGAGCTTCACCTTCCAGGTGCAGGACAGCGGCGGTACGGCTAACGGCGGCGTGGACCTTGATGCTTCCGCTAACACGATGACGATCAACGTCACCGCCGTGAACGACGCGCCCGCCGGCACCAACAATACAGTGACAGTACTGGAGGAGGGGACTTACACCTTCACCGCCGCCAACTTCGGCTTTACCGACCCGAACGATACGCCCGCGAATACGCTGACCGCCGTGACCATCACCACGCTGACCGCCGCCGGTACGCTGCGCCTGAACGGCGTCGCGGTGACCGCGGGCCAGAGCATCAGCGTTGCAAACATCAACAGCGGCCTGCTCACCTTCACGCCTGCAACCAACGGTACGGGTGCCGCATACACGAGCTTTACTTTCCAGGTGCAGGATAACGGCGGCACGGCCAATGGCGGCGTCGACCTCGACCAGTCGGCCAATACGATGACGATCGACGTCACCAGCGTTAACGACGCGCCTGCCGGCACGAACAACACTGTGACGCTGCTAGAAGACGGCACCTATACCTTCACCGCGGCGAACTTCGGCTTTGCCGACCCCAACGACACGCCCGCCAACACGCTGTCCGCCGTGACCATCACGACGCTGACCGCCGCCGGCACGCTGCGCCTGAATGGTGTCGCGGTGACGGCAGGCCAGAGCATTTCGGTCGCCAACATCAATAGCGGCCTGCTGACTTTCACCCCGGTCGCGAACGGCAACGGCGCCGGCTACACCAGCTTTACCTTCCAGGTGCAGGATAACGGTGGCACCTCAGGCGGTGGCGTCGATCTTGACCCGACACCGAACACGATGACCATCGACGTGACGGCGGTGAACGACGCACCCGCGGGCACCAACAACACGGTCACCGTGCTGGAAGATGCAACCTATACCTTTACGGCCGCCAACTTCGGCTTCACCGACCCGAACGACCCCACGGCCGGCCATACGCTGTCCGCCGTCACCATTACTTCGCTCGCGACCGCCGGTACGCTGCGCCTGAACGGCGTTGCGGTGACCGCTGGCCAGAGCATCAGCGTCGCCAATATCAACAGCGGCCTGCTCACCTTCACGCCCGTCGCCAATGCCAACGGCACGGGTTATACGAGCTTCACCTTCCAGGTGCAGGACAGCGGCGGTACGGCCAACGGCGGCATTGACCTCGATGCTTCCGCGAATACGATGACGATCAACGTGACCGCGGTGAACGACGCGCCGGCCGGCACGAACAACACGGTGACGCTGCTCGAAGACGGCACCTATACCTTCACCGCGGCGAACTTCGGCTTTACCGACCCCAACGACACGCCCGCCAACACGCTATCCGCTGTGACCATCACGACGCTGACCGCCGCCGGCACGCTGCGCCTGAACGGCGTCGCGGTGACGGCCGGCCAGAGCATCAGCGTCGCCAATATAAACAGCGGCCTGCTGACCTTCACCCCCGTCGCCAACGGCAACGGCGCGGGTTATACGAGCTTCACCTTCCAGGTGCAGGATAACGGCGGCACGGCCAACGGCGGTGTCGACCTCGATGCGTCCGCCAACACGATGACCATCGACGTGACGGCGGTGAACGACGCCCCGGCCGGCACGAACAACACCGTCACGCTGCTGGAAGATGCAACCTACACCTTCACGGCGGCCAACTTCGGCTTTACCGACCCGAACGATACCCCTGCCAACACGCTGTCCGCCGTGACCATCACGACGCTGGCCACCGCCGGTACGCTGCGCCTGAACGGTGTCGCGGTCACCGCAGGCCAGAGCATTTCGGTCGCCAATATCAACAGCGGCCTGCTCACCTTCACGCCGGTTGCAAATGCCAACGGCGCGGGTTACGCCAGCTTCACCTTCCAGGTTCAGGATAACGGCGGCACGGCCAACGGCGGCGTCGACCTCGACC
>CAZNRN010000023.1:7288-9287 GCA_964575605.1 uncultured Micavibrio sp. | reverse complement strand
ACCTTCCAGGTTCAGGATAACGGCGGCACGGCCAACGGCGGCGTCGACCTCGACCAGTCGGCCAACACGATGACGATCGACGTGACCGCGGTGAACGACGCGCCCGCCGGTACGGATAACACGGTGACAGTGCTGGAAGACGGCACCTATACCTTCACCGCCGCGAACTTCGGCTTTAGCGACCCGAATGACCCGACGGCGGGCCATACGCTCTCGGCTGTTACCATCACTTCGCTGGCGACCGCGGGCACGCTGCGCCTGAACGGCGTGGCGGTGACGGCCGGCCAGAGCATTTCGGTCGCCAACATCAACAGCGGCCTGCTCACCTTTACGCCGGTTGCCAACGCGAACGGCACCGGTTACTCCAGCTTTACCTTCCAAGTGCAGGACAGCGGCGGTACGGCCAATGGAGGCGTTGACCTTGATGCTTCCGCCAACACGATGACGATCAACGTCACGGCGGTGAACGACGCGCCTGCCGGCACCAACAACACTGTCACCACGCTTGAAGACGCGGTTTACACCTTCACCGCTGCCAACTTCGGCTTTACCGATCCGAACGACCCGACGGCGGGGCATACGCTCTCGGCTGTCACCATCACGACGCTGGCGACCGCCGGCACACTGCGCCTGAACGGCGTTGCGGTGACGGCGGGCCAAAGCATTTCGGTCGCCAACATCAACAGCGGCCTGCTGACCTTCACCCCCGTCGCCAACGCCAACGGCGCGGGTTATGCTTCCTTCACCTTCCAGGTGCAGGACAGCGGCGGCACGGCTAACGGCGGCGTTGACCTCGACGCTTCGCCCAACACGATGACGATCAACGTCACCGCGGTGAACGATGCACCCGCCGGCACCAACAATACTGTGACGCTGCTGGAAGATGGCACCTATACTTTCACCGCTGCGAATTTCGGCTTTACCGACCCGAACGATCCGACGGCAGGCCATACGCTGACGGCTGTTACGATCACGTCGCTGGCGACCGCCGGCACGCTGCGCCTGAACGGCGTCGCAGTGACCGCTGGCCAGAGCATTTCGGTTGCCAACATCAACAGCGGCCTGCTGACCTTTACGCCTGTCGCCAACGCAAACGGCGCGGGTTATGCTTCCTTCACCTTCCAGGTGCAGGATAGCGGCGGCACGGCCAACGGCGGCGTTGACCTCGACCAGTCTGCGAATACCATTACCATCGACGTGACCTCGGTCAACGATGCGCCCGCGGGCACCGACAACACGGTAACGGTCACCGAGGGCGCGACATTTACCTTCACGGCAGCCAATTTCGGTTTCACCGACCCGAACGACGCGCCCGTCAACAGCCTTTCCGCCGTGACGATCACCAGCATCGCAACGGCCGGCACGCTGCGCCTCAACGGCGTCGCGGTGACGGCAGGGCAGAGCATTTCGGTTGCCAATATCAACAGCGGCCTGCTGACCTTCACGCCCGCCGTGAACGGCAACGGCACCGCCTACGCCACCTTCACCTTCCAGGTACAGGACAACGGCGGCACGGCCAACGGTGGCGTCGACCTCGATGCCTCCGCCAATACCATGACCATCGACGTCAGCTCGGTCAACAACGCGCCCGCGGGTACCGATACGACAGTCACCGTGCTGGAAGATGCGGTTTACACCTTTACCACCGCGAACTTCGGCTTTAGCGACCCGAACGACACGCCCGCCAACACGCTGCTGGCCGTCACGATCACGACGCTGCCCTCGAACGGCACGCTGCGCTTGAACGGCGTCGCGGTGACGGCGGGCCAATCGGTCACGGCGGCGAACATCAACAGCGGCCTCTTGACCTTCACGCCCGTCGCGAACGCCAACGGCGCGGCTTACGCGAACTTCACCTTCCAGGTGCAGGATAACGGCGGCACCGTCAATGGCGGCGTCGACCTCGACCAGTCACCGAACAGCATGACGATCAACGTCACCGCGGTGAACGATGCGCCCGCCGGCACGAACAACACGGTCACCGTCCTTGAAGACGGCA
>CAZNRN010000023.1:0-7188 GCA_964575605.1 uncultured Micavibrio sp. | reverse complement strand
CGGCGAACGCCAACGGCGCGGCGAACGCGACCTTTACCTTCCAGGTGCAGGACTCCGGTGGCACGGCCAACGGCGGTATTGACCTTGACCCGTCTGCCAACACGATGACCATCGACGTGACCGCGGTCAACGATGCACCGGCGGGCACAAACAACACCGTTACTGTGCTGGAGGACGGCACCTATACCTTCACCGCTGCCAACTTCGGCTTCACCGATCCGAACGACCCGACCGCAGGCCATACGCTGTCTGCGGTTACTGTCACGACGCTGCCCTCGAACGGCACGCTGCGCCTGAACGGCGTCGCGGTGACGGCGGGCCAGAGCATCACGGTCGCCAACATCAACAGCGGCCTGCTGACCTTCAGCCCCGTGGCGAATGCAAACGGCGCGGCTTATACAACTTTCACCTTCCAGGTGCGCGACAGCGGCGGCACCGCCAACGGCGGTATCGACCTCGACCCGTCTGCCAACACGATGACGATCGACGTGACCGCGGTCAACGACGCTCCTGCCGGCACGAACAATACCGTCACGACGCTCGAAGACACCACCTATACCTTCAGCGCCGCGAACTTCGGCTTTACCGACCCGAACGACCCGACCGCGGGCCATACGCTGTCGGCCGTCACCATCACTTCGCTCGCCACCAACGGCACGTTGTTCCTGAACGGTGTCGCGGTGACCGCGGGCCAGAGCATCACGGTTGCCAACATCAACAGCGGCCTGCTGACCTTCAGCCCTGCCTCTAACGCGAACGGCGCTTCTTATGCGCAGTTCACCTTCCAGGTGCGCGACAGCGGCGGCACGGCGAATGGCGGCGTCGACCTCGACCCGTCTGCCAACACGATGACGATCGACGTGACCGCGGTGAACGACGCCCCCGCCGGCACGAACAACACCGTCACACTGCTCGAGGACGGCACCTATACCTTCACCGCCGCGAACTTCGGCTTCACCGACCCGAACGATACGCCCGCCAATACCCTTGCAGGTGTGCGTATCACGACGCTGGCCAGCGCGGGTACCATCCGCCTGAACGGCACGGCCGTGACGGCAGGCCAGATCGTCACCGTCGCCGATATCAACAGCGGCCTGCTGACCTACAGCCCCGTGGCAAATGGCAACGGCACCGCTTACGCGAACTTCACCTTCCAGGTTCAGGATAATGGCGGCACCGCGAACGGCGGCGTCAACCTGGACCCGTCTGCCAACACCATGACCATCGATGTGACCGCCGTGAACGACGCGCCCGCGGGCACGAACAACACCATCACGACGCTGGAAGACACCACCTATACCTTTACGACGGCAAACTTCGGCTTTACCGACCCGAACGACCCGACCGCCGGCCATACCCTGGTGTCCGTCACCATCACCACGCTGCCCGTGAACGGCACGCTGCGCCTGAACGGCGTCGCGGTGACGGCAGGACAGGTGGTTAGCGCCGCGAATATCGCTTCCGGCCTTCTGACCTTCTCGCCCGCGACAGACCAGAACGGTTCGGGTTACGCGAACTTCACCTTCCAGGTGCGCGACAGCGGCGGCACGGCCAACGCCGGCGTCGATATCGACCCGACGCCGAATACAATGACGATCGACGTGACCTCCGTCGATGACGCGCCCGCCGGCACCAACGGCACTGTCACGCTGCTTGAAGACAGCACTTATACCTTCAGCACCGCGAACTTCGGCTTTACCGACCCGAACGACCCCGTGCCGGACAACTTCCTCTCGGTCATCATCACAACCATCCCGGCGGGCGGCACGCTGCGCCTGAACGGCGTCGCGGTGACGGCGGGGCAGGAGATACTGGCCTCCGATATCGCCGCGAACCTGCTCACCTATACACCCGTCGCGAACGCGAACGGCACGAATTACGCGAATTTCACCTTCCAGCTGCGCGACGACGGCAGCATCGCCAACGGCGGCGAGGTGCTCGACCTCTCGCCCAACACGATGACGATCAACGTCACCAGCGTGAACGACGCGCCTGCGGGCACGAACAACACCGTCACGATGCTGGAAGACGGCACCTTTACCTTCACTGCCGCCAACTTCGGCTTTACCGACCCGAACGACACAACGGTCATCAACACGCTCTCGGCAGTGACCATCACCACGCTGGCTTCGAACGGCACGTTGCGCCTGAACGGCGTCGCGGTGACGGCAGGCCAGAGCATTTCGGTCGCGAACATCAACAGCGGCCTCTTGACCTTCTCGCCCGCCGCGAACGCGAACGGCGCGGCTTATGCGAATTTCACCTTCCAGGTGCAGGATAACGGCGGCACCGCGAACGGCGGCGTCGATACCGACCCGACCCCGAACACAATGACGATTGACGTCACTGCGGTCAACGACGCGCCTGCAGGTACGAACAACACTGTCACCGTGCTGGAAGACGGTACCTATACCTTTACCGCCGCCAACTTCGGCTTTACCGACCCCAACGACCCCACTGCCGGCCATGTGCTGTCGGCAGTGACGATCACGACGCTGGCCAGCAGCGGCACCATCCGCCTGAACGGCGTTGCGGTGACGGCAGGCCAGAGCATCACCGTTGCCGACATCAACAGCGGCCTGCTGACATTCTCTCCCGCTGCCAACGCCAACGGCGCGGCGAACGCAAGCTTCACCTTCCAGGTGCGCGACAGCGGCGGCACCGCCAACGGCGGCGTCGACCTCGACCCCTCTGCGAATACGATGACCATCGACGTCACGGCTGTGAACGACGCCCCCGCAGGCACGAACAACACCGTCACCGTGCTGGAAGATGGCACCTATACCTTCACCGCCGCGAACTTCGGCTTCACCGACCCTACCGACGCAGGTGCAGGCCACACGCTGACGGCAGTCACGATCACCAGCCTCGCCACCACCGGTACGCTGCGCCTGAACGGCGTCGCGGTGACCGCGGGCCAGAGCATCACGGTCGCCAACATCAACAGCGGCCTGCTGACCTTTACGCCCGCCGCGAATGCGAACGGCGCGGCGAATGCGTCCTTCACCTTCCAGGTGCAGGACAGCGGCGGTACCGCCAACGGCGGCGTCGACCTCGACCAGTCCGCCAACACGATGACCATCGACGTCACCGCGGTGAACGACGCGCCCGCCGGCACCAATAACACGGTCACGGTCCTTGAAGACGGCACCTATACCTTCACCGCCGCCAACTTCGGTTTCACCGACCCGAACGACCCCACTGCCGGCCATACGCTGTCGGCCGTCACCATTACCACGCTGGCCTCGACCGGCACGCTGCGCCTGAACGGTGTTGCCGTGACCGCGGGCCAGAGCATCACGGTCGCCAACATCAACAGCGGCCTGCTGACCTTCACGCCGCTTGCCAACCAGAACGGCGCGGGTTACGCGACCTTCACGTTCCAGGTCCGCGACAGCGGCGGCACGGCCAACGGCGGCGTCGACCTCGACGCCTCGGCCAACACCATGACCATCGACGTGACAGCGGTCAACGATGCACCCGCAGGCACGAACAACACCGTTACCACTGCCGAAGACACGGCCTTCACCTTTACCGCCGCGAACTTCGGCTTTACCGACCCGAACGACGCCGCTTCGCCCAACACGCTTTCCGCCGTCCGCATTACCACGCTGCCCGCGACCGGCACCGTGCGCCTGAACGGTGTCGCCGTGACGGCCGGCCAGTTCGTGACGGTTGCCGATATCAACGCGGGCCTGCTGACCTTTACTCCTGCTGCCAACGCCAACGGCGCGGCGAATGCTTCTTTCACCTTCCAGGTGCAGGATAACGGCGGCACGGCTAACGGCGGCGTCGACCTTGATGCCTCGCCCAACACAATGACGATCGACGTGACGCCGGTTGACGATGCGCCGGTGATCTCGACCAATGCCGGCCTGACGATTGACGAGGGCGGCACGCGCACCATTTCCACCGCCATGCTGTCGGCGACCGATATCGACACGACGAACGCCAACGTCACCTTTACTGTCACGGGTGGCCTGACGCGCGGCCATCTCGAGCTCACCACGGGCCCGGGCGTCGCCATCACCACCTTCACGCAGGCCGATATCGCCGCAAACCGCGTGGTTTATGTGCATACCTCGGTTGGCGTCACCCCCGACAGCTTCACATTTAACGTTGCCGACGCGACCACGACCGTCGGCCCCTTCACCTTCAACGTGACGATTGCCGAGGTGAACGATGCGCCCTCGGGCACCGACACCACGGTGACGCTGCTCGAAGACGCCGTTTACACCTTCACCACCGCAAACTTCGGCTTCAGCGACACCGTCGACAGCCCTGCCAACAACCTGCTGGCGGTGCGCATCACCACGCTGCCCTCGGCCGGCACGCTGCGCCTGAACGGCGTCGCGGTGACGGTGGGCCAGTTCGTCAGCGCCGCGAACATCAACGCAGGCCTCCTGACCTTTACCCCCGTCGCGAACGCGAACGGCGGCCCTTATTCCTCCTTCACCTTCCAGGTGCAGGACGATGGCGGTACGGTGAACGGCGGCGTCGATCTTGACCCGTCGGCCAACACCATGACGATCAACGTGACCGCGGTCAACGATGCGCCCGCGGGCACGAACACCACCGTTACGACGCTCGAAGATACGACTTATACCTTCACCGCCGCGAACTTCGGCTTTACCGACCCGACCGATGCTGGCGCGGGCCATACGCTTTCGGCTGTTACCATCAGCACGCTGTCGAGCTCCGGCACCATCCGCCTGAACGGCGTCGCGGTGACGGCGGGCCAGTCGGTGACGGTTGCCGACATCAATGCAGGCCTGCTCACCTTCACACCGAACGCAAACGCCAACGGCGCCGCGAACGCCACCTTCACCTTCCAGGTGCGCGACAGCGGCGGCACGGCCAACGGCGGCGTCGACCTCGACCCGTCGCCGAACACCATGACGATCGACGTGACTGCGGTCAACGATGCACCGGCAGGTACCGATACGACCGTCACGATGCTGGAAGACGCGACCTTTACCTTCACGGCTGCGAACTTCGGCTTCAGCGATACGTCTGACAGCCCGGCCAATACGCTTTCCGCGGTGACCATCACCACACTCGCCACCAACGGCACGCTGCGCCTGAACGGCGTCGCGGTGACGGCAGGGCAGAGCATCACGGTCGCCAACATCAACAGCGGCCTGCTGACCTTCGTGCCCGCCGCGAACGCAAACGGCACGGGTTATGCGCAGTTCACCTTCCAGGTGCAGGATAACGGCGGCACCGCGAACGGCGGCGTCAACCTCGACCCCACCGCTAACACCGTCACCATCGACGTGACCTCGGTCAACGATGCGCCCGCGGGTACGACCAACACCGTCACCACGCTGGAAGACACCACCTATACCTTCACCGCCGCGAACTTCGGCTTCACCGACCCGAATGATGCCGCTGCGCCCAACACTCTGGCTGCAGTGCGTATCACCACGCTCTCGACCTCGGGCACGATCCGCCTGAACGGCGTCGCTGTCACCGCCGGCCAGTTCGTCACGGTTGCCGATATCAACGCGGGCCTGCTCACCTTCAGTCCCAACGCGAACGCAAACGGCGCGGCGAACGCTACCTTCACCTTCCAGGTGCAGGACAACGGCGGCACCGCAAACGGCGGCGTCGACCTCGACGCTTCGCCGAACACGATGACCATCGATGTGACCAGTGTGAACGATGCGCCCGCCGGCACGAACAGCACGGTTACGGCGTTCGAAGATACGGCCTATACCTTTACCGCCGCCAACTTCGGCTTTACCGACCCGAACGATACGCCCGCCAACAGCCTCGCTTCCGTTACCATCAGCGCGCTGCCTGTCGCGGGTTCGCTGCTGCTGAACGGTGTTGCCGTCACCGCGGGCCAATCCGTGACCGTCGCCGATATCAACGCGGGCCTGCTGACCTTCATCGGCGCCGCCAACGCGAATGGCACGGGCTACGCGAACTTCACCTTCCAGGTGCAGGATAACGGCGGTACCGCCAACGGCGGCATCGACCTCGACTCTTCGCCGAACACGATGACCATCGATGTCACCTCGGTCAACGATGCGCCCGCTGGTACCAACAACACCGTCACGATGCTGGAAGACGGCACCTTCACCTTCACCGCCGCCAACTTCGGCTTCAGCGACGCCTCGGACAGCCCGGCCAATACGCTCTCGGCCGTTACCATCACGACGCTGGCCTCGAACGGCACGTTGCGCCTGAACGGCGTCGCAGTGACCGCCGGCCAGAGCATCACGGTCGCCAATATCAACAGCGGCCTGCTGACCTTCGTGCCCGCTGCAAATGCGAACGGCACTGCTTACGCGAACTTCACCTTCCAGGTGCAGGACAACGGCGGCACCGCCAACGGCGGCGTGAATATCGATGCTTCGCCGAACACGATGACGATTGATGTCACCAGCGTGAACGATGCGCCCGCCGGTACGAATAACACCGTCACGATGCTCGAAGATTCGTCCTTCACCTTCACCGCCGCGAACTTCGGCTTCACCGACCCGAACGACGCCGCTTCGCCCAACGCGCTTTCCTCGGTCGTCATCTCCGGCCTGCCTGCCGCAGGTTCGCTGCGCCTGAACGGCGTCGCGGTCACCGCGGGCCAGAGCATCACTCTGGCCGACATCAATGCGGGCCTGCTGGTCTTTACGCCTGCCGCGAACGCCAGCGGCGCAACCTATGCCTCCTTCACCTTCCAGGTGCGCGATGACGGCGGTACGGCCAACGGCGGCGTCGACCTCGACGCTTCGCCCAATACCATGACGCTCAGCGTCACCGCGGTGAACGACGCCCCCGCCGGTACCGATGCGACGGTGACCATGGGCGAGGGCGGTACGCTGGTCTTTACCACCGCGAACTTCGGCTTCACCGACCCGAACGACACACCCGCCAATACGCTGCTTGCTGTCACCATCGCCACGCTGCCGGCCAGCGGCCAGCTGCTGCTGAACGGCGTCGCCGTGACCGCGGGCCAGAGCATTTCCGCCGCCAATATCACCAGCGGCCTGCTGACTTATGTTCCTCCCGCGAACGCCACCGGCGCGAATTACGCCAATTTCACCTTCCAGGTGCAGGATAATGGCGGCACCGCGAACGGCGGCATCGATCTCGATGCTTCGGCCAATACGCTCACCATCGACATCGCGAACGTCAACGACGCTCCTGCCGGCACGAACGGCACGGTCACGACGCTGGAAGACA
>CAZNRN010000022.1:0-60874 GCA_964575605.1 uncultured Micavibrio sp. | reverse complement strand
TAGTGTACTATGAATGTTCTTAAATATCAATTAATTAGATAAATAATGCTCTCCCGGCGGGAGAGGAGGGGGAACCATGCGTAGCATGGGGGAGGTGAGGGGCGCTATCAGCGGTACTGCGGCACGGAGTCCCCCTCACCCTCCCAATTTACGCAGGCAGTCGCCTGCGCATATAAAACATTGGGCCCCTTCCTCTCCCGAGGGAGAGGTGATTTTCAGGCGATTAAGGCAGCCATATGCTCCGGCGGATCCGCTGTAACGCTGACGGGCGGTTTATCTTCATATAACGGAATTTCGATGCTGCGCGCGTGCAGGTGCAGCGTGGGGAATTCGCCTTGCGGCGGCCTTGTATCGGGGCCGGAGTAGAGCCAGTCGCCCTTGATAGGATGGCCGAGGGATTTGAGATGCACGCGCAGCTGATGGGTGCGGCCGGTGCGGGGATAAAGTTCGACCAGCGTCATGTTGCCGCGGATTTCTTTTAAAACTTTGTAATCGGTGACGGCGCTCTGCGCCTCGGGGTCATCCTTGGGGGCGGGGCGCATCGTCCAGCCTTTGGGCTGTTTTACTTTTTTGAGGGGGACGTCGATGGTGCCTTCGGGCTTTTCCATCTTGCCCATCACGATCGCCCAGTATGTTTTTTTGATGCGGCCTGCTTCGAACAGCTTGCCGAGTTTCCTGAGCGCGCGTTCGTTGCGGCCCAGGACAAGGCAGCCCGAGGTGTCGCGGTCGAGGCGGTGGGCGAGGTGCGGGGTTTCCTTGTAATCGAATTTCAGCTGGCTGAAATAATCCTCGAGGTTATCGCCGCCGTTCGGCCCCGCGTGTACGGGGATGCCGTGCGGCTTGTTCAGGATAATGACCAGCTGGTCGCGGAAAATGATGCGGGAGGAAAGGTCCATGGCTGTGATGATAGGCCTTAATCGGGGGTTGCGGAAGGGGCTTGATATGGCGGCGGATTGCGGTACAGTTTTGCACATGAAAAAATTCATTATTGCCCTGTGCTTGATGTTGATCGCCGCGCCGGTGATGGCCGCCGATTACACGATTTTGCCCTACCCGAAAAACGGCGCCAAAGCCTCGATGGACGACTGGGTGGCGGCGGTGAACGACCTGAACAGCATCGGCGCGACGGGCATCGTGATTAATAAAACATGGAGCGAGCTGGAGCCCAAAAAGCGCCAGTACAAACAGCTCCACCAGCTGGGCAAGGATTTCAAGGAGAATACCGAGGCAGGGCGCAAGGTGCTGTTTGGCTTCCAGCCCATTAATACGACCAAGCGCGAAGTGCCGCCCGATTTGGAAAAGGTGAAATGGGACGACCCCGCGATGATCGGGCGTTACCAGGAATTCCTCGACCATCTTGCGCTCGACGTGACGAAGCAGCCGGTCTATTTCTCGCTGGCGAACGAGGCGGATGTTTATTTTGAAATACATCCGGAAGAACTTGACGCTTTCCTCGATTTCGCGAAACGCGCGGCGCGGCTGACGAAGCAGAACTTCCCGCAGGCAAAAACGGGCATCACCGTGACGTTTGAAGGCTACCAAGGAAAGCGTACGGAGATTGTGAAAAAACTGCTGGCGGCGAGCGAGGTGGCGATTTTCACCTATTACCCGCTGTTCGACCTGAAACTGCAGCCCGTTAAAGACGTCAACGGGCATTTCGACAAGATAGTCGCGGCGGCGGAGGGCAAGCAAATTGTGATGCAGGAAGTGGGTTACCCTTCCGCGCCCGAGTTGGGGTCATCGGAGGAACAGCAGGCGGAATTCTTCAAGGAGGCTCTCAGCGATATCAAATGGCGTCCCGAGATTAAATTCGCGGGCCTGTTCATGCTGCATGATTTCGCGCCGGGGCTGTGCGATGACCTGGTGAAGTATTACGGCTTTACGGGCCTGCCCGAGGATATCAAGGTGAAGTTCCGTGCCTTCCTGTGTACGCTGGGCGTAAAGAAATTTGACGGCACGGAAAAGCCCGCCTGGGCTGCGGTGAAGCAGGGCATCAAAGACGCCCGCGAATAAAAAAAAGGCCGGGCGTAAACCCGGCCTTTTTTTCAGCTAGCAGCAGATCAGATTTTGCAACCGACCTGCATGCCTTTGAAGATGTTCTCGCTGCTGAAGGCTTGCGCGGCCACAGCTTTGGCCGAGCCGCCCCAGTTTGCGACGAAGTGGGCGGCGCGCGCGCCACCCAGCGACTTCATGGTCGACAGCGCCGAAGCCTTGTCGGCGGGAACGCCGCCCAGGCCGTGGTACTGCATGTACACGAGGTCGACTTTCGCCTGCATGTTGCCGGATTCGGCAGCCTGCTTGAACAATTCGACAGCGACGTTCGCGTCTTTCGGCACGCCGTCGAAGCCGTTGAAGGCGAAGTAGGCGAGGTCTTTGGAACCCTGCGCCGCAACGGCCGCGTTGGTCGATGCCGCGCGGGCGATGGCGTTGGTCACGCGGGCGGATACCTGGTGGCCGTCGATCAGCTGCGCGAAGTGTTCGCCGGGCGTCAGGCAGGGCGTCACGACGGGGGCGACCTCGACGGGCGCGACAACCATCGGCTGTGCCTGCACGGTTTCGACGGGCGGGACGACGGGTTGCGTCACCACAGGCTGCGTTACCGCGGTTTCGATCGGGGGGACGACGGGGGCGGGCGTACCGCCGCCGAAGACGCGGTGCCATGCATCCTGGAAGATGCCTTCATGGAAGCCCATGGCCAGCGCCGAGCCGATCAGCGCGAAGGCCGAGGATTTCAGGAAGACGTTGGCGTGCTTTTTGGTGAAGATTTCTTTCGCATGCGCTTTGGAGAAGAAGGGCGACAGTTCCGCGCCGCCTTTTTTCGCCGCGTTGCGCTCGCCGAAGTGGCAGAAGAGCGTCATGGCCATGCCGACCGCGACGGCGGAACCCGCCATCGTCGCCCAGACGGGCGCGCCGGCCACGGTCATGCCGACCACGGCTGCCGATTTCGCGGCGAAGGTCACGCCGGCACCGGCTGCGACGTTGAAGGCGCGCATCAGCCATTTTTTCTTGCGGCTGTGGGCGGGCACTACTGCTGCGGCAGCCGAGGGCGCTTCAGGCGCTGCGGGTGCGGGGGCTTCGGCCGCGGGTGCAGCGGGAGCCGCTGGAGCGGGCGTTTCGGTTTTAGCTTCAGGAGCTTTTGCTTCAGGAGCTTTGGCCTCGGGGGCTTTCACTTCGGGTACGTTGGTGTTCGCGGGCGGGGTGACTTCGGCCGCTGGCGGCACAACAACAGGCGCAACAACGGGGGCAATCACGGGGTCTTTCTTGCCGTCTTTAATGTCGATGACGGGCGAGACGCCGACGACCGGTTCTTTTTTCGCGTCGTTGCTGTTGGCAGCGGCGGGAGCGGGGAGGTCGGTGACTTTGGGTTCCGGTTTGCTGTCTTTAATGACAGGAGCCTCGGACATGGTTGGTTCAACCTTTGCAGGTTTCTTTTCAGGTTCGCTCATGGTTTTCTCCGTAACGAGCTGAGGGGACTTAACCTGTATGGGGAATATTCAGGCGCCCAGTATTGACATAAAATAACTAATCAGTGTTGAGACAAGACACCAAATATAATGAGTCGAGTCAAGGCTGCTCGGGCGGTTTTCTGGCAAAAAAATCAGGGATTTGGGTATTTAAATACCGAAGCCGCCTTCAATCTCGTTAAAGCCTGTGCGCACGGCGCGCTCGGTAAGGATACGGTTGCAGGCCTTGATGCGGTCACTGGCGGCGTGGGTCAGTGTGAAGGGCAGGATGCCATGCAGGAGCAGCAGGATGCTGCAGACACCCAGACGCCAGGCCATGCCCACCGTAAAGCGGAAGTGCTGCCAATAGGTCTCGCCAGCCTGACGCGGGTGGTCGGTCATCAGGCAGCGGAAGGTTTGGGCCAGGCTTTTGTTTTGGTCACTCATGGCCGGAAAATTAAAGTCTTATGCCAAGTAATGCAAGACACAAATTTTGCACCAATTCGCCTGTTGTTCACTTCATTTTCATCATTATAGTGGACACTCGCTTGCACATTAAAATTCAATCCGACGGGTATAACATGCGGAATTTCTTGCTGGTTTTGGCGCTCATCCTTTTGACAGCAGGGGGCGCGCATGCGGCCTATGATTCCGTCACGGCGGCCGAGGCGCAGGACCTCAGCATCATCCGCGTCACCCCTACGGGCGAGGACGTTTACGCCGATCGCCAGATCGTCATCACCTTCAACCGCCCCGTGGTGCCCATCGGCCAGATGGAGCGCGACAAGAAAGACATCCCCGTCACCATCACGCCCGAAGTCGATTGCGAATGGCGCTGGATCAACACCTCCTCGCTCGCCTGCCAGCTGACCGAAAAATCGCAGATGACGCCGTCGACCAAATACGACATCACCGTCGCCCCCGGCATCAAGGCCGAAGACGGCCAGACGATCAAGGAAGAGTATAAGGCGACCTTCATCACCCAGCGCGCGACCGTCGAATACGCCTGGTTCCGCACCTGGACTTCGCCCGGCACCCCCGTCATCCGCCTGACCTTCAACCAGCCCGTCACCAAGACCTCCGCGCGCAAGTCGATCACGCTGGTGAGCGGTGACAAGACGACCGGCATCAAGCTGAAGCCCGACCCCGATTACGATGAAAAACCGTCTTACGTACCCTTCGGCAAGGGCTGGCTGTTCTTCGGCGAGCAGGAAAAACGCAAGAGCGACGACCAGGCCACCGAAAAGAACGGCGAGGAAGCGCGCCGCGTCTGGCTGGCCGAACCTGTCGAGGAACTGCCGCTCGATACCAACGTCATCATGAAGCTCGCCCCCGGCCTTGTTTCGGCGCAAGGCCCCGAGCTCAGCGTCGCGACGAAAGACATCGTGGCCTTTGACACTTACCCCGACCTCGAGGTGCTGGGCGTGCGCTGCACGACCAACGACAACGTCGAAGTGCTGTTCAAGCCCGGCGAGACGCTGGCGGACAAATGCAACCCTATGGCCTCCATCACCCTGTCGTTCTCCGCCCCCGTGCAGAAATCGCAGGTGAAAAAGAACTTCGAATTCTCGCCCGCGATCGGCACGGCAGAGCAGCAGAATGAAATCTGGGGCGATACCTCGGAAGAATATTCGCGCCTGAACAACCCGCATACCAAGGGCCGCGGCTATGACGTCTACCTGCCCTATGGCCTGAAGGCCGCCGCCACCTATACGGTGAAGCTGAAAGGCGAGGAACTGGGTTTCTTCAGCCGCGCCTGGCGCTGGGTGAAGGGCCTGTTCACCGACGTGCCCAAAACCGCGCTCGAGGACGAATTCGCGCGCCGCGTGAAGGAACCGGTGACGATTACCTTCAATACCGACCACCGCAAGCCGAACTTCGAAATGGATTACCACGACGCGGTACTGGAAAAGAACGCCGACAGCGAAGTGCCCATCTACGTCAACAATCTCGAAAAAATGTTCTTCAACTTCCGCAGCCTGACAAAGGACGGCGTGAAGGACGCGGAGAAGTTCGAGCAGACGCTGGAGAAGATCGAGGACATCCAGTACCTCATCCCCTTCAAGGTGCGCGAGATGCTGAAGGGCAAATCGGGCCTGCTTTACGGCCATCTTGAAACCAGCCCCTACGTCGACAAGGGCAGCGAGGCGAATTACCGCCTGTTCGCGCAGGTGACGCCGTGGCAGATGCATGTGAAGCTCGGCCATTTCTCGACGCTGGTCTGGCTGACCGACATGGCGACCGGCAACCCCGTCAAGGGCGCGAAGGTGACGCTGTACAAGGACGCCGTGTCCTCTATCTCCGACCCGCAGGATATCCGCGGCACGGGCGTGACCGATGAAAACGGCCTCGCCACGCTGCCCGGAACCGACAAGGCCGACCCGCAGCAGGAACTGCAAAAGGGCTGGGACGACGCCGACCCGAAACTCTTCGTGCGCGCCGACAAGGGTGACGACATGGCGGTGATGCCGCTGAACGGCACCTTCGCCATCGATATCTGGCGCGCGTCGAACGAGAGCATCTATCCGTCGAACAAGAAAAAATACGGCCACATCCATACCTGGGGCACGACGGCGCAGGGCATTTACCGCGCCGGCGACACCATCCAGTACAAGTTCTACGTGCGCGACCAGGATGACCGCACGCTCGTCTCCGCGCCCCGTGAGGGCTACAAGCTGGAAATCGTCGACCCGACCGACAACGTGGTCGAAACGGTTGACGACCTGAAACTGAACGAATTCGGCGCATATAGCGGCGAGTTCAAGGTCGGCAAGGAAGCGCCCATCGGCTGGTACCGTTTCCGCCTGACGGCGAAATTCGTTAACGCCGGCAATGACGACGGCGAGGGCGAATACGATGACACAGGTTACCGTGCTTTCGGCACCTGGAATCCGCTCCGCGTGCTGGTGACCGATTTCACCCCCGTGCCTTTCCGCGTCACGAACAGCCTGAACGGCGACCTGTTCCACGACGGGCAGGACGTCGAGGTGAGCGCCGAAGCGAAACTGCATTCGGGCGGACCTTATCTTGACGCAGAGGTGCGCACGGTGGCGATACTGGACGAACGCGCCTTTACCTCGAAACATCCCAAGGCGCAGGGCTTCACCTTCATGCCGCTCGACTACGAGATGCACGGCAGCAATGAAATCCTGAACAAGACCGAAGCCATGGACGGCAAGGGCGAACAGCGCACGACGTTCAAGATCGAGAAACAGGAATTCGCCTACGGCCGTCTGACGGTCGAAAGCGCCGTGCAGGATGACCGCGGCAAGAACGTCGCGGCATCGTCGGGCGCCGATTTCGTCGGCGTCGACCGTTTCGTCGGCCTGAAGTCACCCGAATGGGCTTATGAAGCCAAAAAACCCGTCAACCTCGAATACATCGTGGTCGACGACCACGGCAACCCTGCCGCGGGTACCAGCGTTAAAGTGACGCTGGAACGTCTCGAAACCACTGCCGTGCGCGTCAAGGGCGCGGGCGATGCTTACCTGACGAACTATAACTCGGAATGGAAAGAGGCTGGCAGCTGCGAGGGTACATCAACCGATGATGTTTCGCCCTGCAAGTTCATGCCCGACAAATCGGGTTCCTACCGCGCCATCGCGCGCATCAAGGATACGAAAGACCGCGAACATGTGGCGGGCGTCGGATTCTGGGTGACGGGCAGCGATTACCTTGTCTGGGAGAACCAGAGCGACGTGCTACTGCCTATCGTGCCCGAAAAGGCCGAGTACAAGGTGGGCGACACCGCGCGCTATCTGGTGAAAAACCCCTTCCCGGGGGCGACGGCGCTGGTGACCATCGAGCGTTACGGAATTATCGACAAGTTCACGACGAAGCTGGAAGGTTCGACGCCTGTCGTGGAATTCCCGGTAAAGCCCGATTACCTGCCGGGCTTCTTCCTGTCGATTCAAATCTTCTCGCCACGCGTCGATAAGCCGATTGATGAAAACGGCGTCGACCTCGGCAAGCCGACCTTCCGCATGGGCTATGTCACCGTTCCGGTGAAGGACCCCTACAAGGAAATGGAAATCACCGCCAAGACGCCGCAGGAAGTTTACAAGCCCCGCGACAAGATCAAGGTCTCCATCCATGCCGAGCCGAAGAAAAAGGGCAAGGATGAACCGGTTGAGCTTGCCGTGGCCGTGCTGGACGAGGCTGTATTTGGTCTCGTCACCGGCGGCCTGTCCAACTTCGACCCCTACGAAGGCTTCTATAAAGTCGACGGGCTGGATCTCCGCAACTACAGCCTCCTGACACGCCTCATCGGCCGCCAGAAGTTCGAGAAAAAAGGCGCCAATCAGGGCGGCGACGGCGGGTCGGATCTCAAGGTCCGCGACCTGTTCAAGTTCGTGGCTTACTGGAACCCCTCGATCAAGGCCGACAAGAACGGCAATGCCGAAGTGGAATTCGAGGCGCCCGACAACCTGACGGGCTGGCGCATCCTTGCGCTGGCCGTCACGCCGGGCGACCGCCTCGGCCTCGGCCATGCGAACTTCAAGGTCAACCGCCCGACCGAGGTGCGCCCCGTGATGCCGAACCAGGTGACGGAACGCGATACCTTCCAGGCCGGTTTCAGCGTCATGAACCGCACCGACAAGCCCCGCACGCTGACCGTCGAGATCAAGGCCGAAGGCCAGATCGATACGGCCAAAACGCCGGCGGAGCATAAAGAAACCGTGACCGTCGACCCCTACAAGCGCGTGACAGTGCTGATGCCGGTCGAGGTTTCGGCCGTGCCCGAAACACGCGACGTGCCGCAGGGTGAATTGAAATTCACCGTCAAGGCCTATGACGTGCTGGACGGCGACGGCATGGTGCATACCCTGCCCGTGAACAAGATGCGCTCGCTCGACACCGCCGCCAACTACGGCACGACGATGCAGGACAAGGCGACGGAAAGCATCAAGTTCCCCGATAACATCTTCCCCGATATCGGCGGTGTTTCGGTCGTGCTGTCGCCCAGCGTGATCGGCGCGGTCGAAGGCGCATTCAAGTACATGCGCGATTACCCCTATATCTGCTGGGAGCAGATACTGACCAAGGGCGTGATGGCGTCGCACTACATCAACCTGAAAGCCTATATGCCCGACAGCTTCGAATGGCCGGGCGCAGACAAGCTGGCGCAGCAGGCGCTTGACGTCGCGGCGTCTTTCCAGGCGCCGAACGGCGGGATGACGTATTTCCTCGCGCAGGATGATTACGTCGACCCGTACCTGTCGGCCTATACCGCGCTGTCGTTCAACTGGCTGTCGAAATCAGGCTATAAAATCCCGAAAAACGTCGAAGGCAAGCTGCATGACTATCTGCTGAACTTCCTGCGTAACGACGTCGCGCCCACGTTCTATGACGCGGGCATGAAATCGACTGTGCGCGCGGTCGCGCTGGCGGCGCTGGCCGAGCACGGCAAGGTGACCAAGGCGGATATGGAACGTTACCAGCCGCACCTGAAGGAAATGAGCCTTTTCGGCAAGACCCATTTCATGATGGCGGCGATGAAGGTGGACGGCACCCTGCCAATGGCGAAGGATGCGGCGAACCTGATCCTCTCGGCCTCGAACCAGACGGGCGGCAAGTTCATCTTTAACGAAAAGCTGGATGACAGCTACGAGCGTATCCTGGCTTCGCCGCTCCGCGAAAACTGTGCGATTTTGTCGGCCTTCACCGCCTATGGCGAAATGAAGGAAGGCGAAAGCCTGGTGGGCGACGTGCCGTTCAAGCTGGTGCGTACCATCACGCAGACGCGCCAGAACCGCGACCATTGGGAAAACACGCAGGAAAACATGTTCTGCATGAACGCGCTGACCGATTACAGCCGCGTGTATGAAAACGTGAAGCCCGACATGGAGGTTTCGGCCAGCCTGAACAGCAAAGGCTTCGGTGAAGCCGAGTTCAAGGACCTGCGCGACAAGCAGGTGACCCTGAGCCGCCCGATGGAAGCGGCCGACGTCGGCACCAAGGCGACGGTCGAGATCGAGCGCAAGGGCGAAGGCAGGCTGTACTATGCGACGCGCCTGCGTTACGCGCTGCGCTCCGACCTCACCAAGCCTGTTAACGCGGGTATCGAGCTGCACCGCGAATACGCGCTCGAGCGTGACGGCAAATGGCAGATGCTGAAAGAGAAAGACGAGATCAAGCGCGGCGATATCGTGCGCGTCGATCTTTTCCTCTCGCTTCCCGCGGCACGGAATTTTGTCGCGGTAAACGACCCCGTGCCGGGCGGCCTCGAGCCTGTCAACAGCGAGCTTGCCAATACCTCGCAGGTCGACGCGAACAAGGGCGAGTTCGAGCGCGACGGCGGTTCGTGGTTCTTCAAGTTCGGCGACTGGTACGGATACAACGTCAGCCGCTGGAGCTTCTATCACCAGGAAATCCGCCACGACAGCGTGCGCTTCTATTCCGACTATCTGCCGGCGGGGAACTATCACCTCAGCTATACCGCGCAGGCGATTGCGGAAGGCAAGTTCACCGTCATGCCGACGCTGGCCGAGGAAATGTACGACCCCGACGTCTACGGCAAGGACGTGACGCGCGAACTGTCGGTTTCCGCGAAGGAGTAAGATGCGGCTTAAATTAAAGCATCTGGCGTGGGGCATCGTATCCGCGGGCGCCGTGCTCGCTGTGGCCACGGCTGTTGCGATAAAGCCCGTCAAATCCTCGCTGCAGGCCTTGCGGTCGGAGGCGCAGACGCTGCAGATTGCCGACCGCAGCGGCAAGCCGCTGACGATTTCCTACCAGAACCGCTGGAACGTCTACGACAACCTGCCCCTCTATGCCATCCCGCAGTTTTTGCAGGAGGCCTTTATCGTGGCGGAGGACAAGCGCTTCTTCGGCCACGGCGGCGTCGACTGGCAGGCGCGCGGCTCGGCGCTGGTGCAGAACTGGACGGCGCGGCATGTGGTGCGCGGCGCTTCGACGATTACCGAACAAGTCGTGCGCATGATTAACCCGCGCCCGCGCAACGTCTGGTCGAAATGGGTCGAGGGATGGGAGGCCGCGCTGCTGGAGGCCGGATACGCCAAGCCCGATATTCTGGAGTTTTACCTGAACCAGCTGCCCTATGCCTCGAACCGCCGCGGGGTGGCGCAGGCGGCGCGATTCTATTTCAACCGCGACCTGACGACCCTGAACAAAAAAGAAATGCTGGCGCTGGCCGTTCTGGCGCGTGCGCCCAGCAGCTACGACCTGTACCGCGACCCCGCGCGGATAAACAATGCCGTTGCGCGTTTGGCCGATAGCATGGCCGAACGCGGTGTCGTGACGGCGGATGAAGTCGCGGCAATGTCTGCGCAGCCGTTCGAACTGGTGCGTGCGGCCGCCCCAGTGAACGCCCAGCATTTCGCCGCCTATGTGCGCGGCCATGCGGGGGCGGCTGGGAACAATATCCGCTCCACGCTGGATGCCGACCTGCAAAAGAAAGTGCAGGGCATCATCGATACGCGCGTGGCTGGCCTGTCGCGCAAGAACCTGCACAACGCCGCCGTGCTGGTCGCCGACCATACGACGGGCGAGATACTGGCTTGGGTGGTGGCGGGCACGGGTGATGATAAAACGCCCGGCAACCTGATCGACGCCGTCACCGTGCCGCGCCAGCCGGGCTCTGCGCAGAAGCCGTTATTGTATGCCCTTGCGCTCGACAAGGGCTGGACGCCCGCGACGATTATCGAGGACAGCCCGCTGGCGGGCGCGGTTGGCACGGGGCTGCACTGGTTCAAGAATTACAGCAACACATACTATGGTCGCATTACGTTGCGCGAGGCGCTGGCCAATTCGCTGAACATTCCCGCCGTGCGCACCATCGGCTATGTCGGCGCGTCTAAATACCTGAACACGCTGCACCGCCTCGGCTTCGAAAGCCTCGACCGCGGGGTGGAGGTCTATGACGAGGGCCTCGCGCTCGGCAACGGCGAGGTGACCTTGCTTGAACTGGTGACGGGCTTCGCCGCGCTGGCTAACAAAGGTGTTTACCGCCCTTTGCGCTTTACGATGGATGACGCGGGCGCGCGCCAGTCCGAACGCATCTGGTCGCCGGAAGCGGCCTCGCTGATCGGTAATATCCTCTCCGATCCCTATGCACGGCGGCTGGAATTCGGCGCCGGCAGCGTGTTGAATTTACCCGTGCAGACCGCGGCAAAGACCGGCACATCCACCGATTACCGCGACGCCTGGAGCGTGGGATACAACTATAAATATGTGGTCGGCATCTGGATGGGCAACCTCGACCACCGCCCGACCGACGGCGTGACGGGTGCGGCGGGGCCTGCGCTAGCGCTGCGCAGCGTGTTCAACGAACTCAACAAACGCACCGAGGGCCGCGCGCTGTGGCTGTCGCCGAAACTGGCGCGCCGCGATGTCTGCATAGAACAGCCCGACGATCCCAGCCGCTGCCACATGCGCAGCGAATATTTCATGGAAGGGCAGGGCGACGTCGAAGCCGCCGCCAACCCGAGCCCGCGTTATGAGCTGCTGAAACCCACGGACGGCCTGCAAATGGCGCTCGACCCGCGCATCCCGCACGACTTCCAGAAATTCGAATTCGTCCTGCGCGGCGTCGACGGCGCGCAGCAGGTGGAATGGCAATTGAACGGCGAGCCACTGGCAACCTCCGGCGGCAAATACCTGTGGCCTGTAAAGCGCGGCAAATACATCCTTTCTGCACGCGTCACGGAAGACGGGAAGGCCGTCTATACCACCCCCGAAGTCTCTTATATCGTGAAATAACAGGCCTTAAATATTGCCCTTGCCAGCTGTGCCATAAAACGGGTATAAAATACCCGGGTAATAAATACCCACTCGAATCACAAGGAGAGACATATGCCCGGCAAGAAAAACGACAGCGGTAAAAACATGACGGCTTCGGCGTTGCGCGCGTGGCGCAACCGGATGGGCTGGGCGCGGGACGAGGCGGCGGAGAAACTGCAGCTGGCGCGCGACACCTACAAGAAATTCGAGAACGGGCAGCGCGCCATCACGCCCCGCCTTGCGGCCGAAGTGGCGCGGCTGGAACAGCTGGGCGAAAGCGACCGCAAAACCTATAACGATAAAAACGCGACGGTGCATGTCGTGGGCGGTGGCACGATCGTCCATGTGCGCAACCACCTTGCGCTCGCGGCGCCCGCCTACGGCTCGACCGCGCGGGAGATTGCCGGTATCTGCAAGCGCATGGGCTATGCCACCCGCATGACCCTGACGCGCATGGCCGACCCGTCGTCGAAATACGAAACCAACGAAGATATGGCCGAGCTGGCGAAAGAGATTGTCGCCGACAAGAAAACGAAAATCGTCATCTGGAACCCCGCCATCTGCGATTTCAACGGCCAGATCGGCAGCGTAAAGCCGGGCCGCAAGGCGCAACGCCTCAAATCACGCGAGGGCGAGCAGGCGATGAGACTGACGCCATCAGACAAGATTGTGGCCACCATCCGGGCCGAGCGCAAGGACCTGTTCCTCGTTGCCTTCAAAACGACCACAGGCGCGACGGAGGACGAAATGTACCTTGCCGGCCTGAAACTGATGAAGGGCAGCCATATCAATCTTGTGCTGGTGAACGATGTCGTCACCCGTATGAACATGGTCGTAACGCCGGAGGAGGCGCGCTATCACGTGACCAACCAGCGGGTCGAGGCGCTCGAGGGGCTGGTGGAAATGGCGATGCTGCGGTCAAAAGCGACCTTTACGCGCTCGACCGTCATCGAAAACGCCAAGGGCGTGGAATGGAAGTCGGAGCTTATCAGCGACAACCTGCGCACGGTCGTCGACCATTGCATCAAGCGCGGCGCGTACAAGCCGCTGAACACCAAGCGCGGCCCTGTTACTGCCGGCCACTTTGCGGCGCGCGGCGAGAAGGGGGATATCATTACCTCCCGCCGCTGGTCGAACTTCAACAAGCTGAAGGAAATCGGCATGGTGCGTATCGAGCCCAAGGGCAAGGACGCGGTGATCGCCTATGGCGGCAAGCCTTCGGTCGGCGGGCAGAGCCAGCGCATCGTCTTCGAAGACCATCCCGGCCTCGACAACATCGTGCATTTCCATTGCCCGCTGAAAGAGGGCTCGAAGGTACCGGTGCGCTCGCAGCGCCCCTTCGAATGCGGAAGCCACGAATGCGGCAAGAATACGTCTGACGGCCTGCGCGAGATGGAAAAAGGCATCTGGGCGGTCATGCTGGAACAGCACGGCCCGAACGTGGTCTACAGCCGCGACGTGCCGCCGAAACGTGTGATCGACTTTATCGAGC
Source organism: uncultured Micavibrio sp. (assembly GCA_964575605.1). Classification (GTDB taxonomy): domain Bacteria; phylum Pseudomonadota; class Alphaproteobacteria; order Micavibrionales; family UBA2020; genus JAPWJZ01. The sequence goes on along the minus strand of CAZNRN010000022.1, from coordinate 47,197 downwards.
GCAATTTCGACCTTGATGCGAAAACGGGTGGTGATGTGCATGACTGAACGTGAATTCGTGAAGGCCGGCGATACCATCATCCGCATCGACGATATTCAAAGCATCGACATGGCGCGGATAGAGCAGGGCATCCTGAACGTCACGCACAAAGGCGGTATTTCGGAGGCACGTGATTTCGACGCCTTCGAAATCGTTATGCTGCTGCAGCCGGCGGCGATCGAGGGGCGGCGGCTGCGCTGGGCGAAGAATGCCTGGGCATTCCACAACCTTGTGGCGCATCCGCTGATGCAGGTGATGGTCTGGCTGGGATTCAAAAAACGCGCGATTTGGCTGCACGATGTCACCGTGCCCAAACCGATTGGCTTGCGCGGCTAGGTTACTGGATATCGTCCGGCAGCATCCGTTCGTGGTTGATTTTGGGATTGATGCGGTCTTCGCGCGTCAGTTTGTTGAACTTCTGTGTTTCCTTGTCGGCCTTGAGCATTTTGGGCAGGCCGGTCGAGGGGCGGTAGAAGTTTTCGCCTTCGAATTTCTGCTGGGCCTTTTCATCCGCTTTCGGGTTCACGGGCTCCTGTTCGGATTCAAGGTTTTCGAAGTCCTTGCCGTGCAGGTGCAGGGTTTTCGACTTTTCGGGCTTGCCGGTTTCGGGATTGGTTGCCATGGCGCGTCTCCTGTAACGGGGGCTACGTCACACCAATCCCGCCGGGCACGATAGGTTCCGCAGGTCACAAAATTACGCTATACTGGGCGCCGAAGGGTGCCAACATGCTCGAAAACCTCGGTTTCTTCCCCAAAGGCTTTATGCTCGGCTTCGCGATCGCGGCGCCGGTCGGCCCTATCGGCATGCTCTGCATCCGCCGGACGTTGGCGCATGGCATGGCGTCGGGGCTGGCGACAGGCACGGGGGCGGCCTTTGCCGATGCTTTTTACGGGGCGGTGGCGGCCTTTGGCCTGACAGCAATTTCCGATTTCCTTATCGCCTATAAAACGCCGATGCAGCTGCTGGGCGGGGTATTCCTTGTCTACCTGGGTATCAAGACGCTGCTGCAAAAACCCCGCGCCGACGACGGCAGGGCGGAAGAAAAGGGGCGGCACAGCTTTAAACAGCTGGCGGCAGACCTCGGCACGACATTCCTGCTGACGGTCGCCAACCCGGCGACAATTTTCTCTTTCATCGGTTTTTTTACCGGCCTTGGCCTGCTGTCTGGCGCGGCTGTGCCGGCGTGGTCGGATTCAGCATTGATGGTTCTGGGTGTCTTTATCGGGTCTTTTGCCTGGTGGTGCATTTTGTCGGGTGGTATCGGGGCGGTGCGGCATGGATTGGGACCTAAAGCTCTGAAAGCCGCAAACCTGCTCTCGGGCATTATTATCGGTGGCTTTGGTCTGTTGGCGGTGGGATCTTTATTGATAAACCATTGATAATATTGCGAACTATTATTTGACATAATAATATAAATCCATTATACTCTTTGAAACGCGCGGCACAGGGATTCAACGGCCGCAGCAAAAGGAGTGTGTGATGGCTACTGCGGAATTCAACGAAAGCGCCCAGACCTACGGCCCCAAAAACGCGGCAGAGAAAGAACTCCTTGACGCAGTGAGCGAAGGACAGTTTTCACGCGGCAAGATTTTCGGCTGCATGATGAAAGGCGCGAACCTGAGCGTCGGGAATAACAAGCCGGGCGAGGAAGGCTGGACGCCGCTGATGTACGCGCTGCGCGCCCGGTCCGAAGAAGCGCTCGAGGTTTTGCTGCATTTCAACGTCGATGTCGACGCCCAGACAAAAACGGGGGATACTGCGCTGATGTTTACAATCCGCAATTTCCGCGCCAGCAGCGACAAGAAGCCCTGGGAAGCGGATACCGATTTCCGCCTCGCGCGGCCGCTGATCCGCCAGTACGAAGACGGTTTCGGCAATATCAACCTGCAGAACGCCGCAGGCGAAACCGCGTTGATCGTCGCGGTGCGCGAAGGCCAGTGGGATTTCGCGACGCGCATCCTCGAGGCGGGCGCCGACCTTTTCGTACAGGACAAGGACAACAAAACTGCCATCGATTACGCCATCGCGCGCCCTGATGTACAGGATTACAAGGCGCGCGATACGCTGCAGACGATGCAAACGCTGCTCAGCCGCAAAAAGGCGCAGGAGGCCCATATTGACGCGGGCCTGCCGACGCAATCGGCGGTCGCTGTGAAAAAGCCCTTCAGCTTCAGGAAATAGCCTAGAGGTTCGATTTCAAGCCGGCGACCCAGAAGGGGACGACGGTTTCTTTCAGCTTGCGGAATATCGGGCGTTTCTTCCATTTCTCCATCGTGACTTCCGACGCCGCATCCATGTCTTTTTCGAAAATGCGTTCCATCTCGCGCCCGGTCTCCTCGCCGATGACGACAGCATCCACCTCGCTATTGAAGACGACACTACGGTGGTCGAGGTTGGACGAGCCGATCACTGACCAGACTCCGTCTATCACCGCGGTTTTCGAATGCAATACCTGGTTACGCGCTTCGTAAATCTTCACGCCTGCTTTCAGGAGTTCGCCATAGCGCGAGCGTTGCAGGATAAGGGCGGTTTTTGAATCGCTGATGTCGGGAAGCAGCAGGCGCACATCGACGCCGCGCCGTGCGGCTGCTTTCAAATCGTCCATCAATTGTTCGGTCGGGATGAAATAGGCATTGGTCACCCAGATGTTTTTCGTCGCGTTGCGGATGGCCGAAAGCAGCGTGATGTAATAGCGCGGCACATCGTTTTTAGAGGGGCTGCCGATGACCCGGGCGACTTCATGCCCCGTCACCGGTACCGCGGGGAAGAACGCTTTTTCATCAAGGGCAGGGCCTTTTTGCTGTTTCCAGTCGTCGACAAACAGCTTTTGCGCCTGCGCGACGACGGGGCCTCGCAGCTCGACGGCCGTATCGTGCCAGAAGGCGTCCTTGGCGCCTTTCGGGTCTTTTGACGGCCCTGAACTGCCCGAGCCGGACGACAAATAGGTTTTACTGAGGTTGATGCCGCCGATAATCGCCAGCGAACCGTCAGTGACAAGGATTTTGCGGTGATTGCGGTCGAGCGGCGAATAGGAGGCCTTGCCCGCCAGCGGTGTGATGGGATTGAAGGCCACGACCTGCGCGCCCGCCTTTTTCAGCCGGTCGAAAAATTCCGGCGGGGTGCTGACCGAGCCGAAGCTGTCGTAAATCAGGTTGACGGCGACGCCTTCTTTTCTTTTCCGGAGAAGCAATGCGGAAAGGGTGACGCCGCCGCTTTCGATGTCCTCGAAAATATAATACTCCAGATTGACATGATGCCGCGCCCGGCCAATTGCGGCGAACATGGCGCTGAAGGTGTCGGAGCCGTCCTGCAATACACGCGCGCTATTGCCGCTAACAAGCGGTTGGCCCGTGACGCTTTGCTCGATGGCGAGGTGGCGGCGCAGGGTATCGGTTGCGCCGATATCCTTCAGGATTTCAGCGCTTTGTTCGGCGGTCAGCGGGCCGCTGGCGCCGACGACTTTGGCCGGGGCGGCGGTTGCCTCTTTCTTTTCAATGATGCGGTCGGCGTCGGGCACGGCCGCGCAGGCCGCCAGCAGGAAGAGCAGGGCGACAAAGCTACAAAACCACGCCTGAACGCGGGGGAATTTGGTATCGGGGCCGGGCATTTTTCTTCTCCGCAAATACCGGGGAGAGGGAAGCAAAAATGTTCATTCCCGCTAATGCGCGAGGGCATAAAATCGTTGCGATGCAGCATTGAATATACGGAATACCGGGCTTTTCGGGCGTGATCCACAGGCTAGCATTCTTTAGTAAAATCATGCACTTTACCCCTTGTATTGCTATCCGGAGTTGCCCGTGACACAATCGTTCACCATTTTACTTCAGGTACGGCAAGTGCCTAAAAGAACAGGGTAAAAGAGATGAAAAAGAACAAGGGCGGCCCCGGTCATATCGTATTGACCTCGCACCCGCCGAAAGACGGCAAAATTCCCAAAATCCATTGGGGCGCTGCGACGCTGAAAGAGCGCGGCCCCATCATCGCGAGCATGGCCGACCATTCTTCGTCGAACGTGATTGGTGCTTACGCGGGGGCTTATTCCGTCTACCGTGCAGTGGCCGTCGCCATCGGCGCGCTCGACCCGCTGCACGTGCCGGACCTCACCAATACCAAACCCGCCGAGAAAATCGGCCCTTATGCGCAGTGGACTGACCCTGACAAGATCGTCAGCCTCGACCCCTGGGGCCATATGGCGGGGGATGAATTCGAGGACTTCCGCAAGAAGGGCCTCGACGTGCGCCCGACGATTGCCGTCACCAAGGCGCATATCAATATGCCCGAGATCAAGGACGCCATCGAAGCAGGGCGCCTGAAACCGGACGGCGACATCCTGACCAAGAACGGCGACGTGAAGGTGACCAAGGCGGCGATCGACCCCGTCTGGTACCTGCCCGGCATCGCCAAGCGTTTCGATATCGATGAAAACGACCTGCGCCGCGCGCTGTTCGAGCATTCTGGCGGGATGTTCCCCGAGCTCGTCACGCGCCCCGATTTGAAAGTGTTTCTGCCGCCTATCGGCGGGCATACGATTTACTGTATCGGCAATCCCGAAACGATGCACGACAAGAACGTGAAGCTGGCCTGCCGCGTGCACGACGAATGCAACGGTTCGGACGTTTTCGGCTCCGACATTTGCACCTGCCGTCCGTACCTCTGCCATGGCATCGAGATTTGCATCGACATGGCGCAGCAGGGCGGCAACGGCCTGATCGTCTACAACCGCAAGGAAGGCCGCGCGCTTGGCGAAGTCACCAAATTCCTCGTCTACAACGCGCGCAAGCGTCAGGAGGGCGGCGACCGCGCCGACCAGTATTTCCGCCGCACCGAATGCGTTGCGGGCGTGCAGGACATGCGCTTCCAGGAACTGATGCCCGATATCTTCCACTGGCTGGGCATCACCCACATCCACCGCTTTGCATCCATGAGCGACATGAAGTTCAACGCGCTGGCGAAAGCCGGCATCACCGTGGGCGAACGCATCGAAATTCCGCCGGAACTTATCCCCGCCGACGCGGCGGTCGAGATGGAAGCGAAAAAAGCCGCCGGTTATTTCGCCAAGACCGATGTTAAAACGAAAGATGAACTGAAAGACGTCAAGGGCCGCGGGCTCGAAGAATAATAGAGGGCAATAAGATGATGAAGCCGGATAAAACCGACAAGAACGTTTTCCTGATCGAGCATCCGCTGGTGCAGCACAAGCTGTCCGTGATGCGCAGCAAGGATACAAACACCAACGATTTCCGCGCGCTGATCCGCGAAATCTCGACCCTGATGGGTTACGAGATTTTGAGCGACCTGCCGATGGAAGAGGTGGAAATAGAAACACCGCTCGAGAAAATGAAGACCAAGATGCTCTCGGGCAAAAAGCTCTGCATCGTGCCCATCTTGCGCGCGGGCACGGGCTTTCTCGACGGCCTTTTGCAGCTGACGCCGCTCGCCCGCGTGGGCCATATCGGTCTTTACCGCGATCCGGAAACGCTGGTGCCCGTCGAATATTACCTGAAACTGCCCGATGATATGCCGCAGCGCCGCGTCATCGTCGTCGACCCCATGCTGGCCACCGGCAATTCCGCCGTCGCCGCCGTGGAGCGCGTGAAGGACAGCGAGGCGACGGACATCAAGTTCATGTGCCTCATCGCCTCGCCCGAAGGCATCAAGACCTTCCACGAGGCGCACCCCGATGTGCCCATTTACACCGCCGCCATCGACCGCGAACTGAACAGCGACGGCTACATCTTGCCCGGCATCGGCGATGCGGGCGACAGGATCTTCGGCACCAAGTAAGCACGGGATGAGCGAAAGCGGCTTTAACTGGTTCGAGCGCATTATCGGCAGCCTGACATTCTGGGCGATTGCCGGCAACGTCCTTGTCGTCCTGTTCGAGATGGTGCCGTTCTTCGGGATTATCCTGGCAGCGTTGCTGGCGGGCACGCGGATTGCCTTCCTGATGCCGCATATGATTATTGTCTGCCTTGTCGCCGATATATTCGCGCGCCGCCTGCATCCGGTGCTCCTGGTGGTGCCGCTTTTCCTGTACGGCGGTTATTACGCTGCTTATTTCAACCAGCAGACGCAGGTTGACGCCTACGCCGCGCAGATGCGGAATAAAAACCCCGCGCATATCATGCAATACGATCCCGCAGCGCACAGCCTTGTTTATGTCGACAACCGTGATGAAGCACGCGAGTTGCTGAAGGGATATAAGGTACCCGCCACTTATTATCGGGGGCGGTACAGCGTGCCGAAAGTGTTCCGTACGATGTCATACGGCCTTTGCGAGGACTTGAAAACGGCAGGGGTTTACAAGCCTCCGCTTGGTGGTGACGAACCGCGCTGCGATTTCATTAACTACTATGACCCCGATAAAAAGGGCGTCGTCATAAAAACCGCACGCATATTCGAATGGTTCGAAAAACCGGTCAAGCGCCCTATTGATATTTCAATTGAAGGCGAGGGCGCAAAATGGACATCGGGCAAACCTGCGCTTGATCTCAATATTGTCGAAAAAATATATGTGTTTTCGGATCAAGGAAGGGAAGCGGGGCGTTTCGTCACCGCTACTTATAATCCGCTGCCGGTTGTGCCGGCCTGGGCCTATATCTGCACGGCCTGGGAGCAGTTGACGTGTGGCGGGGAGTTTTATTCCGGTGGCCGCAAAGACATCGACACTTTTCCGGCGAATGTTGACCGCGACAATCCCGTGGCGTCTCTGCTGGGGATTGCGCCCTACGCCGGCAAAGATATGACCGATTTCCAGCCCTTCGCCGAAACCGAAGCCATCGGCCGCGACCTTGTCGCGCGCAAGAAAAACGAGACGCCCGATGACTTCAACAAATGGGGTATCCGCAAGGACGACCCGCGTCTGCCCGTAATAAACACGCTAGACGGAGTGCCAAGTTACAAGGGTGGTATTTACACATATCAACTAGGCGGGTCTTTTTACGACTTCATTAAGGAAAACGAAGGCCGGATAGTCTATGTCGACGGTACCCTTGATGGAGGTAACGGAAACCCTTCGAACAGCGGTTTCGGCCTGTATGGCATTTGCCCCAAGCGCGAAAAATGCGGGAGCGTTGACCATAGGTATGTATTCACGGAGGGGAACGGCTCTGTCTGGGATCGCGCGAACTATACCGTGAAAGGTTACTGGCAGGTGGGGCCGCCGAAACCCAACGGCGAGGATACAACGACAGATTTATCTGGAGTAGCTGCGCCGCAATAAGTAATCTATTTGACGTGATGGAAGGGGGAGGCAGCCATCGTCGACTGGAGCCTCATTATCTGGAGTATTGTTGTCACCGCGCCGTTTGTCGTCGGCGCGGGCTGGGGCATGTATAAATACAACGTGCCTTTTTATTACTTCGTCAGCTTTGCTGTTGGAACCCTGCTCCTGTGCGGCATTTATCACCTGTGCACGATAAAACCAAAGCGCAAGCGCTATGGCGAACTGACCGAGAAAGAACAGTCTGTTATTAATATGTCGACAGACTAAACGTCTGATATCAAATATAATTTTAAATTTGACATAATATTGAAGAGGGTGGTAGGGTGCTCCCAATCAAGAGGAGCATGATATGTCCGACAAAAAGAAAAACGAGTTCGACGCAAAAGCCAAGCCGCTGACTGCAAAAGAGCAGATCGAGCTTAGCACCCAGCTGGCAGTGGAAATGGCCAAGGCTTTCCCCGATGCAGGTTCCGTTTCTGCGCAAGTGGGCGGCATCAAGATCACGCTGAAGCAAAAACAGCCCAAATAAAATGCAGCTGCCGCGCCTTGATGATCTCCGCGCGGTGATTTTCGACCGCGATGGTACGCTGAACGCCTCTGGCCCTGATGACAATGGCGGATATATCCTCGACCCTGCGCAGATGCAATTGCTGCCGGGCGTCAAGGAAGAGCTCGTGCGCCTGCATGAAAAGGGCGTGTTGATGTTCGTCTTTTCTCAGCAGAATTGCGTGTCGAAAGGGCTGATCGCCGAGGCCGGGGTCGATGCGGTGCATGCGAAGATGAATGCCGACCTTTCACCCGCAACGATCAAGAGTTTCTATTTCAACACGCAGGCCTGCGCTGGCAAGGACTGGAGCAAGCCGGGGCCTGGCATGCTGAATGCTATTCTTGCCGAACATCCCGGATTGAATGCCTCCAACACACTGGTGGTGGGCGATGCAGTGCGGGATGCTGAGTCTGCCGACGCGGCGGCCTTGCCTTTTGCCTTTGTCGCCAGTGACCAGCCCTCGAAAACCGAGGAAGCGCGCAAAACAGGCAGGCCCATGTTTGAAAACCTGGGCGCATTACTCAAGTCGTTGAAATAGAACGATATACTCCGAATATTTGACAGAATAATAGCGGTACTATAGGATGTATTGCATTGGCAACGGCTTTCAAAGGGGCATGATGTTCGAAGAATTTCTTGAGAAACGACGCAAGAAACGCGAGCAAAAGGAACGCAGGGAAGCCGCATACGAAGCCATACAATCAAGCAGCGAACCGAATGTTAAAAAAGCGCTTGATGCCGCCCGCGAGGACGGCCTCGACAAGGGCTGGTGCATCAAGCTGGCGATCGAGCGGCAGGACCTGAAAATTTTCAAGGCGCTGATGGCTTTCGTTGACGACCCGAACCAGCAGATATCATACGAAGTCTATGATAACGGCGACCGCCGCAATTATACCCATACTTATTCGCCCATCGATTACGCGCTGTCGGTCAAGCGCACGCACGACATATCTTTGTGGCTGGCCAGTAACCCCCGCACGAATATCACCGGGAAGATGCTGGACGTCGCCCGCAAGAACGGGATGCAGGATGTCGGCTCTGTGCTTGCCAAGCGCATCGCCGACCTCCGCCGCCAGGAAGCCGCGCGGCTTGATATCGAAGCGGGCGGGGAAGCAGGCGAACCCGAGGCCACGCTGGCAGATGCAGTGCCTGAGCCAGCTTCTGCCGCTGACGACAGCAACCTTGCAAACGGGGAAACATGGGCGCTGATGTCGAAAACCAGCGTCGCCCATGTCACTTCGTCGCCCGTTATCGGGCGGAAGCTGACGGAGATTTTCAACTTCGAGAGCCGCGAACGGGTGCAGATCACCGAAAACCTGAAAACCGGCACGGAAAGTATCGGCAAGCCCGAACGCTTCGACAGCCTCGGCGAAGAAGCGGTTGTCAGGGCCGAAGCCATGCTCAAGCAGCTTAACGCCGAAGCGTCGAAGAAATCATTCAGGCTTTAAGCAGGAATTAGTAGTCCTGTTTCGCGTGATAAGGACAGCCCTTCACTTCCTTGGCATGTTTGCATTTGCAATGCGCCATATCCTGCTTGCACTCTTTGCACATGCAGGTCTGGCCCGCCTTGTGGTGGGGGCAGTTCATGGAGGAGTTGCTGTTCATGCCGCAGCAGGCGGAAAGGCCGAGCACGGCGATGAGGCCGATGGCGAGGACGGATTTTTTCATGTGAATCATTCCCTGAAATGATGAAGCCGCCGGCAGAACCCGGCGGCTTCATAGTATCATTCAGGCCGTTATTGAACGGTTAACATCTTAACTGCGTTCATTCAGCCATTTACCGATCGACGGCGGCACCAGCGCCTGCGCGCTGCCGGACACATAGATGCCGATGTGGCCGCCTTTGAACGACACTTCCTGATAGTCCTTCGTGCCGACATGCTGGCCCAACACTTTGGACGCCGATGGCGGGACGAGGTGGTCGTCGAGCGCGTAGACGTTCAGGACGGGGCAGGTAATGTTTTTCAGGTCGACGGTATGTTCGCCGATCTCGACTTCGCCCTTGATGAGCTTGTTGTTCTGGTAGAAGTCCTTCACGAACTGGCGGTAACATTCGCCGGCCTGGTCGGGGCTGTCGAAGATCCATTTTTCCATGGTCATGAAGTTGCAGACCGCTTTCTGGTTGTCCAGGATATCGACCATGTCGATATATTTCTGGGCGATCAGGCGGTAGGGCTTCAGGTTGAGGAAGGTCCAGTTCATCAGGTCGCCCGGGATGTTGCCAAGGCTGTCGACCAGCAAATCAACATCGATATGACGGATCCAGTGGCCGAGCATGTTGTCGGGCGTCTGGAAATCGACCGGTGTGACCATGGTGATGAGGTTTTTCACCTTGTCCTGGTGCATGGCGGTATAGCAGAGCGAGAAAGCGCCGCCCTGGCAGATGCCCAGCAGGTTCACTTTGTCCACGCCCGCGCGTTCGCAGATGACGTCGATGCAGCGGTCGATGTAACCGTTAATATAATCGTCCATCGTCAGGAAGCGGTCGGAGCGGTCGGGATAGCCCCAGTCAATCAGGTAGACGTCGAGGCCCTGTTCCATCAGGCCGCGAACGGTCGAGCGGTTCTCCTGCAGGTCGGTCATATAGGGACGGTTGACCAGCGCGTAGGAGATGAGAAGGGGGGTCTTGTTGGTCGGCGCCTTGCCGGTGGGGTTTTTATAGTGATAAAGCGTCAGCTTGTCTTCGGTATAGACCGCTTCGCGCTCGGTCGCGCCCGCGGGCAGTTCGCCCACGCTGCGCAGGTTTTTAATGCCTTCGGCCAGCTTCACGTTGAAGTTGGTGATTTCCTTGAAAATCTGGTCGGGGCTCAGCTGGATGGCGGATGTCATTTCTTGCCTCCTTTTTTGTCTTTTTTAGCCTGCGAGGGCGCGCCTGCGGCATGTGCCTTGGGCTTCTTCACGCCGCGGATTTCGTCGATCGCCTTGCGCAGCTCGATGTTCTCGCGGCGCAGCGCGTGCAGGCGCTGGTGGAGGCTGTCCACTTCGGTGCGGGTCGGCAGGTTGAACTGGTCAGCGATGTCGTCGGTCAGCACGTTGACCTGACCCTTGAAGGCCATCAGCGCGTTGACCACTTCACCGTAAAGCTTCGTGTATTCTTCGGACATCGCATATTTGGCGTAGACGTCTTCGCAGACATCGACCCATTTCGCGTAGACTTCCTTCAGCGAGGTCAGGGTCGGCGCGCCCGCGGGCGGGTTGGCGACGTATTCCTGGAATTTCTGTACGGCCTCGATACCGACCTGCGCCATTGCGGCGTTGTACTTGCGGGTCTGGGCGTCGAACTCGGTCCAGAGTTTATAGAGGAGGTTCCAGCTGTCCTGCTTCTCGCGCGTATAGCCGATGCCGGGCAGGGAGGCGTAGAAGCCGAAGGGGTCGAAGTTCTGGAAGCCGTTCTGCGGGTTCCAAGGCTGCGCCGAGGTCCAGCCCGAAGGGTTGAAGCCCTGGCCAAAACCGCCAAAACCCTGGCCGAAACCACCGAAGCCCTGACCAAAGCCCTGCGTGCCGAAGGGGCCGCCCGAATTAAAAGCCGAAGCCCAGGCGTTGGTGCCGCGCATCGCGTTTTCGCTGAAGGTCTTCCAGGCAGCCGCGGGGTCGAAAGGCTGGGTATTGGTTTGCAGCATGCCGAGGAAGAAGGACTGCAGCCCCTTCAGCCATTCGCCTGTCATGTCGTTAACGGGCTTTTCCTGTCCCGACCACTGGTAGAACTGCTGCAGCATGTCGAGGAACTGCTTGCCCGACTGCTGGAAGAATTGCTGGTACTGGCCCGCGTTGGCGACGGTGGGGGAGAGGTTCTTCTGCCATTCGCCGAAGAAGTCTTTCCATTGAGCCTGCATGTCGTTGGTGGCCTTCATCTGCTGTTCGACGAAGTCGCGCTGGCTTTTGAACCAGCTGTCCCAGTAACCCTGCGTGTTGTCGCTTGCGCCCTCGGGCTTGTTCTGGGCGGATTTGGTGGCGGCCATTGGAGGCTCCTCTTCAAAAATTTCGCTGGTACATGAATATAGGATAACATGGTGCGCCGCAACAAAAATTGCAAGGCCAAACCGCGGAAATGCAACATAAATTCCGCCTGAAAAACCATAAAAACAAGGGGTTTTTGGCAAATACCTTGCAAAAGCGCAGCAAAAAAGTATACAGTATCCGCGCCGGAAGACCCCCGGCGCAGCCGGTTATTTTGCCGGGCGCATGGGCTTTCAGGCGAAACAGTTTGCTATTTAGACGTTAATTTCTTAATTTCAGGGAGTTCAACCATGACGGCCTTAGCCATGAAGCAAGAGTCACCTCAAAAAGCCATTAACAGCGACGATGCCCCCGTTTCGGTGGCCGTCCCCCGCATATGCCTCGTCACCGGCGGCACCGGCGGCATCGGCAGCGAGATCTGCCAGCGTCTTGCAAAGGCCGGCCATGTAGTCGCCACCACCTACCGCAACGAGGAAAAGGCAAAGGCCTGGAAGGCCGAAATGGCCAAGAAGGGTTATACCTTCCACATCTATAAATGCGATGTCGCCTCTTTCGAGGAAACAGGCAAGGTTATCAAAGCAATCGTGGCCGACCTCGGCCCCATCACGGTGCTCGTCAACAATGCCGGCATCACCCGCGACTCCACTCTCCGTAAAATGACGGTCGACCAGTGGCGCGATGTCATCTCGAACGACCTCGACAGCGTCTTTAACGTCACCCGCCCCGTGCTGGATTACATGCTGGAAAGCAACTTCGGCCGCATTATCAATATCTCGTCGATCAACGGCCAGAAAGGCCAGTTCGGCCAGGCGAACTATGCAGCGGCCAAGGCCGGCATTCACGGCTTCACCAAGGCGCTGGCGCAGGAAGTGGCCAAGAAGGGGATTACGGTTAACACCATCTCCCCCGGTTACATCGATACCGACATGATCCAGGCTGTTCCCGAAAACATCCGCCAGAGCATCGTCGCGCAAATCCCGGTCGGCCGCTTTGGAAAGCCAGAAGACGTCGCCCATGTCGTTAACTTCCTGATGCAGGACGACAGCGGCTTCATCACGGGCGCAAATATTGCCACCAATGGTGGCCACTTCATGGACTAATTTAAGGAGACGGTTTAAGTGCGTATTATCAAGAAATACCCCAATCGCCGTCTCTACGACACGGAGAAGAGCAGTTATATCACGCTCGCCGAAGTGTTGAAAATCATCCGTGAGGACAAGGAGTTCAAGGTCGTTGATGCGGAAACGGGTGAAGACATCACCCGTTCCATCCTTGTGCAGATCATCATCGAGCAGGAAAGCGGCGATACGCCGATCTTCACCACCGACATGCTGACCAAGTTCATCCGCTTCTATGACGACGCGGCGCAGAACCTGTTCGGCGAGTTTTTGGAAAAGAACATGCAGATGTTCACCGAACAGCAGCAGCGCTTCCAGAAGCAGATGGTTGAAGGCCTGATCGACAGCCCCGTCACCCGCATGATGCAGGACGCGACCGAGCGTAACATGAAGTTCTGGCAAGACATGCAGAAGGGCTTCTTCGACCTCGCCACCTCCGGCATCCGCGGCGCGCAGCCATCTTCGGACGAAGAAAAAGCCGAAGGCGACGCCAAGGGCAAGAAGAAGCGCAAGTAAATTTGTTCCCGGTTGCGCGGGATTTTTTCCGGTTGCCAAATCAACCTCGTTCACCGAGTATGAGTTAATCAACTTATGCCGGTGGTAATCCCATGTCAGATACAGCTGCAGAAACAGGCCCTAAGCCAATCAGGGGCGACAAGTTTGTCGAAACCGTCATCATCGTGATTGCCATTATCGCCGGCATCATGGGCGCCAATCATCTCAGCAAGGTTGCGAAGTCCCTGAAAACCGACGGCGACGAATGTGGTTCGGCGTTAAAGCCCTGCTACGTCAAAATTATGACCTATTAACAAGGAGCATATCCATGTCTGATATCAAAATCGTTAAAGCAGACCTTACTATCAAAATTCTGCTGACGGCTATCGCGATCTTCCTGGGCGTCATCGCAGTCAGCCAGATGAGCAACCGCGCAGAAGCGCAGGGCACAGGTTGCGGCACCGCCAACAACCCTTGCTACGTCAAGGTAATGACCTACTAACGGTCTGGTTCTTTAAAGCTGAAGGGTTGCACGCTGTGACGGCGTGAGCTTTGTCTTGTCGACCTTGCGCACGGCTGCGTCAACTTTGCGCACGAAAGCCTGCCGCAGGTGACGGACGGGAAGGTTCAGGCTTTTCTCGAGCGCGTCATTGGTGCTGCCCGTGCTGCTGTAATGCAGCTTTTGCTGGGCGCTAAGCACCGTGTCATAGGCATTCAGCGCTTCGTAGAGACGGCCAGCCGTTTTGTCGTCTATCAGGTCGCGGCCATGCAGTGCCCCCAGCCTGAATGCCGCCATATTGCAGCGGGCAATGAGTTTATCGTCAGCAGTGGGTTTTTTGGCAGCCATGGCGCACCTTCTGGTTAAAAGCTGCCAAGAGAATAGAATATTTACATAATCATGTCAATTTAAATGAGCCGGATAAAGGGGTGGGATTACCCATTGATTTACATAGGTATTATTGGACGGTGTTGACAATTGGGGCCTGAATCCTATATGTTGCATTGCAGCAATGGTGCGATGCAGCATTGCGATTCTTTAGGACCATTTTGACTATCACACCCCATTCAAGGAGAAAGCCCATGACCAACGAAGTGTTCGAGACCCTGAACAAATTCACCCAGCAAACGCTGGAAAACTGGAAGAAACTCGGCGAAACCAACCTGAAACTCAGCGAAAAACTGCTCTCCGAGCAAGTCGAGCTGACCACGGCTCTCGTCGAAGCCACCACCGCCAATGCAGAAGCTGCTTCCAAGACGAAAGACGTCAAAGAACTCGCTTCCCTGCAGGCTGAACTGGCCCAGGAAACCGGCAAACTGCTGATGGACAGCGCACGCTCGACGGCAGACATCATCTCCGAAGCTGGCAAATTCTACAACCAGCTCTTCGAGACCAGCCTGAAAGCAACCAGCGAATATGCTGGCAAAACCGCTTCCAAAGCCAAAAAAGCCGCTTAATATATAAGCCGGTTTTAACAACAAGCTGGATGTAGGGATATGGCAGACAATTCCGCAAAAAGAGTGGCCCTTGTTACCGGGGGCGTTGGTGGTATCGGTTCGGCAATTTGCACGGAACTGGCCGCCAAAGGCTTCAAGGTAATCGCAGGCTACCATCCGGCTGAAGAGAAAACCGCGCAGGAGAAGCTGAAGGAATGGAAAGACGCCGGCATCGATGCGGATATCGCATCGGGTGACGTCTCCAACTTCGCCTCCTGCGCGGAGTCTGCCAAGGCAATTCTCGCCAAGCACGGCAAGGTTGACGTCCTCGTAAACTGCGCCGGCATCACGCGCGACAAGACGCTGCGCAAGATGACCGAAACGGACTGGCAGGCGGTGCTCGATGTCGACCTGAACAGCCTGTTCAACGTCACCAAGCAATACATCGACGGCATGAATGACCGCGGCTATGGCCGCATCGTCAATATCTCGTCAGTCAACGGCAAGAAAGGCCAGTTCGGCCAGACTAACTATTCCGCCGCCAAGGCCGGCGTCCACGGCTTCACCATGGCGCTGGCGCAGGAAGTCGCACGCAAGGGCATTACCGTGAACTCGGTGTCGCCCGGCTATGTCGAAACCCCGATGACCAAGGCGATCCCGGCTGACATTTCCAAGCAGATCGTCGACCAGATCCCGCTCGCCCGCATGGCGCAGCCCGACGAAGTCGCCTATGTGGTCGGCTTCCTCTGCGACGACCGCGCAGGTTACATCACCGGCACCAACATCTCGGTCAACGGCGGTCTGTTTATTTCTTTCTAAGCTGCCTGCAAGATTACGAAAAAGCCCGCCGTCACAGGCGGGCTTTTTCTTTTATGCGACATACTGCTCAATCTCTTCCGGCGCTGCGATGCGCAGGGGCAGGGACTTGAAGGAGCCCCGGTGCAGGTGCAGTTTGTAATCAATGCCTTCCTGCGCGTCGATATCGATGTTCTTGTGGATGACGAAGTGGGAATAGGATCTGGCGTCCGTGCCCTGAATCAGGATTTGCAGCGAGCGTTTGATGGTGGCGGGCTTGCCGTCCTTGGTGATTGAATCGGTAATCAGCTGGCCGGGGCGGAAAGGGTAATCCTTGCGCTTGGAGTTCGAGAGCAGGGCGTCGCCCGGCACGGCGATGCTCCAGGGCATGCGCTGTTCCATCACCAGGATGCGCTGCGGCGTATAGTGCTCCAGCGGGAAATAGGTACGGAAGGTGTCAGGCAGGCCGTTTATTATATGTGTCTCCTCGACCGTCAGGGCGATGTTCAGCACCACGTCGACGAGATCGGCCGCATAAAAGTTCGACATACGCACCAGCACATAGGGCATGGCGGGGTTCCATGTTGTGCTGAGCACGCCGCGCTCCGACGTTACAAGGTTCACGCGCGGGCGGATAAATCGCGCGGTAATCACCGCACTGAAAAACACGTTCAGCACCACAAGCCCGATCGACAGGGCGGAGAGGATTAATATCACCGCAGCCGTGCGCGCCTGCGTGCCGCTGGTGATGGGCATATTATCGGGGATATTAACGCCAAAGGCGGTGGTAAGCGTCTGGACGAGGTTCAGGTGTGCCTCTGGCACGACCATGCCCAGCAGTATCCAGCACAGGAAGAAGGTGGCGATGATGCCGATCGTATAAAGGCCGGTAATTTTGAAAAAATCGCGCTGGACCATATGCGGTACCCCCTGGCTTTGTTTAATCTAGCAAAGCCAGTGGGCTATTGAATATTGCTACATTAATAGTGTGGACGACTCAGGAATTGCGTGCAGGGGACGAATCGTTGAAATAAAATTACATTTTACAGAATACTTATGTCGCTTTAAATTTCAGTTTACCTTTCCGTCCTGAAATAATTATTTAAATCAGTGGCTTAGGAAATATTAAAAGTTTTCGCTAGAATTTAATTCTTAATTAAGTATTATAGAAAATAATTAGTGTCATGCTCCAACGAAAGCGTGGCCTTCATTGCTACATAAAAAAACAATTAGGGTGTTGAGATATGGCTTTTAGCTTCAAAAAAGCGGTCGCGAAAGCATTCGGCGGTAAAGCCGAGGTTGATCGTATCCTTGAACTGCCGATCACGCAGCTGCGCCTCGAGCTGAAAAACCATTTCCAGGAAAAGAAATTCAACGAAGAGCAGTTCGACGAGTTCCTGAAAAAGCTGGAAAAAGTCGACGACCTCGGCGACCAGATCGAGCTCGCGAAGAAAGCCGTCGAAAACAAGGAAGTTGAATCCGAAATCGATATCGAACTGAACTCGCCCGCCAAGCAATTATTGTGGGCAGCCGTCGTGACGCGCCTGATGGACGCGGCGACGGAAGGGCCCGTGGCGCAGACGCGCCTGTGGAAACAGCTGCACAACACCATCGGCGTGCATAACGAATGCATTATCGTCTCGAAAATGCTGGGCTCAGCCTTGCAGAACGACGACGTGACCTTTGAACTCGGCCAGCCCGGCACCTGGTTCTACCAGGATCCGCGCAAGAACCACCTGAACTTTGACCTGTACTTCATGCTGCTCACGGGCTTCGAGCATATCCGCCCCGTCGAAGCGCACGAAGTCGGCCACAGCCAGCTCAGCACGGAATATCCCCCGCGCATGAAAGAGCTGTATGAAAAAGTCAAAACCGTCATCGACCCCCGCACGATCGAAGGCGGCGACGGCGTCGAACCCCCGAAAATGACGAAAGACCAGCAGAAGGCGCTGGCGCTTGACGTCGCTGAATGGAACCTCTGGCACCGCGCCTGGAACGCGATGGAAGACATCTGCGTCGACCAGTACGCCATCGACATGAGCCGCCTGCTGCCGCAGGACTATGCGTATTCATTGAACCACGCGGCCACCGTGCTGCGCGGCTATGCCGAAATCCTCCGTGGCGACGACTTGAAAGGTCACGTCGACGTGACGACCAACCTGCCCAAAGGCAAGACCAAGGCCGAGCAGGACATGATCGACCGCATCCGCGACGACATAGAAAAGCAGCAAAAAGCGCAGCAGGAAATGATCAAGGTCATGACCACTCCGCTGAAAGACAGTGACATCAAGGACATCAAAAAAGGCAACATCACGCCCCAGATCGCGCAGAAAATGTACGATATGGTGTCCAAGGCCTCGCTGCTCACCGGGTATGTGAAGAGCGGCCTGATCGACAACGACGATGCGACCTGGGAACGCTTCCGCGTTTTCCCCGACGATATCCGCAAGACCGTCGACATGACCAAGCTTCCGAATGCGAACGGCCGCGATGCCTTTGAATACCTCTTCGACAGGTCGTGCGAAGGCCCGGACAGCATCCGCCTCCTGCAGCCCGAGCCGCAGGACCGCATCCTCGTGCACGAACCGCACACCAACATCCAGGAGAGCTATAAGGCAATCGTCGCCGCAACAACTAAGAAACGCGGCGAAGTGATGCAGGAAATCTGGGATGTTTATATCAAGCCCTATGCGGATGTCCTGATCAAGGAATTCGAAAAGCAGGTCGATAACCAGCTCAACCAGCAAGGGCAGGGCCAAGGCCAGCAGCAACAGAACCAGCAAGGTCAAGGCCAAGGACAGGGTCAGGGCCAGGGACAGGGGCAAAGCCAGAGCCAAAGCAATGGCCAAAGCCAGCCTAGCCAGGGTGGTCAGGGCGGCCAAGGCGGCCAGCAGGACCAGAAGCAGGGCGGCCAACAGCAAAACCAGCAAGGCGGCGGTGGCGGCGGTGAAAAGCAAGAGCCGCAGGAAATGTCCAAAGATCTGAAAGAGCAGATCAAGAACATGGCCGAGAACCCGAAAGACAAGGCCGAAAAAGAACAGCAACAGAACCAGAAGAACCAGAACGGCCAAGGCAACGACGGCCAGAAGCAGGACGGCCAAAAAAACGACGGCGGCGGCCAAGGCCAGGATCAGCAGGGTCAAGACGGACAGCAGCAGGGCCAGGACGGTCAAGGCCAGGGCGGTCAAAAACCCGGCAAGGACAAAGACGGCAAGGGCGGCCCGGGCTGGGGACAAGACCAGCAGCAGCAGCAGGAGCCGATCAAGGTCGGCGACATGCGCCAGAAAGACGTCATCGACGAGAAGATGACGGAAGAGCAAAAAGAGCAAATGAAACAGGCTGCCAAGAGCATGCCAAAAGTCGACCCCAATGCCATGACCTCCAACCAGGCGGGCAATTCGCGCGGCGTTGACCTTGCGCAGCTGGCAAAAGGCGACTGGCGCGACTTTAACCGCCGCTGCGTCGAACTGGCGCCGGTTATCAACCAAGTGGCCGAAGCCTACAAGCGCATCCGCGAAGAGCAGCGCCGCCAGATCCTGAAGACCTCGAAAACGCTCGACTACCTGCCGCCCGACGGCGACATCCAGGAGCGTCTCGACAAGGACAAGGTGCTTGAAACCAAGTTCAAGCAGGCGACCAAGCAGAAACAGACGCTGGACGACGCCAAGAAGTTCCGCGACGACAAGGTCGCGACCACCGAAAGCACGATCGAAATGGTGGCCATGATCGACGGCTCGGGCTCGATGCCCGGCGTGCGTCTCGGCAACGGCGTTACCGCGATGGAAGCAGCTCTGCAGAGCGCGGTCATTAACTACATGGCTTGCCGCCAGGCAAAAATCGACGCTTACATCGTCATGTGGGGCGACAACGAACCCATCATCATCGCAACGCCCGACACCCCGCTGAAGGAAGTGGGCGAGAAAGTCGAAACGCTGCGTAACGGTACCGGTTCCGGCACCAGCCTCGCGCCCGGCATCATCAAGACTGTTGAAAGCATCGCCAAGCACAAGAACAAGAACGGCACGGTTTCGGGCTCGACCCACCTGCTGGTCTATTCGGACGGCGACATCGGCGACTATGAAGAAACAGTCGAGAAGCTGGATATCGTGAACCGCAACGCACGCAACCTGTCGATCGACGTGGCGATCCTGCGCGGCGACAACTACACGACGCGAATGGAGCAGGCCTTCCAGGAAGCCATCAACAAATCAGGCGGAAAGCTGGTCGGTATCGTGAAGGGCAATGACCCCAAGCAGATCCCCCTGGACCTGTCCAAACTCATGCTGCGCCGCGTGAGGAACTACAAAGTAAAAAGCGAACCCGACAGCGAGAAGCGCCGCAGGCTGAAACAGCTGCACGGCAAACTCGAACGTGGCGGGCAATAAAAAGCAGGCACTGATAAAAGATACAAGGGTAAACGGAATAACGGTAATTAAACGGATTATAGAGGAGTAAAGAACTATGGCAGACAAGAACGCACCGGTACACAAGAAGATCTCGGAAATGACGTCAGACGAAGCACGGCAGCTGATGAAGCCGGTCGGCGTCCCGGGCCTTCCGTATCCGATGGCCATGCTGCGCAAAAACGACAAGGGCATCATCGAGCATGATGTCGGCGTCGTCGAAAGCGCGCAGAACCCGCTTCTCATCCCCTCGACGCAATCCGTCGAGCGCGTCAACGGCATGCTCTTCCGCCAGATGCCCATCCCTGCCATGATGTTCATGCTGCGCGACCTCCTCAAGAAGATCGAGCCCGAAAGCAAAAACCGCATCATGACGGTGTTCGGTGACGCGGCCTTCGGTAAATCGCACCTCTTCAAGCTGGTGGGCGGCCTCGTCCACCCGCAAGGCCCCATCTCCGTCGACTGCGGCGGTATGAACATGCGCGAGATCTTCTTCCGCACGGTCATCGACTACGGCCAGGGCGTGAAGGAACAGCTCGACAAGCGCGCGGCATCCGGCCAGCTGTCGGAAGTTTCGCTCAAGGCGCTTGAAGACGGCTTCAAAGGCTCCGTGGTCACGGCAGCTGACGGCACTTCGACCATCAACTGGGACGCCATTGGCCAGCCCCGCCAGACTGAAAAGGACGGCAAAATGGTCAATGACGAAGACCGCGGCGACGCGGCCGAGCGCGCCAAGAAACTGCTGGAAAGCATCTACGCCAAGGAAGGCATCAACTACCAGACCAACGCCTTCGGTATCAAAACCGTGCCCGGCGAATGGTTTGAATCTGTCTGGTCGGGCCGTCCGCTCTTCCTCGACGAATTCAACAAGTCGAAGAAAGGTACGCTCGACGCATTCCAGACCGCGCTGCAGTTTGCGAACGGCGAGATCGACGAAGTCACCATCTACAACCCGATGGCTGCTTCCGGCGACACCGACAGCCCCAAAGCGCTGACCATCAAGCGCAGCGACCTGCGTGCCGGCTGGCACATCGGCGTCGCGGGTAACGATGCTTCCGACGGTGATACCACCCAGGAACTCTCGGTCTCCATGATGACACGCCTCAACCCGCTCCGTGTGGGCGAGCCGGCGCTCCGTGACTGGACGCACCGTATCGGCCAGGTCTGGACCGGCATGCCGATCGTGACGCTCTACAACCTCTTCGAAGGCACTGCGAAAGCCAAGCCCGCCGAATTCGGCGAATGGCTGGTCAAGCTGCGCAAGGAAGGTTTGTCGGCTGACGAAGTCAAGGCGATCCCGCCGCATGAAATCTATTTCCTGCAAAACTTCCAGGAAACGGTGCAGGCGGTCAACCAGGTGGCGAAATACTACGACACCCGCCTGAAACTCTCGAACCCTGAATCAGAACTCTACAACCAGAAAGCCTATCAGGACATGTCGGACGAGATCGCGGCGCACGGCGACCGCATCCACGTCTCCTTCCGTAAGGTCATCGCGGACTTCAACAAGTCCGTGCAGTCCATGCCGGAAGTGCGCAGCGCCAAAGAAGCTGCACTGTCACTGAACCTGACCGACGTCTTCAAGAGCATCGACCTTTCGGCCATCGGCCGTACGCTGCCCGGCTGGCACCGCTTTGGTTCCAACATGGTCCGCGCGCTGCAGGAAGACATCGCGAACGATACTCTGGGCATGCCCCGCACGAACGCGGCGCTGGTCACGGTTTGCGAAACCAACGGAATTGGCGTCGCCAAGCTGTCCGAAGGCCGCGCAAGCAAGGACGTGAAACTGCTGTCAGACCTCCTGAAATACGACGCCCTGAAAGACCTGGGCGGTACGGAAGAGCTGATGGAAGTCCGCAACGTCCTGATGGCTGGCCTGCGCAGCAAGCACAAGGGTATTCAGGCGAATGACGACCAGGTTATCCCGCTGCAAACGCTTGGCCGCGTGCTGAAGGAACTGGCCGACCAGAAAGAGCCCTCGCCCAAGAGCATCGTCGTGCCGAACGACGATCCGAATGGCGTGACGGGTACTCCGTTGCTCCGTGGCCAGGCGCTGCCGAACTACATGCTCGACGACCCGATGAAATCGAAAGAGTTCGAACTGGTCGACTTCCGCACGGCGCTTGCCGCGCTGGCCGAGCCGAAGCACGCGAAGAAAAACCGCGAACGCATCTGGCCGGTCGAGCTCGACGAATACGTGACCGAACAGTCGACCGATCCGGGCGAAGTCGAAGCCATGAATACCGTCAAGGGCAAGTCGAAGATCAAGTTCGACCTGACCATCCTGGCGGCGTCTAACGGCGCGGCGAAAGAACCGGTGTACCTCTACATCATCGACGACAAGGAACGTAACAAGATGATGGTGGTCGGTCCCGAGGAAATCAACTCGCAGCTGGCGTCGGAAATGAAGAAAAACGGGCTCGATTACGTGGTCAAGAGCGACCAGGGCTCGGTGCAGAAAATCAACGACTTCCTCGCCGAAGGCGCGAAAGTGCGCGGCGAAACCGGCAAACTGTCATCGGGCAGCACCCAGAACGTGATCGAGGGCCTCATTAAGGCATTCTCGGCGCTCTGCGAACTGGCCGAAGCCGAAGCCGGGGACGATCCGAACCAGCTGACCGTTGAAAAAGGCAGCACGCTGGGCCAGGTCATCCACAAGTCGAAGTCGCGTCCCGCGGTCTACACGAGCATCGTGAAGCCCCGGGCTGCCACCCGCTAATATCCGCGGGTAAGGCTTCTGGTTTAACTACGTTCATCTAGGGGAGTTTGAACTATGTTGAAGATGCAGGAAAAAGAGGCACGCGAGGTGCTGGAAACCCTCGCCGTGCAACACGCGGCAGACAAGTCGATGCAAGGCATGCAGCATATGAGCCGCCTTGCAAAGCTTGCCGTCAACAGCTGGCAGGCGGAAGTCATCCGCAATGCACCGAGCGTCCGTATCGCCAATGATGCGACGCAGTTGCGCGAGCTGATGGGCGATCCCGAAGCAGCTGTGATATTTTTGCCGCGTACGGCTGCCGTGAACGCTGGAATCATTGAAAGAATTTGCTCGGACAGCGTGCTCAGCAAGATGCTAATTTGGGAAGCGGACGAGTAAAACTCGTCCGTTTTTCCGCTCCCGAAAAAATTGTTGCTTCCCAGTGACACGATTCTGTGTCATAGTCGTCGCATCATCAACCCTAACGAAGGAGGAAATGACATGGTTACACTGAATTTTATTGCTTCATTTCCGGGCCTTTGCTGACGACTTAATGTCTCATCAGGCGCCTGGACAAACTAACGATCCAGGTTTCAGCCGACGGCCACTTATCCTTCACTGATACCCAAAAACAAAAAGCACTACGGCACTTTGACTCGCCTCTGGCAAAGTCTGGATCGCAACAGGTTTTTTCAAAAGGGAATGCGTGTCCGTTAACAGCGGCGCGCGTAAAAGGTCATGAGTAACGAAGAAGAAAAGAAAGAACGGCAGGTCTCGTGGAAGCAAGTCTTCCGTTTTTCCTGCCACTACTGGAAGCCAAACAAATGGCTGGGAGTGGGTGCTGCGGTGCTCATGCTCCTGTCCGTTTCGATGGACGCGATTGTGCCTGTGTATACAGGTAAAATCGTGGATGCGATGACAAACCACAAGCCCGGGGATTCCGCGGCGTGGGAAGCGGCATGGGGGGCGTTCTTCGCCTTCGTCGTGCTCGCTTTCCTGCACCAGGCCCTGCGCATCGGCTCGATGTTCTTCTGGAACGCCTTTGCCGTGCGCAACCTGTACGCGATCGTCACCGAAGGCCTGCAAAAGGTGCAGCGTTTCAGTTCGGACTGGCACGCTAACACCTTCGCCGGCGGCACGGTGCGCAAGATCACGCGCGGGATGTGGGCGATGGATACCTTCGAGGACACACTCCTTATGGGTCTCCTGCCTGCACTCACCATTATGGTGGGCGTCATGGTCATGCTGGCGATCAAGCTGCCCCTCGTGGGCCTCTCGGTCGGCGTGATGATCGTCGCTTACTGTGCGGTGTCGATCTGGATGTCGGTTAAAATACTGGCTCCCCGCTTTATCGCCTCGGCTGACGCTGATACGAAAGTGGGCGCCACGCTCGCCGACATCATCACGGGCAACCCGACGGTGAAAACCTTCGGCGCCGAGAGCCGCGAGGACGGCATCTTCAGGGAAGTCGCCAATGCGTGGAGGCAGAAATCCTTCCATGCGTGGCAGACGGGTGTGACGGCAGACGCCGCACGCTCTGCCTTCCGCCTGATGATGATGGCCTCGATGATCGCCGCCACGATCTACCTGTGGAGAGTCGGTCAGGCTACGCCTGGCGACATCGTGCTGGTGATTACGACGTTCTTCATCATCGGCGGTTACCTGCGCGACATCGGGATGCACATCTCGCACCTGCAGCGCTCGGTATCCGACATGGAGGACGTGATCCTGTTCTGGATGCGCGAGGACGATGTGATTGACGTGGCGAATGCCGCGCAGCTCACAGTGTCCGGCCAACGCCGCCGCGACATGATCGCCTTCAGGGACGTGGGCTTCAAGTACCCGAACGGCAACAAGTATATCTATAAGGATATGAGCATAGATATACAGTCGGGCGAGAAGCTTGCGCTTGTCGGCCCCTCGGGCTCGGGCAAGTCCACGTTCGTCAAGCTGATACAGCGCCTATATAACGTGACGGAAGGCTGCATCAGCATCGACGGGCAGGATATCGCGGGCGTGACGATGGAAAGCTTGCGCAAGCAGGTCGCCCTCGTGCCGCAGGACCCGATCCTCTTCCACCGTTCGCTGTCCGAGAACATTGCCTACGGGCGCCCGGACGCGACGCGGGAGGAGATCGTGGAAGCCGCGAAGAAGGCCTACGCGCATGAGTTCATCGAAACGCTGCCCAAGGGCTACGATACGCTCGTGGGCGAGCGCGGGGTGAAACTCTCGGGCGGCGAGCGCCAGCGGGTTGCTATTGCCCGCGCTATCCTGGCGGATGCGCCGGTTCTGATCCTCGACGAAGCTACGTCGTCGCTGGACAGCATCTCGGAGCATTACATCCAGATGGCGCTCGAGGAACTGATGAAAGGGCGCACCACGATCACCATCGCGCACAGGCTTTCGACCATCCAGAAAGCCGACCGCATCCTGGTGTTCGACAAAGGCGAGATCATCGAGCAGGGTGATCACAACAGCCTGATGGCGCGCCCTGGTTCCCGCTACAAGGCCCTGTACGATATGCAGGCCCTGGAGCTGGTGCCCGACCTCGCCGAGGAAGCCGCTGCCGAGTAAACGGCAAGCCTCGCCAAACCAACAGGAAGCCCGCCGGTGGCGACATCGGCGGGCTTCATCTATCTGAAATATAATGAAAATTCTGTCATTCGACTGTTTATAGACCATTAACCATAATCTGCGATAATGCTGGCATGGGCGCAGAGCAGCTACAACTCGATTTTGTCTTTAACGAGGCCTCTTTAAGTGGCGCGCCTCGTATTTTAAGTTTCACGCAGGCGCTGGCGCTTTTCGACCGCATGGCCGACAGACAGGATATTGCCTTCGGATACGCGCAGGATGGCTGCTATGCCCGCGCGCATCTCATGTGCCAGCAAATGATCGCCGAAGGGCACAAGCCGAAAAAGGCATGGGCCTTTGAAGGCGATAAATCGATGTACGTCGTCCATCCAAATGGCGAGCGGACATATTGGTGTTATCATGTCTCGGCTGCGCTGCCCGTGCAGATGCCGGATGGTTCGGTTCAGGACCTTGTGTTCGACCCGGGCTTGTTCGACGGCCCTGTCACTTTGGAAAAATGGGGCGATACGATGCATGCGCCACGCGAGAATCTTGAAATCACCGATTTTGGCGTCGCGCCGAAAGGCAAGGTAGGCGATTACGAGCCGAAATATCAGGTCTCCACGACGCCCGATACAGACAACATCGCTATGCAGTGCATGCAAAATTACATGAAATGGAACGGTAACGGGCCGCGGCAGGTCTTTGCCACCGAAATGCGCGCGCTGCTGAAAGACGTGCTGGGTCTCGCTTTGCGGCAGGGGCTGACATGGACATCGGTCATAACGATAAACCCGGTATCGGATATGATGGCGGATGCAGCAGCTGGTATGAAACAAAAGCTGCAGCCAGAGCAACAGCCCGAGCAGTTGAAACTCCCTTCCATACCAAAACAGGCACCTGGCACAGTGGCGGCATTGGGGGAGAAATTCGGTATAGCGGCAGAGAATGCAGTTTCCGACGTTGCCAAGGCATCGACAGGTCTCGGCGCGCGTGTTAAAAAACTCTGGAACCGGATGGTGGGGTAGGGCATGGACACGCTTGAAACAAAAGGCAAGGTACGCAAGATACTGGAGCAGGACGGGCTTTTCCTCGTCTCCATCCCCGGCCATGACGGCTATTTCAAGGCCCCGGCAGAATTGCAGGCGCAGGTCGTCGACGCTTACAAATCAGGCAGCGAGTTGACGGTGACTTTTGACCGGAACCTGAATATCGTCGGCCTGCGCTAGGCCGCTACCCCGAAATAAATCCATTCTTCGCCGACTTTCACTTTCGGCCCCGGCATAATGACCACGCCATCGACAGGGGAGGTGACGATTTCGCCGTCATCGTATTGCAGCACCGGCATTCCCTTGGACACGGGGTCGAGGTGCTGCCAGGGTTTGAGCAGCTTGCCTTCCTTTTTCTTGATAACGACCGATTGCAGCTTGTTCACCTGCGGCGCGGGAGCGTAGGGGGCTTCATATGGCGCGGTCAGCTTGAAATGCGCCAGCGCCGCGCGCAACGAACGGTAGCCCACATGCGCCGCCGCAGGGTCGTCATGCTGGCCGCATTCGATCAGCAAAGGCAGTTTTCCCTGCTGGAAGGCATAGGTGCAGGTATCGCCCTGCCATAGGTCTTTCTTGTCGGCGTACAGCTCTCCCCAGCCCGTCACCCAATAGGGGATATGCATGGCGGCGGCGAAGGCCTTTTCCTCGGGCGTGTCGAATTCGATGAACAAAAACGGCCGCGTGCCCGAGGTATAGGAGTGCAGGTCGAGCATCACGTCGCAGCTGTCGATGATTTTCACCAGCTCGTTCGCGATTTTTTCTTCGTAGTTTTTGGGGGCGTCGTGCTTCTTTACCACGCGGTTCAGGTTCGCATTGATGTAGCGCACATTGTGCCGGTAGGCTTCGGGGTTGCAAATGGGCACGCAAACCAGTTTGCCCGCCGTAATGTTAAAAATGCCAGTGCGCAGTTCCATCGCAGCGCGGCCGATGGCATGGGTGCCGCATTTTTCGTTGCCATGGACGCTGCCCAGCACAAGGAACGTGGGGCCGGGCTTGCCGCTGTCGAAAACAAGGGTGTCGAGCATGAAAATATTCCTTTTCAGGATTATAGGCCTGCGCATTTGCAAAATCCAGACGGGCCGTGTTAGCGTGCTTTATGAAAGAAACACGCATCAAAATCGTCGTCGAACGCCAGCCGGAAGACGTATGGCTGGCCACCAGCAATGACTTGCCCGGATTTACGGTGGAAATCGAAGACGGCGTGGAAATATACGACGCCGCATGCAAACTGGCGCTCGAGTTCATACGCCTCGATACGCCCGCGCAGCCGGACGAGAAAATTATCTTCGATTTCGAAACGTGCGATTAGGGCTTCGGCGCGCTGCTCGAGGCGCCGGGATTGCCCTTAGACAATTCCACTTTCACGACTTTGTCGAGGCTTGCCTCGCCCGACAGTACGATCGTGCCCGCGTCGCGGTCGAGCTTCAGCCCCTGGATGCCGCCGACATAGCCTTTTTCACCGGGGGGGTAGGGGTAGACGACCTTGAACTCGTCGCGGTCGGCATCGAACACGCCGCTCTTGGTGCCCCAATAGGGGATGACCGAGCAGTTTCCAGAGCCGCAGGCGACGTCTTCGTTGACGTCGATGCCCGGCAGGAAGACGCGATTGATGACGTCAAAACCTGCAATGTTCGATTTCGCCGTGCCCATCAAGCCTTCATGCACCCAAGGGCCTTCGACCGCCATTTTCTTCAGTGCGGGGAAATCGGGGTCGAGGTTTAGCAGCACATCGGGGTCCTTGAACGCCACGACGAGGTCGCGGATGCGTGGCGCGAAGTAAACGGGCTTTTCGAGCGCCTCTTCAGAAACCCGCAGCCCTGCGCAAAGTTCTTTATAGAACGCGGGGTCGGTCATCGGCTGCAGGTCGAGTATCGCAGGCATGGTAAGCGAGATATTCTTGCCGTTGATATGGGCGTCAATCTTCGAATTATCGCTGACGCCAAATTTAGGGTTCATCAGCATGGTGATATGCTTGTCATTGCGCAGGCCCGGGTTCTGGCGCGCCAGCAGTTCCACCGCCGCCATCGTCGCATGGCCGCAGATGTGGCATTCGTCACCGTCGGGCGAGAAGTGGCGCATCTCGAACACATCGGGTTGAGCCGTAGGCTTCACAAATGTCGTCATCGGGCTACCCAGTTTTTTTGCGGCCGCGCCCATGGTTGCGTCATCGGGGAAGGTGTCGACGATCACTACACTTGCGGGGTTGCCGATAACTTTGACGCCTTCCTTGGTGAAGGCCTTGATGTCATGGAATTCCATTTTAATCGCTCCTTATATATCGATGGGGCCGAAGGGGCATTCGCTTTTGCCCTTCAACACGGCCCACTGGTGGTCGCCATAGCTGAAATGCCACCATTCCGCGGGGTAGTTCGCGAAACCGGCATCTTCCAACGCATCCAGCATAATCTTGCGGTGCTTGGCGCTTTCGGCGGAAATATCGGGGTGATGCGTGACCGCATGCGGGTGGAATTCCTGGCAGGCTGTGCCCATGCCGAATTCCTTACCGTCTTTGTCGCAGAGCGTCACGTCGATGGCGCAGCAGGCCTGATGGCCGCTGCCAATGCCGTCGTACGGGTTGGCGACGAAGGTTTCAGTCAGCGCGGCGATTTTGGCGGCATCAGCATCCGGATACTGCTTTTTCATCTCCAGCGTCACCATGTCCCACAACTGAACCTGGCGCTTCAGCGGGCGATAGGCTTCGTAGAACATGAAATACATGCCGGCAGGCAGTTTTTTTGCCGCCACTTTAAGCTTCTCGTAAACTTCTTTGCGGATGCGGAAGTCTTGCGTATAGGTGCGGTTGATGAAGAAACCGTCGGCCTCCGAAATCGTGACAATCTCGGGCGCATCCGTGCCCGTGACCTGCACGGCTTTCATCTGTTCATAAGTGACAGGAAGGACCATCATGGTTTGGGCCCGCCCTTGACAGGTTTAATCGAGGGGACAGGAGAGTTTTCGTTAGCCGCTTTCGGCAGCAGCAGGGGGCGCTTGTCCAGTGCGCGCTGCTTGTAAAACTGGTCTTTGCTCTGGAACAGCAGCATCCGCGGCTCTTTACCGTTCACGGTACTTATGAAGGTGTCCTTGATATGGCCGTAACCCTCGGACAAAAACACATGCTGCGATGCATGGTTGTCAGGATGCACGGTGATGGTATAGCCCTTCTGGTCAAGTTTTTCGTAGCCGTAATGCTTCATGTTGATCAGCGCCTCGCGGCCATAACCCTTGTTTTGCTTGTCGGGGTCGATGAAGAAATTTGCATCAAAGGGATAACCTGGAACGTGGCTGACCCGCTGGAGCGCCACATGGCCGATGAGCTCGCCTGTATCTTTCAGTGTGACGGCCAGCATGATTTCATCGCGCATGCCGTCAGGATTGGTTTTGCGCGTGTCTATTGCTGACTGGATAAAGGCATCGACGGTGTTCTGCGTGCCATCGAAGCAATAATAATGGAAACCCGGCTTTTGCGTGATGGCCAGTATGGCCGGCGCGTCGGACTTCTCGATTTCGCGCAAAATCAGGCGGGGGGTTTCGATGGTGACGGGATAGGCGCCCGCAGGGGCAGGGGGCGCGGCGTTGCCGTCGAAGTCGGGTTTGATTTTCTTGTTAAGGTTGCTCACGTCAAAAACTCCGGGGGAAGATATTCAAACTATCCCTTTCGGGACCATTCGTATCGTGTTTTTTCGGAGTTTTGCCCGTTTTCAGACGAGGAAGGCTCCATCCGCTGTCAGCGGATGAGTCGTCGCACGCGGGGCAGCGCGGGCATGGAAAGGGCCATAAATGTGATCTTTTCAATAATCATAATGCGTTAACTCTACATTGATTCGTCCTTACGTCAAAATAATTCTTGCGCCTGTTGCATATTTCCCAGCATTTTCAGCGCCAAATGCTTTGATTTGCGAGGGGAAGCAGGCTATTAATCTCTATGGTATTAGCGGCAGGGAACTGCCTTCAAAGTTAGAGAGTTCGAGAGAAATGAAAAAACACATCGCCCTGACGGCACTCACCCTCATCCTTCTGGCCCCCGGCCTCGCCCACGCGCAAAGCACAAGCGCTGTGAGCCGCACCTCCACCGTAGTCGAAAGGGCTGCCCAGGAGCAGGGCTTCGAAGCCAACGGCGGAGCAGCTGGTTCGAATTACGTTGTTCCTTCACTCTCTACCATGGCGCCGATGGCGCCCGAAGCCGCTTCGCCTTCGATGGCGCCCACGACCGCTGACGGTCCGCGTCCCGGCCTCGTCACCAACAATGGCTTGCCCAAAGGCCTCGTCATGAATGGCCCGGGTACCGAGGAATACAAAAAGAAGCATCGCAAGAAGAAAAAGAAAGCGGCTGCCGCTGCACCCGTGACGGCTGTTGAATCCACACCGGTTGAAAGCAATAACTTCGCCGCGCCCGCGCCGACGCCCGAAGCGGCAACGGCTATCGACGCAACGCCTGCTCCGTCGCCCGCACCTGTTGCGCCCGCGCCTGAAGCGGCCCCGCCCGCTGACATTCCGCCGGTCTCGCCCCAGGCTGACCCCGCTATGCCCGCACCCTCCGCTGATCCTTCAACCGATCCGACGCCCGGTGAACTCGGCCCCGGCGGCATCGAACCGCCCGCGCCCCTGACGCCGTAAGCGGATAAAGAGTAAAAAAAAGCGGAAGGTTCATCACCTTCCGCTTTTTTCTTTGGAGTAACTGTTTAGGGCTCGCAACGCATCAGCACCGCATCCCACGTACGGCCATCCGTGCAGGTCGCGGTATTGGCAGGGTCAACGGCGGTCGGCGCGTCAATCGGGCGTGGGGCGAGCAGGGCGGGTTCTTCCTGCACCACCGGCAGCGGCACGCATTCGCGATTGGTATTTGCCGCCGTGTTCGAGGGGCAACTGACAGGGCAGAGCCCCGTTTCAACGTTCGGCGAATAGCCTTTCGGGCAGGTCGCGGGAACGCGTGCCGAGATAGGGTAAGTCGTCTGTGCCCGCGCTTCCCGGCCCAAGGCCTGCGATATCAGAATGGGCGCTATAAACAGCGCGAACAATATAACGATGTCGAAACGCATGGCGGTAATACGCATTGCAGCCCCCATCTGTTTTCTTTTTAAAGCTCTGAATTGCCTATAGAAAATACCCGCCTTTGGTTCCCTTTTTTCATGGACAGATGGCGTAATATTATGGTAATTTTATAAAAATCCTGAAAAAACAAAGGGTGTATGATGTCGACCGAAGATCAAAAACTACAGGCCAAGATTGTCGAAAAAAAGCGCCTCTATGATGGCTTTTTCAAGATCGATGAGCTGACGATTGAAGCCGATGTCCACGGCGGTGGCACCCAGACCGTCAAACGCCTGAATTTCGAGCGCGGCAATGCCGTCGCCATCCTGCCTTACGACCCCAAGCGCGACGAAGTCCTGCTGGTGAACGAAGTGCGCCCCGCTATGCTGGCGCGCGGCGAATACCCCTTCAATGACAGCCTGCCCGCCGGGATGATCGACAAAGGTGAAAGCGCCATTGACGCGGCGCTGCGCGAGACCGAGGAAGAGACCGGCCAGCACCTGCAAAATGCGAAACTCTTGCATCCCGGCGCTTTTGTGAGTGCGGGCGGCACATCCGAAAAAATTTCCATCGTTTACGGCAATATCGATACGTCGAAGGCCGGCGGCATCCATGGCGAAGTCACGGAAGGCGAGAATATCAAGAGCGTTGTGATTTCCGCCGACGAATTCATCGCCCGCGCCAACGACGGCCGCCTGAAAGACATGAAGAGCCTGGCCTCCGCTTTCTGGCTGGCTTTGCACCGCGATGAACTACGCGAAGGCACCGCGCCGGAAACATCATTGGCGGACAAGATTTCGGGCGTAACGCCGTCATCGACGGCCAAGCGTCCCGAAGCGCAGATCACCGAAACCAAAACGTTATACGAAGGCTTTTTCAAGATCGAGGAAATGACCATCGAGATGGACAAGCACGAGGGCGGCAAGCAGACGCTGAAACGCCTTAATTTCGAGCGCGGCGACGCGGTCGCTATGCTGGGCTATGACCCTAAGCTTGATAAAGTCGTCCTTATTAACGAACTGCGCTCCGGTATGCTGGCGGCTGGGGAATACGGCTTCTCCGAAACGCTTCCCGCCGCGATGCTGAAGGACGGTGAGGACAAGGTCACCGCCGCCGTCGACCGCATGAACCGCGAAACCGGCCTTGCCCTGAATAACCCGAAACTAGTACACGAAGGCGCCTTTGTGAGCGCCGGCGGTACGTCTGAGCGTATTGCGCTGGTGGCAGGCACGGTCGACAGCACCAAGGCCAG
This sequence comes from uncultured Micavibrio sp., assembly GCA_964575605.1. GTDB lineage: Bacteria > Pseudomonadota > Alphaproteobacteria > Micavibrionales > UBA2020 > JAPWJZ01. The sequence goes on along the minus strand of CAZNRN010000022.1, from coordinate 14,582 downwards.
CGGCATCCACGGCCGCGCCGATATCGGGGAAAACATCAAGACGGTGGTGGTCGACGCCGACGAATTCATCGCCCGCGCCGAAGACGGCCGCTTAAGGGACATGAAGAGCCTCGCCATGGCCTTCTGGCTTGCCATCAACCGCGACAGCCTGAAACAGGCGGCGGCGCAGCCTGAACAGCCCGCGGCCAAGAAGATCGCCAATATCCTGAAATAAGCAAAAACAAAAGCGCCCGTATCCAGCGGGCGCTTTCTTTTCAGCCTGTGGTCGTTCGAGGTTAGCCGAACAGCCCGCCGCCAAGCTTGGGCGTCGGGAAAGAGGGCGCTGAGATGCCGGGCGTCTTGAGGCCGGGCAGGTTGCTGGGCAGGGCGGCTTTCATGCCGGCGAGTTCCTGTCCGCTCATTAGCGGGCCTTCGAGCGCATTGCCGACAGTCAGGGCGAGGTTCTGGCACATGCCCAGGCTCATGGACATGAAACAGGCCTTGGCGACCATCATGATTTCAGGTCCCAGTTCGCCTTCGAGCGGTGAAATGGAGCCTTTTTTGGGCATCATGGCGTCTAACATGGCTGACTGACCTTTCGTCGAAAACGACACATCGCTAAAATTTGACCTAATTACAGTATATCACCGGTCTAAAATCTTTTCAATAATAAGAGAATTTTAGCGCTTTTTCTTGCCCGGCATGAGGAGAGGATACATTTTAATTTCAAAGAGTTGGCCCTGCTGGATGCAGGCCACGGCAATATTCTTTCGTCCGTCCAGAAGCTTCACAAACCCGTGATCAAGCGGGAATTCGAACTTTTTGCCCTGTTTCATCATTTTCGACTTTGTGCCGCCCGTGATCTCGTAAATCAGCATGATCTGGTAGTCGCTGGGGTCGAATTCGACGTGCTTGATGGGATGCGGCAACTGCTCGTCATAGGCGATGCAGGGCGTTCCGTCTTGCAATATGAGGATGCCGGCGTTCATGTCCCCGTCATTCTACATCAAACTTCACACCCTGCGCCAGAGGAAGCGCCGTGCCGTAGTTAACAGTGTTAGTCGAACGGCGCATATAGGCTTTCCAGCTGTCGGAGCCGGATTCACGGCCACCGCCTGTTTCCTTCTCGCCGCCGAAAGCGCCACCGATCTCGGCGCCCGAGGTGCCGAGGTTCACGTTGGCGATGCCGCAGTCGGAACCTGCGGCCGAGGTGAAGAGTTCAGCCTCGCGCACGTCGGTCGTGAAGATGCAGGAAGAAAGCCCCTGCGGCACGTCGTTGTGCATGGCAATCGCGTCTTCAAGCTTGTTGTACTTGATCACATACATGATGGGCGCGAAGGTTTCGTGTTTGACGATATCAGCCTGCTTGGGCATTTCGACTACGGCAGGGGTCACGTAGTAGGCGTTCGGATATTTGTCTTTCAGCACGCGCTCGCCGCCCGTCACCTTGCCGCCCGCGGCTTTGGCTTTTTTAAGGGTGTCCTGCATGGCTTCGAACGAACGCTTGTCGATCAGCGGGCCCAGCAGCGTATTGGCGTCGAGCGGGCTGCCGATTTTGTTTTCCAGGGAACCATAGGCTTTTTTAACGCGCTGGACGAATTTATCCGCGATGTCTTTTTGCACGATAAGCCTGCGTTGCGAGGTGCAGCGCTGGCCCGCGGTGCCCACCGCGCCGAAGACTGTTGCCATCAGGGCGAGGTTCTGATCCGCAGAAGGCGTCAAAACCATAGCGTTGTTACCACCGAGTTCAAGGATGCATTTGCCGAAGCGTGCGGCGACGCGGGGGCCGACTTCGCGGCCCATGCGGGTGGAGCCGGTGGCCGAGATGATGGGGATGCGCTTATCATCGACCAGTTTCTCGCCCAGGTCACGCTCGCCGATCGCCAGTTCCGAGAGGCCTTCCGGCACGTAATCCAGCTGCGCGGCTGCTTTTTCGTACAGCGCCTGGCAGGCAAGGGCAGTGAGGGGGGTCTTTTCCGACGGCTTCCAGACCACGCTATCGCCGCAGATAACTGCCAGCGCGAAGTTCCAGCACCAGACCGCGACGGGGAAGTTAAAAGCGGAAATCACGCCGACAACGCCCGCCGGATGCCAGTTTTCCTGCATCTTGTGCGAGGGGCGTTCGGACGCGATGGTCAGGCCGTACATCTGGCGCGAGAGGCCGACGGCGAAATCGCAGATATCGATCATTTCCTGCACTTCGCCCAGGCCTTCGGTAACGATTTTACCGGCCTCGATGGTGACAAGGCGGCCTAGTTCTTCCTTGTGCTGGCGCAGCACTTCGCCATAAAGGCGGATCAACTCGCCGCGCTTCGGCGCGGGCACGGTGCGCCATGACAGGAAGGCCTTGTGCGCGCGGCCGATTTTCGCATCCAGCGATTTGGGGGTGTCCGTGACCGCGCGGCCGATTTCCGAGCCGTCGATGGGGCTGTTAACCTTCAGTTGCCCGGCCGTAAAGCTTTTCTGCGGCACACCCATTTTTTTCAGCAGCAGCGCGGCGTTATCGGCCAGCTGGATCTTCTGTACGTTGGATTTGGGGGCGGGCTTCTTTTTGGCGGACATTTTTTCGTCTCCTGCGTTGGTACGGTCCTTGGGCTTGATTGTGCAGCCTAACATGCACCAGATGCGCGAATTGCTCAATACAGACCGGCGTTGTCATAACCAGTTATCGCATCATCCCGTGGCGTTTAAGGGCGCCTTTATGGCAGGATAGGCACCATGATGAAACTGTTCAAAACAGCGGCCATCGCCGCCCTGATGCTACTGGCACTAGCGGCGCCAGCCGAAGCGCGCAAGCCTGTCGTCAAAGCCGCGCCTGTCGAGGTTCCCTCGGAGGTAATTCCCGCGCCTGCGCCCGCTCAGGTTGCTGTGCCGAAAACTGTCAGCGCCGTATTGGATACCGCTGGCGCACTGGACGCTGAACAGCTGGCCGACCTGCAATCGATCGTCTCCATGAACGAGGTGCGCACGGGCGTACAGATCCTGGTTGTTGTGTCGCCCACGCTTGGCGGAAAGACGGCAGGGGTTTTTACGGAGGAAGTGAAAAATAAAATCGCTTTCTCCAAGCAGAAAAAGCCTACGGTACTTTTTACAGTCGCAGTGGCGGAAAAAGCAGCCACAATTACGGCTAGCCCTGGCATCAAGCAGCTTTCGGCCAAAGCGCAGAACGCCATCGTAGAGCGTATTGTGCTGCCAAATTTCCGACTTGAGAAAATCGGCACCGGTGTTTACGACGGCACGCGCGCCATTTCGCTTGCTCTGCAGGTCCCGGTAGTAACCCAGGTGACGCAAATCGAGGAAGAATCCTCAAACATCTTGACCCGTTGGCTGCCGCTTATTGTATTGGGCGTATTCCTTGTAGGTTTTGGCAACTCCGACTGGAACCGCGGGGGGTATTACGGCACGCCTCCCGGCACCGGCGGGTACAACGGCCGCGATTACGGCGGCGGCAGCAGAAGGTATTGATTGATGCGTGTAACTGATAAATTGCGTGAAGACGTGCGGGTGGCCGTGGTCGAGCTCGAAAAGACTACGAGCGGCGAGCTTGTCTGCGTCGTCGCGCCCGCTTCGGCGCGCTATATGCTCTTCCCCGTCATATGGGCGGCCATCATCGCGCTGGCATTGCCCCTCTTGAACCCGCTGCTGGACGCGGCGGGGCAGGAGCCTGTGGTGAGTTTTCCTGTGCAAAGCGTGGTGTTTATCGGCACAGCACTTTTGTTCCTCTATACCCCTTTGCGCCTCTGCGTGACGCCGCGCAGCGTGCAGGACAGCAACTGCCGCCGCACCGCTTTCGAGCAGTTTTTCAGACGCAGGCTGCATAACACGCAGCACCGCACCGGCGTGCTTCTTTTCGTTTCTGCCGAGGAACACCATGTCGAATTGGTAGCCGACCAGGGTATCAGTGAAAAGGTAAGTCCCGCAGAATGGGATGCCGTGCTTGACGCTTTTGCCGCAGACCTGAAAGCAGGCAAAGGGCACGAGGGGTTCATCAAGGCTATAAGTGCTTGCAAGGCGATTTTATCAAAGTATTGCCCAGAGCTTCCGCCCGGCGGAAAGAACGAGCTCGACGACAGGCTGGTGGAGTTGCCCGAGCCTCAAGTTATCAATTAGAAAACCGTTACTTCGTCCAGTCGAGAATGACTTTGCCGCTTTCGCCCGAAGCCATGGTTTCGAAAGCTTTTTGGTAGTCGTCGGCGGCAAAGGTGTGCGTAATCATCTGGGAGAGATCGAGCCCCGACTGCACCATCGCTTTCATCTTGTACCAGGTTTCATACATCTCGCGGCCATAGATGCCCTTGATGAAAAGCCCCTTGAAAATCACATGGTTCCAGTCGATAGCCAATTCCTTGGGCGGGATGCCCAGCATCGCTATCTTGCCGCCGTGGCGCATCAGTTCGATCATTTGGCGTATGGCGCTGGCAATGCCCGACATCTCGAGGCCGACGTCGAAACCTTCCGTCATGCCCAGTTCCTTCATCACGTCGCGCAGCTCTGTTTTGGCGACGTTGACGGCGCGTGTCGCGCCCATTTTCTTGGCGAGGTCGAGGCGGTAGGGGTTGATATCTGTGACCACTACATGACGCGCTCCCGCAAACTTGCAAATCGCGGCTGCCATGCAGCCAATCGGCCCCGCGCCGGTAATCAGCACATCTTCGCCGACAAGGTCAAAGGACAGCGCGGTATGGACCGCATTGCCCAGCGGGTCGAAGAAAGCCGCGACATCGTCCGAAATGTCGTCCGGCAGGTTGAAGATGTTAGAGGCGGGGAGCTTGAAATATTGCGCAAATGCGCCCTGCACGTTGACGCCCACGCCCTTGGTGTGGATGCACAGATGTTGCTTGCCCGCGCGGCAGTTGCGACAGGTACCGCAGGTCAGGTGGCCTTCGCCCGATACGCGCTCGCCCACCTTGGCGTTTTTCACGTCGGCGCCGATTTTGACGACTTCGCCCATCCATTCGTGGCCTGTAATCAAGGGCACAGGAACGTTTTTCTGCGACCATTCGTCCCATTTGTAGATATGGATGTCGGTGCCGCAGATCGAGGTTTTCCTGATTTTAATCAGCACCTCGTTATCGTTGATGACGGGCTCTGGCGCGTCGTTGACCATCCAGATGCCGGGCTTCGCTTCTTTTTTGCAGAGGGCTTTCATGGGTACCTATTAGATGGCGGAAAGCTGGGCGAGGGCGACAAGTTCCATCAGCGCTGCAACCAGCAGCAGGGCCAGCATAATAAGCCGCGCCTTGATTTCGCGGAAAATGATGAAAAGTATCAGCGCGCCGGGCAAGACCGACAACAGCAGTGGCCAAGCCGTCGCGATATTTCCGCCCGTCATGCCTTGGCGGATGAAATAAAGCGGGTTGATAAGGTTTTCGGGTGTGTCGCCTTTCGAACGTAGCCAGAAATCTGCAACTACGATCGCCAGTGCCGCGGGCGATAAAAAACAGACGGCGCTGAAAAACACTTTGCTGGCGAAAGTGTCGAGCATATGCCTTTCGCGGGGCGCGGGCTGCGCAAAAGGTGAAGGTTGCTGCGGCGTGTTTGTATCTGTCATTTTATAACTCCCAGCGCTTTTCCGGCCTTTTCAAAGGCGGAGATGGCGAAATCGAGGTGTTTACGGTCATGTGCTGCCGACATCTGTGTGCGGATGCGCGCTTTGCCCTGCGGCACGACGGGGAAGGAGAAGGCGATGACGTAAAGCCCCTCTTCCAGCAACATATCGGCCATTTTCTTGGCGAGTACGGCATCATACAACATGACAGGGATGATCGGATGCTCGCCGGGGACCAGATCGAAACCGAGCGCGCCCATGCCCTTGCGGAAATAAATCGCGTTATCCTGCAGCTTTTTCAGGCGCGAAGTATCTTCCTGGATTAAATCGATCGCCGCAACCGTAGCTGCCACAATCGCAGGCGCTACGGTGTTCGAGAACAGGTAGGGGCGGGAGCGCTGGCGCAGCCAGCCGATAATTTCTTTTTTGCCAGACGTATATCCCCCTGAAGCGCCTCCTAATGCCTTGCCGAAAGTGCCTGTCAGGATATCGATGCGGTCCTGTACGCCCCAGTGTTCCGGCGTACCGGCACCTGTGCGTCCTGTAAAGCCAACCGCATGGCTATCGTCCACCATCACTAGAGCGCCGTATTTATCTGCAAGGTCGCAAATAGCGGGTAGGTTGGCGATGATGCCGTCCATCGAGAAAACGCCGTCGGTTGCAATCAGTTTATGGCGTGCGTTAGATGCCGCTTTCAGCTGTGCCTCGAGGTCTTCCATGTTGTTGTTTTTGTAGCGGAAGCGCTGCGCCTTGCAGAGACGGATCCCGTCGATGATGCTGGCGTGGTTCAGCTCGTCCGAAATCACCGCGTCCTGTTCGCCCAGAATGGTTTCGAACAAACCGCCGTTGGCGTCGAAGCAGGAGGTGTAAAGGATGGTGTCTTCGGTATTCAGCCAGCTGCTGACCCGCGTCTCTAGCTGCTTGTGCAGATCCTGCGTGCCGCAGATAAACCGCACCGATGCGAGGCCAAGGCCGTATTTATCAAGCGCTTCATGCGCCGCCTGTATCAGTCGCGGGTTGTTGGCGAGGCCGAGGTAGTTGTTCGCGCAGAGGTTCACCACATGCCGGTCGTCGTTCACTCCCGCATGCACTGTGATGTCCGCCTGCTGCGGCGATACGATGACTCGTTCCGACTTGAACAGCCCCTGCGCATGCAGTGCCTCTGTGTCGTCGGCAAGTTGTTTGAGTAGGGCGTTGGAGGCCATGGTTTTCCTTTGAAAAGTCAGTGGAAAGTTAGCACAGAAGAATTGCCTTTTCGCGCGGAAAGCGGCGGAGTGGCGCTGGCTATTATCCCTTTGAAATAAATTACTAATTTTTAGGCTGCGGGGTCAAGCTTGTTTAATTTCCATATCTATGTTAAACAGCAGGGGTATTTAGAGCTAAAAGGCCCTTATGAGCAACCCCGCCCTCGAAGCAGAAATCGACGCCCGTTTCGCCCATGACAAGCAGGTGTACGAAGCCCTGTCCGAACGCGACAGGCAATGGGCGGACAAGGTTGCCAAAACCACTTTTGCCATCCGGCAGGGCATCGTCAGCGGCGGGAACGGCATCGTAAACGTCACCGAAACCTGCTTTAACGTCGCCATACGTATTCCCTCCGTCTTCGTCTGGAACCAGTTGAAAAAGGGCGCGGGCACCGCGGCAGATGCGCCTGTGGGCGTCACGGCGGCGACGGGTCGTGCGGCGCTTGGCTTCGCGCAGGGCGCGATCGGGCTGTGGAGCGGCGGCGTGGGCTTGCTGAACCGCATCGGCGTGATGGGCGACGAGAGGTGCGAGGAACGCCGCAAGCAGCTGAAAGAAAACCAGGAAAAACTCGAAATCCGCCGCACCGCGATTGCCGAATGGGGCAAGGCGCGCAAGGCGCAGGCGGAAAAAGACCGCGCAGGCAAGAAACGCAAATTCAACAGCGCGTTGCGCAAGACGGGTGCCGCGCTTGAATATTATGGCGCAATCGGCTTGTACCGCATGTTCAAATGGGTGCTCGATCCGCGCCTGCCGAATGGCAAGCCGCTGCTCGTTAATGAAAAAGTCAACCGTGCCGCGGGGCTGGTGATGGCGGCGGGACTGTTCTGCTTCCTTGCATACCAGTTTTCGAAAATTACCGTCGTCGCGAAAATTCTGCACATCAAGCTCGCGCATTCGATGGTGACCGATACCGCGCCGCTTTGGCTGAAAACGGCGAAGCAGCTGGTGCTGCAGCCCGCGATCACGATCGGGTTGACTGCGGCGAAATTTATCACCTTGCCGGTGATCGCTGCAGCGCGTGGACGCCTGAAGGCGACACCGATTTCACAGGGGATCGCCTATGAATACAATCGCCTGCGCCAGGAAAGCGAAGAGAACGACCTGAAACTCGCCTTCGAAAAAGCCGCCAAGGCGCCTGCCACCGGCCCGAACGACCCGAAATGGCTGCAGTTCAGGGAAAAGGCGAAAAAGGCGGCGCGGAAAGAATCTTTCCAGTTCATCCGCTCCTTCATCCGCCATGTGGTGGAGAAATCATCACCTGAATTCTACGACGTGCGCCTGAAACACTATCAGGCCTTCAAGGCGAAAAAGGATGCCGCGAAGAAAACCAAAGACGCGCCGCAGCCCGCGCCAGCCAACCAGAATGTACCGACAGCACCTGCGCTGTCGAACGTGCCTCAGCTGAAAGACCAGTTCGGCAACAGCCGGTCACCCGCGGCGCACGATGCGCCCAAGCCTACGGTACCGGTGAAAGCGGGCGGTCCTGTCCCTTAATGTGCCGTGATGTGGCAGGACGCGAGGCCGCGTTTTTCCAGGTATTGCTGATGGTAATCTTCCGCCTTATAGAAGGTGGGGGCGGGTTCGATCAGGGTGGCGACCGGTTTTTGGTACCTGCCTGAATCAGACAGAGCTTTCTTCGCGCGCTTAGCCGCTTCTTCCTGCGTGGGGGAATAGGTGAAGATGACGGTGCGGTACTGGCTGCCCGTATCCGGGCCCTGACGGTTTACCTGCGTGGGGTCGTGCAGGCGCCAGAAATTCTGCAGTAGCGTTTCATAGGAAATTTCGGCGGGGTCGAATTCGACCAGCACAACCTCGGCATGCCCGGTTTCATCGGTGCAGACGTCTTCATAGGTGGGGTTTTCGGTCTCGCCGCCCATGTAGCCGACGGTGGTCGCCTTTACGCCCTTGAGCTTGCGGAATTCCGCCTCGACACCCCAGAAGCAACCCGCGCCAAATGCTGCTTTTTCCATGATTTATCCCCCGTGATTGATTGCTGGAAATAATATAGCGCGTTGGGATGGATAGTCAAAAAACGTTATTCTTCGAGGATAAACTGCCGCCCGATGTGCTTTTCGCCTCGTTTTTCTGCGAGTTTCACTTGTTTGTGGCGTTCGGCGGCGGAGGCTTTCTTTTCATCGGATAAAGCATCGAAACAGGCGGGACAGGCGACACCTTCAATATATTTTTTTGATTTCACGTCGGCAGGGCTTACGGGGCCGCGGCAGGAGGGGCAGAGGATATGTGTGCCTTCCTTCAACCCGTGTGTCACGGCGACGCGCTGGTCAAAGACGAAACATTCGCCCTGCCAGAGGCTGTCTTTTTCCGGTACTTCCTCCAGATACTTCAGGATGCCGCCCTTTAGGTGATAGACGTTTTCGAACCCCAGATTCTTCATGTAGGCGGACGCCTTTTCGCAGCGGATACCACCAGTGCAGAACATCGCGACTTTCTTGTTCTTTTTGGGGTCGAAGTGTTCTTTGACGTAGTCGGGGAACTGGCTGAAGTTGTCGGTATGCGGGTCCACGGCATTCTTGAAAGTGCCGATCTTTACTTCGTAATCGTTGCGCGTGTCGATGACGATGGTATTCGGGTCTGAAATGATATCGTTCCAGTCCTTAGGTGCGACGTATTCTCCCACGATTTCGTTGGGGTCGGCTTCAGGCACGCCCATAGTGACGATCTCTTTTTTGATGCGCACTTTCATGCGGTAGAAGGGCGCTTCGGTGGCGCGGGATTCCTTGTGCTCCAGCTCTTCCAATCCGGGATAGCGGCGCAGGGTTTTCAGCACTGCGTTGATGCCGGCACGTGTGCCGGCGATGGTGCCGTTGACGCCTTCCTTGGCCAGCAGCAGGGTGCCGCAGACGTTATTGTCGTCGCAGACCTTTTGCAGCGCTGTTTTCATCGCCGGTAAATGGGTGAGCGGCGCGAACCGGTAGAGGGCGGCGACGACGTAGGACGTCATGACAAAATCAGATTTTCTTGGGGGGTGCAGGCGCTGCCGCAACAACCCTGATGTCGAAGAGGCAGCCGATAGCCTTGGCCGAACCGGTGTTGATACCTTCTGTAGCCCAAATGCGGTCACCCTGTCTGACCTTGGTCGGCGAACACAGTTTATAGGTGCGCAGCGTACCCTTACTGGTGCTGAGGCAGGGGTGGTTGGTGGCGTCGATATCCTTGCGGTGAGGCGTGCGCTCGTCGATGCTAATGGAAATCTGTGTTTCGATCGTGTTCATCTGCGAGGGCGCTTCCTGGCCCCAAGGTGACTTGTCGACCATTTTGACGCGGAAAACCGTTCCGGACACATCGCATACACTTGCGTTCAATTTTTCGAGTGCGCTTGGCTGGCGCGTAGTGGCGGCTGTAGTCTGTTCGACAGCACGCGCGTCAGGCGCGATAAGAGCCGCAATACCTGCGGCAACGAACAACATCAATAATTTGGAGCGCATCCTTCATCCCCGGCAAACACACAATAACCAGCATACCCTGAAATGGTTAAACATTTCAGTAACGAATATATCTTAGCCATTTCAGTGGCTTAGACAATTATGCGGCTGCTTCCAGCTGCAGTTCGTGCTGCTTGAGGTCGACGGAGACCAGTTGCGAAACGCCTTTCTCGCTCATGGTGACGCCGTAGAGGCGGTCCATGCGTGCCATGGTCATGCGATGGTGCGTGATGACCACGAAGCGCGTGTTGCATTCCTTCACGAGGTCTTCGAGCAGGGTGCAATAGCGGTCCACGTTGCTTTCGTCCAGCGGCGCGTCAACCTCGTCCAGCACGCAGATGGGTGCGGGATTGGTGAGGAACATCGCGAAGATGAGCGCGATCGACGTCAGCGTCTGCTCGCCGCCCGACAGTAGCGAGAGCACTGCGTTCTTCTTGCCGGGGGGCTGGGCATAAATTTCAAGTCCGGATTCCAGCGGGTCTTCCGCCTCGATCAGCTTGAGGTACGCCTGGCCGCCGTTGAAGAGGCGGGTGAAGAGCTTCTGGAAGTGGGTGTTGACCACGTCGAAGGCCGAGAGGAGGCGCGTGCGCGCTTCCTTGTTCAGCGTGTTGATGCCTTCGCGCAGCTTGCCGATGGCGGCGACCAGGTCGTCGCGCTCGGTTGTCATCGAACCCATCTTGTCGGTGATTTCCTGCGATTCAACTTCCGCGCGCAGGTTCACGGGGCCCATATTGTCGCGTTCGCGCAAGAGGCGCTCCAGCTTGGTCTGCCAGGTCGCTACATCGCCCAGTTCGGCGACGTTGAGCTCGAGTCGGGAGACGAGCGCTTCGGGCGTACAGGCGAATTTCTCGGTGATGGTCGCCTCGATGCCTGATTGAGTGTGCTGCGTCGTGTTGACGGAGGCCTGCGCCATAGCGCGGGCTTCTTTCGCATCCGACAGCGCGGTTTCTTCGGCGCGGAGCTCGCGGGCGAGGTCGTTCGACGCGGTTTCAGAGGAGATCAGCACGTCGGCGGCCTGCTGGCGCTTGCCTTCGGCTTCCGAGATATGCGTCATCAGGTCCTGCTTTTCGCGCTCGATCTGGCCGGGGCGCTCGGACAGGCGTTCCAGCACACCGTTGGCGTCGCTGATACGCTCTTCCAGTTCCAGCAGGCGCAGGTCGACGCGTTCGAGGCGGCCCTTCCAGCCCGTGATGTCGTTGTTGATCTGGCCGATGCGACGGGTGCGGTTCTCACCCTCGCGCGTGATTTCGGCATAGGCCGCCTGCTGGTTGGCCAGCGTCTGGCGCTGTTCGGTCAGCAGGGTTTTCAGGTTCGCGATGTGCTCGCGGCTCTCCGCCGTGTCGGGCAGGGAAGCGAAGGTATCGCGTGTTTCAGTCAGCTGGCCAGTGAGGCCTTCGATTTCCTGCACGGCGGTTTCGATGTTGGCCGAGATGCTGGAGAGCTTGGCGGTCACTTCCGACAACTGGTTGGTCAGCATCGTGTGGCGGCGGCGGAGCCCGTTCAGCGTTTCTTCGGCCTGGCGCGATGCCTGGCGGGCGTTGCCGACCGATTCAATCGCGGCGCTGCGGCGTACTTTCGCTGCGTCCGCTGCCGTCCGTGCGGCGTCCAGTGTTTCCTGCGAGGTCACGATCTCGGTTTCAAGGTCGGCCAGGCGGTTTTTCTGTTGCAGGCGGATAGCGGCCGCGTTTTCGGCATCGGCCGAGACCACGAGGCCGTCCCAGCGCCATGCGCCGCCGTCAAGGGTCACGAGGCATTGGCCGGGTTGCAGGCTTTCCATCAGGCCTTCCGCTTCGGCCGCGGTTTCAACCACGCCGATTTGAGAGAGTATGCGCGAGAGCGCTTTCGGACCGCGGACATATTGCGTCAGCGGACGTGCGGTGCCGGGCAGGGATGCCGCGGTCGCGTATTCGGGCAGTTCGCGCCAGAAAATGGGGGCGGAACCGTCAAGCGCTGCCTGCAGGTCGTCGCCGAGCGCCACCGCGAGCGCTTTTTCAAGGCCCGCATCGACGTTGAGGAGGTCAAGGACCGGCTGGTAGCCTTCCTGCGTGTTGCGCAGGATGCGGCGGAGCGCTTCGGCTTCTGCCGTAAGCTGGTTGTGGCTGCGTTGCACGCCTTGCAGCGTTTCGGAAGCTTCCTGCGACGCAGTCTCGGCAGATGCCCGTTCCATTTCGGCAGCATCAAGTGCAGAAGTGGCGGATTGATAGGCTTCTTCCGAGGTCGTGATCGACGCACCAACTTCTTCAAGTTCCGCTTTCGCGGGCGTTGCGGCGATCAGATCGGCATGCTGGGTTTCCAGCGAGGCACGGCGCTGCTGCAGGTTGTTCAGGCGGCGCTCGAGGTCGCCGATCTGGCGTTCAACGGAATGACGCTCAGCATCCTGCGCCGCGACTTCCTCGGTAAGCACAATCAGTTCGTTTTCGGTTTTCTCGACCGCGCCCTGGCTCTCTTCCTTCAGTACACGCGCTTCTTCCTCGCGCGAAACCTGGTTCTGCGCTTCGGTTTCGAGGTTTGCGAGTTCGGAGGCGAGGCGGGAGAGGCTGTCGCCCGCTTCCTGCTTCTGCAGGTTTTCGTGGCCAACGTCGGCGGTGTACTGCTCCAGCAGTTCTTTCGCCTTGGCGGTTTCGTCCTGCACCTGGCGCTCTTCGCTTTCGAGGCTGCCATAGGCGAGCTTCAGGCGCTGCAAAGCTGCGGCGGCTTCGGCTTCGGCCTGGCGCAATTGCGGCAGGTTGGCAGCTGCTTCGGTTTGTTTCGTGGTCAGTTCGGTTACGACGATCATGCGATCGCGTACTGAATTTTCTGCGGTTTCGAACGCGGCAAGCGCGGCGGAAACGGCCGTCTGGCTTTCCTGCCACTTCAGGAACAGCAACGAGCCTTCGGCCGACTGGATATGGCCTGACAGGTTGCGGTAACGCGACGCCTGGCGCGCCTGTTTCTTCAGGCTTTCCAGCTGCACGTTCATCGCGCCCAGCACGTCTTCGACGCGCAGCAGGTTTGTTTCGGCGGCTTTAAGTTTCAGTTCCGCTTCGTGGCGGCGGGCGTGGAGGCCCGAGATGCCGGCCGCTTCCTCCAGCACCATGCGGCGTTGGGTGGGCTTTGCGTTGATCATGTCCGCGACGCGGCCCTGCGAGACGAGGGCTGGGGAGTGCGCGCCCACGGATGAGTCTGCGAAGAGCAGTTGCACGTCGCGCATACGCACGACCTTGCCGTTGATTTTATAGGTCGAGCCGACTTCGCGCTCGATCTTGCGGGTGACTTCCAGTTCATCACTGTCGTTGATCTCGGCAGGGGCGAGGCGGTCGGCGTTGTCGAGGTAGAGCGTCACTTCCGCCGTGTTGCGGGGCGGGCGCTGTTCGGTGCCGTTAAAGATCACGTCTTCCATGCCGGAAGACCGCATGCGCTTGGGCGAGTTCTCGCCCATAGCCCAACGCAACGCTTCCATGATGTTGGATTTGCCGCAGCCGTTGGGGCCGACGATGCCGGTCAGGCCCTGGCCGATTTCGAACTCGGTCGTTTCGACAAAGGACTTGAAGCCGGTGAGCTTTAACTTCCTGAACTGGACCATGCCCTATTTCCCCTTTGTCAGCTTGTTGACGACAGCCTCGAAGTCTTCCGGGTTCTGGTCGCCCGAAAGCGTTTCAGCTCCGTTGTTGAAGATGAACGTCGGCGTCGCGCTCAGGCGGTAGCGGGTCTGCCCTTCCTGTACGCGCACGAGGATGGAGTTCTCCAGCTCGGCGTTCTTCATGCAGGCGTTGATGTAAGGCTTGCTCATGCCCGCAAAGGAGCCGAGTTGCGTCAGCGCTTCGATCGGGTCGTCGTTCTTCGCCCAGCGCTCCTGGTTGCGGAAGATGACTTCGATCAGGTCGAAGTATTTTTCCGGTTCCGCGCAGCGCGCCATCATCGCTGCTTTCATGGCGTAAGTATCGAGCGGGTAATCGCGGTAAACCAGTTTCAGCTTGCCGGTGTCGATCAGTGAGGCTTTCACTTTTGGCAGGATCTCGTTCGCGAAGCGCGCGCAGTGCGGGCATGTAAGGGAGGCGTATTCGATCATCGTCACGGGCGCGTTCTCGTCACCCATCACACGTTCCTCGAGCGCTTGCTTGATGTCGATCTCGAGGGAGGCAGGAGAAGCCAGCAGGCTTTCTTCTCCTTTCGCGGGTTCTTCGGTCGCGGTTTCCGTTGTGCCTTCGGCCGCGACTTTGGCGACGGCGTCGGGGGCTGATTTTTCGCCTTCGGCGGTTGCGGGCGTCTCGCTCGCGGTCGCTGCAAGTGCTACGTCAGACGCGGCTGCCGGGGCTGTTTCCGTGGCGGCGACGTTTTCGGCGGGGGCCGAGACGATCGCGGTTTCAGCAGGGGGGGCGGCGGGTGCT
>CAZNRN010000021.1:0-65251 GCA_964575605.1 uncultured Micavibrio sp. | reverse complement strand
CCCCCCCCCCCCCCCCCCCCCCCCCCCCCCCCCCCCCCCCCCCCCCCCCCCCAAATCATGGCGGATGCGAATAAGAAAATCACCTTTAACGACAAAGCGGGCAAGCGTTTAGTCCTCGGCAAACCCGGCGTATGGGAAGCCGACCGTCCCATGTCGTCCATGGAGGCGCAGATGCGCAATATCATGTATCCGGCGCCTTATAAGGTGCCAGGGCCGATCAGGCTTAAAACGTCTTCTTAAATTTTCGGTGCCGCAAGCGCGGGTGCGGGGGCGGGTGACGTCTCGGTGCGCACTAAAGTCGTTTTCTTGTCCGTCTTGTCGACGAATTTCAGCAGGTATTGCTCGTACTTGCCCGACGTGATGGCGGGCTGCGCGGCCGCCTGCCAGATGATGCTGAGGCGTTTTTTGTCTTCCGCGCTGCCGGTGACGGCGATATCGGCGCGGCTTTCGCTTTCGCCCAAAAAGATACCGACGGCCATCTTGCCCTTCGGCAGTTTCGGGGCAGGCGGCACGGGATAACGGCGGCCATGCGCCTTGGCCCATAGTTTTTTCCAGTCGTTCTGGTTTGCCGCGATGTCGGTGGAGGGTTTCGTCTGCCCGGAGAAATCGCCGCGCCATTCGGTCGGGAATTCGCTCCGCAGTTTCCTGATAACCCTTTTTTGCATGCGGTTCGATACCCGTAGAGGCTGGCGGTGGAGCGATGATGTGATGCGGGTTACCTTAAAAGCGAAGCGGGGGTTTGTAAACCCCCGCTTCTGTTGTCATATATTCGGATCTTTGTGGATAACTTACATTTTCTTCCGCAACGTCTTGATATCAATCGCGGGCGCCGCGGGGCGCGGGCTTTCCTTGGTGAAAGAAATCGCGTCGTCGGTTTTATCCATCCATTTGATGAGGTAAGGATCGTTCATCACGCAGAGCATCGAGGACTTGTGCTCGGCGGTGTAAACAATATTGGTCACGCCGTCGGTATGTTCGATGCGCGTGATGTTGATGTCGGCGGGCGAGCTTGCCTGTCCGGTGAAGATCGCAACCGCCATCTTGCCGCGCGGCAGTTTGGGCGCGGCGGGCGCGGGATGCTGGTCGGCGAAGGTGGTGTCCCAGAGGTTTTCCCACTCGGCCTGCGTTTTCGCAACATAATGCCCTGCGTGATGCACGGCGCAATGGTTACCCTTCCATTCGCCCTGCGGCTGCGGGAAGGATTTTTTCAGCGGCTGTTTCGCCGCCGCGGATTGCGCGGGTACGGCTTTAGGCGCAGCGGGCTTTTTTGCCGCAGGTTTCTTGGCCATGGTGGTCTCCTCGGAATTTTGAAATTGGACATAACGTAAGAAAGAAACAGGAGCCTGTAAAGCCCCTGTTTTATTGTCATAATGCAAGAGGACTTGGGGTGCCTTCTTCCGCAAATGGGACAGTAGATTAAGGAGGGTAAAGATTACGACGCGGGCTTCTGTGCTGCGGGCTTTACCAAGGGCGGGTGGGTCAGCTGCGGGTTTTTGGTCTCGGCGCCTTCATTGAATTTGTCGGTTTTCGCCCAGCCGTAGTGGGTGGAGCTGCTCTTGCCCGTCGAAATCGTATAGGTGTAGCCGTGCCAGTTGCCGCTTTCGGCCGTGATCTTGCCGTTCTTTGCCATGTCGCCAAGGTAGTCTACGGCGACACCGCCCCAGTCATAGGCGTCGCCCTTCCAGAAGCTGGCGTCCTTGGGTTGTGTGCCGTTGTCGTAGATAGCCGCGACGCCGCCGCCTTTGCCGTTGTTGTAAAAGACGCTGTGCGAAGGGCCGTCCCAAAAACCGGATTTCTGGTGGTCAAGGCGCTGGTCGAGGCAGACGGTGATGCCGTTTTTCTGCAGCGCCTCCAGCTGCACGGTGCGCGCGCGGGAAAGGACTTCGGTCAGGCGTTCCTTGTACTGCGCATCGGTGCCGTTGACGGGGCCTTTTTCGCAAATGGACGCCGAGTTCTCCACCATCTGCGCCACCACGTCGGGCTTGCGCGCAATTTCCTCCTTGCTCTCCATGCATCCTGCCAGCATGAAAGAGGCTGCGAGGGGGACAAGCAGGAGTTTTTTCCAGGTGGCGACCATTAAAGGCAATCTCCGTCTGTTGTTAAGGGGAAAATTTGGGCGGCTGTTTTTTCAGCGGCGGGTTTTGCAGCTCGGGATTTTTCTTCACCGCGCCATCGTCGAAATCGGAACCTGAGCGCCATTCGGTGTAGGTGTGCTGCGTCTTGCCGTAGTGGCGCGTGTAGCGCGCGGCATAATAGCGGCTTTCGCCGTCCTCGATATTTCCGCAGCGCATCATCTCGGCCATTTTCTCCAGCATGTCGCTGCCGTGATCGTAGGCGCCGCGGTCGAAAAAGCCGGTGTTGGCCGAGGTCTTGCCGTTATCCCAGAGCGCGATGGTGCCGCCCTGGTTACAACCCTTTTGGCCGTCGTTGTAAAAGACGCCCATGATTTCCTTGTCGAGCCATCCCTGCTTTTGATCATAGAGCCGCGTGTCAAGGCAGATGGTGATCTTGCGGTCGCGCAAGTATTCGAGGTCGGCGGTCGTGGTGCTCATCAGCACTTCGCGCAAGCGGTCTTCATACGCGTTGCCCAGCGTGACGGGCCCGGTGTCGGCGGTGGCGAGGGAATGTTTTAAAACCTGCTCTACAATTTCCGGTTTGCGCGCACGGTCGGCGGTGCTTTCACCGTGCACGATGTAGTTGAAGACGTTCTTGAAGAATCCGGTCATGAAATAATGCTAGGGGTGTTTTAATACCGTGTCCAATAAAACTGGGTAAAACCTTGGGTAGAATGGTTTTTATCGGAGTGCTGAATCACGGGCCGGGCGGCGGCGGTGGTGTCGGCGGCGTTGCGGCGCCCTTGCCCAGCACGAAGGTCGCAGCTGTATAGGCGGCGTAAAGGGCAAGGCCGACAATGCCGTGCTTTTTGTTGAGCCCGTCCTTGTTCTTGGCCATGGCCAGCGTCGTGAACAGCGCCGACATGCCGAAGGCGAGCGTATTGACGAGGCCCTGCGTCGTAGCCTTGGCGTTGAGGTCGGGCGGCATCGGCGCGCCGGTCAGCGACAGCAGGCCGCCGATCAGCACAAGGTTGAACACGTTCGAGCCCACGACGTTGCCGATGGCCATGTCGGTTTCGCCTTTGCGCGCGGCCTTGAAGTTGACCATCATCTCGGGCAGCGAGGTGCCGACGGCGACGGCCAGCAGGCCGACGACCGCAGGGCTGATGCCAGCCGCGACGCCGAAAGCGGTTGCGGCTGCAACGGTGAAGCCCGCCGCGCCCACAAGCCCCGCGACGCCCGCCAGGCCCATGGTGATATTTGCCCAGACGGGCAGCCTGTGCTCCGCCGAATTTTCCTGTGCCGGCGCATCGTTTGCCGCGGGGGCGGAGACGGGTGCGGCTTGTTGTGCCGGCGCCTTCCTTGCGTCTTTAATCGATTTCCACACGTAGCCGCCGAAGCCCGCCAGCAGCACCGCGCCAAGGATGGGGTTCAGCGTGCCCATCACCATCTGCGCGCCGAATACCAGTGTCGAGGCGCACATTGCGGCCGCGTTGAATTTCCAGCTGACTTTCTTGGTGTCGATTTTCTTCATCGCCGCCGTACCGCCCAGGATGAGCAGCAGGTTGGCGATGTTCGAGCCCACGATATTGCCGATGCCGATCGCGGGCGCGCCGGCCGCCATCGCGCCAACGGAAACCAGCAGTTCGGGCAGCGATGTCAGCACGCCGAGGCCTACGCCCAGCGTCATCGGGTTGATGCCGCCCTTCTTGCCGAGCGAGGATGAATTGTTCACCACCGTGTCGCTGGTCTTGGTCAGCAACGCAAGGCCCGCCAGCAGCGCGGCGCCCGTGCCGACCAGCGGCCCCAGCACAGGGGCTGCAAGGCCTGCGACGCCCAGCGCGGCAAGGCCGCCTTTTTTCAGCATCTGGTTTTTGTTCGCGTGCGGCGCGTCCCAGGCTTTTTTCAGCGCTATGGCGCCGGCCGCAACCGCGACGCCCGCACCGATCATGCCCGTCAGTGCAGGGGTGACAAGCGCCGTGGTGCCCAAAAGGATGCCGGTGATGATCGCGCCGACCTGGATGCCCTTGTCTTCCTTCGCGAAACCCGAGAGCACCTTGAACTGGTCGCGCAGGCGTTTTTTAGGCGCAGCGGCGGCGGGTGCAATGTCGTTCGCCGCGGTTAGGGGCGCGGGCTGCTCGGCGACTAGGGGCTCTTTTTCCAGCGGATCCATGATTTCTGCCTGTCTGTTTTAACCTAGCCGGACATTACACGAGGCCCGGCATTTATGTCAATTAAAGCAGAATATGGCAATAGTCAGTCTATTGAAATCACTGGATATATCCGGATCACTCTGTTTTTAACGTGGTCTCTTCGACCAGTTGCTGCTTGTGTTCGTCGGCGAGGCCGACCAGCAGCACCTTGCCCTCGTCATTCACGCGGAACATGCCGTAACGCGCGGGCTGGAAGATATCGCGGTGCCCTTCCTGGAACATGAAGCTGTCGGGAACAAGGCGGATGTTCCAGTATTCCTTGTGGTAGCGGATGACGAATTCGTTTTTGCCAAGCGGTGTTTTGTCGTCATAGAGCCGGATGAAATGCGCGACGTTCGCGGCATCGGGGGCGAAGACGGCATAGCCGCGTTTGGCAAGCCTCTCGAATTTTTTATCCGCCTCCTCCCGCGCCGTGCCCTGCAGCTGCCAGCGGCTTTCCTCGGTGCCGGCGATGCCCTGCGCGGCCTTGTAGTTTAGCCTCATGTAATCGCCCTGCATCAGCGAACGCGGGTCGACGGGGGCCAGCTCCATCAGCACCAGCTGTCCGTTCTGCTTGATATCCTCTTTTTCCACGATGCCGAAGCCGAAGGCGCAGATGACGAGGGCGGTGACGGCGATGAAGGCGAGGCCGCGTTGCTTTTGCGTGATCATACTTGCAGCTCCTTTATTTCAAGGTCCCTGTCGAGGTCGCGGGCGGCCATATAGACCCAGCCCCCCAACAGCACCGCGCCGCTGAAGATCAAGATGCCCGATTTCGCCAGCAGCGTGACATGCATATGGAAGTAGAACGACCAGATGAACAGCGGCAGCATCAGTATGCCAAGCGTCAGCAGTTTGCGGTCATGCAGCGCATAGCCCAGCACCATCAGCAGCAGCGAGAAGATAATGCCGGGCGTGCCCAGCGCCGAGAGCACGATGATGCCAAGGCAGGCGACGGCCAGCGGGCCTGATTTTAGCTTGTCCAGCCCGTCCGCCGCCCAGCCGGTCAGGCCGATCATGGCGGCGCCGAGGATGACACTGACGACATTCGCATCCAGCCCGCTGCGCAAAAACCAGCTGTCGCCGATGCCCAGCAGCGCGACCTTGACCGATAGCGCGGCGACCAGCGCATAGGCAAGCGGCGCCCAGGCGCGGCAGAGCTTGCCCGAGGTGAAGAGCCAGGCGGCGGCCGCGACTTCGGCGATCACCAGCCCGTTCAGCGCGATGGTGCGCCCGGCGGGGCCGAAATCGTTTTCCGTCATGATGGCGGCAAAGAGCAGCAGCAGTACGCCCGCCGCCGAGGCGAAACGGTCGACCGAGAGCTTGTAAAAATTCCACGTCGCCGCGCTGACCGCGCCAAGGGCGAAGACCAGCGGCCAGAGCTCGAAATGGCGGAAGAAATCGGCCTCCGCGGCCGCGCAGACGACCAGCGCCTTGCCCACGCCCATCGAGCAGAACGAGGCCTGCATTAAAAAGATGCCTGCCGTGACGCCCGATTTTTCCGACTGGCGCAGCAGCACGATGGCATTGGCGATGAACAGCACACCCCAGAGCAGGCATTCGGGCGCTGAATTGAACGAGAGTATCCTTGTAATGCCGAGGAAGGCCATCAGGCAGCCCGTCGCGATCATCGCGCCGATGGCGGAGAGGATGCGAAGGTATAGCGGCTGTTCGCGCTCCGCCGCGATACCTTGTATGTAATCGCCAAGGCGCGCCGCGCCCGCGTCATCCATATGCCCCTTGCCGTGCAGGCGGGTGACAAGCGTTTTCGCATCCATGCGGGTGAGGAACCTGGACATTACGCGGCCTCCATATTTTTTGCGGTTTTGCGCAGCCAGACGACGGCCGCGCCGAAGATAGCGATGCTGGTCAATCCCAGGGTAAGCACCTGCAGCCCTGCGTCATCCCAGCCGAAGCCTTCGCGCAGCACACGGAAAGCCGCGCATTCGACAAGCAGGCAGGCGGCAAGGGCACAGGCGGCCAGCGCCTGCATATCCTGCTTGATGCGGCGGTAGAAGACGAGGAAACCCGCAATCAGCGCCGTGCAGACAGCGGCACAGCCGAGGATGTGCGAGGGGATATCGCGGTGCCAGTCCAGCAATACTTCCAGCGGCTGGAAAGCGGCAAAGGCAAGCGCGGGCAGCAACAGGAAAAGCCGCGTCCAGCGGGAGGCGAGGAAGCGGACTTTGCCCTCCAGCAGTTCACGCCCGCCCAGCAGCAGCGTGTTGTACAGCGCCAGCGCGGTTAAAATCACCATTTCCTCGCTGCGGCTGTCGAGCACCATCTGGTCAAGGTAAAGCCAGGCCGCGACGTTCGAGACAACCGCGAAAACACCCCAGATCGGCGCGCAGGCCGCGACCAAAGCCATCGGGATCAGGATTGCCGACCACACGGCGAACAACGTCCAGGCATCCGCGCCCGTCTGGTACACCTGCCCGAAAACGGCAAGGAATACACCCGCCAGCACCCCCGCCGCTGTCGCCAGCATCTGCCCGGTCACGCGCTCCATGCCGATAAACGCGGCGGCCAGCGCACAGCCCGCAAAGCCCGCGATGATCAGGCCGAACTTGCCGAAGGCGGGCAGCGCCGCCCAGTTATAGGCAAAGAAATAAACGATGCCGGCCAGCACCAGTGTCACGCCGATGCCCAGCAACAGCCGCGACACCCAGAGTCCCCAGTTGCGCGGCGGGTGTATCATCTCGAGCGCGTCGGCGAAGGCGTCGGGCGCAATCGCGTGGTTCTGCCGCAATTCTTCCAGCAGCTGGCGCGTGGCGGGGATTTTGTGGAGGGGGATGTCGTCGTCGGGATGCGTGGCCATGGATTGCTCCTGCGGTGCGTTCAAGGCGCATGTTCTATTTTCAGGATAGCATGGAATTATACACTGTACAATAAAGAATTAAACGGCGTTTAATTGTTAAGGGAATTCAGGCGATTGGAGGGCCCGGGGTACGCGGGGAAACCGCCCGATTTTAATGAATAACCTTGCTTTAGCAATGAGTCGGCCTTTATTATTAAACGATGTGGAATTGAAAGGGATAACCCATGGCACGCCGGTCT
Organism: uncultured Micavibrio sp.; assembly: GCA_964575605.1. Classification (GTDB taxonomy): domain Bacteria; phylum Pseudomonadota; class Alphaproteobacteria; order Micavibrionales; family UBA2020; genus JAPWJZ01. The sequence continues at coordinate 57,948 of CAZNRN010000021.1, read as the reverse complement.
GACCATACGCGCGAACAGCTCACCGAAATGGCGATCGATGCCGGCTGGAAAATGATCGCGGAAAGCGGCTTCCAGAAATTCAGCGCCCGCGGCGTGGCGGCGAAAATCGGCTATACGGTCGGCACGCTCTACCATGTCTTCGGCAACCTCGACACCTTCCTGTTGCACATCAACGCGCGCACGCTGGATGCGATGTTCGAGGACGTGGCGAAGGCCGTGCCGAAAAAACCGGCGGCGGGGCAGCTGATCCACCACCTCGCCCATGCCTACCTGGCCTATGCGAAGAAGAATTACAATTCCTGGTCGGCGCTGTTCGAACACCGGTTGGAAGAAGGCAACACCGAAATCCCCGACTGGTATGCGTCGAAAATGACGCGCCTGTTCGCGCTGATCGAGGAAGCGGTGCTGCCGCAGGCCGGCAACGACCGCAAGAAAGCCGCGCGCCTCGCAAGGTTATTGTGGGCGAGCGTCCATGGCATCACAACGCTGGCGCTGGCGGGCAAGCTTGAAATCGTGCAGGCCGACCATGCAGACAAGATGATCGACGACCTGCTCGAGGCGACGCTGGGATATAAGAAGAGATAGGCCTATCATCCTACAATCCCCTCCCCCTCTGTGAGGGGGTTAGGGTGAGGGTGCTACAGGACTAAACCTCAGAACTTAAGCCAGCCCTTTTTCAACCGCACGGTTCAACCGCTTCACAAAACCGGCGGGGTCTTTCAGCGGTTCGCCTTCGACGATGCGCGCCTGGTCGAGCAGCAGCAGCGCGGTTTCGGCCACCAGTTCGTCCTGCGTATTGGCCGCCACCATGCCGCGCAGCTTGACGATCACGGGGTGCTTCTCGTTGATCTCGAGGATGGGCATGAAACGCCCCTCGAAATTCTGCGATTTTTTCAGCTGCCGGTGCATGTTCATGTCGACGTCGTTTTCGGGCGCGACGAGGCAGACGGGGCTGTCGACTAGGCGCTCGGAAACTTTCACGTCTTTCACCTCCGCCGCCAGCAGTTCTTTCAGGCGTGCGATAAGCTTGTCGGTCTTTTCCTTCGCGTTTTCCTCGGCGGGCTTGTCGTCTTCTTTCTTGCCCGACTTTATCTTCGACAGCTCGGCGTCGCCGCGGGTGATCGACTTGAACTTCTTCTGCTTGAAATCCGACTGCATCGGGATCCAGAATTCGTCGATGGTGTCGAGCATGAACAGCACCTCGACATCCTTGGCGCGGAAGGCTTCGAGCTGCGGCGAGTTGCGCGCCGCTTCCTGCGAGGGGGCGGAGAGGTAATAGATATGCTCCTGCCCTTCCTGCATGCGGGAGACGTAATCTTCCAGCGAGGTCAGGCCGTCGACCTTGCTTGAATAGAACCGCACCACGCGGCACAGCTGTTCGCGGTACTGGTGCGCGTCGTAAAGGCCCTCCTTCACCACGGGGCCAAACAGGCTCCAGAAATTCTCGAAGGATTTAATGTCTTCCTTCGCCTTCTCCTCCAGTTCCGACAGCACCTTGCGCGTGATCGCCTGCCCCATGCGCGAGACGACGGGGTTCGATTGCAGCATCTCGCGGCTGATGTTGAGCGGCAGGTCTTCGCTGTCCACCACGCCCTTCATGAAGCGCAGGAAGGGCGGGATCAGCCCCTCCAGCCCGTCGGTGATAAATACGCGACGCACATACAGCTTGATGCCGTGATGGCGGCGCGGGTCGTACAAGTCGAACGGCTTCATCGATGGAACGAAAAGCAGGTTGTTGTATTCGTAAGAACCTTCCGCGCGCCAATGCAGCGTCGCCCAGGGCTCATCAAGGTTCAGCGCGCCCGCGATGCTGCGGTAAAATTCCTTATATTGGTCGGCAGTGACTTCAGATTTCGGCCGCATCCAGAGCGCCGAGGCCGCGTTCACCACCGGTGCGTCCTTGGTATAGCCCATATGGATGGGGAAGCTGATATGGTCGGAATATTTCTTGATGACCTGCTTCAGGCGCTCCTCGATTAAAAATTCCGATGCCTCGTCCTTGATGTGGATGACGATATCGGTGCCGCGCGTGTCTTTCAGCGCCTCGTCGATGCTATACGAACCGCGGCCGTCCGAGCTCCAGACCCAGCCGTGCTTGTCGCCCGCTTTCTTGCTGGTGACTTCCACTTTCGACGCCACCATGAATACTGAATAAAAACCCACGCCGAACTGGCCGATCAGCGAAAGGTTCTTTTCCCCGGTTTTTTCCGTGTCGCCGTTCAGGCTTTTCACCAGCTCTCTAGTGCCGGAATGCGCGATGGTGCCAAGGTTCTTGATCAGTTCGTCCTTCGACATGCCGATGCCGTTGTCCGAAACGGTCAGCGTGCGCGCGTCGGTGTCGAACCATACCTTGATGCGGAATTCGGGGTCGTCCTTGATCAGCGCCGGGTTCGCAATCGCGTCATAGCGCAACCGGTCGCAGGCGTCCGAGGCGTTCGAGATCAGTTCGCGCAGGAAAATTTCTTTTTCCGTGTAAAGCGCGTTGGCGACGATATCGAGCAGCCTCGACACTTCAGCCTGGAATTCGCGTTGTTCGGTCATGTCATTTCTCCTTACGGATTAAGTCGTACAACATCCCAGCCGTCTTTTTGGCGGGTAAAAAGGAAACGGTCGTGCAGGCGGCCTTCGCCATCCATCCAGAATTCTATTTTTTCGGGCGACAATATATATCCGCCCCAGTGCGGCGGGCGCGGGATATCCTTGCCCTTGAACTCTTCAGCGTAATTCTTCACCCGCGCTTCCAGTTCGCCGCGGCCCGAGAGCGGCTGCGACTGCTGGCTCGCCCAGGCGCCGAGGCGGCTTAATATATGTCGTGTCTTGAAATAGGCATCCACCGCCCAGGCGGGCGCGACAGTTACTTTGCCCTCCACCCGCACCTGCCGGCGTTTCGTCTTCCAATGGATGCAGAGCGCGGCGTTGGGGTTGCCGGCGAGCTCGCGTCCCTTGCGGCTTTCCATATTCGTATAGAAGCGGAAACCCTCGTTATCGACGCCTTTAAGTAAAACCATACGCACCGACGGCTTGCCCTCGGCCGACACCGTCGCCAGCGCCATAGCCTCGGGATCATTGGGCTCCGTGGCCGCGGCCTCGGTCAGCCACTCCTTAAATAATTCAATCGGGTCCTGTGTGCGCAGGATTTCCATTTTTCTTCCGTATAACTGGTGGCCGCCAATGAACTTGCGGCTGGATTAAGGCGTTAGAACACTATATAAAGCGGAATTAGCCCTGTGGCAATTCCCACCGAGTTTCGTAAAGAGCAGAAAGGCTTACACCAAATGAAATCCAAAATCATGACCCTCGCCCTCGCGGCAACCATTTCCCTCTCGGCCTGCGCCGCCCCCGGCGAGCAGAACCCGTACACGGGCATGGGCAACAAACAAACCTTCGGCGCGGTTTCCGGCGCTGTCATCGGCGGCGTGCTCGGCTCCAAAGTCGGCTCCGGCTCGGGCAAGGGCTGGGCAACCGGCGCAGGCGCCGTGCTCGGCGCGCTGGTCGGCTCCTCGATCGGCAAGTCGCTCGACCAGAACGACCTGATGTACCACCAGCGCGCAGTCGAGCGTTCCTACAGCGCTCCGCTGAACGAGCCCATCTCGTGGGAAAACCCCGAGACCGGCCACCGCGGCACGGTTACCCCCATCCGCCAGGGCCGTCAGGCTTCGAACGGTGGCGTCTGCCGCGAATACAAGCAGAGCATCTTTGTCGATGGCCAGAACGAAACGGCTGTCGGCCGCGCCTGCCAGAACAGCGACGGCACCTGGACCGTCATGAACTAATCGCCGCAAGGTGAAAATAAAAAAGGCCGGCAGTGATGCCGGCCTTTTTTAATCCCCGCGAAAAATCAATAACCGCAGGCTTTGCTGATCGCCTTGTACGCCTCGGCGCTGCCGGTCAGGCTGTAGGTGTCGGTGATCACGTTGCCGCGCTTCGACGTCGCCTTGAAGGTCAGCTTGTCGCCCTTCTGTATGGCGCTGGCCAGTTCGTCTTCCTGCTTCTGGTTGTCAACCCAGGCCATCTGCGCCTCGGCTTCCGACTTGCCGCCCGCAGCCATCGAATATTCCTGACCCGAAATCACGACGGTGGCCTTGCTGCCCGGCTTGTAGCTGTAGCCCGCTGCAACAGTCACGGCGTTTTTCTCGTCATCGCCTGGCCAGTGCGTGACGAAGAGCATCACGTTCGCATCGCGGCCCTTCACGGGCGCTGCGCTGTCAGTCGAGACAGGCTTGGTCGCCATGTAGCAGACGTTGTTGCCTTTGTCGTCCTTGAACAGCGCGGTTTCCCAGTCGCCGAATTTGCCCAGCGACTGCCCGGGTTCTGCCAGCGCGGGCGATGCCATCATCAGGACTGCCAGCGAAGCGCCAAGGAGTGAACGAAACATGTGATACCTCCGGTAAAAGCTATATTTGTGAATAACTTAACCAAGTGGTCATCCAAAGCCAAGGGGAAAACGTATAAACCGCATACGCGCGACAAAGGAAAATAAGGTTGAATAACATGCAGTTACATACTGCCACCCTCCGTAAACCTCCGGAAATGCTTGCTTTCCGGCCTTTGGCTCGCCTAGAAAGGCCTATGGACGTGCATAAAGCCCCCCTCCCGCTTGCCGGGAAACTGCCCGGTGACGAAAGCCACGAGAAGCTGTTGCAGCGCGTAGGCGCCGGCCGCGACCGCGAGGCCTTTGCCCAGCTCTTCTCGTATTTCGCGCCTCGTCTCAAGTCATATATGCTCAAGCACGGCGCGGGCGAGGCCGGCGCCGAAGAGATCGTGCAGAACACCTTCATCACCGTCTGGGAAAAAGCCGCAGGCTTTGATCCCAAAAAGGCGGCCGCCAGCACCTGGATCTTCACCATCGCGCGTAACAAGCGCATCGACGCGCTGCGCCGCGAAAAGCATATCGAGGTTGATATCGACAACCCCGCCCTGCAACTGCCCGCGGAACAAAAAGAAGAAGATTACGCCGGCACCGAAGACGTCGAAAAACTGAACGCCGCGCTCGCCAGCCTGCCCGACGAACAAAAGAAACTTTTGCAGATGGCGTTCTATGAAGACATGTCGCACAGCGACATTGCTAAAGAAACCAAAATCCCGCTCGGCACCGTCAAATCGCGCCTCAGGCTTGCGATGGAAAAGCTGCGCGGCAAGATGGGAGAAGCCCCATGATCGACGTGCTTGAAACGATGCTGATGTCATATGCTGCGGGCGGCCTGCCCGCGCAGGAGTCGCTGATGGTGGCGGCGCTGACCGCGCTGAACCCCACCGCGCGCAAGAAAGTGCAGCATTACGAAGCGCTGGCCGGCCGCATGATGTGCGAGCAGGAACCCGCAGCCATGACCAGCGACTGCCTCGCGAAACTGATGGGCCGCATCGATGCGCCCGATGCCCCCGCGCCTGTTGCGCCCACCCCCGTGCGCACGGTGGAGCCGCCGGCGGACCTCGGCATTCCGATGGCCGTGCAGGCGCTGATCACCCGTTTTTGCATGGAAGACCGCCGCTGCTGGGACAAGGTGTTCCGCGGCGCGACCAAGATGGAAATCCGCATCTGCCAGAAGCCGACCCGGAAACGCCTGCGCCTCCTGCGCCTCAACCCCGGCCAGATGACCCCGCCGCACGGCCATCAGGGCGTCGAAATGACGCTGGTGATCGATGGCAGCTATAGCGACGCGACCGGCACCTTCAACCGCGGCGATATCGTTATCCTGACCGACCCGCGTTTCATCCACCAGCCGAAGGCCGGGCAGCAGGGCTGCGTCTGCCTGACCCTGACCGAAGCCCCCTTGCGCTTCACCGACCCGCTGACGCGCCTGATGAACGCGCTGTGGCGTATTTAAACCACTGGTTTTAAAGCCTAAATAAGGCATTGAATTTTCATAATCCAAATGCTACTCTGACGGCCTGTTTAACCAGCCCGATACAGCCGCCATGTCCCTTGTCCAGAACGCCTCCGACAGCCTGACACAGGCCTTCTTCAAGAAGGACGAAGCCTATTTCCGCGAGATGATCGGCAAGGGCGATAAAAACAAAATCGAGCTTTACCTGAAAAAATTCCCCGACGCCGCTCAGTGGAAATTTGGCCCGCATGAATACACCACCATCCACGAAGCGGTGATGAGCCGGCACCTCGACCTCGTCCCCCTCTTCCAAAGCCATGGCATCGACATCAACCAGCCGACCAAGGGCGGCGAACCGCCGCTGCGCTGGGCGCATAACAAGGACGAGATTTCCAAGATGGTTTCCATGGGCGCGACCATGGACGACCCGCGCTGGAAAGGCCTGACGCCACTGATGTACGCGGCCATGTTCGCATGGTCAGACCAGGTCGAGGGCCTGCTGGAACATGGCGCCGACCCGCACAAGGTTTTCGACGGCGACTGGGATATGTACAAGGGCAAGACCGCGCTGCAGATAGCATCGCGATTCACCGACGACATGGGGCCCGACGACCATGAATCCACCTGTCAGGGCCGCACGGTCGAACTGCTGCTGGCCAAAGGCGGGCATAGCGCCGAAGAATTGAAGAAATGCCGCGACCTCGCCGGCAACTGGCTGGAATCACGTCCTGCCGCGAAACTGCTGCAGGCCGCGCTCGAGGAAAGCCTTGCCGCAAAGGCTGAGGCCGAGAAACAGGCGATCGACTCCTGCGTCCACGGCCTGCCGGAGAGCACCACCGTGCGCCGCCCGCTTGTGTTGCGCAAGCCATGAAAGGCCTGCTGAAAAAGGCCTTCGACGCCGTCGAATACAAACGGCTGAAGCCGGAACACCATGTTTTTTCTGTCGCCATTTCTATCGGCGATGCGCGCAAGGTGGAAATGTTCCTGAAAAAATTTCCCGACTGCGTCGGCTGGAAACTTTACCCGAACGACTACACCTGCATCCACACTGCGGTCAGCGCGAACAAGTTCGACATCATCCCCCTGCTGCAGCGCTACGGCGCGGATATCGACGCGCCCTGCGGCGACGGCTATCCCCCGCTGCTGCTGGCGCAGCGGGAGGGGCAGGTCGCCAGAATGGTCGCGCTGGGCGCAAAGCTGCATGACGACCGCTGGACGGGCCCCACGCCGCTGATGCAGGCCGCCGTGAACGCCGCCCCCATGCAGGCCTGCGAGCTGATCGACGCCGGCACCGACCTGTCCATCCGCGATTCCCGCGGCTGGACCGTGCTGATGTACGCCAGCAAGTTCCAGTCGCACTGGCACGCCGATTACGAGGTGAATTACGAACAGACCGAGGTCGCCGCCTATATCCTGAAAAAAACCCGCGTGCCGGAGGAAGAACTCCGCGTCTGCCTGGCGCTTGCGCAGGAAGACGCCGCCGAATGGGGCAGCGCCCGCGACACCGCCGACCTGTTGAAGGCCGAACTGGAATCCCGCGCGCAGGAGCGGCAGTTCAACCAGTCGGTCGTCGACGCCTGCACCGATGGCACTGCCGGAAAAACCGCCGTGATGAAACCGCTGCGCCTTTCCCGAAAAACGCTGTGATTCCAACAGGCAAAACTGTTCCGCCCCCTGCCCGCCACCTTTAAAACCCCTGCTAAGCTCCGCTTTTTTCTTGACTTCCCCTAACAAAAGGCTATGGTCTCGCGTCTGGAATAACCGTTGCCGGTGCCTCAACAGGTATGGGCGTTATGAAAAATAAGGATTACGATCATGGCTAAGAAAGGCCCCCGCGGCACAGTCCGTCTCGTCAGCGCCGATGGCAAAGCGGTGTATTACACCTCGAAAAATTCGCGCAACACGACCGACAAGCTGAAGCGCCGCAAGTACAACCGCAAGACGCGCAAGCACGAAGTCTTCACCGAAGGCAAAATGCCTTCTCCCAAATAAGTGGGGCCGAAGTAATCTTCGCTGCAGGAATTTTAAAAGAGCGGATGGCAACATCCGCTCTTTTTATTTTAGCTGTGTTTAAGCTTCAAAGGCCCGCCCACCTTGATCGTGCTGGCGATGCCCTGCCGTGCGGCCTGTTCGGCCAGGCGCTTGGCTTCCTCGCGGCCGAAGGTGGCCGTGAAGGCTTTTGCTTCGGGCGTATCGGGGCCCAGCTGCTTCACTACCGTCTCCGCCGCGCGTTTTGCGCCGTCGAGGTCGTTGTCGAGGATATCAAGCGCAAGGCGCGCGCGCGTGCCGGTGATGCGGAGCGAGAAGAGCCCGCCGTGGCCGGGTTCGGAATGGCAGCCCACCGCGCCGCTGGCGTCGTTGAACACTTCGCCCAGTTTCCAGCGGAAGCCGCTCTGCTTGTCGAAATCCGCGCCATAGCCGCTGTCGGGCACATCGGTCGTCACGACGGTGCAGCTGCCAGGCGTCCAGTTCTGCGGCTGCAACACGACGTCGGCCACAGCGCCCTTGAAGTGGTCTTCGGTGCGCTGGATGAGGTAGGCAGTGACGAAAGCCTCGTCCAGTGCCTGCCCGAAAACTTCTGTCACCTTGTCGCGGCGGCGGTCGGAAATCTTTTTTTCCACCTTGCCCAGCTCGAAGCGCACGTCGCGGCGGCGAGCCACTTGCGCCTCATCCGTCCAGGCCTTTACCGCTTCCAGCACAGCGTCAAAAGGCAGGCCCGGGCGGCATTCGAAGCGGAAGCCCGCGTCCTCGTCATTCACGACGCGTGAAATGTCGCTGGCGATGATTTCGCCGCCCTTGGCGAGGTTGCGGTACATGGTGTAATCGGCATCGCGCGTGGCGCCGGGGGCAAAGCCGCCCTTTTCGAAAATCCGCGTCACGACCGAGGCCGTGGTCGCCCCTTCGTCCGCATGGCCGCAGTAAAAGCCGAAGGCGCCGTCATCGCCGATAAAGGGCACGACATCGCCGCGCCAGCCGCCCAGCTTGTTCGCGGTCATCAGGTCGATCAGGCTGTCCAGCAGCAATTCCCGCTCTTCACGTTTCATGCAGGCCCTTTTCCGAACTTAATCGGCTTGCCGACCTTGATTTTTTCGGCCGAGCCCTGCGTGATGACATTGGCGTCGCTGTCTTTCTGGCCGTATTCGGCGATGACACTGTCGAACGCCGCTTTGTCGGGGATCGACAGCTTGTTCTTCGTCACCAGCGCGGAGCGGACGGCGGCGACGGACTTGAAATCATGCTCGAGGATATCCTGCACGAGGCGCGCGGGGTTGCCGGCGATGTCGAAATGCAGCTCGCCCTTGGGCGCGAACTGGTTCGGGCTCACGGCGCAGAAGCCGTTGAAAACGTCGCGCAGCGTATAGTTGAAATAATTGTTTTCCTCGCCCCAGCCGCTGCTGTAGAAGCGGAACTGGTTGCGGATGCGCTCGTCTTCCGTAAAGAGCACGCGCCGCTCGTCGGGCCGCTCGCTCTTGAAATCGTAAAAGGCCGTATGCGGCAGGTGGGTGCGCGTCATCTGCTCGACGTATTCCTGCAAGATGGCGAGGTCCGCCTGCTTGCTCACCACCGGCCCGCGTATCTCGCGCTGGCGGTCGCGCTCGCGCTCCTCCCGGTATTCGCGCTCGCGCTGTTCCTTTTGCCTGATTTCCGCCTGCTCGGCGCTGATCGCGCAGTCGATGGCGTGGATGATTTTATCCAGCGGCTTGTCGGTCGTGATGCGCAGCTCGACTTCCTGGTTCTGGTTCCAGTGCAGCCGCACTTCGGGGAAAATCTGGAAGGGGTTTTCGCCCCAGCATTCGTAAACGGCGGTGTCGAGGTCGGTGCGTTCCTTCTGCCTGCCGGTGAAAAGCTTCTGCGCCGCCAGATGGTCGGACAGGAAATAGGCCGCGTAATAGCCGCCCTTGACCTTGCCGCAGGTCACGCCGAAGCTGCCGTCTTCGTCGGCGAAGGCATGGCCAGGCCATTCTGTCTTTTCGAGCGCCATCAGTTCGGCCACCTTGTTGCGCAGCGTTTCGCGGTCTTTGAGGCTTCTTGTCATGTCCTTAACCTTGTGTCCGGATTTTAAGCGTGCCGCCGACCTTGATCGGCTTTGCCGCGCCCTTGGTCAGCGCCTCGATCTCGTTTTTCGTGGCGTCGAAACGGTCGATATGGGCTGTGTAGGTCGCGACAGCGGCCTCATCGAGCGTGCCTTTCAGCATGCCCACGACGCGGCGCGCGCCCTTGGCGTCGTGTTCCAGCACATCGGCCGCAAGGCGCGCCATATGGCCCGCGATATCGATTTCGTTGCGCGGGCCGCCGCCCATACCCGGGCTGACGGCGCAGGAGCCGTTGAATACCTTGCCAAGGGCTGAATGGAAATCGTTGAAGCGGCTGAAATTCTCGCCGGCCGGATGGTTGAAGCTGACTCGCAGCCGCGGGCGGTTGTCGTTGAGGATTTTTTCCAGCTCGGGGTTCACGCCCGTGTTTTCGACCTTGATGTTGGAATTGGGGAATTCCTGGTGTACGCGCATCGTCAGATAGGCCGTGACCAGCGCATCGTCGGCGTCGTAACCGCCAATCGGGCCCATTTTTTCGCGCTGCTTGTCGGCCTTGCGCTCGTTGCGGCCCTCGATTTCCGATTTTGCCTCGCGGCGGTAATCGGCGCGCGCGGATTCCATGCCGACCTCCAGCGCCGCGATGATATCGGCCAGCGGCTTGTCCGTCGTGATATGTACGGTGATTTCATTGTCTTCGTCGCGGAACAGCTTCGCGCCGTCGTACACCTCGAAAACCTTGCCGGGGCCCAGCGTGTACATGGCCGTGTCGAGGTCGGTGCCGGGCTGTCCGCCCCCCAGCAACCCGCCTTCCTCCAGCTGGTCCATCAGGAAATAGGCGGCATAGAGCCCGCCGCCCTTCTCCCCCGCCGTCAGGCCGAAACTGCCGTCTTCCTTCACATAGGGGAGCCCGCGCACATCGTAAGAGGCATGGTGATGCAGGCTCATCAGGTCGAGCAGCTTGTCGAGCAGCACATCGCGGTCGGAGGCTTTCATGCCGTTTACGCCTTTAAAAAAGGGACACACCTTGAAGTAACCGCCTTGAACGGCAGCATTTTTATTGTTCGTTATTATGTATAATCATGCCTATAAAGTCAATAGGAATCAGCGGCTTGGCTGCATCTAGCTAAGGGCATGGAATCTATGGGGAATCGCTTATTGCGGGGGCGTGTCGGTGCCGGTTGCGGGCGGGGCTGCCGCGGGTTCAGCCGCAGGCGCCGCTGCGGGCGCTGCTGCCGGGGCCGCTGCCGCGCCCCCTGCTTCAGCCTGCGTCACCAGCCCGTGCCCTGCGAAATAGGTGCGGTTGCGGCCGGTTTCCTTGGCGCGGTAGAGCTCGTCGTCGGCGCGGCGGAGCGCTTCTTCCACCTGCACCTTTTCGCCCTCGATCATCGCCGCGCCGCAGGAAACGGTCACCACGATGGGGCCGTGCGGGCTGGACGTCTTGAACGGTTCGCGCGCGATGCCGTTACGCAGGCGTTCGGTCACCTGCATCGCCATGTCCAGTGAAATGTCGGGCAGGATGACCACGAATTCCTCGCCGCCGAGGCGCGCCACAAGGTCGAAGCTGCGCAGGCGCTGCGAGATGCGCTCGGCGAAGGTTTTCAGCACCTCGTCGCCCACCTGGTGGCCGTGGGTGTCGTTGATTTTCTTGAAATGGTCGATGTCGAGCATCACGACGCAGAGCGACTTTTTCGTCTCGACGTTCTTGTTGATCAGCTTTTCAAGGTGGACCATCAGGTAGCGGCGGTTGAACAGGCCGGTGAGGCTGTCGGTCAGCGCCAGCGAGAGCGAGGTTTCATAGTTGGAGCGCAAGCGGTCCTGATAGCGCTTGCGGCGGATCTGCGTGCGCACGCGCGCCAGCAGCTCGTTGCGGTCGACAGGGCGTAAAATATAATCATGCGCGCCGATCTCGAGGCCCTGCGCGATGCGCTTCATATCGGCCTCTTCCCCCACCATCAGCAGCGGGATGGAGCGTGTGCGCTCGTTCGAGCGCAGGTGCGAGCAGAGGCGAAGCCCGTCTTCCATGCCAAGGTTCAGCGACACGGTGATGATGTCGAAATCGTTCTGTTGCGCCAGCGCGATCGCCTGTTCGCCGGTGCGCACGGGCATCACGACGTCTTCATCGCGGCGCAGGGTTTCGACGAATTTTTCGGATTCGAAAGCCTTGTCCTCGATCACCATGACGCGCGCCTTTTCCGAAGGCTCTGCCATGAATGTCGCCTTGTTGCCGGCAAACCCGAACTGGTTCGCGGTGTTTTCGCGGATGCGCCATTCGTCGACCGTCATCTTCAGGCGCACCAGTGACCTGACGCGCGCCATCAGCGCCACGTCGTTCACGGGTTTCGACAGGAAATCGTCGGCGCCGGATTCAAGGCCGCGCACGCGGTCGGTCGCGTCGGTCAGCGCGGTCACCATCACCACGGGAATGTGCGAGGTAACGGGGTTCGATTTAAGGCGCTGGCAGGTTTCGAAACCGTCCATGCCCGGCATCATCACGTCGAGCAGGATGATATCGGGGCTAAGCGTTTCGGCCTTTTGGATGCCTTCCGCGCCCGATGTTGCCGTCAGCACGTCGAAATACTCGCCGCTCAGTTTGGCTTCGAGCAGTTTCACGTTGGGCAAAATGTCATCGACGACGAGTACGCGAGCGGTCATGTTTCTTGTTCTGTTGTCCACACAGGGGCGGGCGCCCCCATCTATTACCCTATCGGCAAATGTTAAAGGAAGAATTAACCGGATTAAAGCTTATTATACAGGTATTTGGCCTGTCACTTTTCCAGGTGTTTTTGCACGACTTTCATAAAGTCGGTAATCGAAATCGGCTTGGCGATATAATCCTCGCAGCCGCCTTGGCGGATCTTCTCCTCGTCGCCTTTCATGGCGAAGGCCGTGACGGCCACAACGGGGATATGCTTGAGATCATTATCCGCCTTCAGCCACTGCGTCACCTCGAGACCCGAGACTTCTGGCAACTGGATGTCCATCAGGATAAGGTCGGGGCGGTTCTGGCGGCAGATATCCAGCACCTTGGTGCCGTCGCGCGTCTTGATGGTTTCATACCCATGCGCGCCCAGCAAATCGTCGAATAATTTCATATTCAATTCGTTATCTTCGACGATAAGGACTTTCTTTTTCATATTCAATTCCTGCTGTAGACGCATAGTCCGGTGAGCCTAGTAAATATAGGCCACGACTGGTTAACAAACAACGACCAAGTGGGTGCGTTGAAATAGCCCACAAAGAGGCCAGAATGTAGCCGGCCTCTCTATTCTTACTCGCCAGCAGGTCAAAACTTAGGATCGCCTATTTTTAACGCAGGCCGCTTAATCATGTTCACCTGCGGACGCACCAAGGATTCTTTAGTATCATGGCTCGCAATGCAAATTTGTCTAGCAGAGTCCAATTGCTGATCATATCCAACAAGACTGATAAACCTATTTATACGCTCCTGAATTTTTTCAGTATCCTCACTGAGCGTAATATAAAGTTTTTGTCGAGCTGGCATAGCTTCTAATACTGCTTCTTCTGAAACCTCATCCTTGTAGATGGAGTCCGTTTTGGGCAGGAAATATTTGTAAGAAAGAATCGCTATATAATCTTCTTTTTCACCTATTTTCACATTTCCAGGGGGGAACTTTGGGTTAATAAACTCAAGTTTGGCCACCACAGTAAGTGCGCCTTTTGTTTTCAAAAAATATTTTCCAGACGGTTCAACCACTACGTCTGGAACCTGACAATCCTTATCGTGAGTCACATAGGGCAATATCCTGTCTCTGATTCCAGCAACGAAGGCGTTGGTCAGTTGTTCTTTGTGTAGAGAAGATGGCAAATCGAAACAATTGTCCGTATTTTGTTCACAAATCCGGGGATAAGTGCGCGGAAATTTATTTCCCCATATAAAAGAAACTTCGTTGATTTCTCCCCATACGAATTTGCCAAAATCAGGGCATGCATTGAGAGGTTTGCCCGCTGGCGATTGCGCCAATGCTGATGACTGCACGAATACGCTGATTACTATACCCACAACCAGTATTGATAGAAATTTACACAATTTGAATGAATGCATTTCACGCTCCAAGGGGATCAATGTGTCGGAGTAAATTGATTTTTGTTCACCTCTAGAGCCTAGCAAATACAGACCGACCGGCACAACGCCGAAAAGAAAGAGGCCGGTTTTCACAACCGGCCTCTTCGTGTTCAGGTTATTAGCTCAGCTTACGCAGGCGTCATGCCCTGCGGTCGTGCGCGGAAGGTTTCGCCGCTTTGGGCAGCGTCGCCGTTTGCGGGTTCGCGTCCGCCGAGGACAGCTTTGGAGGGCTTTTCCACCAGCGCGAGGTCGAGCACCTCGTCGATGGTCGAGACCGGGATGATCTTCAGCTTGCTCTTGACCTCTTCTGCGACGTCTTCCAGATCGGGCAGGTTCGCCTTGGGGATCAGGACCGTCGTGCAGCCGTCGCGCAGCGCGCCATCCAGTTTCTCGGGGATGCCGCCGATGACCATGACCTTGCCGTTCAGCGAGATCTCGCCCGTCATCGCGACGTCGCGCTTGATCTTGATGCCGGAGACAGCGGAGAACATGGCCGTCGTCATCGCAGCGCCTGCCGAGGGGCCGTCTTTCGGGATGGAGCCCGAAAGCGCGTGGATGTGGATTTCCGACTCTTTCGCCTTCGACGCAATGTTGAATTTATCGCAAAGCGACAGGGTGACGCTATGCGCCACTTCAGCCGACTCGCGCATCACTTCCTTCAGGTTGCCCGTGACGGTCATCCTGAAATCCTTGCCGGCGCGGGTCATCGCTTCGATCTGCAGCGTGCTGCCGCCGACCGCCGACCAGGCGAGGCCGTTGACGATACCGACCGTATCTTCGTCGGGGATCTTGTCTTCTGCCGCGCGCGCGGAGCCGAGCAGGTCTTTCAGGTCGGCCGCCGTCACGGTGATTTTCGTGCCGGGCGATTTCTGCAGCTTGCGGACCGCTTTCGAGCAGACAGTGCCAATGGTGCGCTCGAGGTTGCGGACGCCGGCTTCGCGTGTGTAGTCGTTGATCATGGACTTCAGGGCGTCGTCCGCGATCTCGAACTGGCTTGGCTTCAGGCCGGTTTCCTTCATCTGCTGCTTGACCAGGTAGCGGGTCGCGATCTCGAACTTCTGCTCGCGGGTATAGCCCGGCAGGCGGACGATTTCCATGCGGTCGCGCAGGGGGCCCGGGATGCGGTCTTCCTCGTTCGCGGTGCAGATGAACAGCACTTTCGAGAGGTCAACCGTTTCGTCGAGGTAGTGGTCGCGGAACTTGTTGTTCTGCTTGGGGTCCAGCACTTCGAGGAAGGCGGAAGCCGGGTCGCCGCGCTGGGCGTCCGAGCCCATTTTGTCGATTTCGTCGAGGTTGATGACCGGGTTCATCGTGCCGGCGCGGCGCAGCGCCTTGATGATGGCGCCGGGCATCGCGCCGATGAAGGTGCGGCGGTGGCCGCGCACTTCGGATTCTTCCTTGACGCCGCCGAGCGCAATGCGTTCGGACACGCGGCCGGTGGCTTCGGCAATCGACTTCACGATCGAGGTTTTGCCGACGCCGGGCGGGCCGACGAGGCACAGTATTTTACCCTGGCCTGTCGCGTCGGGCTGGTTCATCACGGCGATGAAGTCGAGGATGCGTTCCTTGACCTTGTCCATGCCGTAGTGGTCGCGTTCCAGCGTTTCCTCGGCCTTGACGATGTCCTTGTTGGTATCGGGGTATTTGTTCCAGGGCAGCGCCACCAGCAGTTCCAGCCAGGTCCGCGCGACGCCCGCTTCGGGGCCCATGGCCGGCATTTTCTTGAGGCGCGCAAGTTCGCGCTCGGCGTCGAGGCGCACTTCAAAGGGCAGGTCGGCTTCCTTGACCGCCTTGGCGATGATGTCGTTTTCTTCCTGGCCTTCCTCGCCCAGTTCCTTCAGCTTGTCGTTGATGACATCGCGTTGCTGGTGCAGCATGTAAATCTGCTGCTGCTTGTCGAGTTTTTGCTGCACGCCGTTCTTGATGCCGTGCGCGATGCCCGCTTCGGTGTCGGGATCGGGCGGGGGCTGGGGCGCCGCGGGGCGGCCGCCGAAAGCACCCATCATGTCTTCGAGGTCTTCTTTTTTCAGGACGGAAAGGTTTGCGCCCTTGTCGGTCTGGCCGGCCTTGACCTTCTCGATCACCGCCTGCGGCGCATCGAACGAGAACAGCGCCTCGCCGTTGAAGGTGAACACCTGCGTGATGTGGCGCGTGGTTTCGGGCTTACCCTTTTCGCGGACGCGGACAGACACCGCATCCTGGATAACGGCCATAACCTCGTCAGCATCTACTTCTGTCGGCCTGCCGGTTCTGAGGTCATTGAGTTGTACTTTACCACCCATAATTTTTTTCCCTTCGCGATTAAGATGCGATTGACGCAGATATTATGTTAATCCGTAACTGATGATGTATGAATTTTACATATTCTTAACTATTTGTCAAAAGATTCGTGAACTACTGACCTATTTTTTGTTATTTCAATGAAAATAAAGCGTTTTTATAGTAATAATATTGCGCGGGCCTGGTCTTTTCCCGTTCTACCGGCACAAGGTTTTTCAACCATTTTCAGGTATGATTCCCTGAAAACAGGAGCCCTATCATGCGCAGAACCCTTTTAGCCCTGACAGTTGCCCTTTTGAGCAGCCCTGCAGCCGCGGCCGACGCGCCCGTGAGCTATTCGAACAACTTCCTCAACTGCAATGCGCCCATCGGCTACCACCTGACCGAAGCCGACATGACCTGCCCCGTCGGCGGCGAGAAATTCAAGGCGCTGCAGCTGGGCACGCACAGCACCTTTGGCATTTACCTCGACCTGCGCCCCGTATCGTATCTTGGCCTGCCCGCGCCGCTCGCCGTCTGCCCCTCGAACGGCATGGTGGTGTCGCAGGATAAATACAGCGACGACGAACTGGAAAAAATCGGCAAGGCGATTGCCACCGACGAATACAAAAAAATCTACGCGGGGCAGCAGGCGACTTTCTTCCTGCTCGCCGAACAGGAAAGGCTGTCGGGCACCGGCACGGGACCGCGCTGGCAGAAACTGATGCCCGCGACCTGGGAAGCCGACGTCTGCCAGGACAGTGGAAAATACAAAACCTACGCCACCATGGCGCTTGAAGAACTGAAAAAAGCGTTCAAGGACATGAAGCCCAAGGATGACTATTACTGGACCGTCGGGCTTCTCATCCCCGAGCTCAACCGCCGCCTCGGCGATTTCGACGCCGCGCGCGACGCGCTGCTCGACCTCGGCGGCGACCTGCCCGCCGACGCGCAGCAGAAAGAAGCCACCGCGCTGATCATCGATTTGCTGAAAGCCGCGATCTCCCGCCGCGATACGGGGCCGGTGCAGATGAAGAAAGATAAATAGTCGCTGAGCTATTTAGGTAGCCTGATGGCGACAGAAATTTATGTGAGGCGCAAAAATGTTTGAGATTCTTAAAACAAAACAATTCATGAGCGCGAGTAATCAGCAATTAAAGCTTATTTCAGCCTTTTTGATTTTGCTTGCTGCATTTTTAATGCTCTCTGTAAGTGCCTATGCTCGTGCTCCGTCTCCATCAGAACGGCTGCGCTATCAAGTCACCGTCACAGTGGAAACGCCTGAAGGTGTAAAGACCGGCAATGCAATTCGAGAGGCATCTATTTACCGAGAGATCAGTGTTTTTCCTGGAGCTGGCGGCACTTTTCGTCATGTTACTAAAGGAGAAGCAGCAGTAGTCGATTTAGGTAAGCGCGGGGTGCTAATTTCCATGATTAGCGATGAGCAAGAGGCACGCTTTGTTTTCAAAAATCTCTACCAAAGCACTAAACCGGAGCCAATCGCTTACCCTTATTTACAAGGAATAACATTTACAGATTTAAGCGATGTTAAAACAGCAACAAGCGTGGGGCCTAAAAACATCTCTAAGGTTTTTGGTGCAGGTGTCGCCCTAAAGTCGGTAACAATTGAGAAAACAGAAAGCCCGGTCACCCTAGGTAACATTTATCGCTGGCTGCCTTGGTTAAGAGGCGTTAGAGGCTATATTTCTGGGAAAAATATTTCCGGCCCTAAATTATATGAATATTTACTTATTGGAAATTTCAGAAAGGGATAACGTATGGTCACCGAAGATGAAATCTTTAAGGCCATCCTCGCGAGCGGAGTTACTTCTTGCAAGCCTTCGCCGGAATTTTCTCCAGCGCCACCAGCTTCTGCTCGACCTTGAAGCTCTTGTAATCGACCAGTGAATAGCTGATCACGCCGTTGTCGTGCATGTTGACGTCCATCTCGTAAGAGGGCGTCATGCCGTCCTGGTCTTTTTGCGGGAAGATGGCCATGCGCACGTGCCAGGCGTCGGGGGTGAGCAGGGATGCGTCGATCTTGTCGCCCCTCACCGCCTTGATTTCCTCGGGCGTCAGTTTCTTGCCGATATGGGCGTTGATTTCAACGGGCCCGTCGGCATCCGTGCCGTCGAAAATCACCGCGTCAAAAAACTTCTCGCCTGCGCGCGCGCGACGTATAAGTTCGTTGGTGTGCTGCGTGGGCAGCAAATAACCTTTAGGGAGGTTGTACGCCAGATCATCGGGGCGCGAATAATCCGCCTTGGCCGAGCCGTCGGCGTTGCGGTCGACCGAGCCGCGCAGCTGTTCGGTCATCTCGCCGTTTTCCTGCCGTTCGGAGCTGAAATAGAACTGCCCCTGGTCTTTCGATTCAAAGGCGACGTAATGGCTGGTGTTCGCCACGGGTCGGCGCTCGGGGTACTGGTATTCGACGCGGAAGCGGTGATCGGTCGTCCAGGCCTCGCAGTTGTCGTCCTGCTCGTAATACATCGTGCCGGTGATGCCGGAAATGCCGGCACCCGCCTGCACCGATACCATCTTGAAGCTGTAGAGCGCCTTGTGCAGCGCGACGGTGACATCCGTCTGCGGTTTAACCTTCACCACGGGGTCGGCCAGCGCGGTTCCCGCGCAATAGATTAAATCAGCGGCAGCAAAGGTTAACGCGGCAAGGCCGATCACGGCCGCCGGAACGGTTCGCATCAATAGAGATTTCACACCCACGAGGTCATCCTCTTCTCCCATTAATGTAGTCCACGAATAGTTAAAAACAAACCAAGTTTTTCAATATGTTAAGTAGCAGCCCCCGGCTGCGCTAGATATTGCACGAGTTTTCCTTTCATTTCAGGGGGTAGTTGTGTTATGTATAATGCCACTGTTTTGAGGGTAAGGCGTCAATGAACAAAAGCCAGCGATTGCAACAACTCGCCGACATGGTCGGGCATATCACCGCGCCCGACCCCGCGATGCTGTCGCGTCTCGATATCAACGACGCGGGACAGGCGCTGCTACTGGATGCCTACCGCAGGCTGGCCGATACCGAACTGAAGCTTTCCGTCGCCGAAGCGCGCATCCGCGAGCTGGAGGAAATGGCCTCCACCGACGCGATGACCGGGCTGATGAACCGCCGCGGTTTCGAGAAATTTTTCGAGCAGGAACTGTCCCGCATCCGCCGCCACCAGTCGCCGGGCGCGCTGATGGTGCTGATCGACCTCGACCGTTTCAAGCCCCTGAACGATTTGTATGGCCACCAGGCCGGCGACGCCGCGCTGAAGCTGGTCGGCGAAACCCTGATGAAATCCATCCGCATCGCCGACGGCGCCGCGCGTTTCGGCGGCGACGAATTCGCCCTCCTCCTCACCTCGACCGACCCCGACAAAGCCATCGTGCGCGTCAACGCCGTGCGCGCCGCGCTGAATAATTTGGTATTGGAATGGAAAGGCGAGCTGCTGCCCTTCGGCGCCAGCCTCGGCTCCTCGCCGCTCGACGCCGACAGCGGCTACGCCGGCGTTTACCAGCAGGCCGACAAATCGCTTTATGCCGACAAGGCCCGCCGCAAGGCCATGAGGTAACTGCCCATGTCGCTCAAGGTTTTTGTGGCCTGATAAGCCCTTCCGACTTGGCTTTTTTTGGCAAAACTTATTGCGCTGCTAACGCTATGAAACCGGGCGCGGAGCCACGGCAGAATTTGTGACAGCCATCGGTTTGGCGTTGCGTGGGTCGAAATCCTCGAACTTCACACCCCGCTCGAGATTGGCGGTGACGTAATCAGTGCGTTGCACCTTTTCCTTCAAGGCTTCATTCAGCCTGACAATCTGCCCTTCATAACGTGGCGCGTTGGCAGGATCGGACTTGAGTTTTTTCTGGCACTCGTCGACAAGGCCGATATAGGCGCGCACAAGTGATTCCGGGGTAATTTTCCTGTCGTTTCCAAACGCGCGGTCTTCCAGCGTCTTACCGGCGTCCCAGGTTTTGAGGAAGGCAGCGGCGCGCTTTTCCGCGGGCGACGGCGGCGCGGCCCGGGCATAGGAATCGGAAGTGACGTTGAAATCCATCTCCTCCTCGTTTTTTTCCCTCATGGCTGTTTTCTGGGCTGCCCTGTAGTCGATCGCGGTTTTGACACCGGGCTCGTCGATCCGCTTGCGGATTTTGAAAAAGCTGCCTTCGCCTTTCACGGGGCGTATGGAACCCAGCGCCTCGAACTGCTGGACATGCCCGATGCCGTCGGCGCTCAAAGCATAGCGGTCAACGACACCATAATAAAAGTCCTGCACCTGTTTCTCGCCAAGCTTGCGAAATTTATCGACCCCCATCGCAGCGATCTCGCGCCGGAAACCCTCGAGCACGGGCGAGGTAAAATGCCGGGCTTCCCAGGCATCGTTGTTACGTTTGCGGATGACGTCGCCGATCATTTTGGGGTCGTCGCCCTCGCGTATCATGTCGCCCAGCGCGCCGACATCCGCCACGCACTCTTTCTTGTGGTACAGGCTATAGGCCTCACGCACTTTTGCGTCGTTCGGGACCTTTGAAATATCCGTGGAAGGGCTGAAGGCCGGCACGTTTTTCAGCGCCTTAAGGCCGTGTGTATAGCGGTCGTCCCTGCAATGCCATGCTTCGTGGCGGTTAGTGAATTCCCTGTTTTTTTCGGGATTCAGGCCCTTGATCCTGAAAAATTGCTCGGCTTCAGCCGCTGGCACCACGACGCATTGCTCGAGGTCGTTATGTATCGAATAGGATACGGGAAACTGCGTCGTCGTGCGCCCGGCCTTAGCATTGAAATCCATCGCCATATTTTTAGCGGCGCCGCTCACCACATGGTCGGATGAACCTTTCTGCGCATTCTGCTCCACCAGCAACCGCCGTACGGTTTCATCCTTGGAAAGCCCTAGCGCAACCCCGATTGTAAACTTCGTCGGGTCTAGGAAGATCGCCCGCTCGTTGTATTCGCTGTGTTCGTTCTGGAGCTGGCGGGTTGTTTTTTGCTGTATCTCCCGCAGTTCGCGCGAATATGGCGCTTGCACCTGCGCCGCGAGCTTGAGGTAATCCGCCTGCGCCCGCTGTACCAGCAAGGAATTGATGTCGACCCAGTCGGAAAACTCGATTTCCTGTGCCTGCTGTGCGGCGGGCGGAACCTCCCATATATCGGCTCTGCCGCCCTCTTGCACGTAGCGGCTTTTATTCCCCTGGCTCCCGCGCGGCTTATCCTTGGAATTGCCCATTCAACCACACTGCGGCATCTGCTTGACCTAGATGAATTTTACCATTGATTGCTTAATACATGATAAAACCCCAACGCACGAACTAATCCGCTGTAATTCCAATCCTTTAGTCATGCCCTTCAGGGGCGGCGGCAAGTGAGTAAATTAAGGTTATCGGGTGACTGGGCGCCTAGCGCTTCAATGTAATCGGCTTCGCCACCGTCAGCGGCTGCTCCAGCACCGTCGCACCGTCGCTGAAGGCCTTGGCACGTTTTTCGGCTTCGGCGGCGGCGGCAGCGGCGATGAGACGGTCGCGCTCCTCGATCGCCTCGCCCACCATTTTGTAGAATTCGGGGTGGCGGTCGCTGAAGTCGCGGGCGTATGCGGGGATGGATTTGCGGCCGTTGACCTCGAGGTTCAAATCGCAGCCTTTCAAGATCAGCGCGCGGCCGACCTCGACCATGCCGTTGACGGCGGCCCAGGCGATGGGCTTGTCGTGGCTGCGTGCCGCGGGCTCGACGTTCGCGCCGCGGCGGATCAGTTCCAGCGCCGTATCCGGCTGGTTGTAACGGCAGGCGTTCATCAGCGGCGTCGCGCCGTCGATATTGTCGGGCTGGTCGATATTCGCGCCCTTTTCCAGCAGCTCGACCATTTTTTCAACGTCGTTATCGCGCGCGGCCTGGTTGACGGGCGGATAGGGCGGCGGCCTGTCCTGCGTCGCAAAGGCGGGCGAGCTCGAGCGCCGCATGGCGCTGTCGTTCACCGGCATCGCGCCTTTGATTTTGCGGGCGGGCAGCTTGGTCGGCATCAAGGGCCTTTCGGGCTGGCGGGTTTCGCGGCGGCGGAAGCTTTGGGCGCCATCGCCTCTTTCACGCGGTTCAGCGTATCTTCGAAATCGCCCTTGTGCAGCACGCCGATGCCGCCTGCCTTCACCCAGGCGTCGATGTTGTCCTGCCTGTCGTCGATGAGGATATGGTTGGGGCGCGCCAGCAGCATCTTGTCTTTGGATCTGCAGCAGATGACATCCATCAGCGCGAACTTGCCGGCCTCGGGCTTGAAGTTCATCGTCCAGGCGGCGTCGCCCTCGAAGCCGTCGGGGTTCGGCACGGGGCCGGTCAGGAAGCGCACGACGGGCTGTTTCTTCGCCCCCGGTTCTTTCACCAGTTCGCGCACCGCGTCGTAAAATTCGCGCGCGCCGGCGTAGGACGGGATGGTTTTCCACCAGCCGATATCCAGCTCATCCCATTTCGTCTTGCCCTTGGCATCAATTTTATCGTTCGCCTCGAGGTGCCCCTGGAAATCGGCCAGCACCCCGTTCGGGCCGATGAAGACTTCGTATTTGCCGGTGGGGATGGAATGCGCAGGCGCCGCGACACGCGGGTTCTTGCGGTAGTTTTCCATCGCCTCGTCGACGCGCTTCATGGTGTCGGCGTAATCGCCGGTATGCAGGATGCCGATGCCGCCCGCCGCGACCCAGCCGTCGATGTTCTTCTGGCGGTCGTCGATCAAAATATGGTTCGGGCGCGCCAGCAGCTCCTTGTCGTCGGCGCGGCAGATGACGAGATCAAGCAGGCCGAAGGGGCTGCGGCGGAATTCTTTCACCCATTCCGCCTTGCCGCGGAAGCAGCCCGCGTTCAGGATCGGCGCGGTCAGCATGCGGGTGCGGCCGCGTTCGCGGAGGCCGTCATAGAACTTCTTCGCGCCGTCATAGGCGGGCATGGTGCTCCACCATTCGTAATCCAGCGCATCCCATTTCAGCGCGCCCTTGTCGTCGTACTTGTTTTTATCCTTCGCATGCTGGTCGAAGTTGGTGAGCACGCCGTCGAGGTCGGAGAAAAACTCGAACTCGCTTTCGGTCTTTTTGGATTTTTTTGCCTTGTTGGCGAAAATCTTTTTGGGGCGGGCCATATTTCAAGCTCCCTGTACAAGCGGTTTAGCGGGTTTCAGCAGGCTGGCGGCCTGCTGCGCGGGGGCGTCGGTTTCAAGGAATTTGCCGCGCTCCACATTGTCGCGCCCGGTTTCGTAGTTGTGGGTGATCAACGTGCGTTCCTTGGTTTCGAAATTGAAGATATCGGTCAGCTTATAGCCTTGCGGGCGGCGCATCTGGATGTGGGTCACTTCCTTCTCGCCCGTCACCTGCCATTCCGGCACCTTCGCATCCAAGAAGGCCTGCACGGCGTTATAAGCCGCGGGCCTGTCGTAAGCGCGCGCGACATCCAGCACCGAACGGCCCTCGCCATCAAAACGGTCGGTGCGCACGCCTGCTTTCAGCAGCCTTTCGGTGGTGGCGACGTCGTTGTTGCGCACGGCGTAGAAGAGCGGCGACCAGCCGTCGTTGTTGGCGGTGTCGAGCTTCGCGCCCGCCGCCTCCAGCATCTGCATAACGGGCTTGTTGTTGGCGGCCACGGCGAAGCTATAGGCCGAATTGCCGCCGCTGGCGGTTGTGTTCACATCGGCCTTGGCGTCCAGCATCGCGCGGCAGACGTCGGCATTGCCCTTGCGCACGGCGTCGATAAAGGGCGAGGTGCTGCCGTAGCGCGAGGTGGCGTTGGGCGAGGCGCCCGCTTCCAATAAAGCTTTCACCATCTCGGCGTTGCCGTGCTCGATCGCCTTGTGCAGCGGGGAGTCGTCGCGCCAGTCGGAGCTCGGCACGCATTTCGCGCCCTCGGCCAGCCATTTCTTCACGCCCGCGAGGTCGTTCTTTTCCGCCGCCTCGCCCAGGTTGAAGTTGCGGGTCTGCTGCGTGATCAGGAGTTTCCTGAGCTTTTCGAATGCCATGGGGGGTGCCTTTACAAATCCGGTTTTTGACCCCCAGACTTTATAAGAGATGCCACATTATGTCAATTGGTTTCGGAAACTATATAGCCGTTATAAATCAGCTACTTAATCACATATCCAGATGGTCGCGCGCGCGCCACCACCAGTAGACCAGCTGCGCCACGTAGCGCCCCATTTTGCCGCCAGCGTAACCCAACCCGAACGGCTCGAAGGCCTGGTAAGTCTTGTCGCCCTCCGCAATCGCCGCGGCGACCACTTCGCCCGCGACGGTCGTGGGCGAAATGCCGTGCCCGCCGAAACCCGTCGCGTACCAGTAGCCGGGCTCGATCTCGCCCAGCTGCGGCATCTTGTGCGGCGCATAGCAGAGCAGCCCCGACCATGCGTAATCCGCCTCCACATGGCCCTGCAGCTGCGGATAGACCTTGAACATATCCTGCATCATCATGCCCGATATATCTTTCGGGTTCGCCCAGAGGGCGACGCGCCCGCCCCACAAAATACGCCCGCCGTCGAGGCGCCGGTAGTAATCGGAACAGAACCGCATATCCGAAATCGCGCAGCGGCTGTTGATGGAATTTTTCAGCAGTTCATCATCCACCGGCTTCGACACCATGATATAGGTCTGCACGGGGAACGACGCGTTGGCGAGTTTTTTGTCGAGCCCGTCGATATAAATCGAGCAGCACATCACCACCTGCTTCGCGCGCACCTCGCCCTTGGCCGTGCGCACGCGCCAGCCGCCCAGGAATTTTTCGGTTTTCACGGCGGCGGAATTTTCAAAGATCGTGCCGCCGCTGTTCACCACCGCGCGCGCCGTGCCATGCACGTAACGCAAGGGGTGGAACTGGAAATCCTGCGGCGAATAGACCGCGCCGTAATATTTATCGGTCTTGCAGGCCTCGCGCACTTTCTCGCGCGGCCAGAATTCGAAGCCGGTGTTGAAGTTGTCGTTCGACTGCCTCACATAGGCCTTCAGTTCATCGTCATTATCTTTCCAGGACGCGGTAATCACGCCGTCGTGGATGGGCCCGCAGTCGATTTTGTATTTTTCGATACGCGTGCGGATAAGTTTCCGCGCATTCTGCGTCAGCGTCACAATCTGCTGCGCCTTGGCAAGGCCGAGTTTCTTTTGCAGGTAGCCTTCATCCGCCGCATAACCCTTGGCGACAAAGCCCGCGTTGCGGCCGGACCCGCCCCAGCCGATGCGCTTTGCCTCCAGCACCACGACTTTCTTGCCGCGCTCCATCAGGCTGAGCGCCGTGTTCAGCCCGGCAAACCCGCCACCCACCACGCAGACGTCGGTTTCGATATCGCCCAGCAGCTCGGGATAAACAACTTCTGCGCCCAGCGTGTCGGCGTAATAGGTATCGATGTAACCGGTGCGTGCCATGGTTCAGGTTCCGTATTTTTTGTGTTTGTGTTGCTTGCGTTTCGGCAGTGCGGCCGCAGGGGGCTTCGCCGCCGGCGGTTTCGCCTGTTTCGCGATTTCCTTTTCCAGCTTCGCCATATCCACTTCACGGATAAGGCCGCGCTGCTTGTAAGGCGCGATTTTCTTGTACTCGCGGATGACAGCGCGGCGCAGCGTGCGGTCCTTCAGCCAGTCCTCGCGGCTGACGGGGAAATAATTCGGCGCGGTGAACATCTTCAGCACCTCAGGCCAGTGGCGCTCCAGCGTCATCAGGAAACGGCGGGAGCCGTGGATCTGCCCGATACCGATGACGGATTTGATGTCCTTGAACCTGCCTTCCTTCTTCAGCAAATCCATCGTGCAGGTGACGTTTTCGCCGGTATTCGTCGCCTTGTCCTCGATAAGGATGGCCGAAGGCGGCACGCCGTTTTTCACCAGCACGCCGTACATTTCAAAGGCCTCCATCTCGCCCCGGCTGGTCTTCACGCCGCCGGATACGACGATGAGCGGAAAATATCCCTGATGGTAAAGCTGAGCCGCGCGCGTCGCCAGCTCCTCCGTCCGCTCGCCCCCGAACAACAGGCACATGTCCGCCTTCGCCAAAGGCGTCTCGACGAGCATATACTCGCCGACGGCTTTCATGAATTCCTTGCTCAGTCTTTTCATTTAACTTCCTTCGCCTGCGCGAAGCCGTCAGTAATAAACTGCCATGCCCGCCTTGTGCGGGCATCCAAAAGGCCGTCCGGCCGTCATATGACTCACATGACGCGCAGACGCGCTTTTGGATCCCCCCGCGCCAGGCGGGTGTGGAAGCGGGCTTAGCTCGCCTGCTTCACTTCCTTCACCGCGGCCTTGGGCAGTTCCAGCTTGATATGCACGTCTTTCAGCTGGTGCGGCTCGGCGGTGGAGGGGGCGCCCATCATCAGGTCTTCGGCCTGCTGGTTCATGGGGAAGGCGATGACTTCGCGGATGTTGGGTTCTTTCGCCAGCATCATGATAATGCGGTCGATGCCGAAGGCGCAGCCGCCGTGGGGCGGCGCGCCCAGCTTGAAGGCGTTGTACATGCCGCCGAATTTTTCCTGCACCGCGCCCTTGGGGTAGCCCGCGATTTCAAACGCTTTTTCCATCGCGTCGGGGTTGTGGTTGCGGATACCGCCTGAACACAATTCCAAGCCGTTCGCCACGCAGTCATACTGCGTCGCCTTGATTTTCAGCGGCTCCATTTCCTGCAGCGCCTTCAGGCCGCCCTGCGGCATCGAGAATGGGTTGTGCGAGAAATCGACCTTGCCGGTCTTGTCGTTGATTTCGAACATCGGGTAATCGACGACCCAGCAGAACTTGAAGCAGTTCTTTTCCAGGATGTCCATCTCCTCGCCGATTTTCGTGCGCGCCTTGCCCGCAAGGTTCGCGGCCTTGTCGGCCATGTCGCAAGCGAAGAAGACGGCGTCCCCGGCCTCGGCGCCCGTCAGCTTTTTCAGTTCCTCCTGCGCGGCGGCCGGGATGAATTTCGCGATGGGGCCCTTGCCGCCTTCGGCATCGAAGGTGACATAGCCGAGGCCCGGCGCGCCCTCGCCTTTTGCCCAGTCATTCAGCTTGTCGAAGAAGCTGCGCGGACGGTCGGAAACCTTGGGCGCGCGGATAACGCGTACGACGCCGCCCTTGGCGATGATTTCCTTGAAGGCGCGGAACTCGACATCCGGACGCTTGAATACCTCAGTTGCATCGACGATGACCAGCGGGTTGCGGAGATCAGGCTTGTCGTTGCCGTATTTCAGCATGGATTCATCGTAAGGGATGCGGATCCAGGGCGCGGGCGACACGGACATTTTGGTGCCGGTGAAATCGGCGAATTCCTCGAACACGCCGCCGATGACTTTTTCCATGACGCTGAAGACGTCTTCCTGAGTGACGAACGACATTTCCATGTCGAGCTGGTAGAACTCGCCCGCCGTGCGGTCGGCGCGCGCGTCTTCGTCGCGGAAGCAGGGCGCGATCTGGAAGTAACGGTCGAAGCCCGACATCATCAGCAGCTGTTTGAACTGCTGCGGCGCCTGCGGCAGCGCATAGAACTTGCCGGGGTGCAGGCGCGAGGGCACGAGGAAGTCGCGCGCGCCCTCGGGCGAAGAAGCCGTCAGGATGGGCGTCTGGAATTCACGGAAGCCCTGCTCCACCATGCGGCGGCGCATCGAATAAATCACGTCCGAACGCAGCATGATGTTTTTGTGGATGACGTTGCGGCGGAGATCAAGGAAACGGTATTTCAGGCGCACTTCCTCGCCATAGGGGTCGTCGCTGTTGACCTGCAGCGGCAGCATGTCGGTGACTTCCGACGACAGCAGCTCCAGCGTTTTCGCCTCGATCTCGATTTCGCCGGTGGGCAGGTTCTTGTTCGCGGTTTCGGGCGTGCGCATCAGCACGTCGCCGGTGATGCAGACGACGTTTTCAAGCTTCAGGCGCTCGATGTCTTTCGCGATGGGGTTGTCCTGTTTCACCACCACCTGCGTCAGGCCGTAATGGTCGCGCAGGTCGACGAAGAGCACGCCGCCATGGTCGCGGACACGGTGGATCCAGCCCGAGATTTTGACGTTTTTACCTTTGTCGCTGCCGCGCAGCTGGCCGCAGGTATGGGTACGATAGGCGTGCATTGTGAATTTCCCTCTATTTCTTCAAAAAAAGCCGCATATTTTTTAGCATAAAAACCGCCTGAAAGCGGAGTCAAACTAATAGTTTTCATAATTACTTAACCGGCCGCGGGGGATAATTGGAATTACACGCAGAAGTGGCGGAAAAGGTTGCTTAAACGCCGTGCCGACCTAGAATGATTGAACTGGGGTATAACAATCAGACCGGGGGATTTCCGAAGATGCCGGAGAACGCGATCATTTCTCAAACCGCCCTTGCCAATGTGATGGCAAGCGAGCAGGAAACCGTCGTCTACCGTTTCCGCCCCTGTTTCTGGCGCATGATTTTCGGCAGCTTTACCGGCCTTGGCATCCTCATCATGCTGTTGCTGCCCGTGGTGATGATACCGAAAATCCCCAACCTGCCGCCGCTACACGGGATCAATTTCATCCCCCTGCTCATCCTGCCCCTCTGGTGGCTGAAATACCTGACCATCAGCTATACGCTGACCAACCAGCGGTTGACGCTCCACTCGGGCATCCTCGTGCGTAAAAAGGACGATATCGAACTTTACCGCATCAAGGACATCAAGACGAATATCTCGATCCTGAACCAGATTGCCAGCATCGGCAGCGTCACCGCCGTGACGACCGAGGTCGACCGCCCCGGCGCACCCATGCTCACCCTCTACCTCGACAACGTGAAAAACCCGGACAGCGTCCACGACCTGCTCCGCAACCTGACCGAGAATATCCGCAAGAAGCGCGGCGTGCGCGAAGTGGATATGTTCGCACACAGCTGACAAGGAGGTTCCCGATGCGCCAGTTATTGCCCGTCTTCCTCTGCCTCGCCCTCCTCGCGCCTGCCCCTGCCGCCATGGCCCAGCCGCAGCAGAAGGCCGAAAAAATCGACGTCTACAACCTGCAGCAAAAGGCCTATCACGGCGACCTCTGGACGCAGAATTACCTCGGCTACCTCTACCTCAGCGGCGTCAGCCCTTACGTGAAGACCGACCACAAGGAAGCGTACAAATGGTTCGGCATGGCCGCGCAGTCGGGATATTCCGAGGCGCAGACCAACCTCGCCCTGATGTACGCCAACGGCCAGTACGTGAAACAGGATTTCGAGGCTGCGGCGACATGGCTGAAGGCCGCGGCCAAGCAGAACCACAAGATCGCGCAATATAACCTCGGCACCTATTACCAGACCGGCAAGGGTGTCAAGCAGGACTACAAGATGGCGGCGACCTGGTACACCTATGCCGCCAAGCAGAACGACAAGAATTCGCAATACGCGCTGGCGCAGCTTTACCTGAAAGGCGAAGGTGTGACGCAAAGCGACGAGGAAGCCGTGAAATGGCTGAAATACGCGGCGCAGCAAAACCATCCGGGCGCGCAGGTATTGCTGGCGGATCTCTACAAGGAAGGCCGCGCGGGCAAGGGGTATTCGCCCGAAGACCTCGTGAAGCTTTATAAATCGGCGGCGCTGGCCGGCGACGCCGAAGCCGCCGCGCGCTACGGCGACGCGCTCGTTGCCGGCGAAGGCGTCGAGAAAAACGAGACGGAAGCCGCGAAATGGTACCGCAAGGCCGCCGACATGGCGCATCCCGAAGCGCAGTACAAGCTGGGCAAGATGTACCTCGAGGGCCGCGCCGTCACCAAAAAAGACCTCAAGGTCGCGTGGTTCTGGTTCAGCCTCGCCGCAAACTATGACGACAAGCGCGCCTACCGCGACGCGCGCGATTCAACCGCGCTGCTGCTGAAGCCCGACGAACTGGCCGAAGCGCAGGACAGCGTCCGCCAGTGGACGCCGAACGAGCGTCCCAAGCCGAAACAATAATAATAACCTTTGGGCTGAACGCCCTTTTCGTGTATCTAAGGCACCATGACACTGATCAATACATCCAAAGACCTCAAAGCCCTCTGCACCAAGCTCAAGAAATCGGATTTCGTCACCGTCGACACCGAATTCATCCGCGAGCGCACCTACTGGCCGAACCTCTGCCTGATACAGGTCGCAGGCGACGACGAGGAAGCCTATGCAATCGACCCGCTGGCCGAGGAAATGGACCTCGAGCCGTTTTACGAGCTGCTGCTGAACAAGGAAGTGCTGAAAGTTTTCCACGCCTGCCGCCAGGATCTGGAAATTTTCTACAACCACATGGGCAAGCTGCCCACGCCGATTTTCGACACGCAGGTGGCCGCCATGGTCTGCGGCTATGGCGAACAGGTTTCCTACGAAGTGCTGGTGCATTCGATCGTGCGCAAGCAGCTTGATAAATCATCGCGCTTCACCGACTGGTCGATGCGCCCGCTCACCTCGAAGCAACTGAAATACGCTTTGGCTGACGTGACGCACCTGCGCCGCATCTTCCTGAAGCTGGCCGAGCGCGTCGAGGAACTCGAGCGCACGAACTGGATCAAGGACGAGATGAAAAACTTGTCCAATAAAGAAAACTACATCTCGCGCCCCGAAGACGCCTGGGAGCGCATCAAAATCCCCAGCCACAAAACCCGCGCGATGTGCGTGCTGAAAGAAGTCGCCGCCTGGCGCGAAAAACTCGCGCAGTCGGCAGATGTTCCGCGCGGAAGGATTTTAAAGGATGAGGCTTTAGCCGAAATCGCCACCCATCCGCCGACAACGCAAGAAGCGCTCGGCAAAATGCGAAATGTAAACCGCGGCTTTGCCGACAGCGAACGCGCGCTCGATTTACTGGATGCCGTAAAACGCGGCATGGAAATGGACGAAAAAGACGGCCCGCAGCGCGAAGCCCGCGCACAAATGCCGCCCGGCATGGGCCCGACTGTTGATCTTTTGCGCGTGCTGTTAAAACTGAAATGCGAAGAAGCACAAGTCGCGCCGAAACTTTTGTGTTTGTCTTCTGACCTCGAATTGATTGCAGCGTTCGGAAAAGACGCCGAAGTTCCGGCGATGTCGGGATGGCGGTTTAAATTGTTCGGCAAAGAAGCGCTCGATCTGCGCGACGGCAAATTGGCAATCGCGGTCGAAAACGGAAAACTGAAACTCGTGAAATCCGAGTAGCGTTTTTGGACGGTGTGGAATTTCCGGCTTCAAAATCCGTTTTTGTCCGAAAAAAATTTTTTGCGCATGTTTTTGAGCGATTTCATGGGCTTATGGGGTGCCTGCGCCCCGAAATACCAAATTTGCTATTAAAATCAGGTATTTAAGTGATTTCACGCGAATTCCAATCGAATGATTGGATTTTTCCTGAAAAAGCAGCGCGTTAGGCGCGGAAAGCGCGCTCTAAGCGCGCGGAGAAGGCGTCCTGATGCGGCGCTGGTGGCGTTCTTGTGCGGCGGAGATGCGGCGCTGGTGCGGTGCTGGAAGCGCGGAGACGGGGTTCTGACCCCGCGGCGATGCGGCGTAGAGGGTGCGGTAAAGGCCTTCAGCAACCCTTCTGTCATGCCGGCGAAGGCCGGCATCTCTCGCGCAAACCGCGGCGTTTATAAATGCAGGCCCTGCGGCCTGCGGGATCCCGGCCTTCGCCGGGGTTGCGCTTAAACCTCAATCACCGCTTCCCGCTCCATCGCCTTGGCCAGTTTGTGAAGCGCCTTGGTGACGACTTCGGCGTTGAGCATGTGGGATTTGGCGTGGAGTTGGAGGGTTAGTTTGCCCGTGCTGAGTTTCAGTTCGCTTTCTTTCAGCAGGCTTAATGCGCCGCCGGTCAGCAGATATCCGGTGCTGAGCGCCAATCCCGCGATGACGGCGGTGTGCATTAAGTCGGGCTCGACCAGTTTGCCGGTGATATCCAGCGTGTCTTCGGCGTCGCCGCCGTAGCGGATGTATTGCGTCAATGCCAGAAACGCGCGGCCGCCGTGGTCGATGCCGTAGAAGGGCATGACGAGGATGCGTTCAAACGCATGGCTGGCCTGGTAATCTTCGTGTTCGAACCAGCAGATATCCGACAGTAAACAGGCGGCCTTCAGAAGGCGTTGCGTGGAGGCATCTGACTTGGCGAACAAGGGCGCCAGCCAGTTCTGCAAAGCCTCGAAACCGCCGTGCTCGTTGAAGCGGCTGGTCTGCATGGCGACTTTTTCGCAGGACGCGATCAGCGCGTCTTCCTGCTGGATGGCGGGGGCGAGCTGGTCGTAGAGCATGCCTTCGCGCAGGCCGGTGCCGGAGAAGATGAGGCGCGAAGGTTTTAGAATTTCAAACACGCGGCGCATCGACAGCGCGGCGACGGCAATATCGTGGACGCGTTTTTCCATCATGCCGAGCGTCTTTTGCAAGGACGCCTCGGACTGTTTCGACAGCAGTTCGGCGAATTCGGTCGCCTTTTTGCCGGGCACGGTGTAGTGGTCGAGCATCAGCACCGGATGCTTCGCCATGCGCATATGCGCGCGCGCCATCGACCTCCACGCGCCGCCCATGGCGTAGAAATCTTTCCCCGTATAATCCTTTAAAAACGGCACGGAGGCCAGTTGCTTGTCAATCGCCTCCAGCCGTGCCTCGAACCCTTCTATCGCATGTAACCTGTGCGCGCCGATGGGCAGGCTGGTTTTGTGTTTCACGATATCGTCTTCGATCACAATCAATTCAAGCGAGCCGCCGCCGTAGTCGCCGATAACGCCCTGCGCGCCCAGCCCGTTCATCATCACGCCATGGGCGGCGAGGCGCGCTTCTTCCTCGCCCTCGATGATTTTGATTTCGAGGCCGTAATCTTTCTTTACCTTCTTGATGAAATCCTTGCCGTCTTTCGCGTCGCGCATGGCGGCGGTGGCGACCGCCCTCACCTGCCTTATCTTCATGGCCTTGATCAGGCCCGCGTAGCGGCCGATGCTTTCCAGCGCGGAGGTCACGCCTTCGGGGTTCAGCTTGCCCGTGGTGGCAAGGTGCTTGCCCAGGTGGCACTGGGTGCGTTCATTATGTATTTTGAAGGGCGCGCGGTTAAGCCCGTCGTAAACCACGAAACGCACGGCGTTGGAGCCGATATCGAGCACCGCGACATAATCTTTGCTATCGGCTTGAGGCATGACAACCCGTCCTGTCTGCGTTATAGTTTAGCCAGCATTTACCAGACAAGCCATTAAAAATGAAGACGCTTTATTTGCTGCGCCACGCCCATTCCGACCCCGCGCCCTCGCCCGCGGTGGACGACCATGACCGTTTATTGTCTGCGCGCGGCGAAATGGAATCGGAAAACGTCGGCAACTTCATGAAGGAACAGGGGCTGGCGCCCGATGCGCTGTTCTGTTCCACATCCATCCGCACGCGCGACACGGTGCGCATCGCCTTTGGCGTACTGTTCGGCAACAAGGTGCCCGTGGCGACACGGTTCGACCGCGAATTCTACCTCGCCCCGCCCGAGCTGATACTGGACGAGGTGCAGGAGGCCGATAACCGTTTTTCCGCGCTGATGGTGGTGGGGCACAACCCGGGGCTCGAGGATTTGGCGGAAAAACTCGCGCGCGCCAGCGGGCAGATGATCGGCAAATTCCCGCCCTCGACACTGGCCGTGTTCACGGCCGATGTGGACGACTGGCGGGAGTTTACGGCCAAGAAGGCTGTTTTGAAGACGGTGTTTATGCCGTAAGGTTACTGGCGCGTCTGGAAGTAGATGACGCCCGCAAGTGCAAAGGCCGCCACCGCCCCCGCCAATACCGCCGCCGCAAAAGCATTCGATGCGATGCAGCCTGCCATGGTGGTACAGGAAATGAAGACGTTGTACTGGAATACGCTCATGTGGATTCCCCTGATAGAAAAGCTGATGCGGGGAAGGTATAACGGGCGGCGGATTCTGTCAAATAAAGATCCCTATCTCATTCTAATTTATTGTTATTATACGGGTTCTTCTATACTTACTGAGCCATTCCGAACATCGATACGAGGGTCACTAAGAACATCAGACCAAGAACGGCAAGAAGCCCGATAAAGACCATGCGCAAGATACTGGCAAAACCCGTTTTCTGTTTTTTCGCCAGGATATAGATGCCCCAGACAAACAAGGCCGCGAAAAGCCAGATGAAAATGAAAAGCGCAATGCGAAACGCATCGGATATACCGCCATGCGCCCAAGCCGGGCGCGCGGCGAAAAGAAACAGTGGCAGAAGGTAAGGCCAGTAACGGTTTTTCAAATGACGTGCCCTAGAAAAAACTCTGTGGATCGATATCGACCTTTAACTGCAGCGCGGAGGGGGTTTTGATGGCCGCCAGCCATTCGCCCAGATATTTTTGCAGCGATAGCGATTTGGTGGTTTTGATCAGGAACCTCCGCCTGTGCTTGCCGCGTAAAAACGCCATGGGCGCAGGCGCGGGGCCGAGGACGCGGATATCGTCGTACCTTGGCGCTTTCTGCGCGAGGCTGCGGCAGAACTGTTCGAGTTTCAATTCATCGGTGCCCGACAGGATAAGCGCGGCGAGGCGGCCGTAGGGCGGCATGCCGGCGCGTTCGCGTTCGCGGCTCTCGACCTCCAGAAATTCGTCGCGGTCGTTTTTGCCGAGCGCGCGGATGACGCTTTGTTCGGGCATATAGGTCTGCATATAGACGCGGCCGGGTTTTTCGGCGCGCCCTGCCCTGCCCGCCACCTGATGCAGCAGCTGGAAGGTGCGCTCGCCCGCGCGCAGGTCGCCGCCCGACAGGCCGAGGTCTGCATCGACCACGCCCACCAGCGTCAGCGCGGGGAAGTGGTGCCCCTTGGCGATGATCTGCGTGCCGATGATAATATCATGCTTGCGCTGCTCGATGTCGCGCACGGCGGTGCTGATCATGGTGGGGCTGGTGATGACGTCGCTGGCCAGGATGAATGTTTTCGCCTCGGGCAGCAGTTCCTGCACTTCTTCCTGTATGCGCTCCACCCCCGGGCCGCAGGCGGCGAAGCTGTCGGGTGTCTGGCATTCGGGGCAGGCCTTGGGCACGGGTTGCGACAGCCCGCAGTGGTGGCATTGCAGCTTTGAAAAACGACGGTGTTCGACCAGCCATGCCGAACATGACGGGCACTGGAAACGGTAGCCGCAGGTGCGGCAGAGCGTCAGCGGCGCATATCCCCTGCGGTTCAGGAACAATAACGACTGTTCGCCCGCCTTAAACGTTTCCTGCAAGGCCTGCTGCAGCGGCGGGGAGATGAATTTCTGCCGCGCGGGCGGCGACGTTTTCAGGTTCACGATATGGATGTCGGGCAGGCGCGCGCCGGCGTGGCGTGAGGGCAGGTTGAGGTAATGGTATTTGCCTTCCTTCACGTTCACCATGGTCTCCAGCGACGGCGTCGCGGAAACAAGGACGGTCGGGAAACCGCCCAAGCGCGCGCGCACGATGGCCATGTCGCGCGCGTGGTACAGCACGCCTTCCTCCTGCTTGTAGGACGCGTCGTGTTCTTCGTCGACAACGATGAGGCCGAGGTCTTTATAGGGCAGGAAAAGCGCCGAGCGCGCGCCGACGACGACTTTCGTTTTACCCTCGGCCACGCCCGACCATGCCACACGGCGCTGCGCGGCGGGGACCTCGGAATGCCAGAGCGCGGGGGCGACGCCGAAACGCCGCTCGAAACGCTCGAGGAACTGGGCGGAGAGGGAAATTTCGGGGAGAAGGATTAATGCCTGTTTGCCTTGGCGCAAGGCTTCGGCCACGGCCTCGAAATAGACTTCGGTTTTGCCCGAACCCGTCACACCGTCGAGCAGCACGGTTGCAAACTGCTGCGCGGCCGCGAGCTTTACCAGCGCGTCGGCCGCGCCCTTCTGCCCTTCCGAAAACGACAGCACGCTGGGCGCAAGGTCGGGCTCGCGGCAGGGCGCGGGGGCGGTCGAGGGCATCGATACCAGCTGGCCCGAGGCCGCCATCTGCCGCACCAGCGCCGCGCTGCATCCGGTCTCGCGCGAGATATCGGCGGCGCGGCGCGGAATGCCGTCCTTTAACAGGTCGATGACTTTCTGGCGGCTGGCCGGGATTTTGCCGTCCATCTTTCCGGCGAGGATGAAAGCCGCCGCGGCTTTCGGCGGCTGCAATGCTTCAGGTGCGGAGAGCGACATCTTCAACACGCTGCCCAAATCCGACATCGTGTAGCGCGCGACCCATTCGAGGAACTGGCGGTGCACCTGCGGCATGGGTTCGGCGGTGAATTTTTGCTGGATCGCTTTCAGCTTGGCGGGGTCGATATCGTCGGCGCCGTCCAATCCCCAGACAACGCCGATGGTATCTCTGCGGCCGAGCGGAATCCTTACATAATCCCCCGGCTGCGCGGCCATGTTTTCTGGCAGCACATAGTCGTAAGCCCTTGATAACGGGAAGGGCGCCAGCACCTGCACCCTCTTGCCTGAATGCTGCGCTTCATCTATTAAAAAGCTAGATTGGGACATTCCCATTGGGTACTATAACCCAGCGTCAAATGGAAGGGTAAGCACAGATGAAATTCTTCGTAGACACCGGCGATATCGCGGAAATCAAAGACTTAGCCTCGACCGGCATGCTGGACGGCGTGACCACCAACCCTTCCCTGATCGCCGCTTCGGGCAAAAACTTCCTGAAACTCATCGAAGAGATCTGCCAGGTGGTGAAAGGCCCCGTGAGCGCCGAAGTCGCCGCGACCGATTACGCCACGATGCTGAAAGAAGGCCAGAAACTGGCCAAGATCGCCAAGAACGTCGCGGTGAAAGTGCCGCTGACGCCCGACGGCCTGAAAGTTTGCAAGGCGCTGTCGGATGCAGGCACTCAGGTCAACGTCACCCTTTGCTTCTCGGCCGCGCAGGCCATCCTCGCCGCGAAAGCGGGCGCGACCTTTATCTCGCCCTTCGTCGGCCGCCTCGATGACGTCGGCCAGGACGGCATGCAGCTGATCCGCGACATCGTGCAGATTTACAACGCCTATCCCGCTTTCAAGACCGAAGTGCTGGTGGCCTCCATCCGCCATCCCATCCACCTTGTCGAAGCGGCGAAAATGGGCGCGCATGTCGCGACCATCCCGCCCAAGGTCATCCGCCAGCTCTATGCGCATCCGCTGACCGACAAGGGCCTTGCGGCTTTCGTCGCCGACTGGGCGAAGACCGGCCAGACTATCCTGGACGCCGCATGACCGCGGTGGCGACCGACATCACGGATGACGACGTCATCGCCTTCCTGAAGAAGAAAAAAGACTTCTTCCGCAACAACCCCGACCTGCTGGAGGAACTGGCCGTACCCGGACAGGAACACGGCAAGGGCGTGGTGAATTTCCAGCAGGCGCTGGTCGAGCGCCTCAAGGCCGACAAGACCAACGCGAACAAACTGCAGCGCGAATTAATCGAAACCTACCGCGCCAACATGAACAACCAGAACCGCGTGCAGACCGCCGTGCTGGTGGTGCTGGAGGCGGAAAGCTTCGAGGAATTCGTTTCCGCCATCACGCAGGACCTGCCGATACTGCTGGATGTCGATACGGTGACATTGGTGATTGAATCGACGTCGAAGGAAGTGCCTTTCGTGAACATGGCGGGCATACGCTTCGCGCGGCAGGGCTTCGTGAAAAGCTGGCTGTCGGACGGCGACGCGCTCTTGCAGCCGAACATCAACGGGCACGAGGATATCTTCGGCCCCGGCGCGGGGCTTGTGAAAAGCCATGCGCTGCTGCGCCTTGAAATCAGCCAGCAGACGCCTGCCGGCATCATCGCCTTTGGCTCGCGCAACCCCGAGGCCTTCAGCCCCGATCAGGCGATTGACCAGATCGGCTTCCTCGCGCAGGTTGTGGAACGCGCCTTCCGCTTCTGGCTCGATCCCTCGCATTAAGTCCAGCATTACCCGTAACAAATTTGCCGCGCTTTTAAAGGCGTGATAAGCTTGTCCTTCATGAAAGGGGTTTCATGGAAGGCGACGACAATATCATTCCACCATCGACAGCCGAAGACCTTGCCGCGAAATACGCGGAATGGGTCAATTACCTGACGCATGAAAAGCGTTTCTCGAAACACACGCTGCGCGCCTATCGCGCCGACATGGATTATTTTTTCAATTTCCTGTGCAAGCATCTGGGCAAGCCCCCTTCCCTCAACGACCTTGGCGACGCCACGATCCGCGATTTCCGCGGCTGGCTGACCAAAAAGACGGTGGATGGCGCCAGTGCGGCGACGCGTGCGCGTTCGCTGGCCTCGGTGCGGAACTTCATGAAATGGCTGGACCGCAACGGTTTCCTGCATAACCCCGCGATATCGTCGCTGCGCACGCCGAAGCAGCCGAAAAAAATTCCGCGC
The DNA here is from genome assembly GCA_964575605.1 of uncultured Micavibrio sp. Classification (GTDB taxonomy): domain Bacteria; phylum Pseudomonadota; class Alphaproteobacteria; order Micavibrionales; family UBA2020; genus JAPWJZ01. Next base: position 19,570 of record CAZNRN010000021.1, on the reverse strand, counting down.
GCGATCGCGCCCAAGCAGGCGAAGGAAGTCATCGACCATGCGGAGGAAGTGCCGCGCCTCGGCAACCCCTGGACGGGGCTGCGCGACCGCGCATTATTCATGCTGCTCTATGGCTGCGGGCTGCGGATTGATGAAGCATTAAAACTCAACTACGGCAACCGCCCGATGAAGGGCGAGGTGCGCGTGATGGGTAAAGGCTCGAAGGAGCGCATGGTGCCTGTTATCCCCGTGGTCGAGCGCATGCTGGGCGAATACCTGGCCGCCCTGCCCTTCACCATGCAGAACGACACGCCGCTGTTCATGGGATTACGCGGAAAACGTTTAAGCCAGCAAGTCGCCCAGCGCGACCTGCGCAACCTGCGCAAAAGCATTGGATTACCGGAGAGCGTGACGCCCCATACGCTGCGCCACAGCTTTGCCACGCATATCCTGGTGAACGGCGGCGACCTGCGCACGATACAAGAACTGCTCGGCCATGCGTCGGTGTCGACCACGCAGCGCTATACCGATTACGATAACGCGCAATTGATGGATATATACATGCGGGCGCATCCGCGCGCGAAAAGCTGAGCCGCCAAGCGGCTGATAACGCGGTGGAATCCATAATTACCTTCCCGAGCCAGAGGTAGCATGCTACCGTGAGGCATCACCTCAGAAAAGGAAACTTCTTGGAAAAATCCCCCGCCCCTGACTTCAACGCCGCTGCGCCCGCATCGGCGTTTTCCGATCATATGGCCCTTTACAAGGCCATCGAGCTTGGCGACCTGACAACCATCGCCACGACGATGCAGGCCTATCCCGAAGCCGCAGGCTGGAGCTTTTTCGGGGCACCCGTCTGCGTGGTGGCCGTCGTGCACAACCAGCTGGACGCGCTGCGGCTGCTGGAAGCCTATGGCGCCGACGTGAACGCGGCGGAGCGCCCCTCGGGCATGACGCCCCTGATGCACGCGGCGGCCGCCAACCGCAAGGAGATCGCAAGTTTCCTGATGGGGAACGGTGCCAATCCCGCCCTGACCGACAAGGACGGCTGGACGGCGCAGCGCTATGCCGAAAAACGCGGCGAAATCGACGTGCTGCAGGCGGTGGCAGCCAAGGCAAAAGCGGCAAAGCCGCCAACGCCCTGACGCGCAGCCGCCCGCCGGATTAGCAACCTGAGCGTGTATTTTATAGTTTTACAACCTTAGATTGTAATGCTAGCGTATGCAGCATGAAGCCCTTCGCTTTCATTATTGCCCTTATACTCCTTGCATTTGCGCCGCCCGCAAATGCGCGCGAGGTAATTGCGGGCCCCGTGCCGGGCAAGGTGCTGGCGGTGCTGGACGGCGATACCGTCGCCGTGCGGCTGCATATCTGGATAGGGCAGGATATCGAAACGCATGTGCGCATCGCGGGCATCGACACGCCCGAAATGAAGGGCAAATGCGCGGGCGAGCGCGAAAAGGCGGCCGCCGCGCGCGCGGAGCTGGAGAAGCTGCTTGCCGATAGCGCGATCACCCTGTCGAACATCCGCCATGAAAAATACGCCGGCCGCGTGATGGCCGTGGCGACAAACAGTCAGGGCGTCGACCTTGGCGGCTACCTGACCGAAAAGGGTTTCGCCCGCCGCTATCAGGGCAAAAAGCGCCTTGGCTGGTGCGAATAATATAACAATTACAGTATATTAACCCATGCATATTGACATAATATGCCACCCCTTGATATAGTCGCGCGAGATTTTGATTTATAAGGACGCGCCTTCCATGGAATTCAAGGAATTCAAAAAACTCGGCACCATCTTCGCGCTGGCCGCGGGCATCACCACCGGCGGCGTTGTGGGCGGCGGCGTGCTGTACAACCAGTACCATACCCCCACCGCGCAGGTGCAGACGGTGCAGATGACGGCGAACAACCGCAGCATCACCGAAGCAGAGATTGTAAAAGTGGATGCGCAGGGCCGCATCACCGTGCGCGCGCACACATGGGTCGGGCAATACATGGTGGCGCAGGTGGCGCCTGCGGGCGGGTCCCTGAACGGCGCCGCCTATTCCGCGCAATTCACCGATCAGTCGGGCAAGCCGCTGTCACAGGTGCAGGCGGGCGATAAAGTCTGGCTGCGCGGCATGGAAGGTACCAGCGAGCTGGCGAACGTGCAGCTGCCGCCAACCAAGCCGAATTCGGATGTCGTGCCGGGTCCCGTGCAGGCGAAAGTCACGCGCGTCGTCGATGGCGACACGCCGGGCGTCGTGGCCGAAATCTGGCCGGGCACCTTTGTCACCATCAGCGTACGCGTCGGCGGCATCGACACGCCCGAGAAAAAGGGCCGCGCCAAGAACGCCTATGAAGCCGACCTCGCCGAACAGGCCAGCGCCGCGACGCGCGAGCTGATCGACGGCAAGACCGTGCTGCTGTACAACGTCGAGTACGAAAAATACGGCGGCCGCGTGCTGGGCGACGTGAAAACGCTGGATGGTGTCGACGTGGCGCAGAACCTTGTCAACAAAGGCCTCGCCCGCCCCTATGACGGCGGCACGAAACAGCCCTGGGTCGCGCCCAAGGGTTATAAGGCTCCGGCGGCTTCGGCCAAGCACTAAATCAATATAAATTAAAATCGTCATGCCCGCGAAGGCGGGCATCCGGCCCCACGCGTTTGCGCGTGAATGACTCATACACCGCCGATCGGCGGTGGCCAGACCCCCGCCTTCGCGGGGGTGACAATGTTTCTTTAAGCCGCATCCTTGATGTCGACCAGCACCGGCACATGGTCGGACGGCTGCTGCCAGCCGCGGATTTCACGGATGATTTCGTGTTTCTTCAAGGCGGGTTTCAGCTTCGGCGTGACCCAGATGTGGTCGAGGCGGCGGCCGCGGTCGGCGGCGTCCCAGTCGGCGGCGCGGTAGCTCCACCATGAATAGCATTTCTTGTCTTCGGGCACGAAGTGGCGCACGGCGTCGACCCAGTCGAAGTTGTTATAAAATTTGGTGAACTTCTCGACCTCGATGGGCGTGTGCGACACGACCTTCAGCATTTTCTTGTGGTCCCATACGTCGTGTTCCAGCGGCGCGATGTTGAAATCGCCGACCGCCACCACGGGGGTTTTCGAGCTGCGTTCCTTGGGGAACCATTTGGCCAGTTCGTCGACGAAATCGAGCTTGTGCTTGAACTTCACGTTCACCGCCGGATCGGGCTCGTCGCCGCCCGCGGGGATATAGATGTTGTGAAGGTCGAAAGACGTGCCCTTGCCCTTTACCTTCGCCGAGATATGGCGGCAGTCGTCCTTGCCGCAGCGGCCGTGGATCTGTTTATCCTCGAGCGGATGTTTGGAAAAAATCGCGACGCCGTTATACCCCTTCATGCCCGAGAAGTGGTAATGCCTGAACCCCTTGTCCACCAGCGCGTCGACGGGAAAGAATTCATCAGGCGTCTTGGTTTCCTGCAGGCAGAAAACATCGGGCTTCATCCGGTCGATCACCTGCGACAGCAGGCCGATACGGAGGCGGACGGAGTTGATGTTCCAGGTCATCAGGCGCATGTGGTTTTCCTTGGCGGCATGAATGTGGCGCGATAATACAAATATGGGTCGCGCGCGGGAAGAAGAAAACCCGTTATTTTCTCGATTAATTTCAATGATGTAGTTGAATCTATTGCTAAAATTCATTTATTATGGCAATAATACGACCAGAAAACCGCCACCGAGGATGAATTGGGCCTGTTCAAAAAAGCATTTCAGATTTTCACGCTGCCCGCGCTGGTCGTCAGGGATATCGTGTCGAAGCCGACCTCGCGCACGCTGAACGAGCGGCTAGAAAAGGCCGTGGACGGAAACTTGGTTCTTTCCGCCAGATACGCCTTGAAAAAAGGCGCCAACGCGACTTACAAGGTCTGCCTGCTGACCGCCGCCAAAAATGGCAATGCGCCGATGATTGCAGCGCTGCTGAAACACGGCGCCAATGTTGACCAGACGTACTGGAGCTACCAGAATACCGATAAGGAAAAGCTTCGCTTCACGGGCACCGCACTCAGCTTTGCAGCCAAGGAGGGCTATACCGAAGCCGTCCGCGTGCTTCTGGCTAACAAGGCGGATCCTTGGGTTGTCGAGGAAACAATGGCCACGCCCATGGCCGGCGGAACGCCGGTCGTGACAAAACTGGACGTGATGAATATGGTTACAAAGAATTGCTATGATGACATCACTGCCCTGCTTAAAGAATCTCGCGCTAAAAACCCCCAGTCTCCTCCCACGCCGCCTGCGCCCGTCGCAACGCAGCCGCCCGCCACGCCAGATTTCAACACTACGGCCGCACCCAATGTCACGACCGATGACGATATCGTAGTTTCCGGCCCGCTGAAATTGAAAAACTCTGCGGCTCTTCAGCAATAAAAAAAGCCCCGGTTTTACCCGGGGCTTTTTTCTTCAAGTTCGATTAGTGGCCCATACCGCCGTGGCCACCGCCGAAGGGCGGGCGCGGGCCGCTAGGCTTTTTTGGCATGGCGGCCGCCGCCTTGTCGAGCGACGAGAGCGCATCGCGCGATTTCTGCGCTGCGTCTTCGAAGACTTTATCGAGCGCGGGATCGGCGCCCTTCACCTTGGCGAAGGTTGCTTCGAGGTCGTTCAGGATGTCCCAGCGTTTCTGGTGGAACTTGTCGATTTTGGCGCGGCCGATCATCTGGTCTGTCATGGTCGAGACGCCTTCGACGATGAAGATGCGGTTGGCGTCGCGGGTCATTTCTGCGTCCACAGGCGCGTTGCCGGCCATGGTCAGCAGCAGGTCGACGGCGCGGTCGCCGAACATGCGGCGGCAGACGGTTTCGGTTTCGGGGTTGGCGGCCAGGATGCCCTTGGCGGGGCCCAGCAGCGCCAGCGTCACCGACTCTTCCGAATAATCGGGGCAGTTGTCGATGATGCGTTTTGCAGCCGCGACGGGCTGGTTATGCATGAAGTTCACGATGCGCTCGGGGCCGAACATGCTCATGTTCTCGGTCAGCCACTGGTTGCAGATCGCGGCGGCGGCTTCCCATTTGGGGTTCTTGGGAAGGCCAGAGGTGGAATAATCGAAAGCCATAGTTATCTCCTGTTGGGTTAAAATTTAAAAAGCTAATTAGAAAGGCAAGTCGAGTCCGGGGGGCAGGCCCATTTCCCTCATCAGTTTCGCGGTTTCGTCGGCCATCATCTTTTCGGCCTTGCTGCGTGCGTCGTTGACGGCCGCGACAATCAGGTCTTCCAGCACGTCTTTTTCATCGGCCTTCACGACAGCTGGGTCGAGGGTGATCGATTTCAGTTCGTACTTGCCGCTCATCACGCAGGTGACGAGGCCGCCCGCGGTTTCGCCCGCGATGTCGGTCGCCTGCACGCGCGCCTGCAGGTCGTGCATCTGCTGCTTGAACTTGTTCGCCTTTTGCATCATCTGGGCAAAGTTGGTCACGGGCTGATCGGCCTTTCTTGGTTCGGTGATGTGGAATTGGCTTGCACGGTATAGCGCGGCGGGGGTCAAGTCAACCCGCTGCGGCTGTGGTACGGCTGGCTGCAAATCATTGTTATGGCTGGAGAATTCAAGCCTCTGGCGAAAGGTTGAATTTATGTGCGCGTTATGGTAAATTTCTTGTGCTTTAATCGAGATACCAAGGACAAGATGGCAACCGGCGATACCCCTGACAAGAGCCAGAGTTTCAATACCTCGGCCGCCCCTCCGGCGTCCGAGGTGACGCGCTTTTTCAAGGCCGTGCAGTCGAATGACTCGGGCGGGCTGCTGCCCGTGCTGATGGCCTGGCCGCGCGATGCGACGAAATGGAAAAATGCCGACGGCCTGACCGGCCTGATGCTCGCGGCGCAGGCGGGGCACAAGGAAGTCTCGTGGCTGCTGATCCATGCGTCGAAAGAAGATTTGGAAATCGGCAACCAGAATAATTCGACCGCACTGATGTTCGCCTCGCACTTCGGCAAGGCGAGCGTCGTCGCCATGCTGCTGGAAGCGGGCGCGAACGTGAACCACGCCAACGTCAACGGCCATACCGCGCTGATTTCCGCCGCCGCCAACGGATTTAAAAACACGACCGAGCAGCTGCTGAAATACACCGCCGACACGACGCTGACCGACTTGAAGGGCGATAACGCGCTGGCCTATGCGCGCGAGAACAACAACCCCGAAATCGCCGCGATGATCGAAAAAGCGGCCGCAGCACAGGCCGAGGCGAAAGCGAAAGCCGCCCCGCCCGCCAAGCCCGAGCACCTCTCCCCCGTCTGGGACGACAATTCCGAGGCGATCGAGGCGCTGCGCAAGGAAATGGTCAAGGCCAAGCTGGCCAAGTAGGTAAACATGCGCGGCCTCATCGGTAAAATTTTCGGCCAGCAAGCCGCGTCCCAGCCAGTACCCGCCGCACCGCCTGCAAAACCAGCGACCAAACCGCCGCAGAAAAAGGGCATCTGGCGGCTGATAGAGGATAACAATGCCGTCACGCTGGGCGAGGCCATCGCCGAAAACCCCGCGCTGCTGCAGCAGACCAAAACCATCAGCTACGGCAAGGCCGGCAGCATCACCGTTACCCCCCTGATGTATGCGGCCTATACCGGCAAGCATATCTCGCTGGCCGCGCTGCACAAGGCGGGCGGCGATATCGACCGGAAGGGCGACCAGGGCCTGACCCCCCTGCACCTTGCCGCGCGCTGCAAATACGGCGAGAAAGCCGTCGAATACATCCTGTCGCACAGCACGCTTCATATCGACACGCAGGCGCAGTCGGGCGCGACGCCGCTGATCGAGGCGGCACGGCAGGGCGGCAGCAACGGCAACATCAAGGCGCTGCTGCGCCACGGCGCGAAGCCGGATGGCGGCGGCGGTGAAAACGTCATGCCCGCCATCGTCGCGGCCGCGGCCGCCGGCAATGCCGGCGGGGTGGAGGCGCTGCTGGATGGCGGCGCGTATATCGACGCGAAAAACAAGGTGGGCCGCACGGCGCTATGGTACGCCGCCTTTAATTACCAGGTGCAGCTGGCCGATATGCTGGTGTCACGCGGCGCCAGCCTGCATATCGCCGACGAACACGGCGTGACGCCGCTGATGGGCGCTGCGCGCCTTGGCAACCCTGCGCTGGTGAAGCTGCTGATCGAAAGCGGGCTTGACGTCAACCAGACCGATACAAACGGCTGCAGCGCCCTGCACTACACCTGCCTTGCCGAAGGCGGGCCGCGCTGCAAGGAAGTGGCCGAACTGCTGGTGGCGGCGGGCGCATACATCGACATGACCGACCGTCAGGGCGAACAGCCCATCGACCGGGCGCGCCGGCTGAAAAGCACATGGCAGCAGCCGATGACCGACTTCTTCCAGCAAAAGCTGGATGACCCTTCGAGCCCGCGCGACCCCACGTATCTCGCGGTCTTTTCCGAGGGCACGGAGCAGCGCGTCACGACAATGAAAGCCCTGAAATTCAAGACTCCATCGCCTTAATTTTACACGGTTTTCTTCAATTCATTTGCATAACCATGCGCCTATGGTAGGGTACTTTAGTACCTAATAACGCATGAGGTTTTCTTGGCCAGTCCCCTGACCACCGCCTTCAACCGCGCCGCCGCCCGCGCACCCCGCGATATCGACCTTCACATGATGCGCGCGCTGATCAAGGGCGACCGTGACACGGCGCTCGCCCTGATCGCACGCGGCGGCGACGTGAACTACCGCAACCAGCCGGGCGAAACGCCCCTGATGGCGGCGTCGCTGCGCAGCGACGCCACGCTCGTACAGGCACTGCTGGAGCGTGGCGCCGATATCAACGCGCAGGACGCCGAGGGCAATACCGCGCTGCACTGGCTGGCGCGCGCCGACTGGACACGCGACATCCCCGCCATCGCCCACCACATGCTGGATTGCGGCGCGGATGCGGGAATGAAAAACAAGAAAGGCGAAACGGCAGCCTATGTCGCCACGCGCCTGAACAAGGAACGCCTCGCGCGCATACTCGGCGACGACGGGCATATCCCGGCCGTCAAGACCATGGCGGCGGAAAACGCGATCGAGGTGGTGAAACCCATCAAGCTGAAATCTACAGCGCCGCCACCCGAACCCCAACCTGCGCCCACGCCTGCGCCGAAACGCGAAGAACCGGCCGGAGAGAGCATCAGCGATATGTCGAAGCGCTATGCGAAGGCGGGATTGTTCGGATAAAAAATATTAAGACCGCGTGCGGATATCGATGATTTTCGCGCCGGGGAAGTTTTTCAGGGCTTCCTGCACGATATCGCTCTGCTGCACTTGTTGCTGGACGGCTTGCGCCTCGTTCTGTTTCGCTTCGCCCAGCGTCGCTTCGCCCGCCTCGCGCGAGAGGCTGACGACCCAGCGCTGGCCCGTCCACATGCCCAGTTTTTCGGTCAGCTGGCCGACAAGGTTCTGCGGCGCGCCGGTTTTGAGGCGCAGCGCGATATGGCCCTGCTCGAACTTTACGACATGCACGAAATTGGTCAGGTTCGCGGAAATCAGCATCTCGCGCTGCTGGGCAAAGAGCGCAACCACGTCTTTAAACGTATTCAGCGCGGTCACGGCCATGGCCTGGGGCTCGGCCGCAACGGCCTGCGTGACCGCGCCGCTGCGCATGACGGTCGAGCCGCGGGGCGCGCCGCCGCCGGCGGGGGCGCCGCCACCCATGCTGACGGTCGTGCCGTCTTTGAGCTGTTTAAGCACATCGCCCGGCGTCGGCTGGTCCGACACAAACAACATGCGGATTAAAATCATTTCAAGCGCGGCCTGCGGGCTGGGCGCCTGCGCCACTTCAGATACGCCTTTCAGCAGCATCTGCCAGGCGCGGGTCAGCACCGGCACCGACAAATCTTTTGCCAGCGCGAGGCCGCGGGTTTTTTCGGCTTCCGGCAGCGACTGGTCTTTCGCGGTATCGGGGCTGATACGCGCCTTGGTCAGGAAATGCGTGAATTCCAGCAGGTCCTGCAGCACCATCAGCGGCACGACGCCGGAGGAATACAAACTGTCGAGCAGCGACAGCGAACGCGGCGTATCGCCTTTCATCAGCGCTTCAAAAAGGTCAATCGTCACGGCGCGGTCGGCCAGGCCCAGCATGTCGCGCACGCTTTGCTCGGTCACGCCGGCGGGCTCGCGCGAGATCGCCTGGTCGAGAAGGCTCAACCCGTCGCGGGCGGAACCGTCGGCGGTGCGGGCGATCAGGGCAACGGCGCCTTGCTCCGCCTTCACCTTTTCCTTCACCAGCAGTTCGCTGAAGTATTTTTCCAGCACGTCCGAGCCGATGCGGCGCAGGTCAAAGCGCTGGCAACGCGACAGCACCGTCACCGGCACCTTGCGGATTTCGGTGGTGGCGAAGATGAATTTCACATGCGCGGGAGGTTCCTCCAGCGTTTTCAGCAGCGCGTTGAAAGCGGCCGTCGAGAGCATATGGACTTCGTCGACGATGAAAATCTTGTAACGGCCGGAAATCGGCGCGTATTGCACGGTGTCGATCAGGCTGCGGATGTTTTCGACGCCGGTATGGGACGCGGCGTCCATTTCCAGGACGTCGACGTGGCGGTCCTCTGCGATGGCCTTGCACTGGTCGCACACGCCGCAGGGCGTGACGGTCGGGCCTTTTTCGCAGTTGAGGGCGCGGGCGATGATGCGGGCCGTGGTGGTCTTGCCCACGCCGCGCACGCCGGTCAGCATAAAGGCATGGGCGATGCGGCCGGATTCAATCGCGTTGGTGAGCGTACGCACCAGCGCGTCCTGGCCTTTAAGCTCGGAAAAGTCGCGCGGACGGTATTTACGGGCGAGGACGAGGTACTCGCCGCCTTCATTTGCCGTCACGTCTTTTTCCGCTGCTTCCGCGCTTTTCTTGGCCACCGCCGCCCCCGTTTTGCTGAGATTCCAGAGAATATATGATTCACCCCCCCGTTTCAAACAATCCCGGCGTGATTACGAAAAGGGGCGGCCTGCCTTGCAAGGCCGCGGCAGCGCATATTAAGATACTGAAAAGCTTGGAGGAGAAAGCCATGGCCATCACGCTCGAGGAACTGGACGGCAAATACGAAATCCGCTCGGAGAAGATCGAGGGCGGCGCGGCGGTGCCCGACGGCGACGGCCTCACCGAAATCCGGAACGGCCTGACCTTCCGCAAGGACAAGAACGGCTTTATCTGGGAGAGCTCCTTCACACTGGCGGGGCCCGACAAGGTACAGATGGAATCGACCATCGACCCCAGCCACGCCGACCAGTTCATCAAGGACGATAAAGGCAATCTCACCAAGGCGATGCTGACCTACCGCGCGGAGCTTTCCGCCAGCCGCGAAAACGGCCGCCTGGTGCTGAAAGGCGACGTCAAGCACGGCGACGAGGTCACGCGCCTGACCATGACGAAAGTCGCCGTCACCAAAGTTTAAAGGCTTAAAACCCTTATCAGCTGACGATCAGGTTGCCGCTTGCCACCAGTGCGGCCTCGCCGGTCAGGCCGGTGATGCCCTGCAGGATCGCGACGGTGACGAAGCCGCCCGGCGTGGTCGCGCCGTTTGCATCCACCTGCACCAGCGAATTCGCGCCGCTGTCGATGATGCGCACGAAGTCGGTGAGCACGTCGGTCAGCGGGTCGTAGGCCGAGAGGAAGTCGCTGATATCCAGCACGTCGTTGTCGGTTACGACGTTGAAATCCTGGATAATGTCGGAAATAACCGGGCTGGTCATATCGATAAAGAAGTAATCGGCGCCCGCGCCGCCGCGGATCGTGTCCTGGCCCGAACCGCCCGAGATGGTATCGTCACCAGCGCCCGCGTCGATGCTGTCAGCACCGCCGCCGCCGAAGATGAGATCGTCGCCATCCAGTGCAGAAATGCGGTTCGCGGCGACGTTTGCGATGATGAAGTTATCGGTGTCTGTCGCCATCACGTTCAGCGGGTTGGTGTTGCCCATCAGGATGATTTCGATTTCGGACGTGGGGTCGAACACATACGAAACTGTGATGGTCGCAAGGTCGGAGCCATCGCCCGTCACGTCCGTGACGATATCGCCGGCGTTGTCGATAAAGTAGTTATCGTCGCCGTCGCCGCCGACCATGTTGTCCATGCCGAGGCCGCCGACCAGCGAATCGTCGCCGTCGCCGCCCGTCAGCATGTCGTTGCCGCCAAGGCCCGTCAGCACGTTGTCGCCGTCGTTGCCGGTAATCACGTTGGCGACGCCGTTGCCGGTGCCGTTGAGGTCGGAGGTGCCGGTCAGCACCAGGTCCTCGAGGTTCGCGGCCAGCGTGTAGCTGTAGGGCGCATAGACGGTGTCATGGCCGCCGGTGTCGACAATGGTGTCGCGGTTGTTGTCGATGATATAGCTGTCGTCGCCAAGCCCGCCGACCAGCCTGTCGGTGCCAAGGCCGCCGTCGAGCGTGTTGCTGCCGCTGTTGCCTGTCAGCGTGTTGTCGCCGCCGTTGCCGGTCGCGTCGATATCGGCCGTGCCCGTCAGGACAAGGTTTTCGACGTTGGCGGACAGGGTGTAGGAAACGCTGGAGCGCACGGTATCGGTGCCCTCGCCGGGGTTTTCCAGCACGGTATCGCCCGAGTTGTCGACGATAAAGACGTCGAGGCCCTTGCCGCCCGTCAGGAAATCCGCGCCTGCGCCGCCATCGAGCGTGTTGTTGCCATTGTTGCCGGTCAGCGTGTCCGAACCCGCGCCGCCCGTGAGGCCGATGTTGCCATTGCCTACCAGGATGATGTTCTCGAAGTTCGCGGGCACGACGAAGGTGCCGGAGGTAATGGTGACGATCAGCGTATCCGTGCCCTCGCCCACGCCTTCCACCGCAACGTCGTTGGAGTTCATGATGTAGGTGTCGTCGCCAAGGCCGCCCGTCAGCGTGTTGACGCCGCCGTTACCGGTCAGCGTGTTGTTGGCGGCCGTACCCGTGCCGTTGATGTTGCCGGTACCCGTCAGTACGAGGTTTTCGATCCCGACGTAAGACGCAAGCGTTACGGTCAGGCTGGAGCGGATCGTATCGGACGTGCCGCCGGCGTCGATAACCACATCGCTCGCCGAATCCACAACGTAAGTGTCGTTGCCGAGGCCGCCGATCATGAAGTCGTCGCCGAGGCCGCCGTCGAGCGTGTTGTCGCCCGCGTTGCCGTTCAGCACGTTCACCAGCGCGTTGCCCGTGCCGCTGACGTTGCCCGTGCCGGTCAGTGTCAGGTTTTCAAGGTCGCCTGTCAGGGTGAAGGTGACGCTGCTCTGCACTTCGTCAGTGCCCTGGCCGGCCACTTCGGTCACAACGTCGGTGGTGCTATCGACGATGTAAAGGTCGTTGCCGAGGCCGCCGACCATGGTGTCGCCGCTGCCGCCGCCGTCGATCGTGTCGTCGCCGCCCAGGCCCGTCAGGATGTTCTTGGCCGTGTTGCCGGTGATAACGTTGTTGCTGCCGTCGCCGGTGCCGTTGATGGCCGCGGCGCCGCCCAGCGTCAGGTTCTCGATCTCGTTGCCGACGAAGGCGCTGAGCGAGGTTGTTGCCGTCGTGACGACGGTATCGGTGCCCTGCCCTGCAAGGTCGATGACCACATCGCCCGCGCCGATAAAGTAGGTATCGTTACCCGCGCCGCCCGCCAGCGTGTTGATGGCGCTGTTGCCGGTGATGGTGTTGTCGCCCGCGTCGCCGGTGCCGTTGATGGCAAGCGTACCTGTCAGCGTCAGGTTCTCGACGTTCGCGCCGCTGGTGCTGAGGTCGAAGGTCTGATTGCTGTTGACGGTGTCGGTGCCCTGCCCCGCCACTTCGGTCACGATATCGCCCGCGTTATCGACGAAATAGGTGTCGTCGTTGAGGCCGCCGACCATGGTATCCGCGCCACCCCCGCCATCCAGCGTGTCGTCGCCGGCAAGGCCGGTCAGCACGTTCACGGAGGCGTTGCCTGTAATCGCGTTGTCGCTGGCGTTACCGGTGCCGTTTGCGGCGCCGGCGGCTGTGGTCAGGGTCAGGTTCTCGACCTCTGCCAGCAGCGTATAGGCAACGTCGGAACGCACGCTATCGGTGCCCTCCGCCACGTTTTCGTTCACCACGTCGCCCGCGTTGTCGACGATGAAGGTATCGTCGCCCGCGCCGCCCGCCATGGTATCGGCGCCCACTGCGCCGTTCAGGGTATTGTCACCGATGTTGCCGGTGATGGTGTTGTTGCCCGCGTCGCCGGTGCCGTTGATATTGGCGCTGCCGGTAAGGACGAGGTTTTCGATGTTGCCGCTCAGCGTTATCGTGACGCTCGATTCAACCGTGTCGATGCCAGTCGCGCCGCCCGAACCCTCGGTAATCGTCGAGCCTGTGCCGGAGACGATGTAATAATCATCGCCGTCGCCGCCGATCAGGTTGTCCGCGCCGCCGCCGCCGTCCAGCGTGTTGTTGGCCGCGTTGCCGATGATGATGTTGGAAGACGCGTTGCCGGTGCCGTCGATGTCGATCGCGCCGGTCAGGGTCAGGTTCTCGACGTTGTCGCCCAGCGTAAAGGATACCTGAGACAGCACGGTATCGGTACCCGCCGAAGCGGATTCGGTCACGACATCGTTGACGTCGTCGACAAGGTAGACGTCGTTGCCGCTGCCGCCCAGTAGAGTATCCGCGCCCGCCGCGCCGTCCAGCGTGTTGGCCGCGGTGTTACCCGTGATGGTGTTGTCGAAAAGGTTGCCGGTGCCGTCGATTGCTGCGGTGCCGGTCAGCACCAGGTTTTCGACGAAGGTCGTGAGCGTATAGGTAAAGCCCGCGCGAACGGTGTCGGAGCCCTGGTTCAGGATCTCGTCGACGAAATCGCCGACGTTGCGCACGATATAGGTGTCGTCGCCGTCACCGCCGCTGAGCGTATCGATGCCCGCGAGGTTCGCGCCGCCATCCAGCGTGTTGTCGAGGTTGTTGCCGACAAGGACGTTGGAAAGGTTGTTGCCGGTGCCGGTGACCGCGGCGCCCGCCATGGTCAGGTTCTCAAGGTTCGCGCCCAGCGTGAAGTTGGCGAAAACGGTCACCGTATCGGTGCCGCCGCCTGCCAGTTCGACGACGACATCGCCGGTCGAGTCGACGATATAGACGTCGTCGCCGCCGCCGCCGACAAGGCGGTCGTTGCCCCCGCCGCCGTCGAGGATGTCGCTCACCGCACTGCCCGTCAGGGTATTGGCCGCGACGTTGCCCTGCATGGCGTTACCCGCCGCGTTCGCGGTGGCGTTGATGGCCTTGGTGCCGGTCAGCACGAGGTTTTCGACGAAGTCGTAGTTCCCCATGTTGATGGTGATGCTGGACTTGATAAGGTCGCTGCCCTCGCCGCCCAGTTCGAAAGCCTGGTCTCCGGCATTATCGACAACGTAAATGTCGTCGCCGTTATGGCCGACCATGATATCCGCGCCGCCGCCGCCGTCGAGGTAATCCGCAGCAAACCCTGCGGCGAGCGAAAGCGGGTCGACCGTCGCGCCGGCGTCCAGCAGGTTCGAGCCGCTGTTGCCGATCATGGTGTTGGAACGTTCGTTACCGAAGCCGCTGATGTTGCCATTGCCTGTCAGGGTCAGGTTTTCGATGAGCCCCATGCCAAGCGCGGACAGGTCGAAGGCGATCGATGAGACAACGGTGTCAATTTCTGTGTCAGGAGTGCCGACCTCGATGATGACATCGCCGGCGCTGGTGACAACGTAAGTGTCGTTACCGCCGGTTCCGCCGTCGAGATAATCGTCGCCCTGGCCGCCGTCGAGGATGTTGTCGCTGGAGTTGCCGAGGATCGTGTTATCGAGGCCGTTACCCGTTCCGTTCAGCGCACCGACATCGAGGGTAAGGTGCTCGACGTTGGTCGACAGGGTGTAGGAAACGTTCGCCGTGATGGTGTCGATACCGCCCGTGGCGGAAACCTCGACGACCTGGTCGGACGCGTCGTCGACGTAGTAGATGTCGTCGCCGTCATAGCCGATCATGATGTCGACGCCCGAGGCGACGCCGGTGAGTGTACCGAAGTCGAAGTCGAACTGGTCGTTGCCGGCACCGCCCTGCATGACGTCGTTGCCGCTCAAGCCTGCGAAGGTATTCCCCCCGAAGCCTGTAAGAACATCATCAACGCCAGCTTGACCGACAAGAGTAGCCATACTCGTTCCCCTCAAAATAACAGCCGTTCCAGACTATAATTTTAAAGGTATAGCAGCGGTATTAACAAAGGTTTATTTTCGCGTCTTACGGGAACTAAAGCCCGAGTTTCTCTTTCATGCCATAATACCACGCGCCCAGGATGGTGAGCGGGACGCGGAAGGCGCGGCCGCCGGGGAAGGGGTAGTTTTTCATGTTCGCGAAGATGTCATAACGCGCCGTCTGCTGGTCGATTGCCTCCGCCGTGAGCCTGCCAAGCAGGTGGCAGGTGGTGACGCCATGGCCGGAATCGCCGTGGATGAAGTAGACGTTGGGGTCGAGGCGGCCGATATGCGGCATGCGCGTCAGGGTCAGCGCGAAATTCCCGCTCCAGGCGAAATCGATTTTCCGGCCTTTCAGATAGGGGAAAGTTTTCTCCATATGCGGCACAAGGCGGTTGATGATGTCCTTTGGCTCCGCGCCCGTGTAAACGACGCCGCCGCCGAACAGCAGGCGTTTGTCGCCGGTGATGCGGTAGTAGTCGAGCAGATAGTTGCAATCCTCGAGGCAGAAATCGGAGGGCATCATCTTATCGGTCAATTCCTTGCCCAGTACCTCGGTCGTGATGATCTGGCTGGAAACCGACATAAAGCGCGACGGCAGCTCGGGCACGGTATTGCCGATATAGGCGTTGCCGCAGATGACAAGCGTATTGCAGATGACTTTGCCTTCGGCCGTATAGGCGACAGGCTTCGCGCCCTTGTCGATATGCGTGACGCGCGACTGTTCGTAAATAGTGCCGCCGAGGCTTTCCAGCGCCGTCGCCTGCCCCAGCACGAGGTTCATCGGGTGGATATGCCCGCCGCGGCGGTCCAGCATGCCACCGATATAAAGCGGCGTATCTGAAACCTCGCGCACTTTTTTATCGTCATATATTTCGGTTTCGGTATGGCCGGCCGAGGCCCAGACTTCCTGCCTGCGGCGCAGGAATTTCATCTGTGCGTCGGTGAAGGCCGCGAAGAACGAGCCCTTTTTGTGGTCGCACTTGATATTATATTTTTCGATGCGCGAGCGGATGATGTCGCCGCCCTCGAAGCTCATGTCGAGCAAGGCCTTGGCCGTCACATCGCCATAGCGCCCCTTGATGGTATCGTAATCGCGGCTGTAGCCGTTGATGATCTGCCCGCCGTTGCGGCCCGAGGCGCCGAAGGCGATTTTCACCGCTTCCAGCACGACAACCTTGTGCCCCTTTTCTGCGAGGTGCAGCGCGGTGGAAATGCCCGAAAAGCCTGCGCCAATCACGCAGATATCGGCGGTGATGTCGCCTTTCAGCGGCGGGCGTTCGGGCTGCGGGTTGGCAGAGGCGGCGTAGTAAGAGGCGGTATGCGTTTGCAAGATCAGATATCCCTTAGGTAAGCGTCGTATTCCAGGCTAGAAACCTGTCTTTCCATTTGTTCTTTTTCCTGCCGTTTGCAGGCGAGGTAGAGTTTTTTATAGGCCTTGCCGAAATATTTGTCGGTGAATTTCGATTTTTCGAAGGCTTCGAGCGCGTCGTGCCAGTTGGTGGGCAGGCGCTTCGCGCCGGCCTCATACACATTCCCCGTAAAGGCCTTCATCGGCTCGATTTTATTGACGATGCCGTCATACGCCCCTGCCAGCATCGCGGCCAGCATCAGGTAGGGGTTGGTATCCGCCCCCGGCACGCGATGTTCGATGCGCGTATTCGCGATATCGCTTTCGGGGATGCGGATGGCGGCCGAACGGTTGTCGTAGCCCCATGAAATGCTGGTCGGCGCATGGCTGCCGGCCGCAAAGCGGCGGTACGAATTGAAGTTCGGCGCGAAAATCGCCGTGCAGTCCGGCATCGATTTCAGCATGCCGCCAACGGCATGGCGCAACGCAGGGGAACCCTTGGCGTCTTTCCCTGCGAAAATATTCTTGCCGTCCTTGTCGAGGATGGAAAAATGCACATGCATGCCGTTGCCCGACCTATCGCCCCAGGGCTTGGCCATGAAGGTCGCATCCATGCCGTTAAAGCGCGCCACGCCGCGCACCGCGCGCTTCAGCAGCACCGCGTAATCGGCGGCGGCCAGCGCATCGGCCACGTGATAGAGGTTGATTTCATGCTGGCCCGGGCCGTTTTCCGATATCGTCGTATCGGCGGGGATGCCCTGCTCGACGCAGACGCGCGGGATTTCTTCCAGCACCACGCCGTAATCCTGCAATTCCGACACGCTGAACATGTGGGAATAGGACGCGCGCTTGCCGGTGCGGGGGTTGAGCGGCGGCTGCGGCACGCCTTTTTCGTCGGGCTTGTTGTCGACAAGGTAGAATTCGATTTCCGCCGCAACCACGGGCGTCAGGCCCTTTTTGGCGTAGAGATCCAGCACCTTTTTCAGCACATGGCGAGGGTCGCCGAAGAAGGGCGAACCGTCGCTTTCCTGCATCGTCATCAGCACCTGCGCCGAACCTTTTTGCCAGGGGACGGATTTCAGCGTGCCTTCGGCCGGGAAGCAGACGCCGTCGCTGTCGCCCGTTTCTGCGACCAGCCCCGCGGGCAGCACGTCCTGCCCGAAAATATCCATGGCGAAGATGGAGCGCGGCATGCGCAGGCCGTCCTTGAACAGCTTGTCGCTGTTCTCGCGCGGGATTTTCTTGCCGCAGAGCACGCCGTTCAGGTCGACGATAAAGGCCTCGAGCGCCTCGATCTGCGGGTTGTCTGCGAAAAATGCCTGCGACTTAGCCATATGGTCACCTTTACCAAAAAAAGACCCCCGACCATGCCATGCCGCCCCCCGCCGCGGCAAGATGCGGAAGGGAATAGGTTGATTTTTAACGATAATTTTCCAGGCGGCACGCGCTTTACCGCAATTCCGCGCTTGAAAACCGCGGCGATTTCCCTTATGTTGCCCACCTAGCGCCGACGTAGCTCAGTGGTAGAGCATCCGCTTCGTAAGCGGGAGGTCGCGGGTTCAAATCCCATCGTCGGCACCATTTTTTCCTATACCCCTATGCATCCCTTGTTCACCCCACCTTCCGGCTATGATCGCATCATGGTGGTCGACAGTTTCGATGCGCTGGTCAGCGCGCAGCTGGGCCCCGTGGTGAATGCCGTGTGCTGGCCGCGCGTTCTCGACGGCGATTTTGGCGCGGTGGCGGCCTGCCTTGCGGGTGAAGAAGATATTGTTTCATTGGATGAAGAGGCTCTGTTGTCGCTGCACCCGCAGTTAAGCGCGGCAGCGTGGCAGGCGGCGGAAGTGATGCTGGCCGACCTGAAACGCATGGCGGATCTCGGGCTGCAGCCAAGTTTGGAATGCGTGCCGCGCTATGCCCGCGACAGCGACGCGATTATCCCGACGGATGTATATTCCTTCCACGCCGACCGCGCGACGGTAGAGGCCGATACATATCTATGCAGCTATAACGAGGCTGCCAGCGAAGGCCTGCGCAACGAAGACGCGCTGCGCCGTATCGATATGCCGGAAACGCAGGCGCGATTGCTTGCCGCGTTCAAAGAGGACGGCGGGGATGATTTCGATGCTTATCTCCGCGAACACTGTTACGACCTGCATTACGCACCGCGCGCGGGAGCTGTGCCGTTTTCCTTCGGCCTTGGCAACCTCTGGCGGCTGGGGGTGGAATATCCGGGCTGCCCCGTTGCGCCCTGCATCCACCGGGCACCCGACACGATCGAGGGGCGTCCGCCGCGGTTGTTGCTCATCAGCTAATCACTTCCCGTAATGCGCCGCCCAATAAACAGGCCTGATTAACTTTTATTTGCTATGATGGGCGGGTCGTTTTTGCGGGGGTCTTTCAAGGTGAAACGCCAGCCAAATCCTACCATTTCACTTGTCGTTCCCGTTTACAACGAGGAACTGGCGGTGCCGCTGTTCATTGACGCCGTGAAGGCCGAGCTTGCGGGCCTGCCCAACAAAATCGAAATCCTTTTCGTGAACGACGGCAGCCGCGACAATACGGTGCAGGTGATCCTGGATAAAATCGGCGCCACGGATTTCGCCGATATACGCTGCGTCAGCCTGTCGCGCAATTTCGGCAAGGAAGCGGCGCTGTCGGCCGGGCTCGACGCCGCGGCGGGCGATGTCGTCATTCCAATGGATGTCGATTTGCAGGACCCGCCTGCGCTGATCAAGCAGTTTTTGGAAAAATGGGCGGAGGGTTACGACGTTGTCTACGGCGTGCGCGCCTCGCGCGTAGAGGGCGCCGCGAAAAAGGCGACCGCCGCGCTGTTCTATAAACTGTTCAACCGCCTCTCGGCGCTGAAAATACCCGAGAACGTGGGTGATTTCCGCCTGCTCGACCGCCGCGTGGTAGAGGTGCTGAAAAGCCTGCCCGAGCGCAACCGTTTCATGAAGGGCATTTTCGCCTGGGTTGGCTTCAAGTCTATCGGCGTATCGTATGTGCGCACGCCGCGCTCGGCCGGAAATACCACCTGGAATTACTGGAAGCTGTGGAATTTCGCGATTGACGGCATCACGTCGTTCTCCACCCTGCCCTTGCGCGTCTGGACCTATATCGGCACGCTGTTCGCTTTCCTCTCGTTCCTCTA
>CAZNRN010000020.1:0-69191 GCA_964575605.1 uncultured Micavibrio sp. | reverse complement strand
AAACGGATGCACGCCCCCATGCGCAAGCCACTCCTGGCCCTCCTCGCGGCCGCCGCGCTCGTCGTGGCCCTCCCCGCGCCCCCCGCCTACTCGACCTCGGTCGAGGCCCTCTCCCCCGAGGAGCTCGTCGAGCGGGCGCAGACGATCGTGTGGGGCGACTGCATCTCGGTCCGGCCGGAGTGGAACCGGAACCGGACGAAGATCCTGACGCGCGTCCAGCTCGATCTTGCCGTCCTGCGCCAGCTCCTGCTTGATGCGGTTGATGAGCACCCAGCCCAGTTCGCGGTGCTCGTTCTCGCGGCCACGGAACTGCAGGATGAAGCGCACCTTGTCGCCCTCCTCGAAGAAACGCTTGGCCGAGCGGAGCTTGACCTGGATGTCGTGTTCCTCGATGCCGGGGCGGAACTTGAGTTCCTTTGTCAGCACGACTTTCTGGTTCTTGCGCGCAGCCGCTTCCTTCTTCTGCATTTCGTAGCGGTGCTTGCCGACATCGCCGATCTTGCATACCGGCGGGTCAGCGTTGGGGGAAATTTCGATGAGGTCGAAGCCCATCTCCTGTGCTTTTTGCACGGCGTCGCGGACGGTCATTACGCCTTCCATTTCGCCATCCGCGCCGATGACGCGGACTTTTTCGGCCCTGATCTGGTGGTTCACGCGCGGGCCGTCATCTTTCGGCGTGGGTCTGTTAAAGCTAGAGATGGGTAACTCCTGTTGTCGTTTAAAAAAAATGAAAAGAAACAGTCCTTAAGCAGGCGGGGCTGATTCCACAGTGATTTTACGGATTGCTTCGTCAAGTGCAAGTATTTCCTGAGCGTCCGAACCAAAGCGGCGGATGGCCACTTTGGTTTCCTCGGCTTCCTTGCGGCCGACCACCCAGATCTGGGGGGTTTTCGTAAGGCTGTGCTCGCGGATCTTGTAGTTGATCTTCTCGTTGCGCAGGTCGATTTTGGCCCTGATTCCAGCCTTTTCCAGCTGTTCAACGACCTTTTGGGCATAGGGGTCGGCGTCCGAAGTTATCGTCGCCACCAGTACCTGCACGGGGCTCAGCCACAGCGGCAGTTTGCCGGCGTGGTGCTCGATGAGGATGCCGATAAAGCGCTCCATGGAACCCAAAATCGCGCGGTGGAGCATGATGGGGCGGTGGCGCTGGCTGTCCTCGCCGATATAGTTCGCATCCAGGCGGTTGGGCAGGTTCGGGTCGACCTGCAGCGTGCCGCACTGCCAGGTGCGGCCGATGGCGTCGGTCAGGTGGAATTCGACCTTCGGGCCATAGAAAGCGCCTTCGCCCGGCAGTTCCTCGAACTCGAGGCCGGAGGCGCGCAGCGCGGTGCGGAGGCTGTCTTCTGCCCAGTCCCAGAGCTCGTCGGTGCCGATGCGCGCATTCGGGCCGGGGCGCAGCGCGAGCTTGACCGAGATGTTTTCGAAGCCGAGGTCTTTATAGACGCCCAGCTGCAGCTTGAAATAATTCGCCGCTTCCTCGGGCATCTGTTCGGGCGTGCAGAAGATATGCGCGTCGTCCTGCGTGAACTGGCGCACGCGCATGATGCCGTGCATCGCGCCCGAGGGCTCGTTCCTGTGGCAGCAGCCGAATTCCGCCATGCGGATCGGCAGGTCGCGGTAGGATTTCAGGCCCTGGTTGAAAATCTGGACGTGCGCAGGGCAGTTCATGGGCTTGAGGCCGAGCGTTTTTTCCTCGGCCTTCACCTCGACCTTGAACATATTGTCGCCGTACAAATCCCAGTGGCCCGAGGCCTTGAAGAGGGTGGAGTCGTAAAGCTGCGGCGTTTTGACTTCCTGGTAACCGGCAGCCTTGATGCGGCGGCGGATAAAATCCTCGAGCGCGCGGTAAATCGTGTAGCCTTTTTCATGCCAGAAGACCGAGCCGACGGCCTCCTCCTGCATATGGAACAGGTCCATTTCGCGGCCCAGCTTGCGGTGGTCGCGCTTTTCGGCTTCTTCCAGCATATGCAGGTGCGCGTCCAGTTCCTTCTGGTCGCGCCATGCGGTGCCATAAATGCGCTGGAGCATGGCGTTCTTGCTGTCGCCGCGCCAGTAGGCGCCGGCCACTTTCATCAATTTGAAGGCCGTGCCGATGCTGCCCGTGTTGGGCAGGTGCGGGCCGCGGCACAGGTCGTACCATTTGCCCTGCTTGTAAACGCTGATGGTTTCTGACTCGGGCAGGTCGCGGATGATTTCGGCCTTGTACTTTTCGCCGATGCCTTCGAAGTGCTTGATGGCCTCGTTACGGTCCCATTCCTCGCGCGTGAATTTTTCGTTGCGGCCGATGATTTCCTTCATCTTCGCTTCGATCTTCGCCAGGTCCTCGGTCGAGAAGGGCGTATCCTTGCCGAAGTCATAGTAAAAGCCGTTTTCGATCGAGGGGCCGATGGTGACCTGCGTGCCGGGGAAGAGTTCCTGCACGGCTTCCGCCATCACGTGCGCCGTGTCGTGGCGGATGATTTCGAGCGCTTCGGGGCTTTTGCGCGTGATGATCTCGATCTTCCCGTCTTCGTATAGCGGGCGGTGCAGGTCGACGATCTCGCCGTTCAGCTTGGCGGCCAGCGCGGCTTTCGCGAGGCCCTCGCCGATGGATTTGGCGACGTCGTAACCCGAAACAGGCGTGGGGAAGGTCAGCGCTTTCCCGTCGGGAAGCGTTACCTTGATCTCTTTTTGCATTTTAGAAGCCGCCTGCATGTGAAGAACCTGCCGTTAAGTGTTTCAAAACAATATAATAATCTGGTGATTGTCACTCCATGAGTCAAGCAAAAACCCCTCAATTTCGCTGGAAATCCGTGCTTTTTAGGCGTAAAAGGACTTATTGGGGCGGGTTTTCAGAAAGGTTTTGTCATGATCAGGTCATGGGATACGGCCAGCGTCGCGTTTCGCCAGTTTGTCGACCGCCACCGCGCGCCCGTCATTATGCAGGTGCTCCCCGCGCTCCATTCGGGCGGGGTCGAACAGGGCGTGATCGACATCAACGCCGCCATCGTCAAGGCAGGCGGCCATTCGCTGGTCGTATCGTCGGGCGGCGGCCGCGTGCATGAAATCGTCAAGGCGGGCGGTACCCATATCACCATGGGCGTCGACAGCAAGAACCCCCTCGTTATGGCCGCCAACATCGGCCGCCTGCGCAGGATCATCCGCGAACAGCATGTGGACATCGTCCATGCCTGCTCCCGCGCGCCTGCCTGGAGCGCGCAGCGCGCAGTCCAGGGCACTTCCGCGAAATACGTCACCAGCTGCCACGCCGCGCATACCGTCGGCGGCACTTTGAAGCGCCTGTACAACTCCTCCATCGCCAGCGGCGAGCGTGTGATTGCCGTGTCGCACTTCCTGGCCGATTACCTCGAGCAGAATTACAAGGTCAACCCGAACCACCTGCGCGTCATCCACCGCGGCGTCGCGCTGGAGAAATTCCACCCCAATTCCGTGACGCCCGAGCGCCTGATCCGCGTAGCGCAGGAAATGCGCATCCCCGACGGCGCTTCCGTCATCCTGATGCCCGCGCGCCTGTCCCGCATCAAGGGGCATATGTTCCTGCTGGATGCGATTGAAAAGCTGCAGCGCCGTGACGTTTTCTGCCTGTTCCTCGGCTCCGACAAGGGCAACGAGTCCTACCGCAAGGAACTGGAAAGCTATATCCAGTCGAAGGAACTGGGCGCGCAGGTGCGCATCGTTCCGGGCTGTGACGATATGCCCGCCGCCTACATGATCGCGACCGTCGTCGTCGCGCCCTCGCTGGTGCCGGAAGGTTTCGGCCGCGTGCCGATCGAGGCGCAGGCCATGGGCCGGCCTATTATTGCGACCGACCATGGCGGCATGCGCGAAACGATTTTGCGCGATGAAACCGGCTGGCTGGTTCAGCCCGGTGCAGTCAATGAACTGGCGCAGGCGCTGCAGGAAGCCCTGTCGCTCGACGCCCGCGGCCGCGCGATGCTGGCGACGCAGGGCATGTCGCATGTCGCCGCGCATTTCACCAACGAACAGATGTGCCAGGCGACGCTGGACGTCTATGCCGAACTGCTGGATGGCGCGGGCATGGCTGCCCTGCCGTCGAATGACAGCGGCGAATTGCGGGCCGAACGCGCCGCCGAGTAGTTTTCAGATGGAACGCATCCTCGTCATCAAGCTCTCCGCGCTGGGCGATTTTATCCTCGCGCTGGGGTCGATGGCGGCGATCCGCAAGCAGCATCCCGACGCCCATATCACGCTGCTGACGACGCGCCCCTTTATCGACATGGCGCAGCGCAGCGGCTATTTCAACGCCGTCCACGAAGACACGCGCCCCGGCTATCTCGATTTCCTCGAGTGGAAAAAGCTTTATAACTTCTTCAATGCCGGCGATTTCACCCGCGTCTACGATTTGCAGCTGAACGACCGCACGGGATTTTACTACAAGCTCTTCCACAAGAAACCGGAATGGTCGGGCGTGGTGAGGGGCGCGAAGCTGTTTTACGCCAACCCCGAATGGCGGCAGATGCATGCCTTTATGCGTCACCGGAAGATGATGGAAGAAGTCGGCATCGACATGCGCGTGCCCGACCTGTCGTGGATGGCCTCCGACATTTCCTTGCTGGGGTTGAAGAAGCCATATGTACTGCTCATCCCCGGTTCCGCCCCGCAGCACCCCGAAAAACGCTGGCCCGCGATGAAATTCGCCGCGCTGGGGCTGAAACTGATGCGCGACGGTTTTGAAATTGCGGTGCTGGGCACATCGGCAGACGCCGACGCGGTAGAAAAAGTCATCAAGGCCTGCCCCGGCGCAAAAGACCTTTCGGGCAGGACATCGCTCTATGATATCGCGACGCTGGCGCGGGGCGCTTCGGCCGCTATCAGCAACGACACCGGCCCCGCGCACCTGATTGCGCTGACCGGCTGCCCTGTGGCCGTGCTGTTTTCGGGCACCACCAATCCCGACCTTTCCGCACCCGTCGGCGCGGCCGTGACTATTATACAGTCACAGCAGATCGACGGCATTTCCGTCGACGACGTGATGAAAAACCTGCATCCCAGAAAGGTAACGGAGGCAGCATGAGCCACCATCTCGACGCCCGCGGCCTGATTTGCCCCTTGCCTGTGCTGAAGGCGCGCAAGATTCTTCTTTCCCTGCCCGCCGGCGCGCAGCTGACGGTTCGCGTCACCGACGCCCATGCGCCGAAAGACTTCGAACTGTTCTGCGCTGAATCCGGCTATACTCTGCAGGGCGTGACACAACAGGACGGCGGCTTCGACATCACCATTTTAAAGGCGGCGGCATGAGCGCGAAAAAATTCACCTATAACCTGTTGATCCGCGAAAGCCATCTCGACACCTTCGGACATGTGAACAACGCGACATACCTGCAAATCCTCGAGGAAGCGCGTTGGGACATCATCGCGCCGCGCGGCTACGGCATCCCCGAAATCAAGGCGAAACAGTTCGGCCCCGTCATTTTAAAATTCACCATGACGTTCATGAAAGAGCTGACGCTGCGGCAGGAAATCCGCGTCGAAACGGAAATGCTCAGCTACACCAAAAAAATCGGCGTCATGCAGCAGAATATCTACAATGCCGCGAACGAGCTGTGCTTCGAAAGCCAGCTTGTGCTGGGGCTGATGGATATGCAAGCGC
Source organism: uncultured Micavibrio sp. (assembly GCA_964575605.1). Classification (GTDB taxonomy): domain Bacteria; phylum Pseudomonadota; class Alphaproteobacteria; order Micavibrionales; family UBA2020; genus JAPWJZ01. The sequence goes on along the minus strand of CAZNRN010000020.1, from coordinate 63,581 downwards.
GCAAGCTCGTCCTGCCCACGCCCGAATGGCTCCATGCGATAGGGATGGAATAATCCACTATCTCCTAACTAATTGAAAATAATAATAAATAAGTACTAAAAAATTCTTGATTATGTAAACTATCGATGCTACATTCCTTCAACTGAAAAACAATAACAAGAAGGTGTGTCACATGAAGTCCAACAAATTTTCCAGGTTCGCAGGCTTTAGCCTTGTCGAAGGTCTTGTCTGCCTTTCCATCGCGGGCATTTTCGGCGCGGTCGCCTATCAGGCTGTCACCGACCCGCAATCGCTTGCTGCCAGCATGCCCGGCGAAGACAAGGCCAAGCGCGCGCTTGACGACGCGGGCATCGACAAGGTCCAGCTCGGCAACAGGAATTATTACGGCTGCGCGCAGGACGACGCCTATGGCATCGAATTCAGCGGCACCAACGCACGCGGCAAGACCGTGAACGGCATCGTGTGCATGGACTACATGAAAGGCTCTACAATCCGCTACAGATAAGTAGCGTCGGCACCACGGAGAATAAGATTACGCGGATTCAGGCGGCATCGGGTTTACCGGGCCGCCTGTTTTCGTTTGCGGGTTTCTTTTTCCGCTCGGGCGGGCGGGTATGCGTGTCGCGGATAAAATGCGCATCCGCCAGCACATCGCGCCCGCCATCCGACAGCAGGTAGGGGAAATGCGAGGCCCGGTCGAGCTTTTGCAGCCAGCTGCTGTCCAGCGGCTTTTCCTCCAGCCCGTGGTCCTTGAACACTTCCTCGCGGCCTTTTTTCAGGAAGGGGATCATGTTTTCCGCCGTCGCCTTGTTATATCCCGCCAGGCGGCTGTCGCGGCCGAACCAGGCGTCGAAGGCGGTGCGCTGCGCCTTTGCGTCATCTGCGCCCTCACCCACGGCTTTCTCGTAGGCATCGCAGATATCGTCATAGCCGACAAATTTCGCGGCCTCCCACGGCCCCGCATCACCGGACTCTTTCAGCTTCCACGCCACATGCGTGCAGGCAGCCTGTGCATCGGCCTCGGCCGCGCGGTAGAACAGGATATATTCCGCTTCGCTTAAAATACGGTCGGGGTTGCCGACGCCCGAGAGGTGCTGTTTCAGGTGCTGGGCTTCGTGCACGATCGCCTGCACAAGGTTGTCGTCGGCCAAATCTTTCTTCAGGATGATGACGGGTTTTTTATAGCTGTAGTTGCCGTCCCTGATGCCCGTGATGGTCAGCGTCGAGGCCGCCCAGTTGTCGGGGTCTTCCTCCAGCCTGATGGTGACCTTGTTGTCGCGGATGAAATCGGCAACAAGCTTTCCCTCCGGCACTTTGTCGAGCCGGGCCAAAAGGCCGTCGATGCGGTCCTTCGAAGAATTGTTAAATTCCTCTTTCAAGGGGCCGTCACTTATCCTTGTTGTTTTTATGGTGTCCGGATTGTACCATCAGGGCAACGAAAGAAAAGGCGGCCTATGAAAAAGTTCTTTGTCATTATGGTTTTTTGCACCGCAATATTCGCGGCCGCAAACGTCATGGCCGCCGCGCCGGAGTCCAAGAAATACTCGATCGACCTGAACAGGGGCACCGTGCAGGGCGCCTATACCTATGGCGATGTGCGCACTGCGGGCACCATCCATGCGCCGCGCCCCGTCAAGCGCCGCATGACGCAGTACCAGCGCAACCGGAAATTCTATTCCACGCCGCGCGGCCGTTACATGGCGGCGCGCAGCTTTTCCAGCCGCATTGCATCCAGCTACGGCAACCTGAACCAGTAATTGTTGCGGATTAGTTTTTCTCGGGCGCACGCGCCAGCAGCGCATCGCCGATAAAGCGCGGCAGCGCGGTAATCAGCATCATCAACACACGCATCTGCCAGGGAAAGGCGATGACAGGCTTGTTCAGCGCGATGCCGCGTTTTATCGCGCGCACGGCGGGGTCGACATGCATCAGGAACGGCATGATGAAGGTATTCACCGCCGTCAGCGGCGTCTTGATAAACCCCGGGCAGATAACGTTCACCTTCACGCCGTCTTTTTTCAGCAGCGGGCGCAGCGCCTCGGCATAGGCGCGCACGGCGTTCTTGCTGACGCTATAGGCGGGGGCGGAGGGCAGGCCGCGGAAGCCCGCCATGGAGCTCATCAACACAATCTGCCCCGCTCTGCGCGCCTTCAGGCGGGGGATCAGCGGGTTGACGGTGTTGAAAGTGCCGTCGAGGTTGATCGACATGATTTCGCGGAACAGCTTGTCGCCCTCCGCCTCCTTGCCGAGGCCGCCGGAAATGCCTGCGTTGGCGATGACGAGCGTGATGGGGGCCGCGTCGTCCCATTCAAACAACTGCTTTTCAAGCGCAACGCGGTCGGTGACGCAGATGGTCGTGGTCTTGATGGTCGCGCCACGGGCGGTGCAGGCGGCGGCGGCTTCGGACAGGCGGTCGGGGTTACGGCCTGTCAGCAGCAGCGTGACGCCGGGCAGGGCGTAAGATTCGGCCAGCGCGCGGCCGATGCCGCTGGAAGCCCCTGTAATCAAAATGACTTTATGGCTTGTCATATTATTATTTTCCCGAGACTTGTTTAACGTGCTGCGCCGCGTTATAACGTCCCAACCTTAATTAGAATCTATTCAAACATATTACATGCGAAGCACGGCGATGAAAGCAGAAAGCGGCTCCCCCACGGCGACGCCCTCACCGGCCAAGGCGCTCAAGCGCCGCGGGATGATGCTGGTGCTCGCATCGCCGCCCGGCGGCGGCAAGACCTCCATCTCGCGCGAGATCGCAAGGCGCGACGAAGACACCGTGATTTCGGTTTCCGCCACGACGCGCAAGCAGCGCCCGGGCGAAGAAGAAGCGAAACACTATTATTTCGTCAGCCGCGAGAAGTTCGAGCAGATGGTGGCGGCCGAGGAAATGCTGGAATACGCGCTGGTCTACAACAGCCAGATGTACGGAACGCCCAAGGCGCCGGTCGAAACCGCGCTGGCGTCCGGCAAGGATGTGCTGTTCGACGTCGACTGGCAGGGCAACCGCTCGCTCTCGGCCATGATGCCCGAAGACGTGGTTTCCGTCTTCATCCTGCCGCCCAGCTGGAAAGCGCTGGAAGACCGGCTGCACAACCGCGCGCAGGACAGCGAGGACGAGATCCGCAAGCGCCTGGCCAAGGCCAAGGACGAAATCAAGCACTACAAGGAATTCCAGTACGTCATCATCAACCATGATTTCGAGGAAAGCGTACGCCGCGTGCAGGCCATCATCGACGGCGAACGCCTGAAACGCCACCGCCTGACGGATGTCGACAGCTTCGTGACGACGCTGAAGCCGCCTAAATAATTTTCAAGAAGACTTGAGCGCGGCCGCAAGGCGGAGGAATTCCTCCACCGACAGCTCTTCCGCGCGCCTGGTGCCCGCGATATCGGCTTTTTCCAGCAGTTGTTCGGCGTTCACGCCCAGCGTCTTCAGGCTCTGGCGCAGCATCTTGCGGCGCTGGCCGAAGGCGGCGGCGGTGACCTTTTCCATCAGCGGTATATCGATATCGTCCCTGCGCTTTTTGGGCGTGATATGCACGACGGTCGAGGTGACCTTGGGCGGCGGGGTGAAGGCGGAGGGCGGCAGGTCCAGCTTGCGCTCGACCGTGCACAGCCATTGCACCAGCACCGACAGGCGCCCGTAATCCTTGGTGCGCGTTTCGGCGGCAAGGCGGTCGGCGACCTCTTTTTGAAACATTAATGTGAAGCTCTCGAACAGCTGCAGCTGTTTCAGCCAGCCGATCAGCAGCGTGGTCGCGATGTTATAGGGCAGGTTGGCCACTATCGCGCGCGGCGCGGGACAGAGCGCCTCGTAATCGGCCTCGAGCGCGTCATCGGCATGCAGTATCAGGCGGCCGTCCGCGGCCTCGACCAGCGATTGCAGGGCTGCGACGCAGCGGTCGTCACGCTCGATGGCATGGACGGCAACAGCATCGGTGCCGAGCAGCCCGCGCGTCAAACCGCCCGGGCCGGGGCCGACTTCGATGACGTTGATGCCTTTGAACGGCCCGCCCGCGCGCGCGATTTTGGCGGTGAGGTTGAGGTCGAGCAGGAAGTTCTGGCCAAGCGATTTCTTGGCCATCAACCCGAAACGGTCGATAACCTCGCGCAAGGGGGGGAGTTGGTCAACGGCGCTCAATGTAGGCCGTGGCGCGCAGGTCTTTGAGGTAGCGGTCGGCCAGCTGGTTCAGGCGCTTCATGCCGATCTGGTTGGCGACCTGCTCGCGCGCGGCGTCCGGCGGTTTGGGTGCCTGCGGTACCGGCGCGCCGCCGGATTGTTCAGACGTTGGGCCGCCGTTGCTGTTTGCCTGTTCGGCAGGAGCCGGGGCAGGCGTTGCGGGTGCGGAGGCAGCTTGCTGTCCGACCGGCGCGCCTGCGATATCTTCACGTTCGCAGACCATCACGACGGCGATGCTGTTTTCGGTTTTGATCGGTTCGCTTAAAGTTCCGACGGGCAGGCTGATGACCGCGTGGCGCAGGTGTTCGGGGAGCTGGCTCAGCTTGCCGCGGCCAAGGTCGCCGCTGCCTTCCGCCAGGAATTCGCGCGCCTTCTGGTCCATCGCCTCGCAGGAGGTAACCTCGCCCTTCAGGCTTTCGGCGCGGGCGAGTTTCGCGTTGGTGACGGCGGCGGGTTCGCCCGTGGCGACCGGCATGACCAGCTGTTTCAGGTGCAAGATGGTATCGGCCTGCACAAGGCTGGGGCGGCCGTTAGACACAGCGGGGACGGGCGCTGCGGCGGCCTGCTGCGGCGGCGCTTGCGGCGCGGGGGCCTGCGGCGCCATGGCGGCGCCGGCATCGCGCATGTTGCGCAGGAAGAGGATATGATAGCCCTTGTCGGTGCGGATGGGCGGGCTCACCTCGCCGGGATGCATGCGGGCCAGCTGTTCGTCGAGCGCCTTGTCCAGCACGCCCTGCTGGATCCAGCCGAGGTCGCCGCCGGTGGCGGCGCCGGGCGCCTGGCTTTTCTGGCGGGCGACCATCGAGAACTGCGCGCCCGCGGTGATATCCTGCGCCAGTTTCTCGGCGTCGGTGCGCACCATGCCTTCCATTTCGGTCGAGGGCACTTTCAGCAGAATCTCGGCGACCTGGTATTCGGTCTGGCCCTGCTTGCTTTGCAGCTGCGTGATGGCCGTGTCGATTTCGTTTTCGGAGACGACGATCTGCGGGCGCAGCTTGCGGCGCACGACCAGCGACCAGGCAATCTCGGCCTTGATCTGGTCGGTAAGCGCGCTCATCTTGATGCCCGAGCCCTGCAGCTTGTCGCGGAATTCCTCGGGCGTCAGGTTGTTCTGGCGGGCGATGTCGGCGAAAGCCTTCTGCACCATGATATCCTCGACCGTGATGCCGAGATTCTTGGCTTCGCGCAGCTGCAGGCGCTCGTCGATCAGGCGGTTCAGCACCATGGCTTCGACCTGCTGGCGCGCTTCGGGCGGCGGCGATCCCTTGCCGGCGCTGGCGATAAACAGGCGCGTACGGTTTTCGATGTCTGACCAGGTGATGGCGTCGTCGTTGACGATGGCGGCGATGCCGATGCGGGTGCGGGCGGCCTGCGCGGCCTGTGCAGCTGGTTGGGCGGCCTCTGCGCCAAGAGGCAGCAGGGCAAGGCAGAGGAGAAGAAGAGCGGACAGTTTTTGCACGCGGGTATATCCTGATACGTTAAAAGGCTATTGGCCTAGAAAATAGCCCATAACCCGCCCGAATGCACGTGCTTTCCTGACCGTCTAAAGCCCTGTTTTATAGGCTTTTAAGCGCCGCCGAAACGCCCGCCCGGGCGGAAGCGCGCGAGATAGGTGGGCAGTATCGCATCCGCCCCCGTCGGCGTGACGCCAAGGTCTTTCAAGCCGGGGGTGCCCGGCTGCAGGATGTTGTGGCGGGACAGCGTTTTCACCTGGTCGACCGTGATCGTCGGCGCGCAGGAGAAAAGGGACGAGCAGATGCCCGAGGCCACGCCCGCGATTTTCGCGACAGGCACGGGCAGGGGCAGCAGGATTTTTTTGCGGTGCGTATGGCGCAGCGTCAGCTCCATCAGCTCGCGCAGCGTATAGGTGGCGGGGCCGCCCAGTTCATAGATATGCCCGCTGTAACGCTCGCATTCCGGGTCGGCGATGATGTTATAGACAGCTTTCGCGACGTCGCCCACATACACAGGCTGCATCTGCGTCTTGCCGCTGCCCACCAGCGGCAGCATCGGATAGACGCGCGCCATATTGGCGAATTTGTTAAACAGGCCATCCTCCGGCCCGAAAACCGCCGAGGGGCGCAGCACGACAGTGCGCGAGAAAGCATGGATCGCCTTGCCCTCGCCCTCCGCCTTGGTGCGCAGGTATTCCGAGGGGGCATCGTTCGACGCGCCCAGCGCCGAGAAATGGATCAGCAGCTGCAGCCGCGCGGCCTTGGCCGCTTTCGCGATGCGCTCCGCCGCCTCGACATGGATTTTTTTAAACGTGCCGTATTTGCCGTGCTCAAACAGCAGCCCCGGCAGGTAAATCGCATGTGTCGCACCGTCCAGCGCGGCTGCGACCGAAGCGTCGCTGTGGATGTTGCAGAAGATGGGCGTAATCTGCCCGACCGTTCCCGCGGGACGGAGGAAGTAAGCGCGTTCCTTCGCGCGCGTCGCGACGCGGATATTAGCCCCCGTCTTCGCCAGCTGCCAGATAATATGCCGCCCGAGGAACCCGGTGCCGCCGAAGACGGTGATGGTTTTCTGATTGAGCGTCATGGGGGTTTCTCCTGTGCGGCGATAGCGGTCTGGAGCGTTTCCAGCACTCCGTCGATATTACCCAAAACATCGTGGTTCCAAAAGCGGATAACGGTGTAGCCGTATCTTTCAAGAACGGATGTTCTTTCTTTGTCCTTGTCCTGTGTATGTTGTCCGCCATCCAATTCGATAATCAGGCGCAATTCAAAACAGGTAAAATCGGGGTAATAGGGGCCAACCTCTACTTGCCTGCGAAATTTACATCCCAGCTGGCGGTTGCGGATACGCTGCCAGAGAAGTTTTTCTGCCTCTGTCGCGTTCGCCCGTAACTGTTTTGATCTGAACTCAGTCAATTTTTGTCCGCTTTTCCCTCTCCCCTTGCGGGAGAGGGTTAGGGTGAGGGGTACGCGCGTCTGCGCGATGCGTAAGTGTACGTGAGAAGGCGTAAGAGCTCAATGCGCGCAGACGCGCGCGCCCCTCACCTCTGTCGCTTCGCGACATCTCCTCTCCCGCAGGGGGAGATGAGGGTTTACGGGTTTTCCTCGCCCTCTTTGGAAACGAAGCTGTCGATGACTTTTTTGCGGCCGGCCTTGTCGAATTTGATGTCGAGCTTGTCGCCCTCGGTCATCACCACGGTGCCATAGCCGAATTTCTGGTGGAAGACGCGGTCGCCCGCCGAAAAACCGCCTTCGGAGGCAAGGGACGGGCTGATGCGGTCGATGCTGTTGTCGACCAGCTCGGCGCGGCTTTGCCGGTGCCAGCCTGCGCCGTATGAAGAAGACGAAGTCTGCGCCTGCGGGCGGTAAAGCCCGCTGTCGGATTTCACGTCCACATGGTCCTTCGGCAGTTCGTCCAGGAAGCGCGACGGCAGGCAGCTTTGCCAGTTGCCATAGGTGACGCGGTTGGCTGCGAAGTAGATATACGACAGTTTTTTGGCGCGCGTGATGCCCACATAGGCAAGGCGGCGTTCTTCCTCCAGCCCCGTCACGCCGTTTTCATCCATGCTGCGCTGGCTGGGGAAAAGCCCTTCCTCCCACCCGGGCAGGAAGACCGCGTCGAACTCGAGGCCCTTGGCCGCATGCAGCGTCATGATGGTGACTTTTTCCACGTCTTCGGCCTGCTGGTTTTCCATGACCAGCGCCACGTGCTCGAGGAATAAATCGAAGTTATCGTATTCGGTTATGGCCGAAACAAGTTCTTTCAGGTTCTCGAGGCGGCCTGCGGCCTCCGGCGATTTGTCGGCCTGCCACATTCCGGTGTATCCCGATTCATCCAGCACGATCTGCGCCAGTTCGGGGTGCGGTATCGTGCGCAGCTGCTCGCGCCAGCGGTCGAAATCGCGCATCAGGATGCGCAGCGTGTCGCGCACCTTGGGCTTGAATTCATCCGTGTCCAGCAGCAGCCGCAGCGCCGCGGTCATCGACATCCCCTTGGTGCGCGCGAAGCCCGACAGCATGTTCAGTGTCGCGTCGCCGATGCCGCGTTTGGGCACGTTGATGATGCGCTGGAAGGCAAGGTCGTCATCCGGCTGCACGATAACGCGGATATAGGCCATGGCGTCGCGAATTTCCTGCCGCTCGAAAAAGCGCGGGCCGCCGATGACGCGGTAGGGGATGCTGAGCTTTAAAAAAACATCCTCGAACGTGCGCATCTGGTGCGCGGCGCGCACCAGCACGGCCATTTCGTTCAGCGATGTTTTCTTGCGCTGCAAATCCTCGATTTCCTCGGCCACCGACTGCGCTTCGGTCTGCGCGTCCCAGACGCCCCTCAGGCGCACCTTTTCGCCGTCGCCCGCCGCACTCCAAAGGTTTTTGCCAAGGCGCCCCTTGTTATGCCCGATGACGCCGTTCGCAGCGCTCAGGATATGCTGGGTCGAGCGGTAGTTCTGCTCCAGCCGGATGATTTTCGCGCCGGGGAAGTCCTGCTCGAATTTCAAAATGTTGCCAATCTCCGCGCCGCGCCAGCCGTAAATCGACTGGTCGTCATCGCCCACGCAGCAGATGTTCTTGTGCTTCTGCGCCAGCAGCCGCAGCCACAGGTATTGCGACGTATTGGTGTCCTGATATTCGTCGACCAGTAGATATTTGAACTGGTTCTGGTAGCGCGCCAGCACATCGGTATTCGCGGGGTCGCGGAAGATGGTGATCATGTGCATCAACAGGTCGCCGAAATCGCAGGCGTTCAGCGTGCGCAGGCGTTCCTGATATTGTGCGTAAAGTTTCGGCAGCTTGCCGTCCGCCGCCTCGCCCGCGTCACTGGCGCGCTGCTGGCCGGGCAGTTCGGCGCGGTCCTTCCATTTCTGGATGATACCCAGCAGCATCTTGGGCGCCCATTTTTTCGGGTCGATGTTTTCGGCCTCGAGCAGCTGTTTCAGCAGCCGTATCTGGTCGTCTTCGTCCAGGATGGTGAAATTGGGCTTCAGCCCCACCAGCCCCGCATGGGCGCGCAGCATACGCGCGGCCAGCGAGTGGAAGGTGCCGATCCACATGCCCTCCACCGGGCGCCCGCCCAGAATCCACGACACGCGGTTCTTCATTTCCTGCGCCGCCTTGTTGGTGAAGGTGACGGCGAAAATCTGCCAGTGGTCGGCACGGTGCGTGGCCATGATATAGCCAAGGCGGGTCGTCAAAACCTTGGTCTTGCCTGTGCCCGCACCCGCCAGCACCAGCACGGGGCCATCGGTCGTTTCCACCGCTTCGCGTTGTGCAGGGTTCAGGGTGTCGAGATATGACAAAGGGTCGCCGCTTTGCATGGCCGGAAATAAGGTCAAAAGGAACTCCAATCGCTTTTCAGGGGTTTTATAGCAGATATGGGGTTGGCCTTCGCCAAAAAAAACCTGCGGAAGGTCTTGTACTCATAAATAGGTACGTATAAAACAGTCAGAGGGGAATTTCTCCCCAAACCAGCAAAAGATACAAGGAGTTATCAAATGGGTGCGCGTCAGATCATCAGTTTCCTCGCCATTGCGGTGCTTGTCACCGGGTTGACGGCCTGCGATCCCAAGAACAAGAACACCGGTGACAGCGTCGGTACGGGCCAGATGGACCAGACCACGACGCAGACCACCTCGACCGACCCGAACGGCCCCGTGCCCGGTTCGCAGCAGGATCTCGTCGTCAACGTCGGCGACCGCGTCTTCTTCGGTTACGACCAGTACGACCTGACCTCCGAAGCCCGCTCGACCATCGAGCGCCAGGCACAGTGGCTGAAAACCTATCCCTCGGTCAGCATCATGGTCGAAGGCCACGCAGACGAGCGCGGCACCCGCGAATACAACATCGCACTCGGCGAAAAACGCGCTTCTGCGGTCCGCAACTACCTGATCGCGAACGGCGTCGAGCCCTCCCGCCTCCAGACCATCAGCTACGGCAAAGAACGCCCGGCTGTGATGGGCGCGGATGAAACCTCCTGGGCGCAAAACCGCCGCGGAGTGCTGGTGGTCCAGTAATGGCTGCCGCTTTCTATCATAAAGGCTTTAACGCAAGGCTCCTGCTCACAGCAGGGGCCTTGTGCTTTATGCTGTCGGCGGCGCCCGCGACAGCCGCCTTCTCGCAGAACCAGGACAACAGCCAGCTGATCTCGCGCATCAACCAGCTGGAAAACCAGGTGCAGACCATGAGCCGCGCGATGTACCGCGGCGGCCCCATGCCTGCGGCCACGCCCAGCTATTCCGCCGACGTCTCGCCCGGCTCCGCCGCGGCCTACGAAGACCGCATGGCGGCGATCGAGCAGCAGCAGCGCGAAATCACCGGCAAGCTCGAACAAATGCAATACGAACTGACCCAGATGAACGACCGCCTGAACCGCGCGGCGATGGACGGCGCGATGCCGGCCAGCCGCAGCGCGCAAACCTCTTCCGCTTCGGGCGGCGCAAGCTATGTCGCACCCGTCTCGGACGGCAGCAGCGGCGGCCCCGTGTATAACAGCAACGGCTATAAATCGAACGTGCTGGGCACCATGTCGTCCTCGGGCGGCGCGGCGGGCGGTTCGGCCGACAGCCTTTACGAAGACGCCTTCACGGATATCCGCAACGCGAAATACGACAGCGCGGCGACAAAATTCCGCAGCTTCATGGGCAGCTACCCGAACCATGCGCTGGCCTCCAACGCGCAATACTGGCTGGCCGAAACCTATTACGTGCGCGGCGATTACCGCCAGTCGGCGAAATTGTTCGCGCAAGGCTACCAGGATTATCCGCAGGGCTCGAAAGCGCCCGACAGCCTGCTCAAGCTCGGCCTGTCGCTCTCCCGCCTCGGCAAGAAGGACGACGCCTGCCTGTCGTTCAAGCAGCTGAAAAAAGATTTCCCGGGCGAACAGACCGCCGTGATGCGCGCCGCGCAGCAGGAAATGAAGCAGATAAATTGCCCGGGTTAAGGGCTCACGCGGCTTCACATGTCCCTGACACCTGAAACATTCGCCGCTGTCCTGCAGGGGCTGATGCCCCCTGCATCGCATATTGCCGTGGCCGTATCGGGCGGCGGCGACAGCATGGCATTGGCTGTGCTGTTGCAGGAATGGGCGAAAACAAACAACGTTCGGCTGACAGCCTTCACCGTCGACCACGGCCTGCGCGCGGGATCAAGCGACGAAGCTTTGGCGGTGCAAAAGATTTTATCCGCGCGCGGCATCGCCCATGAAATCTTGAAATGGCAGGGCGACAAGCCGCTGACGCATATACAGGAAGAAGCGCGCGCCGCGCGTTACCGTTTATTGCTGGCCGCCTGCCGCCGCCACGATATCCCCGTTCTGGCTGTCGCGCATAACCTTGAAGACCAGGTTGAAACCTTCTGGATGCGCCTCGCCCACGGTAGCGGCATCGACGGCCTCGCTGCCATGGCAGAAGTGAGGACGGAAATCGGTGTGACGATAATCCGCCCGCTTCTCAACGTGTCGCGCGAAGACCTACGCACCGTGTGCCGTGACAACAATATCGAATGGATCGAAGATCCTTCCAACGCCAACGAAAAATTCCTGCGCGTGAAGCTGCGCCAGTTCGAAGACCTGCTGGCGGGCGAAGGCCTCACGCCGCGCCGCCTGTCGCAGGTATTGCAAAAACTGGGCGATGCGCGCGATGCTTTGCAATTTGTTGCAGCAACATACTTTCAGTCCCTCGCCACACTCCATCCCGAAGGATTTGTTTCGCTGAAAGCGGAAGGCTGGAAAAACCTGCCCGCCGACCTGCAGCGCCGCCTGCTCTCCCTCTGCCTCGCGCCCTTTGAACAGGGGCATTACGCGACGGGGTTCGAGGCGGTGGAGGCGCTGCGCCTCGCCATGCTGGAAATGGAATTTTCGGGGCGCACGCTCGCCGGTTGTGAAATTTTCTATCAAAGCGAGGACATCCTTTTCTGCCGCGAATATGCCGCGGTCGCCCCCGCCGCCGCCGTGACGGAGGGCATGGTCTGGGACGGACGCTTCCGCCTGACCGGCTTTCCGCCCGACTCCGGCGCCATCAGCGCGCTTGGAGAACAGGGCTTGGCGGCCATCAGAACCGCATCTCCGCCGCACGAGGACGCGCTCAAGCGCCTTGAAAGCCTGCCTTTCAAGGTCAAAAAGACCCTTCCGGCCATCATCAAAGGCGATATTATCCTTGCGCTTCCGTCCCTTAGCTGGGTTTCGCCCGCCGCCAAAGGCCTCGAAAAAGGGCAGGCCATTTTCCCGCCCCCTGTAAATATTGTTTAAGCCCTCTGTGGCACTATATAATTGTAAATGCGCACAAAGTGCGCGTGGAATGCGCGCGCTTTTTTGCGCTTTTACGAGGGTGGAGCTGCATGAGAGACCAGAACGACAACGACAATAATAACAATAACAACAACCAGTTCGGCAAAAACATGATGATCTGGCTGGTCATCCTGCTGTTATTTGTCGGTGTTTTCAACATGTTCAACCGCGCGCAGCAGCCTCTGAGCGGGAACACCATCCCGATCGCCTATACCGAGTTCCTGCAAAAGGTCGACAGCCAGCAGGTGCAGGAAGTTTCGATCATCCGCGACGTCATCAAGGGCAAATACACCAGCGGCGGCGAATTCGCCGTCATCATCCCGCCCGGCACCGATGTGGTCAGCCGCATCGAGGGCAAAGGCCCCGTCATCCGCGCCGAGCGCGACAACAGCGACAGCCCGACGCTCTTCAGTGTCCTTCTCTCGTGGTTCCCGATGCTTCTCTTGATCGGCGTCTGGGTCTTTTTCATGCGCCAGATGCAGGGCTCGGGCAACAAGGCCATGGGCTTCGGCAAGTCTAAGGCCAAGCTGCTGAACGAGAAAACCGGCCGCGTCACCTTTGCCGATGTGGCGGGCGTGGACGAAGCGAAAGAAGAACTGCAGGAAGTCGTCGAATTCCTGCGCGACCCGCAGAAATTCCAGCGTCTCGGCGGCAAAATCCCGAAAGGCTGCTTGCTTGTCGGCCCGCCGGGTACCGGTAAGACGCTTATCGCGCGCGCGGTCGCGGGCGAGGCGGGCGTGCCCTTCTTCACCATCTCCGGCTCCGACTTCGTCGAGATGTTCGTCGGCGTGGGCGCTTCACGTGTGAGAGATATGTTCGAACAGGGCAAGAAGAACGCGCCCTGCATCGTGTTCATCGACGAGATCGACGCTGTCGGCCGTCACCGCGGCGCAGGCCTCGGCGGTGGTAACGACGAACGCGAACAGACGCTGAACCAGCTGCTGGTCGAGATGGACGGTTTCGAGGCGAACGAGGGCGTGATCCTGATCGCCGCCACCAACCGCCCCGACGTGCTCGACCCCGCGCTGCTCCGCCCCGGCCGCTTCGACCGCCAGGTCGTCGTGCCGAACCCCGATGTCGGCGGCCGCGAAAAAATCCTGAAAGTCCACATGCGCAAGGTCCCGCTGGCGCAGGACGTCGAGGCCCGCGTGCTGGCGCGCGGCACGCCCGGTTTTTCGGGCGCCGACCTCGCCAACCTCGTCAACGAAGCGGCGCTGCTGGCTGCGCGCCGCGGCAAGCGCGTCGTCGGCATGCAGGAGCTGGAAGACGCGAAGGACAAGGTCATGATGGGCGCCGAGCGCCGCTCGATGGCCATGTCGGAAGAGGAAAAGAAACTCACCGCCTATCACGAGGCCGGCCACGCCGTGGTCGCGCTGCATGAGCCGGCATCCGACCCCATCCACAAGGCCACCATCATCCCGCGCGGACGCGCGCTCGGCATGGTCATGCGCCTGCCGGAAGGCGACCGTTATTCCATGACGCGCGAAAAGCTGCATGCGGACCTCGCGGTCTCCATGGGCGGCCGCATCGCGGAAGAGCTGATCTTCGGTAACGATAAAGTCACGACAGGCGCCTCGGGCGACATCAAGATGGCGACCGAAATGGCCCGCCGCATGGTGACCGAATGGGGCATGAGCGATGAAGTCGGCCCCATCCACGTGGGTTCCGACCGCGAGGAGGTTTTCCTCGGCCACAGCCTCGGCCAGCAGAAGAACATGTCCGGCACCACGGCCGCCAAGGTCGACGCCGAAATCCGCCGCATCGTGCAGGAAGGCTACGAGAAGGCGCGCAAGTGCCTGACCGAAAACATCCACGAGCTGCATGCGCTGGCCAAGGCGCTGATCGAGTATGAATCGCTGAACGGCGACGAAATCTCGAAAATCGTCAAGGGCGAACCGCTCGACCGCACCACAGCCGAGGAAGAAGCCGCCGAACGCAAACGCCGCCAGAAAGCGGGCTCCGTGCCTGCCGCAGGCGGTGTCGACCTCGGCAACGCAGAACCCACCAAGGCTTAACCTTCAAAAGGTGCCGTCATGACAGCTGCCGCCGCGCGCAAGGCCCTGCGCCGCCACGCCAACCCCAAAAAGGCGAAGACCTACCGCGGCTTCTTCAAGGATACGAAGAACGACGAATTCCTGGGCGTCACCACGCCGCTGCTGCGCGGCGTTGCGAAGGAGTTCCACGACCTCGGCTTCGACCACCTGAAAGAGCTTATTACCTCGAACGTGCATGACGAACGCTCGCTCGCCCATGCGATTTTGCGGTTGCAGTTCAAGAAGGCCGACGATATCGCGCAGCGCAAGATCTTCGAGTTCTACATGGAACACCGCGGCTCCATCCGGCAGTGGGACGGCGTCGACGACAGCGCGCCCTATATCGTGGGCCCTTACCTGATGGAACGCGGGCGCGAGCTGCTTTACCGCATGGCGATTGCCAAATCGATGTGGGACAGGCGCATCGCCATGGTCTCGACCTGGCACTTCATCCGCAACGGCGATGTCGATGATGCTTTCAAGCTGGCGGAAAAGCTGCTGGATGACGACGAAGACCTGATCCACAAGGCGACGGGCTGGATGCTGCGCGAAGCCGGCAAGAAAGACATGCCGCGCCTGAAGGCCTTTATCAAAAAGAACGGCCCGCGCATGCCGCGCACGACGCTCAGATATGCCATCGAGCGATTCCCGGAGAAGGAGCGCAAGGCGCTGCTGGCCGAGACGCCGAAACCCATAAAACGCGCGAAGCCTGCCGCAAAGGCCAAGCGCACAGCCCCCGCGCGCAAGAAACGCAAATAATTTCACGCTTGTTTTAAGATTATGGATATTTTAGGCCGCGTCCTGCGCCTTTGCCAGAATTGACGCTGCGCGTTATTACGGCTATCAAAGTACATCGTTACACAATCACCAGCGAAGTTCGGGCCATGTGCATGCGCCGCGTTTATTTCCGCTTGCTGAAGTCGAGTGAGGCCGCATGTTCGGCCTGAGCCGCCATGAGCGCATCTATGCCGCTATCGAACGGGGCGACGTGAAGACGGTCGAGAAGCTTCTCGACCGGGGCTACGACGTTTCCAGCGAAACATTTTACGGCATGACGCCGATACTGGCCGCCGCGATTGCGGGCCATGTCGAGGTTGTCGACCTGCTCATCCGCCGCGGCGCCGATTTCACCAAAAACTACGGCCATCACGAAGCAACCGGCAACCGTTACTGCACGCTGCTGCACGTGGCGGCCGAGCACGGGCATAAGGCGCTGGTCGAACGCCTGCTGGAACACGACAAATACGACAATACGCTGAAAAACCGCGTTGACGGCCACCGCAACACCGCGCTGCATTGCGCCGCGGCGGCCGGGCATAAAGAAATTGTCGAGATTTTGCTGAAGCACGGCTTCGATCCCGCCATCAAGGGCGCGCATGACAAGCTGGCCATCGGTTACGCCTTCCAGGGCAACCACCAGGACATCGTCGACCTGCTGGAAAGCGTCAAGAAACCCGCAGTGAAGGCAATCGAGGCCGTACCCGTTGCACCGCCCGCGAAGTGGAAAAAAGTATCCGACAGCAGCGTTGCCACTGTGTCGTCCATGCCCGAACTCGGCTACCAGATTACCGAAGTGTTTAATTTCGCCAGCCGCGAACGCCTGCGCATCGTGAATAACCTCAAGACCAAGGCCGACAACATCGAAACCACGCCTTTCGACGCGCTGCCCGACCGCCGCCAGCT
This sequence comes from uncultured Micavibrio sp., assembly GCA_964575605.1. Taxonomy (GTDB): domain Bacteria; phylum Pseudomonadota; class Alphaproteobacteria; order Micavibrionales; family UBA2020; genus JAPWJZ01. The sequence continues at coordinate 47,447 of CAZNRN010000020.1, read as the reverse complement.
GGACGAAGCGCATGCCGCGCTAAAAGAACTGGGCGGCAATACCGCGGGCTTCGCCTCCGTGAAACCGCGGCTGCAGGCGCCGGAAAGGAAGCCCTGATATGCATTATTTCCTCAAGCGCAAGATGCGCAAGCTTGTGATGAGCCGCAAAACCGACAAGCTGTCGAAACTGATCGACGAACACCCCGGCTGTATCGACCTTGATATCGGCGACTGCCGCGACACGGCGCTGCATCTTGCCGCCGTCAACGGCTACGAGGAAATGGTCGAGATGCTTTTGAAAAAAGGCGCGGAAGTCGACCGCAAGAACCAGTATGACTGGACGCCGCTGCATGCCGCCGCCTACGAAGGCCGCCTTGCCGTCGTCGTGCGCCTGATGAACGCAGGCGCAAATGCGAACCTGCTCAGCGTCGAGGGCCGCACCGCTTTCGGCTGGGCCCGCGCGCGCGGCGCCACCGAAGTGGCCGAAGTGCTGGCGCCTTTCACCAAGAAAATCGCGCACCTTGTCGACCTGCAGCCGCAGCCCAAAGCGATCGAGGCCGCACCCGCAGCACCCGCGCCTGTTGTAAAGGCGGGCGAGTGGGAACTGATGGGCGACGGGCAGGTGGCTGTCACCTCGCTGAATGCCAAGCTCGGCTACAAGATGACCGATGTGTTCAATTTCGCCAGCCGCGAACGCATCCGTATCGTCAACAACCTTAAAACCGGCGCGGATACGATGGAAAGCACGTCTTTCGACCGCCTGCCCGACCGCCAGCAGTTGCAGGATGCCTTCAATGCGCTGCAGGCGCTGGGCGGCCATGCCGACCCCGCGGTTGTGGAATCCGGCAGCCTGAAAAAATCGCCGCGGTTGCCGCCGCCGCAGCAGGGCTGACATGGTTTTCTTCGGCCGCAACAGGGTGATTTACGCCATTTCCCACGCCGAGAACGCGGAAGTGAAAGGGCTGCTCGACCGCGGCGTCGACGCCAACGGCACCGATGCCGAAGGCCGTTCGCTGCTCTGGCATGCGGTTTACAACGGCAACCGCGACGCGGCGCAGATGCTGCTCGACAAGGGCGCGCGCGTCGATGCGCCGGACGGCGGGGAGGGCACGCTGCTCCACCACGCCGCGCGCAACGGCAGCGTCGAGATCTGCCAGATGCTGCTGGCCGTCAACCCGCAGCTGCTGCATAAAAAGAACAGCAACGGCAGCAGCGCGCTGCATACGGCGGCGGAACGCGGGCATGAAGACGTTATCCGGTACCTTGTCGCGCAGGGCATGAACCCGTCCGAGAAAAATTACAACAACCGCACGCCGCTCTATATGGCGCAACAGAACCGTCAGGAAGATGCGGCGGCGCTGCTCCGCAGCCTGATGCCCGCGGCGGCAACGCCCGCCGCCGTGGCGGAGGCCAAACCCGAAGACGACGGCCAGTGGCGCAAACTGCCCGGCGAGCGCATCGCGCGCGTGACGGAAGAGCCCGCCATTGGCTACCGCATCACCGAGATTTTCAATTTTGCGGCGCGCGAACGCACCACGCTCTACCGCAACCTCGAGACCAGCGCCGAAACGGTGGAAACCCGCGGCTTCGACCAGATCGGCGACAAATCCAGCCTCGAATCCGCCCTGGCCGAACTGCGCCAGCGTGGCGGCACCTCGGACGTTTCGGCCATCGGCGGCCTGTCGAAGCCGCCGCGGCTCGGTAACTAACCCCTTATTCCTGCTCGTCTGTCGCAATCTGCATCAAAACGTTATCCAAACTCCTTATTTTATGGAAATTAAAACGCTTCTGTTTTGTTGTCCCGCATGCGATGATTCAAGTAGGTTACGTTCCGTAATTGAGGGAATGAATAAATGACACGCAAACTTTTCGGCACGGATGGCGTCAGGGGCAAGGCGAACGTCGAGCCTATCACCGCCGAAACGGTGATGAAGCTCGCCATGGCGGCCTCGATCGAACTGCGCCGCGGCAGCCACCGCCACCGCGTCATCATCGGCAAGGACACGCGCCTCTCGGGCTATATGCTGGAACCCGCGCTCACCGCAGGCTTCACCGCCATGGGCATGGACGTGATGCTGCTGGGCCCCATGCCGACGCCTGCCGTCGCGATGCTGACGCGTTCGTTGCGCGCCGACCTCGGCGTCGTCATTTCGGCCTCGCACAATCCCTACCAAGACAACGGCATCAAGTTTTTCGGCGCGGACGGTTATAAACTCTCCGACGATATCGAGGCCGCGATCGAGCGCCGCATGGAAACGGATTTGTCGGCCAGCCGCGTCACCTCGCAGGAACTTGGCCGCGCCAGCCGCCTCGACGACGAGCGCGGGCGCTATATCGAATACGTGAAGGCGACCTTCCCCAAACACCTGCGCCTCGACGGCCTGAAAATCGTCATCGACTGCGCGCATGGCGCGGCCTATAAGGTCGCCCCGCGCGTGTTGTGGGAACTGGGCGCGGAAGTGGTGCCCATCGGCGTCGCGCCCGACGGCACCAACATCAACAAGGATTGCGGCGCCACAGCGACCGGCCTGATGCAGGACACTGTTTTGAAAACCGGCGCGCATATCGGCATCGCGCTCGACGGCGACGCCGACCGCGTGATTATCTGCGATGAAAAAGGCCATGTGATCGATGGTGATCAATTGATGGCGCTGATCGCGGGCAGCCTGCATGAAAAAGGCCAGCTGAAGGGCGGCGGCGTGGTCGCGACCGTCATGTCGAACCTTGGCTTCGAACGTTACCTGAAATCGCTGAAACTCGCGCTGAAACGCATGCCGGTGGGCGACCGTTACGTCGTCGACCATATGCGCACCAACAGCTATAACGTGGGCGGCGAACAGTCGGGGCATATCATCCTCGGCGATTATTCCACGACCGGCGACGGCTTGATTGCGGCGCTGCAGGTGCTGGCCGTCATCCAGCAGGCGCAAAAACCCGCCAGCGAAGTTTGCCGTGTGTTCACGCCTGTGCCGCAACTGCTGAAAAACGTGCGCTACCAGTCGAAACTTTCGCTCGAAGACAAGCCGATACAGGACGCCATCCGCTCGGCCGAACTGCGCCTTGGCACCGGCGGGCGCCTGCTGGTGCGCAAATCGGGCACCGAACCGCTCATCCGCGTGATGGCGGAAGGCGACGATGAAAAACTGGTGACCGACGTGGTGCTGGAGCTCTGCACCTTCGTCGAAGGCCAGGACAAGAAGACCGTCAACTGATGAAAGCGCATTTCTTTTCAGCCGAAACACCGCAGGCGCAGGACGCGCGCAAACGCCTGATCGAGGCCTATGGCGAGGTGTCTCTGGAAGAGGCCGACGCCGTCGTGGCGCTGGGCGGCGACGGTTCCATGCTGCGCGCGCTGCACGAAAGTTTCCGGCATAAAAAGCCCGTCTTTGGCATGAACCGCGGCTCGGTCGGCTTTTTGCTGAACGAATACCGTGAAAAGGGGCTGATCGAGCGCCTCGGCCGCGCGCAGACGGTGGAGCTGCATCCGCTCTGCATGCGCGTCACCACCATGACCGGCCGCATCCGCGACGCGCTGGCCGTGAACGAAGTCTCGCTGCTCCGCGAAACGCGACAGGCCGCGAAACTCCGCATTTCAATCGACGGCGTCGTGCGATTGGAAGAACTGATCTGTGACGGCATCATCTTTTCGACGCCTGCGGGCTCTACCGCCTATAACCTTTCGGCGCATGGCCCCATCATTCCCTTGGGCGCCGATATTCTCGCGCTGACGCCCATCAGCGCTTTCCGCCCGCGCCGCTGGCGGGGTGCGCTGGTGCCGCAATCGACCATGCTGAAAATCAATATCCTCGAACCCCACAACCGCCCCGTGTCTGCCGTCGCCGATTTCACCGAGATCAGGGATGTCGAAACGGTCGAGGTCTGGATGGACAAGAACATCACGCTCTCGCTGCTCTTCGACCCTGAAATGAACCTCGACGAGCGCATGATTAAAGAGCAGTTTATGCCCTAAATAACCGGCGCGGGGCGCGCGACTTGACAGAATCGCCCGTATTCTGTAAGAATCACCGCCATGACGACGATGACCTACATCGCTGCACCCTATTTTTATAGCTTTTCCTATTTTGGCGGATAAAGCCCGCCATTAATTGTACTGAGACGTTAAGCGTCTCCCAGCCCACATCACCGTAACATTTATCAGGCCGCGCAAACGCGAAGGCCCAAGGCAGATTACCCATGACCGACGTCAGGAAAGACCGGACACGTCTTATCAATTCCATCGAAGAAGCGCGCAGCCTCTACGCCGCGCCCCCGCCCGATTATCAGGGCAAGATAGGGCTGGAGGTTGAAATGGCGCTGTACAAACCGGGCGCGACAAAGCCGCAGATCCCGACCGCCGCCGAAATGCTGCAGATGCATGCCGATTTAAAGAAAAAAGGCCATGACGCGCAGCTGGAAGCCGCAGGCGTGCTTGAATACGCAAGCCCGCCGGTGCCGGTCGCCGATACGCCGAAGCTGATCGCGCAGGCAAAGGCCGATATCGCGCTGTTCGAGGCGGAAGCCGCCAAACACGGCTATACCCGCGCGCCCTTTTCCATCCTGCCCACCACCACGCGCGAGGAAGCGCTGGAAAACAAGGTCGGCCGCGAAAGGCTGGAGGCGGCGCTGGCGGTGATTAACGAGGTCTATACCCCCGAAACCGCCAATATCCCGCTGCTGACGACGGGCGTGCAGGCAAGCCTTTCGCCCCGCAACAACGACGAGATGTTCAACATGGCGCGCCGCGGTTACATGCTGGTGCCGCTGGTGATTGCGGCGATGAACAGCGGCACGGGCTTCGCCTGCAACGACAATACCCGGCAGGATGCGCATGTGCGCTCGAAATACTACGAGGTTTACGGCGCATCGGGGGGCATATCGGAGGCCTTCCTCAAATCAACCAACGGCGCGGAGCTGGTGGATAACCATATCCGCGAAGTTTTCGACGCGCCGATGTTCTTCGCCTTCGACCCCGCAGGCAACATGGTGCGTTCGACCAAGGGCAATGTGCTGACCTTCGCGAAGCTGGCTGAAAAGGGCATGAACACGCAGGCGAATTACGAGCTTGCCGAAAGCTTTCTCTATAACGATATCAAAATTTGCAACCTGCGCGATGCCGAGGGCAACACGGTGGGCAAGCGCATCGAACTGCGCCCCGCCGATTCAGGCCTGCACCAGCCGGCCAGCGTGTTATTGCTCGCGGCCGCCCTGCTGCCCGACGGCAAGACGGCGGAGCAGTTTGACGCGCTGCTGAAAGACTACGGCTTCACCAACAACCCGCGCGAGGATGCGGCGCTGCTGAAATCCTCCCGCGCTGCCGTCGTCGATCATGGCGGGCGCTTCATGGATGTGCCCTTCGGCACCGGCTCCCTGCGTGATTTCGCGGCGGATGTCGCTGGGCTGATGGTGAACCATTACGGCGCCGATAAACAGGTGAGGGCCGAACTGTCCACGCTCTGCCATATCCTGCTGACCTGCGACTGCGATGCGAAACGCCATGCCGAGAACTATCCGCGATTGTCCGATGTGACGGCGGCGCTGCAGAAAAACGCAAGCTCACCCGCGCAGCTGGTGGCGGCGCGCCAAAGAAAACCGTCGATGTAAGCCTATGAAATACCGTGCCTTTCCGGGCACCGTATTTTTCTTTCATTGACAGAATGCGCCAGAATCGGCGACAGTAGACGCCATGACAAACCGCGTGCAGTACATCGCAGCCTTCCATCACGTCCAGCATCATCACTGGCACTAAGCCAGTTTTTGTCATTTGCGGTTCATAACCGCCCACCCCCAACTACCCGTAAATCATTCGCCCCGATGCAGGGCATCATAAGGATTAACCGTCATGACGGACGTGCAAAAAACCAACCTGAAAAAGATTTCGTCGTTTGAAGACGCGCTGCCGCTCTATGCGCCGCCGCCCAAACGGTACACCGGAAAAATTGGCGCCGAGGTTGAAATGCCGCTGGTGAAACCGGGCCTATCGAAACCCGCGCTGCCCACCGCCCTCGAAATGCAGGCGCTGCAAAAAAAAATGAAGGACATGGGCTACGACGCGCAGCTGGAACCTGCGGGCGTCATCGAATACGCCAGTCCCGCCTTACAAAACGACGATGTCGCGGCGCTGCTGCGTGCGGTGAAAAAAGATATCGCGGTGTTCGACAAGGCCGCGAATGACGAAGGCTTCACCCGCCCGCAGTTCTCCATCGTGCCCACGACGACGCGCGAAGAAGCGCTCGGCAACATGGTCAGCCGCGAGCGCTTGCAGGTGTCGTTAAAGGCCATGCAGGAAATTTTCGACGAAAACACCCTGCGCCTGCCGATGCTCACCTCATCTGTGCAAACCAGTTTCAGCCCCGAAGACCCCGAGCAGATGTTTCGCATGGTGAAGCGCGCCTATGCGCTGACGCCTTTGCTGATGGCGTCCTGCAACGCCTCGTCCAACTACATCATGGATGAAGACAAAAAACTCGATTATTTGCCGCGCGGTAAATATTACCTCGGTTATGGCGAGGCCGGCGGCGTCTCGCCCGCATTCCTGAAATCGTCAACCGGCGATGAATTCATCCGCAACCACATCGAAGCGGTCTTCAACGCGCCGATGCACTTCGCCTATAACGCCGAGGGCGGCCTGATCCCCGCGTCGAAAGAAAACCGCATCACCTATGCGAAACTGGTGGAGCAGGGGCTGGGCACGCAGTCAAACTATGAACTGGCCGAAACCTTCCTCTATAACGACGTGAAAATCTGCAACCTGCGCGACGAAGCGGGCAAAGCCATCGGCAAGCGCATGGAAGTACGCGGCGCGGACAGCGGTTACGACCAGCCCGTGATGGCGATACTGCTGACCGCGGCGCTGGTACCGGACGGCAAGGCGGCGGATGATTTCGACGCGCTGCTGAAAGACTATGGCTTCACGGGCAACCCCAAGCAGGACGCAGACCTCTACCTGAAATCGCGCGATGCGGCGGTGAATAACGGCGGCAAGTTCATGGATGTCACCTTCGGCACCGGACGCCTGCGCGATTTCGCAGCCGATGTCGCGGGCATCCTCGTGAACGCCTATGACGGCAAAATCCCGGCGAAAGACATGGAGCGCCTGACGGACGTGCTGATGACCGGCAATTGCGACGGCAAGATATTCGCCGAAAAATTCGCGAACCTGGCGGAGGTCACGGCGTCGATGCAGAAAGCGGCGGCGGTTACCGCTCAGCCTTTGATGGAAGCGAAGAATTCCTCGCGCAAAGCGGCATCGCGCTTGTAAGCGCCGAGGAAGCGCGTGGTGACGGTTTTGCAGTGGTCTTTCTTGACGCCGCGGACCTTCATGCAGAAATGCTCGGCCTCGATCAGCACGGCGACGCCCTTGGGCTTCACGTACTGATTCAGGGTATTGGCGATTTCGGATGTCAGGCGTTCCTGCACCTGCATGCGGCGCGCATACATATCGACGACGCGTGCGATTTTCGAGAGGCCCAGCACGCGGCCGTTCGGGATATAGGCGACATGCGCCTGCCCGATAAAGGGCGCCATGTGGTGTTCGCAGCGCGATTCAACCTCGATATTGCGGATCAGCACAGGGTCGGTATAGCCGCCCATGTCTTCCTTGAAGTACCGGTCCAGCACTTCTTCGGGTTTCATCGCATAGCCTGCAAAATATTCTTCAAACGCGCGCACGACGCGGCGGGGCGTTTCCCTCAATCCTTCGCGCTCGGGGTTCTCGCCGATCCAGCGGATAAGCGTTGCGATCGCGGCCTCCGCCTCGTCGCGGGAGGGGCGCTTGATCTGCTGCGGGGTCAGTTTGCGTTTTGTGGCCATGACGGGTTTATACCCCAGTCACGCCCGCCAGACAATAAGGGAGGCGGCCGAGCGGTAGGGCGCAAAAATCTCGCCCAAAACCCTTGTTTCCTTGGTATCGGGGCGGGTTTTAAGGCCCCGCATGCGCTGCAGCCCGTTCTGCAGGCCAAGGTCGGCGGCCGGCCAGACGTCGCCGCGGCCCAGGCAGAACATCAGGTAAATCTCGGCGCTCCAGGGACCGATTCCCTTGAGCGCTGTATGCATTTCCATCGCCTCTTCCTCGGGCGCGTCCACAAGGTCGGCCGGATTGAATTTCTTGCCGATGATCTGCTCGGCCAGGTTGCGGCTGTAATTGATTTTCTGTCCCGAAAAACCGATGGCGCGCAATTTGTCGTCATCCAGTTTCATGAAGCGTTTCGGCGTGATTTCGGGGATGGCGTCGCGCAGGCGCGCGGCCATATGCGCGGCGGCCGCCACCGACACCTGCTGGCCGAGGATGATGCAGACCAGCCCTTCGAAACCGTCGGGCTGTTTTTTCCATGGCAGGGTGCCGATGCGCTTCATCGCGGCTTTCAGTTCCGGATGCGCCTTCACCAGTTTCTTCACGCCCGTGGCGATTTCCGGTAAATCGTGCAGGCTGGTGTCGCCTTCGTACCAGAAATTCGGCGGTTTTTTCTCTTGTTTATCAGCCATCTTGAAATATCTCTTTGGTGTTTGTAGTTATCTAGGTGCTTGGGGTACAATAGTCAATATAACGTAATAACGGAGTGGATGATGGGATTCGACGATCGCGAAAAGGCTTTTGAAAACAAGTTCAAGCACGACCAGGAACTGCAGTTCAAAGTGCAGGCGAAAGCCGTGAAGCTCTTTGGCGCCTGGGCCGCGGGCAAGCTCGGCAAGACCGGCGCCGATGTCGAAACCTACGCCGCCGAAGTGCTGGACGCCGATTTCGACGAACCCGGCATCAAGGACGTGCTGCGCAAGGTCGCGAAAGACCTTTCCGGTAAGGGCATCGAAATGTCCGAGCACCAGCTGGAAAACGAATACAACGTGCATCTTGCCGCGGCCAAGAAGGCCGTGATGCAGGGGTAAGTAACCCGAATAGTCTGCAACGACTTGAGACCCCGGCCTTCGCCGGAGTTTCTATTTGGGGATTTGATTAGTCCTTCAGGAAATCTTTTACCGCCGCAATCGCTTCTTTAAGGCCGATGCGCTGCACCTCCACGCCTTCGGGGAAGGCGGTGAGGAGGCGCGAGGGCAGGGCGCCGTCGAGCATCACGAAAACGCCCTTATCATCGCTGCGGCGGATCAGGCGGCCGTAGGCCTGCTTCAGCTTGAAGCGTGTCAGCATGTCGTCGAGGCTCTTGCCGAAATGCTGGCGGCGCGCCTTGTGCAAAATGGTCGGGCGCGGCCAGGGTACGCGGTCGTAAACCACTAATCGCAGCGAACGCCCCGGCACGTCGATTCCGTCGCGGGTCGCATCGGTGCCCAGCAGGCAGGCGTTTTCTTCCTCGCGGAAAATATCGATCAGCGTGCCGGTATCCAGCGGGTCGACGTGCTGGGCATACAGGTGGATGCCTTCGTTTTCCAGCGGCTGGATGATTTTGTCATGGACGGAGCGCAGGCGCTGCACGGCGGTGAAAATGCCGAGCGCGCCGCCCTGTGACGCGCGGAACAACTCGCGATATGCGGCGGCCACTTCGCCCGGGTTATCCTTCGCCACATCGCCCACGACCAGCACGCGGGTCTGTTCCTTATAGTTAAAGGGCGAGGCGACGGCGAATGTATTCGCATGGCCGGGGTTCGACAATACTTCAAACCCCGTGCGCGATTTCGGGCTTTTCCAGCCTTCGGCATCTTCGTCCGAGGCGTCGCGCAGGGTTGCGGAAGTGATGACGACGCCATGCGCATGGGGTTTCAGCTGTTCGGCGAAAACGCGCGCGGGGTCGACGTAATAACGGTAGAAACCGGCGTCGTAATCCTTCCCGTCGACGCGGGAAACCTCCAGCCAGTCGACGCAGTTTTCCGGCTGCGGGTCTTTCAGCGCCTTCAGCATCTCTATCCAGCCGCCCAGTTCGTAATGCGCGCGGCGGTAGAGGCTGTTGCGGATAAAGGTGATGCGTTCGCGCTGCGAGGTATCCAGCGTTTCGGCCTCGTCTTCCAGCTTTTTCTGTAGCGCTCGGATCAGCGCCATCATCGGCTTTTGCAAATCGCCCAGTTTCGCGGCCAGCGCGCTGGCTGCCTCCAGCAATCCCGGTATCGCGGGCTGCACCGCGGTTTCCAGCGAATAATAACCGCCGTGGTCTTTCGTGCGGGCATAGACCTGCTGGCGGCAGAGCAGCAAAAACTGTTCCGTCACGCCGCGCGGCTCTCCCTCGCCCATACGCTGCCGCCATTGCGGGCCGGGCAGGGCGCGCGCGGCCTCCTGTATCGCCTCGACATGCGCGATGTTTTCTTCCTCGCCCGCGATCATGTCCTCGATACGGCGTTTCAAGCCGCGCGCGCGGGTCTTCTGCCCCGTTTCGGTGCCCAGCAGCCAGCGGCGCAGATCGCTTGTCCACTGGCCGTTCAGCTGCGCGTCGAAGGCGCTGTCGGCGGCCTCGAATAAATGATGCCCTTCGTCGAAAATATAGCGGCCGGGCAGCACGTCTTCCGGCCCTGTCACCGCCGTCTGGTGCATCACCAGCGCGTGGTTCGCGATCACGATATCGGCGCGCTTGGCTTTGCGGATGCTTTTCTCGACGAAGCATTTGTTGAAATGCGGGCAGGCGGTATAGATGCATTCGCCGCGCTTGTCGGCAAAGGCGGCCATGCGCTGCCAGCCCATCAGCCCCGCCAGCCAGCCGGGGAAATCCTTGCCCATCAGGTCGCCGTCGTCGGTCATCGCCGCCCAGCGCGCCATCAGGCCGAAGGCGGTCGCGTTGATATCGCTGGCCGCGACGCCCGGGCTTTGCGCCGCGTCTTCAAGGTTCAACAGGCAAAGATAGTTTTCGCGCCCCTTGCGTGTCACCACCTTGCGCGCCTTGGTCACGGGGTCGTCGTAAAGCTTTTCAAGCTCCGCATCCACCTGCCGCTGCAGGTTGCGCGTATAGGTCGAGACCCAGACCGGCCCGCCGTTTTTCTCCGCCCAGACGGTTGCGGGCGATAAATATCCTAACGTCTTGCCGGTGCCCGTGCCGGCCTCGGCCAGTACCACATGCGTTTCGCCTTCTTCATTACAGGGTGCAAAGGCGCTGGCCAGCGTGCGCGCGTAATCGCGCTGCTGCGGGCGGTCTTCCTTTTTCTGGCGCAGTAGTAATTGCGCGAGGCGTTCTTCAACTTCCGCATCGGCCACGCCCACATGGCCGGGGGCCGGTTCGGGCGCATGCACCGACCATTCGGGCAGCTTGTCCCAGACCTTGGCGGCCAGTTTCATCTCGGCGCGGGTCGGCGGCGTTTCCGTCCGCCCGAGGGCTGCCAGCACACTGGGCGTCCAGGGCCAGCCGGCGGGTGATTGCGGTTCGTCGTTCGCGCCGCCCATCAGCCCCATCATGGCGGCGAGGCCTGCGGGGTCGCTTTTCTCCACCCGTCCCGCCGCGCCAAGGTCGGCCAGCAGGTGCCGGATGGCGTCGCGCAGCCCCGTGCAGTGGTCTTCGGGCGTTTCGGGTTCGAACAATCCCAAGGCTTTGCTCAGCCCGCGGGGCGTCGGCACGCAGAAGGTGCCGGGGTTCACGAAAGCAAACAATTCAAGGACGTCATAGGCGGGCAGGCGCTCCAGCCTCAAGCGGGCGGCCACCTGCGGCGCGTTGCAGACGATGGGCATGTTGCGCTGGGCGATGCCCCTGGCCTCGGCCTCGTCGACGCGTTTCAGCTCCCCGTCCAGCGTCAGGCAGTACAGGCTGTGCCCCGCCAGCACCAGCACGGGGGCTTTCGGGACCAACAGGCGCTTTTGCGCCGCTTGAGGGGCAAGGGCTTGGGACACTTATTCACTTCGATTCAGTTCACGTTTTGTTTTATCCTATTTTTGGAAATTCGGCCACAACAAATCTGCCGCAGTTCACATATCATCCCTTGCGCAAGCGCTTGAATTCAGGCAAAAATCATCCGTCACGCGCATAAAGGTACCTGAATAAATGCAACTTAAATGCTCCCCCATCACGACCGACGACGAGATGCAGGAATGCCTCGCCATCCGCAAAGAGGTTTTCGTGGGCGAGCAGAACGTGCCCGCCGACCTCGAGGTCGACGGCATGGATCCCGCCGCGCGCCACTTCGCCGTCAAGAAGGACGACCGCATCATCGCCACCTGCCGCGTGCGCTTCCTCGGCTCCGCCGCCAAGATCGAGCGCATGGCCGTGCTGAAAGACTTCCGCAAGATCGGCGTCGGCCGCATCCTGATGCGCTATGTGCTGAACGAGCTCGGCCGCAGCGGCGATGTACAACTGTTCAAATTAAGCGCCCAGAGCTATGCCGTGCCGTTCTACGAGAAGCTGGGCTTCCGCACGCGCGGCTCGGAATACATTGATGCGGGCATTCCGCATTATGATATGGTGCTCGAGAAATAAGAAGGAAACCGCACGATGACCAAACACAGCTCAGAAGCGCCGCAACAGGTGGCCGATGCAAACGCGCTCACCGACGCGAAGATCGAAAACCTGAAACAGCTGCAGATGCGGGGCATCAACCCTTTCCCTTACCGCTTCGACGTGACCGCCTACGCGGCCGACCTGCAGCGCAAATACGCGGCGCTGGCGAACGGCGAAGTGACGCCCGACAAGGTTTCGGTCGCGGGCCGCATCATGGCCTACCGCAATTCGGGCATGTTCATCGACCTGCATGATTCATCGGGCAAGATCCAGATTTTCAGCCACAAGCAGAGCCTCCCGCCCGAGGTGCTGGAACAGCTGAAGCATTACGATATCGGCGATATCATCGGCGTGACCGGCATCGTGCGCCGCACGCCCCCCGGCGAACTCACCATCAACGCCGAGCGCCTCGAGATGCTGGGCAAATCGGTGCGCCCGCTGCCCGAAAAGCACCACGGGATTCAAGATACCGAGATTAAATACCGCAAGCGCTACCTCGACCTCATCATGGACGAGCACAGCCGCGAGACCTTCCGCCGCCGCAGCCAGATCATCGCCTTTATCCGCGCCATGCTGCAGGGCGAGAATTTCATGGAGGTCGAAACCCCCATGCTGCACCCGATCGCGGGCGGCGCCTCGGCGAAACCCTTCGTCACGCACCACAACGCGCTCGACATGCGCCTTTTCCTGCGCATCGCGCCCGAGTTGTACCTGAAACGCCTGATCGTCGGCGGTTTCGACCGCGTGTTCGAGATCAACCGCTGCTTCCGCAACGAAGGCATCTCGATCAAGCACAACCCCGAATTCACCTCGGTCGAAATCTATCAGGCCTATGCCGATTACGGCGATATGATGGCGCTGACCGAACGCATCATCGAGGGTGCCTGCAAGGTGACGCATGACGGCCAGACCAAAGTGAAATTCGGCGAGAACGAGATCGACTTCAAGGCCCCCTGGCCGCGCAAGACGATGGTCGAGCTGGTGGAGGAAAAAGCCGGCGTCGATTTCGGCAAGATCCCCGACGCGGGCGAGGCCGCGAAAAAAGCCGCCAGCCTCGGCATCCATATCAATCCCGGCTCCAACTGGGGCGAGGTGGTGGAACAGGTCTTCGCCGAAAAGGTCGAACATACCCTTATCCAGCCCATCCATATCGTCGACCTGCCCAAGGACATTTCTCCGCTGGCCAAGGTGCACCGCGACCACGACACGCTGACCGAACGTTTCGAAAGCTATGTGAACGGCTGGGAAGTCGCCAACGCGTTCTCCGAATTGACCGACCCCTTCGACCAGCTGGCGCGTTTCAAGGAACAGATGAACGCGCGCGAAAAAGGCAACGAGGAAGCCCAGATGCTGGATGAAGATTTCGTCGAAGCGCTGGAATACGGCATGCCCCCGACGGGCGGCCTCGGCATCGGCATCGACCGCCTTGTGATGCTGCTCACCAATTCCGCCAGCATCCGTGATGTGATCGCGTTCCCGACGCTGCGTCATACGCATAAGCAGTAAGCAGGTTTTCAGCCCGGCGCCCCCGGCCGCGCTGCCGGCCGCATGCCTATGCGCCTATGAAAAATTAACCGGAGTGAGTTGATAAAAGTCAAGGAAGGGGAAGGCCACAGGCATATCCTGCGCTATATCCACAAAAACATAGCCGGAGTTCAAGCCCATGGCAGATCTCTTCGACAATCCGCTCGGCACCCGAGGATTTGAGTTTATCGAATATACGGGCGACGCAACGCAGCTTGCGAAACTTTTCAGTGAATTCGGGTTTACCAAGGTCGCGCACCACAAGTCCCGCGACATTTTGTTGTACCGGCAGGGAAACATCACCCTGCTCCTGAACGCAGAGCAGGGTGGCCGAGCTGCAGCCTTCCGCGATAAACACAAGGGCGGCGCAAGCGCCATGGGTTTTCGCGTCGCAGATGCCCGCTTCGCTTACAAGGAAGCGCTGAAGCGCGGCGCGCGCGCGATCACTGGTGCAGGGGGTGCATTCGACACCGCTGGGGTGCCGGCTATCGAAAGCGTCGACGGCGCTGTGATTTACCTGGTTGATAATGATGATATCTACGGGCAGGATTTTGAATTTATTTCACCCTTGCCTGATACCTTCGGCGTGGGGCTGACGCATATCGACCATCTGACCCATAACCTGCGTAAGGGGAATATGGCTGTATGGGGGAAATTTTATGAAGACGTCTTCGGTTTCCGCGAAATCCGCTATTTCAATATCGAAGGCAAGCTGACCGGGCTTATCAGCCGCGCCATGACGAGCCCCTGCGGTAGGATACGCATCCCCCTAAACGAGGGCACCGATGCGAAATCGCAGATCAACGAGTTCCTGGAGCGCTTTAATGGCGAGGGAATCCAGCACGTTGCCTTCGAAACCGGCGACATCGTCACGACGGTGAAGAAGATGAAGGCGCTGGGCGTCGCGTTCCAGGATACCCCGGACACCTATTATGAAGCGCTCGACACGCGCGTGCCCGGACATGGCGAAGATATCCCGCGGTTGCGTGACCTGCGCATCCTGATGGACGGAGCGCCGACCAAGGGGCAGGGCATCCTGCTGCAGATATTCACGGTGGATGAAATCGGCCCCGTTTTCTTCGAGCTTATCCAGCGAAAGGGCAACGAGGGTTTTGGCGAGGGGAATTTCAAGGCCCTTTTCGACTCGATCGAGCTTGACCAGATCCGCCGTGGTTACCTGCGCGACACGGCCACGGGTTTATGAGGTTTTAAAAATGAGAGAATGGATTTCCTTCCAGCACGTCGAAGGCAACGCCAGCCGCCAGGCGCATTGCGACCTTCCCAAGGGCACCTACGAGCGTGAAATGGGGCGCGAAGGCTTTTTCGGCCCTGCGACGCACCTGTTCCACAAACATCCGCCCACCGGCTGGATCGATTTCGACGGCCCGCTTCGGCCCAGCGCTTTTGACCTGCTCGCGCTGGCGCAGGAAGAAACCACGCCTTTTTCCGTCAAGCCCGTCATGGAAAACGCAAAATGCCGGATTTCAATGTGGTCCTGCGACAAGCCCATGGACTACCTGGTGCGAAACGGCGACGGCGACTGGCTGTTGTTCGTTCACAAGGGTTCGGGTGATTTCTTCTGCGATTTCGGGCATCTCGAATATTCCGAAGGGGACTATTTGGTCGTGCCCCGCAGCGCCATGTGGCGGCTTGCGCCTTCGGCCCATACGCAAATCCTGCTTGTCGAGGCCACGAACGGCAGTTTTATGCTGCCGAACAAGGGGATTGCGGGCCGCCATGCCATTTTTGATCCCGCGGTGCTGGCCGTGCCGCGTATCGATGAAAAATTCAAGGCGCAGCAGAACGAAGACAGATGGAAAGTGTTGGTGAAGCGACTGGGCGACGTGACCACCATCACCTATCCCTTCAATCCGCTGGACGCCGTCGGCTGGAAAGGCGACCTTAGCGTCGTGCGGCTCAACTGGCGCGATATCCGCCCCCTAATGAGCCATAGCTATCACCTCCCCCCGTCGGCCCATATCACTTTCGTCGCTGACGGCTTCGTGGTCTGCACCTTCGTGCCGCGGCCCATGGAAAGCGCTCCTGACGCGCTGAAGCTGCCATTTTTCCACAGCAACGACGATTACGACGAGTTTTTGTTCTATCATCGCGGGAAGTTTTTCAGCCGCGACAACATCAAGCCGGGCATGTGCACCCTGCACCCCTGCGGCTTTCCCCATGGCCCCCATCCGAAAGCGTTTCTTGCGGCCGAGGGCAATGCAGGGAAAATGACTGATGAAGTGGCGGTGATGATTGACACGCGGGACGCGCTTGCGATTACCGATCATGCAAGGTCCGTCGAATGGAAAGACTACGTCAATACATGGAAGGCTAAAGAAGGTGCGGCGGCCGCGTGACGGCATTGCCGGCATAGGAGCAAAACCGATGGAAGACAAAGGCCTGAACACGGCTTACCACTTCACGCCCGCGCAGGGCTGGACGCCCGGTAACCTCGATTTCTTTTGCACGGCGCAAAAGGACTGGACCGCGGAGGAACATGAAATCTGGCGTACCCTTTATAAACGCCAGCTGGGCGTCCTGCCCGGCCGCGCCATCAGCCTGTTCATGGATTCATTGTCGACGCTGGGCATCCGGCAGGATAAGGTCCCTGATATTGCCGAGGTGAACCAGATACTGAAAAGCCGCACTGGTTGGCAGGCGGTGCCGGTGCCGGGCCTTATCCCCGAAGAGCCGTTTTTCGAACTCCTCGCCAACCGGCGGTTTCCCATCGGGAACTTCATCCGCTCGGCCGGGCAGCTGGATTACATCCAGGAGCCCGATGTGTTCCACGACCTTTTCGGGCATATCCCGTTGCTCGCGGATCCGGTGTTCGCGAGTTACATGCAGGAATACGGGCAGGGCGGGCTGAAGGCGGCCAAGCTCGGGATGGTGGACAAGATTTCCAGGCTTTACTGGTATACCGTTGAATTCGGCCTGATACAGGAGCCGCAGGGGCTGCGGATATACGGCGCCGGTATTTTATCGTCACCGCAGGAGGCCGTGTTCAGCCTTGAAAGCTGCTCCCCGCACCGGATTAGATTCGACCGCGAGCGGATGCTCCAGACCCATTATCAGATAGACGATTTTCAGGACAACTATTTCGTCATCGACAGTTTCGAGCAGCTTTTCAACGAAACCCGCGAAGACTTTACGCCCATCTACGCGGCGCTGAAGGGGCAGGCCGAATACGAAGCGGGAGAGATTGTCGAAGGCGATGTTTTTGTTCACAAGGGCACAGGGCTTTACGCCATCGAGGCCGACAAACGCAGGCTATCCCGCAACACAACGTGAGAAGGGTTATCGAACCGTCCGCTTGCTGCGGGGGTCGGCGCGTGACTCAGAAGCCACACCCGCCAACCCGATTCGTATCACCCGTTCAAACCCCGCGCACACCCGCGCCGAAACTCGACATTATGTAATTAAAATCCCCGTGGCCTAACCCCTTGGCGAAACCGCCACCCCCTTGATATCCCACACCCCTTAAATTGGATTATGGATAATGGTGGATAAATATCTCTTCCCAAACTGCCGTTGTGCTATAAATCTGCGTTCCCTGAGCCTGAATACATAATCCTTAATCAAAGCGTTTTTGTGTTGGCAAACAGGATAGCCGCTTTAAAATACGAGGCACACATGACAGTCGAAAAGAAAACCATTCGCAGTGACATTCCGGGTCATCAGAGCATGATGAGCGCGGGCCTTTCCGGCTATGCCTCGCCGCAGGACGAAGGCCGCCGCCTGACTGTCGGCCGCGACATCACTCTCAACGGCGACATCGCTTCCTGCGACCATCTGGTCGTCGAGGGCACGGTGCAGGCGCAGGCCTTCCAGGCGCGCCGTATCGACGTGCTGGAAAGCGGTTATTTCGCAGGTTCAGCCGAAGTACAGGACGCCATCGTGGCGGGCCGCGTCGAAGGCAAGATTAAAGTCCATGGCCGCCTGATCGTGAAAGCGACCGGCCGCGTCTATGGCGAGATCGAATACGGCACGCTGGAAGCCGAAGCTGGCTCCCGCATCGAAGGCCAGCTGCTGGTGCTGTCGCCTGTCGCCGCCGAAGTGGCGCAACCGATTGCCATCGTCCAGACCAATGATAACAGCGAAGCGACGACCGCTTCGTCTGAGGAAACGTCAGAGGAGCGCCCCAAAGTATTCCGCCGGGCGATCGGGTATTAATTGGTTAAAACAGCCTTGAAATTCAAGGAGTTGAAAGGGTTTGACCCCGCCGGCCTGCTGGTCGATGCGGTCGACGGCGCTTTCATGGGCCTCTACCAGGAGACCCGCCGCAACGCGGCGCGCATCACGCGCATCGGGTTGACGCTGGTGCCGCTGATGATGTTGCTGGTGGGCTCCTGCAAGACGGAAAGCGCTGAACTCAACGCCATGCAGGCGGGTGTCGATTACGTGCGCTCGGCCCTCTTTCCCGACCGTGCGCTGGCGCGCGACGCGGGCTATACACCCGCCGCGGGCTATGTGGCGCGGGCGCAGTCCTATGTGTCGGGCGACCCCTCGGTGCTGACGCGCCTGACGCAGCAGGAAATCGTCTATATGTACGGCAAGCCGACGATGGAGCGCCGCGACGCCGACGCCCGCATCTGGCAATACCGCGGCGACGGCTGTGTGGTGGATTTCTATTTCTATGACGACAAGAGCCACCCGAACGAGAGCAGCGTGGCCTATGTCGACTACCGCCTGAAAGGCGACCTCGTCCCCGGCACGCCCGCGAACGACAGCCGCGCCAGCATGCGCCACCAGCGCCGCTGCCTGAAAAAGATTGCGCTCTGAGTGCGCCTTTTTATTTGACATAACAATATAAATTGGCTAATCTTCCTGCAGGCTTAACCCTTAGCCCTGCAGGCCCATCTCGGCGTATGAACGACACTGTCTACGAAGTCCTGTCACCCCAAGAGGTGCGCCAGCTGCGCGCCGCCTTCGACGCCGAGCTGACGGCCAAGGCGCAAAAGGCCATCCCCGCAGGCAATACAAATCCCGGCCTGCTGCCCGCGCTGAAAGACCTGATCGTCGCGGCCCGCCACAAGGGCATCGAACTGAAACCCGACGATCTCGCGGCCGTAGCATCCAGTGGCGTGAACGAGGCCGAGCGCCGCCGCATCGACTACGATAAAACCCTGCATGTCGGCATGCCCGATGTGACGCAGTATCCTTCGCCGCAGCTGGCCGGTTACCAAAAGGCCCGCGTGGCCGCCGCCGCCGCAAAACGGCACGAGGACGAAGCGGTCAAGAACGCCTTCGCGGGCGAGGAGCGCCTGTACCTGCGCATCAAAGCCGGCGCGCAGGGCGAAACGGAAAAAGAAATCGATCAATGGCTCACCCGCGCGGGCTACCGCATGGTCGATTACGCGGGCGGCTATGCCACCGACGCCGCCGGCAAGCAGCAATTCAAGATCGGCAAGCTGCTGAAGGACAACGAAAGGCTGAAGGAAAAATTCCGCGTTGATCCTTCGCGTGCAGCGCCCTCGCTGCTGGCTGTTATCTCGCGCAACCCCGACGATATCGCCACCATGGCCACGGGCCGCGCCTGGTCGTCCTGCATGGGTTCGGGCGGCATGAATTTCACGCCCTATGTGCCCGAAGACGTGCGGCAGGGCGCGCTGGTTGCCTATCTGGTCTCGGAAAAAGACCCCGATATCGTCGACCCGCTGGCCCGCATCGTCATCAAGCCCTATGCGCAGCAGGGGATTAAATGCGCCTTCCGGTCGGCGGTGAAATATCTGCGCGGCGAGGATGGCAGCCGGCCCGAAGTTTTCGCGATGAACAAAAGCTACGGCCTGCCCAACGAAGCCTTCAAAAAGGCGGTGGAGCAATTTGTCGAGGATAGATTGAACGCGGGCAAGGAAGGCGAATTCAAATTGCGCGAAGGCCTTTACGCCGACGGCCTGCCGCCCGAACAGCTGCGCGACAAGGGCCGGACCCTGCGCCGTAACGGCCTCTCGATCCTCGCCTAACCGCCCAAAACCGTTTTCATTTTATAGCCGCAGAGGTCTTTTACGGGGCATGTCGGGCATAAGGGCACGCGCGCCTTGCAGGTATAGCGGCCGTGCAGGATTAACCACGTATGCGCATGGCGCAGGTATTTTTTCGGTACGACTTTTAACAGCTTTTCCTCCACTTGCTCGGGCGTTTTTCCGGGGGCAAGCCCCGTGCGGTTGCCGACGCGGAAGAGGTGTGTGTCGACCGCAATCGTCGGTTGGCCGAAGGCGATGTTGAGGACCACGTTCGCCGTCTTGCGCCCGACGCCCGGCAGTTTGATAAGCTCCTCCATCGACTGCGGCACCTCGCCCTCGTGCTCGTTCACGAGGATTTCGGAGAGCGCGATGACGTTTTTCGCCTTGCCGTTATAAAGCCCGATGGTCTTGATATAATCTTTCAGGCGGTCGAGGCCGAGGTCGACCATCTCGCACGGCGTGGAAACTTTCCCGAACAGCGCGCGCGTCGCCTTGTTCACGCCCGTATCGGTCGCCTGCGCCGACAGCACGACCGCCACCAGGAGCGTATAGGCATTGGTGTATTCCAGTTCCCCCTGGGGCTCGGGGTTCTGTTTTTTCAGCCGCGCGAAAAACTGTTCGACTTTGTCGGGGGTCATGCGTTAACTTCCGTTATCATTTTATAGGGAGTTGGCGCATGAAAGTCATCACCAAAGCGATGCCCAAAACCAGGCGCGGGCGCAACCTGACCATCGTCTGGGGCGAACACCCGTTTCCCGTGGGGAAAATCATGGTGGGATTGACCGCCGAGGGGCTCTGCTGGCTCGGCATCAATTGCCCCTACGATAAATTTGCTTCCTACTGGCCGGGTGCGAACCTGATTGAAGACCAGAAACTGACCAAAAGGACGGCCGCCGAAATCGCGAAGATCTGGCCGGATAACATGGATAAACTCAGCATCCCGCTGGTGCTCTACGGCACGCCCTTCCAGCTGAAGGTCTGGAAGGAACTGCTAAAAATAAAACCCGGCAGCACCTGCACCTATCACGATATCGCGAAGAAACTGCGCAAGCCTTCCGCCATGCGGGCGGTCGGCTCCGCCGTCGGGCGCAACACTGTTTCTGTTATCGTTCCTTGCCACCGCGTGGTGAACAAGGACGGTAAAAAGGTGAATTACGGCTGGGGCCCCGCCGTGAAAAAAGCGCTGCTGAAAGGCGAGGGCGTTTAGGGCTTCGGCGTTTTCAGTTTCAGCGGCTTCATCGGCGCGACCTTGTGGTCGACGGCGACGGAAGGGGCGGGGACGGGCCAGACCTGTTCGCCCTTGCGGTTGAAGGCGATATCGCCGTCGTTCAGGCTGCTGAATTCCTCGCCGCGGCCGAAGGGGTCGTCGTAAAACGGCTTGTCTGCCGGATATTCCTTGAAGTGGTCGCGCATCTGGCGGTTCACGAGCGCGTCCGTATCGCCCATGAACCCCGATTTGTTGGCGCGGCCCTTGCCCGATTTGTCGTCGGCGATTTTCTGGTCATAGAAAGCAACGATATCGGCAGCCGTCATGATTTTATCGACGAACAGCTTGTATGAGCCCGGCTTGAATTCAGGGTCGCTCGACATCGTCTTGCCACCCACCGTCATCGATGTCGTCTCGTAAATCGAAAAGCGCGCGCAGCCGTTCTTGATGCCATAGGCGACGGCGTCCTTCACATCGGCGATTTCAATCGCGGGGCCGCGGCCATAGCTGGACGTCTCGAATTGGGCGAAGGTTTTGACGACAGGCTCGGTCATGGCGCGCTCCGTTAAAATGAGAAAGGCGGCACTGGACTGCCGCCTGCGCACTTTATACCAAAGAACGCAGCATTATGCAAAATATAATATCAGCTGTAAAATCAAGCCTTTATAAGCCCTTCCAGCCCGCGCAGCCCGCTGCTGTTCGGAAACACGCGCGTATCGATATCGGCTGATGCCAATCGTAAGTGGTCGGCCAGTACGGCCTTGGCCGCCTGCCGCAGGTCCATGGTGGGGCGCAGGTCGCGGCCCTCGAACTGCTGCGCCTTGTCCAGCCCCGGCCACTCTGCAACCACGCGCCCGCCATTGACCGCGCCGCCCAGCAGGAAGGCGCAGGAGGCCGTGCCGTGGTCGGTGCCGTTGGTGCCGTTGCCCGCGACGGTGCGGCCGAATTCGGTCGCGGCCAATATCACGGTTTTATCCCAGAGCGCGCCCATGGCGGGCTTGATCGCGCCGAAACCGGCGTCGAGCGCGGCAAAGTTGTTGGCCAGCGCGCCGCGGTCCAGCCCCTGCTGCGCATGCGTATCCCAGCCGCCCAGCTCGATGGTCGCGATACGGGGGCCCTTGGGGTCGGAGAGGATTTTGCCGACCGCCGTGACGGTCGATTCCATCGCCTGTTTATTGGCGAGGCCTTTGGGCCCCTGCTTCATCTTGCCCATGCCTTGCGTCGCGCCATCGGCAATGCCATGCACTCCCACCGCCTGTTCCAGCGCCGCATGCAGCAAGGCATCCTTGCGGTAAAGCTTTTCAAGCGCGATTAACAAGGTGTCTTCTGGCAAGCCGTCGGCTGCGGGCGCCCAGGTGCCGACGGCTTTATCCCCCTGCAACGCCAGGGGGATCGTCTGCCCGACCGCAAGGCCGCTGGCGCCATAGACAGACAGCGCGCGGTTCAGCCAGCCGTCATGCAGCCCATGCGCCGTGGTGCCGCCTGTTTCCAGCACGTTCTGCGCATCGAAGTGCGAGCGTTCGCGGTAGGGCGTCGAGACGGCATGCAGCACAGCGGCCTCGCCGTTTTTGAACATAGCGGTGAAATTGGCAAGGCTGATATGCGCGCCGTAAAAATTATCGAGCGGCGTATAGGCCGTTTTCGGCAGCGCCATGCCGCCCCGCGCCGCGGCATAGGCGCGGTCGCCATAGGGCGGTATGGCGGCAAGCCCGTCCATCGCGCCCCGCAGGATGACGAAAATAAAACGCTGTTCGGTGGGGGCCGCGGCGAAAGAAACGCGCATCGGCAGTGCGGAAGCACATGCCAGCAAGCCTGCGCCCTGGAGAAGTTTACGGCGGTTGATGCAGATATCGTCCATACCTTATCTCCTCTGGAATTCGGGGCTGGCGAACAGCAGCGTAATCGCTTCGGCGGGCGAGCCTGCGCGCGTCACGGCGAAGCGGGTTTCGGCCGAGGCGACGGGGCCGATGGTGTTTTCCAGCAGCTTGGCGGGTTCGAAATCGGTATGCACGCCGTCCGCCACTTTCCTTGCAAGGTCGATGCGCTGCAGCAGCGCTTCTGCCCCCACCCAGTCTTTCGCGCGGTCGCTCCACCCCGCAGGTGAAGGCGCGGTGAAGGGCGCCTGACCCAGCATCTTGTAGGCGCCCGCCAGTTTCAGGTTATCGACGTTTTCATGCGCCTGCGTCGCGCGCAGGATGGACAGGATATAATCGTTCGGCGTCTTCATTTTCGGCAATGGCTCCGCCCAGGCTTCTTTCAGCGATACAAGCATGCGGTAAACAGCCATCAAATCGCCCTGCGTGCGGGCAAAGGTTGATGAGAGCGCATTGATGGCGGGTACCGGCGGCTCGTCGGCGATAAAATGCCGCGCCAGTTTCGTCGCGATAAAGACGGCGGTGGAGGGATGTGCGGCAAAGGCCTCGAGCGCGGCCTCGCCCTCCTCGATACCGCCTTGGTCGTAGCGGCGGCCAAGGACGGTTTTTTCACCCGGTTCGTGGATGGGACGGCGGAAGAAAAATCCGCTGCCGTCGCCCTTGCCGTCGACATCGACCGACCATCCGGTCAGGATTTTGGCGAATTCGGTCACGTCCCGCTGCGTATACCCGCCGGAAACGCCCAGCGTATGCAGCTCGAGGATTTCACGGGCAAGGTTTTCGTTCAGGCCTTTTTTCGCGAACTTGCCGCCCATCGAATTCGGCCCGACCGAGCGCTGGTTGTCGAGATATATCAGCATCGCCGGATGGCGCGTCGAGGCGCGCAGCAGCTGCTGGAAATTGCCGAGGATATTCGGGCGGATGGCCTCGCGCTCGAAAGCCATGGCCATGGCAAGCTCGGGCGGCTTGGTGGCGGATACCGTGAAATGGTTGCTCCAGAAATGCACAAGGCGCTCGAAGAAGGGCGCGGGCGACGAAGCCGCGACGCGGGTGCGGAGGGCGACGTCCTTGATATAGCCTTTGCCGGCTTCCTTCAGCATCTCCTTGACCTTTTCGGCCTGCTCGGCTTCCTGCATCTTGGCGAGCTTTTTCATCTGCAGCCGGTCGCGCATGTCCTTTACGGCTTCCTTGCCGGAGGGCAGGCCATTGAAGGCGCTGTTATTCGCGTAACGGGGGTTCAGTTGCGACAGCAGCCAGCCGCGGGGGTCGCGGGCGGCCTCGTTCAGTTCATTGCCCTTGGCGCCATAGCCGAAGCGGTTAACGGCAATAAAACTTTCGGGCGTGGCAGGCATAGGGCATCCCCCTGAAAATGCAGGAACTACATTACCTTATACGGAGGTGGAGGGGAAATCCCTGCGCGGAAAAAGAAACCCCGGCTTTCGCCGGGGTTAAACCTTAACTTATTCCTTCACAACCGGGCGGATTTCGCCGGGCTTGCGCAGCATTTTGTCGACGTCGCCCATGTGGAGTTCTTCGGCCGAGATCATTTTCAGCGCGTATTCTTCCAGCAGCACCGATTTGCCTTCGACCAGCTTCAGCAGCTCGTAGTAATAGCCGACGGTTTCCTTTTCGTGCTCCAGCGACTCTTTCAGAATGTCGCCCACGTCGTGCTTGTGCGATTCCAGCAGGTGGCCGATGCCGAGCGAGGGGTGGCCGCCGAAATGGGTGATCAGCTCGCCCGCTTCCTGCGCATGCGTCATCGATTCATTCGCCTGCCCGCGCAGCCACGAGACGATGGGGATGCGGTTATAGCCGTAAATCATCAGCGAGTAGTGCATATAGCGCACCACGCCGGCCAGTTCGGCCTCGAGGATTTTGTTGAGGACTTTCAGGACTTCTTCCTGGTTGACGGTAGTGGCGGGGGCCATGTTGTTTTCTCCTGTGATTTTGAAACTTAAACGCCGAGCACGTCGCGCATGGTGTAAAGCCCTGCGGGTTTGCCGTGCAGCCAGACGGCGGCCTTGACCGCGCCCTTGGCGAAGAGCGAACGGTCGGAAGCCTTGTGCGCGAATTCGATGCGTTCGCCCGTGCCTGCGAAAGTAACGGTATGGTCGCCCACGACGTCGCCGCCGCGGAACACCGACATGCCGATGGCGCCCACGGGGCGCGCGCCGATCTGGCCAAATCGCGCGGGCACCATGGCGTCTTCCAGCCTGACGCCGCGGCCGCGTGCCGCGGCATGGCCAAGGGAGAGGGCGGTGCCCGAAGGCGCGTCGATTTTATGCCTGTGGTGCGCTTCGAAAATCTCGATATCGTATTCGGGGCCCAGCATGGCTGCGGCTTTTTCGACCAGCGAGACGAGAAGGTTCACGCCCACGCTCATGTTCGCGGCCTGCAGCATCGGGGATTTGCTGGCCGCCGCCTTGATGGCCGCCATTTCCTTGTCGCCCAAACCTGTTGTACCGACGATCAGCCCCTTGCCGTGCTGGTGCGCCAGCGCCGCGTGTTCGGTGACGGCGTCTGCCGTGGTGAAATCGACCAGCACGTCGCAGGCTTTAAACGCCGCTTCCTTGTCGGTAGTGACGCAGATGCCGCAGGGGTCGGCGCCCAGAATGCCGCCCATGTCCTTGCCGATCGCCCAGCTTTTCTTGTGGTCGACGGCGGCGAAAAGTTTCGCGCCATGGTCATTGGCGAGGATCTCGCGGGCAATCATCTGCCCCATGCGGCCAGCGCCGCCAAGGATGCCGAGTTTCATTCTTTTTCACCTTTTTCCTTGCAGATGATTTCTTCTGCGCCGTCGTTGTATTTTCCGTCGACCTTGATGACAAGTTTCGCCGCGAGGCCGAAGGCCTGTTCGATATCCATCGGCGATATCACCTGTATCACCATGCCCTCGGGCGCGGTGACTTTCAAGGTGGCGTGGATGGAATTGTCGGGGCGCGTTTCGATATCGGCGAACCAGTATTTGTAACCCGGTGTCGGCATATCGAGGCTGCCCGTCAGGCGCAGCCCGTCACCGTCGGCTTCCAGCTTAAAGGCATCAGGTGTGCAGGTATAAACCGCGGGCGGTGTGGGTTCAATCGGTGCAACGATAGCGTAAGCGCTGGCTGAAAAGGCAAAGAGCGCCAGTGCGAATGCAACGAAACGCATCAACTTAATCCTTCAGGTCTTCCCACAGCTCTTTCACTTTGGAAAAGAAGCTGGAGGACTGGGGGCTGGTCTTGTCTTCGGGCGCGTCGCCGGCGAATTGCTGCAGCAGTTCTTTCTGCTTCTTCGACAGGTTGACGGGCGTTTCCACCAGCACTTCGACAAACATGTCGCCGCGGTTGGGGGAGCGCAAAATCGTCATGCCCTTGCCCTTCAGCCTGAACTGCTGCCCCGTCTGGGTGCCTGCGGGCACTGTCACCTTCATGCGCTTGCCGTCGATGGTGGGAACTTCCACCGTGCCGCCCAGCGCGACCGTCGTCATCGGCACGGGCACGCGGCAGAAAAGGTTGGACGCCTCGCGCTGCAAAAATCTATGGGGACGTATGGAGAGGAAAACGTAAAGGTCGCCCGGCGGTCCGCCGCGCGTGCCGGCCTCGCCCTCGCCCGAGAGGCGGATGCGCGTGCCGTCCTCGATGCCCGCGGGCACCGAGATCTGGAGTTGTTTCTCTTTGCGCGTGCGGCCCGCGCCGCCGCAAATATGGCAGGGGGTTTTAATCGTCTGGCCCTGGCCCCCGCAGGTGGGGCAGGTGCGCTCGACCGTGAAGAAGCCCTGCTGCGCGCGCATGCGGCCGGAACCGTGGCAGGTCTGGCAGGTTTCGGCCTTGGTGCCTTTTTCCGCGCCGGTGTTATTGCAGGCGACGCAGCCCTGCCAGCTGGCGACTTTAATGGTGGCTTCCTTGCCCGCGAAGGCTTCCTCCAGCGAAATTTCCATTTCGTGGCTGGTGTCGGCGCCGCGCCGTGCCGTGCTGCCCTCGCCGCCGCGGCGTTGCTGGCCGCCCATGCCGGCCGCGAAATCGCCGAACATTTCTTCGAAGATATCGGAAAAGCCGCCGAAGCCGCCGCCACCGCCGCCGAAGGGGTTGCCGCCGCCGGCACCGCCGCCCGCGCCGCCGCGCATGCCGGCCTCGAAGGCGCCATGGCCGAAGCGGTCATAGGCCGCGCGCTGCTGCTCGTCCGAGAGCACGCCATAGGCCTCGCTGATTTCCTTGAATTTCGCCTCGGCCTCTTTGTTGCCGGGGTTCTTGTCGGGGTGGTATTGCATCGCAAGCTTGCGGTAGGCCTTTTTCAGCTCGTCCGCCGTGGCTTTCTTGTCGACGCCCAGTAACTGGTAAAAATCTTTTTTCGCCATATGCCCTTAAGCCCTTAAGGGGGCGCGGGAGACGCGTGTTACATCGTCCCCCGCTTGCCCTGTCGCCTTGCTTAGTGTGCCGATTTCTTCTTGCCCGCGTCGTCGACTTCGGTGAATTCCGCGTCGACCACTTCGGGTTCGTCCTTCTTCGCGTCGCCCGACGGTTCTTCGGTCGGGGGTTCGGAGGGGTCGAAGCCCGGAGGGGCCTGGCCGGCGGCCGTTTCCTGCTCGGAGCGGTACAGGTGCTCGCCCAGCTTCATGGAAACTTCCTGCAGCTCGTCGGTCTTCTTCTTGATGGTGGCGTTGTCGCCGCTTTCAAGCACGCCTTTGAGCGAGGCCACCGCCGCCTCGACCGCTTCGCGGTCTGCGGCGGGTATTTTATCGCCTGCGTCCTTCAGCGTTTTCTCGGCCGAGTGGACGAGGGATTCGCCGCGGTTTTTCACTTCCGCCGCTTCCTTGCGCTTTTTGTCGTCGTCGGCGTTTTCGGCCGCTTCCTTCACCATGCGCTTGATATCGGCGTCGGAGAGGCCGCCGGAGGCCTGGATGCGGATCTGCTGCTCCTTGCCCGTGGCTTTGTCCTTGGCCGAAACCTGCACGATCCCGTTCGCGTCGATGTCGAAGGTGACTTCGATTTGAGGTATTCCGCGAGGCGCGGGGGGGATGCCCACGAGATCAAACTGGCCCAGCAGCTTGTTGTCCGCCGCCATTTCGCGTTCGCCCTGGAACACGCGGATGGTGACGGCCGACTGGCTGTCTTCCGCGGTCGAGAAGGTTTGCGATTTTTTGGTCGGGATGGTCGTGTTGCGCTCGATCAGGCGCGTGAACACGCCGCCCAGCGTCTCGATGCCCAAGCTGAGCGGGGTCACGTCGAGCAGCAGGACGTCTTTCACGTCGCCGGCCAACACGCCGCCCTGGATCGCGGCGCCGTCGGCGACCACTTCGTCAGGGTTCACGCCGCGGTGCGGCTCCTTGCCAAAGAACTCTTTCACCAGCTCGATGACTTTGGGCATGCGGGTCATACCGCCCACCAGAACCACTTCGTCGATGTCGGAGGCCTTGATGCCGGCGTCTTTCAGCGCGGCCTTGCAGGGATCAATGGTCTTGGAAATCAGGTCGCCGACCAGTTCTTCCAGCTTGGCGCGCGTCATCTTCACGTTCAGGTGCTTCGGGCCGTTCTGGTCCGCCGTGATGAAGGGCAGGTTGACCTCGGTCGAAACCGAAGACGACAGCTCGATCTTGGCCTTTTCCGCAGCTTCTTTCAGTCGCTGCAGGGCAAGCTTGTCCTTGCGCAGGTCAATCGAGTTCTCTTTCTTGAACTCGTCCGCGAGGAAGTCGATGATGCGAAGGTCAAAGTCTTCACCGCCAAGGAAGGTGTCGCCGTTGGTGGATTTGACTTCAAACACGCCGTCGCCGATTTCCAGCACGGACACGTCAAAGGTACCGCCGCCAAGGTCATAAACGACGATGGTGCCGGAGTTTTTCTTGTCGAGGCCGTAGGCGAGTGCGGCCGCCGTCGGCTCGTTGATGATGCGAAGGACGTCAAGGCCCGCGATGCGGCCGGCGTCTTTGGTCGCCTGGCGCTGGCTGTCGTTGAAGTAGGCGGGAACGGTGATGACGGCCTTGGTCACTTTTTCGCCGAGGTAGTTTTCGGCGGTTTCCTTCATTTTCTGCAGCACCATGGCCGAGATCTGCGAGGGCGCGAATTTTTCGCCGTCGACTTCGACCCATGCCGCGCCGCCGTCGCCTTCGATGATCTTGAAGGGCGCTTTTTCGCGCATCTTTTTGACTTCCGCTTCGTTGAAGCGGCGGCCGATCAGGCGCTTGATGGCGTAGAGGGTTTTGTCGGGGTTGGTGACCGCCTGGCGTTTCGCCGGCTGGCCGACGACGCGTTCGCCGTCTTTGGTGAAGGCGATGATAGAGGGGGTCGTGCGTGCGCCTTCGGAGTTTTCGATAATCTTGGCCTTGTCGCCCTCCATGATCGCAACGCAGGAGTTCGTGGTGCCAAGGTCGATGCCAATGATTTTGCTCATTTTAGTTTCCTTTCGTTCGGCAAATATGCGGGAAAGCCTGTAAAGCTAGCACTTTCCCTAATTCCCATTCATCAGTGCATACAGGTAGTTCAGTCGCAGAAAATTACTACCCTTTGCACATGATGTGAAGGTTTTTCTCAAGGTTTATACGGGGCTTTTGCGCTGCCGGATTACAAATTTTCGTGCAAAAAAGCGTGATTTTTCAAGGCTTATAAAATTGCGGTTTCGTGATTTTATATTTCCATTGAAAACCCAGCAAAATATAGGGTTTAAAGACAGCGTTTTTAAGGTTCAATGCGCAATTGTAACCATAAGTGAATGCTAAAAACGCAATTTATTGGTATAATAGAATTGTGCCCCGGGAGTCCGCCCCCCCAAATCGAACGGGTGAACCTGGGATATGGCGAGACAGGGGCGCAGGGTTTTTGCACATCGTGAATATTTTGGACTACCAAGCGGAAAAAAGATCGGGGGTTTCCGCCAATAAACTTTGTACGCCGCGCGGCCGACGCGCTTTTGACAGTGACAACGATAACAATAACTCGCGAGCAGGCACCTTCAATTTGCGAAAGCCGCGCGGCGTATCTTTTTATACATTTTAGATCGCTTGACCCTTTTCACAGGGCTGATTACCTTTGCGCATCAAGTTTTTTAGAAGGAACCCATTGCATGAAAACCCGGCTGCTGATCCTCGTCCTTGCTCTTCTTGTTTTCGCCGCGCCTGCGATGGCCGAGCAGCGCACACAGGGCCTTACCATCCAGCGCACCACGCCGGCCAACGTGCCGCAGGGAGGCTTCGGCGGCGTTCCGCAGCAGAACCTGCCCGGCAACAGCGTCACCCAGAGCGCGGCCGAGCAGCAGAAGAAGATGGAGGAACTGCAGCGCGTCGCGGCCTGCCAAAAGAAGTGCAAGCAAATGGCCTACTCAGGCGCGAATAACGCCATGCCCTACTGCATGAACGGCCAGTGCGCGCCGAATTCGCCCAACAAGAAAAAGTGGCTGGAGAAATACGACTTCTACCAGAAGCTCTGCCGCAAGCAGAGCGGCTGCGAGTAATTAATCAGAAAACCGGCCCGCCGAAATCGGGGGGCGGGGGTTTGCGGTCGATTTTGGCGGCGCGCTCGACGGCGCAGAAAAAGGCGAACTGCGTGGTTTCGTACAAATCCTGCAGGTCGCGGTTTTTCAGGTTCGGCAGGTACATGCCGTCATTCTCGGCGCCGCGCGCCAGCGTGGCTTTGACTTCACCGGGCGTGACGGCAAGGCGGCCGGCCTGGATGTTGTCTATCGCCTCTTCCATCTTCACGATCGCGATCGAGGTGACGATCGCGGCAATGCCATAGGGCAGCGCCGCGCCGGGTTCTTTGGAACGTTCCACCAGCTGGATCATCAGCGCGTCGACATCGGTGCCGTAGTAAGGGTCGCCGTACATCTGGTTGCAGGCCAGCGGGTCTAGGCTGATGAGGGCGACCACCATCAGCGCGTCCTTCGGGTACGGCGGGCAGTCGACGCACTGGTCGATAATCTCGAACATGCGCTCGCGCGATTTTTTCAAGCTCGCGTCCATGCCTTCCTTCACATGGCGCGCATAAAAATCGTCATGCTCCATGAAAGCCATTTCCGCGAGGGGATATTTTGCCAGTGTTTTCTGATCCATGGCGGGTATCGTATGACAAATGGCGGTATATGTCAATTGACGGGTTAATCGTTTAGTGGCTTGTTTTTGTTACAATTAAAGGATGCCCCGTTATCCGAACCTTCGCCCTGTGGCGCTGCTGCTGCTGCTCCTGCTCCTTGTCCTGTCATCCCGGGCAGGGGCGGAGGGCTGTGCGGCGCCCGCCGCGGGGGCCGGCGATACCATCGTCTTCCTGAATGCCTATGAAGGCGGGTTGTTTTCGACCCGGAGCCTCGCGGGGCAGGACACACTGACAACTGTTGTGCGCGTCACGGCGACGGCGGGAACGGGACAGCTCTACATTGTCGCGGCGGCCGGCACATCCGTCATCTGGCAGGTGGATGGCGATGCGTCGCGCATTTCACGTTTCATTGCGGCGGGGCCCGCGGCGCGCGGGCAGAAAGAAACCATGGCGGGCGTGGCGGGACTGGCGGCCGCGAAAGTTTCAATCGTAAAGCTGCGCGACTGCATTCCCGTCCTCTCGCCCGAAGCAGACAGCGCGGAAGCGCGGCAGGCCGCGCTTTCCTTGCAGGCCATGGCAGGACGCGCGGTGACTGCATCGGGCGCGGCCGTGACAGTCATGAATTTCGGCATAACCCCTGACGGGACAGTCGACGTCGCTGCAGGGACGACAGCGGGAACCGCCGATTTGAAGCCTGCGGATATCGTTTCGGATGCGACGACCGAAGCCTACGACGTGCTGCCGCGCGAGGCGGGGCTCGCGCAGCTGGCCGAGGAAAAGAAAATCGTCAAAACGGATGACGGATACAAAATCGTGAAGAATGTCCCACGCTATCCGGCGGGGCTGACAGGCAGCCATGCGGTGCGGTTTTTACTGGCCGAGGGCGTGAAGCCGCCTGCGGGCGATCCCGGCCATTCCTGTGTCAGGCGCGCCGAAACCGACCAGCCGCTGAATGCCCGTATTGCCAGGAATTGCAGGTAGTTACCCGCCAGTATTTGCCATAAACATTATTCCCCGCTATGATGCTGCAGCCGCATCAAAAGGGAGCATGCATGTTAGGGTTTGGCGAGAAAAAGAAAGAATGGTCGCTGTCGGAATTGAATGCCGTGTTCAACAAACACGACGCCGCCATGCGCCAGATGATGACCTATTCGCCCGATGTGCAGGGCGTGATGCTCGACATCGATCCCAAAACGAACGAACCCTTCGGCCGCGTGGTGCTGTCGAAAACGGGAGCGACCAAGCCTGCCGATATTCCGGCCTCGTTCGGCGGCTTCACGTTCAAGGCGGAATATAACCGCTGATATTCCCATAATGCCAAGAAGTATTTTCGCATCCGGCATGATTACGGGTTGACCGATTGCCATAATTTTCTAATATGGCGGCGCATTATTTTTATCCGTTCATATGGAGTCGCACCCCGTGAAAATTACCGATGTCTTCGCCAGGCTGAAACACGTCTGCCACCTGCCGGTCGGCCGCACGATGGACGGTGCCGGCAACCAGTACTGGTATTTCCACTGGAAACTCCACCGCGACGGCGGCGAGCCCGCGTACGTGAGCGCCAACGGCAAGCACCGCGAGTTTTATAAATTCGGCAACCTGCACCGCGAAGACGGCCCGGCGAAAGAACTGGCCGACGGCGGCTATGAATATTTCCTGAACGGGTTGCGCCACCGCGATAACGGCCCCGCCGTCGTGCATGCGAACGGCGACAAAATGTGGTACCAGAACGACAAGCTGCACCGCGACGACGGCCCCGCCGTCGAAAAAGCCGAATGCAACGAATGGTGGCAGAACGGCGAGAAATGGCTGCAGGGCGCAACCGTCACCCCCAAAATCCAGCAGGAGAAAAAAGAAGCCGAGCTGGAAAAAGTCGCCGAACAGGCCACCGTCACCGAAGACAAGGTGCAGGTGCTGGCGCCGATCAAGTTCAAGAAACCCGGCGCGGGGCCCGCGCCGTAATCTATACAAACATTGTCGCCCCTGCGAAGGCAGGGGCCTAGCACCGTGGGTTATAAACGCGGCTCGCGCCGCAGTCGCAGGCAGCACTAACAAGCGACGACAGCCTGCGCTTGTTTTTTCCAACAGCATTTTTGATGACAACGGTACTGGGCCCCTGCCTTCGCAGGGGCGACCTGACAGTGAATCAGACTTCCTTATCCACCGTACCGCCATTCGCGGCATCGCTTCGGGCGACACCCACGCGGGCGGGGCGGAGGAGGCGTTCGTGGATGGTGTAGCCGGGGTCGAGCACCGTGACGATGGTGCCGGGGGCGGCGCCGGGGGCGTCGACTTCGAACATCACCTCGTGCAGGTTGGCGTCGAACTTCTGCCCCTGCGGGTCGATGCGGGTGATGGAATTTTTCTCGAACAGCTTCAGCAGCTCGCGCTCGGTCGCCTCGACGCCCGTATAGATATTGTCGAGCTCGGTCGAGCCGTTGCGGGCGTCCTGCGAAATGGCGCCAAGGGCGCGGCGCAGGTTGTCGGCGACGGTCAGCAGGTCGCGGGCGAAGGACGACACGGCGAATTTTGCGATATCCTGCCGCTCGCGCTCCATGCGTTTGCGGGTGTTATCGGCCTCGGCCAGCGCGCGCAGCGCCTGGTCCTTGATTTCGGTGACTTTCTTTTCCAGCTCGGCGATGCGCGCCTGGGCTGCGGCAAGTTCGTCGCCGGCGGCTTCGTCCATCGCGGGGGTTTCTTCCTCGGGCGTGTCGGGGGCGGATTGCGGGTCTGTCATAATATCCTCGTTCTTACCTGAGTGTAAGAATGGGGTTTTTCGGCGCCAATTTCAAGGCGGGCGTTCGGCCTTACATATCGTCCGGAGTCACAACGACTTTTGCGTTGCGGACGATGCGGCCGTTCAGCTCGTAGCCTTTTTGCACCACCTGAACCACCATGCCGGGCTCGACGCCGGGGACGACGGCCGTGGTCACGGCCTCGTGGCGTTCGTCATCGAAGGGCTGGTTGACGGGGTTGTTCTGCCGGATCCCGTGCTTGTTGAAGGTCGCGTTGATGCTCTTCAGCGTACCCTCGACGGTCTTGGCGAGCAGGTCGAAGTTCGGGTCTTCCTGACGCGCCTTGTTGTTGATGAGTTTCAGGCCGGCCTCGAGCGTATCGATGACGGGCATCAGGTCTTTCAGCGGTTTTTCGGCCGCCCATTGCTTGTCGTTTTCGCGCGCGGCTTCCTCGCGCACCAAAATCTGTTTGCCTTCCTCGATGCGGCGGGTGAGCGTCAGGTTGTCGCTCTGCGCGCGGGAAACGGTGGAGGTGAGGCTCGAAACTTCCGCCAGCAGCTGCGCGCGCTCGGCTTTCAGGCTTTCCAGCGTGTCGTCTGCCTTCACGATCACGGCGGGCGGCGTGGTGCTGCCGTCGTTCGCGGGCTGCGCGGGTTTATCGGCTTCGGGCGCCGCGGGCTTCTCTTCTTTAACCGCGGGCGCTTCGATGGCGGGCGGCGCTTTGGGGTCGATGCCGTACTTGTTGAAAACGGCCGACAGCTGGCTGACGGTTTTTTCGACGCCGACGGTCAGCGTGTTCAGTTTCGGGTTCGCGGCGCGTTCCTCGGCGCTGATCTCTTTCAGGCCTTCTTCCAGCTGCGTCGCGACGGGGGCGAGGTCCACCAGCAGGCGTTTCGCGGCAACCTTCTTGTCTTCGCCGCGCAGGTTTTCGATTTCCTGCAGCGCGTCCTTGCCGGCGTTCACTTTTTCCATCAGCGCGGAATTTTCCTTGCGCGTGCGCGACACGGAATTTTTCAGGCGGTCGACCTGTGCGGCCAGGGTGTCGCGCTCGGCGCGCAGCGTCTCGACCGTTTCGACGATGTCATTGCCTTCATCGTCTTCGTCGAGGTCGCCGAAAAGGTCTTCCATGCGCTTCTTGTGCGCTTCGGTCTGCGGGTCGGCGCTGGGGTCGTATTTTTCACCGGGAGTCAGGTCGCCATTGCCGCTCACAGGCTTGTCAGCCGGGTTGCTGCCGGGTTTTTTATCGTCGGGCATGGTCTTGGCTCCTGATTTAAGATTTTCATATTGTTAGCCCATGGGTCGGGATGAGTCAACCCGGTTTTTTCATATTTTATTCAAGCATTTGGTGGGGGAAGCGCATGATTTTTCGCGCGTTTGCCTGTAACGTAGCGGCATGACCATGGAACTGCATATCGTCGACCCCACCAAGAAACTGGACGCCGTCGCGCGCCAGCTGGAACGCGGCTTTGCCCGCGCGAAGGAGCGCATCCAGAAACTGATGCCGCAGGCGACCGGTATTTACGTGACGATACTGGCCGACGGCTACACCCTGCCCGAAACCGGCGTGTCGGGGCACAGCCATACCAATGCGACGGTGGAAATCACGCTGGACCCCTCGAACGCGAACTTCGAGAAAAATTTCGAGATGGAATTCGCGGCCACGCTGGCGCACCAGGTGCATCACTGCATCCGCCGCCGCGGCCCCGGCTTCGGCGCGACGCTGGGCGAGGCGCTGGTGAGCGAAGGCCTGGCCTGCCATTTCGAAACGGAGCTGCGCGACGGCAATGCGCCCTTCTACGGCCTTGCGCTCGACATCGACGGCTTCCAGCAGATGTGGGCAAGGGCGCAGGGCATGCTGCAGGATAAAAGCTACGACCACGCCGCATGGTTCTACGGCGCGCCCGGGCAGGGCTTCCCGCCCTATGCGGGCAATACGCTTGGCATGGAAATCGCCGACCATTACATCCGCACACATAACCGCACGGCGTCGCAGCTGGTCGAACTGCCCGCGCATCATTTCTATTTCGGCAGTTTCGAAGCCGCTTAACCGATAATTTTACTGATGATCTGCGACGTGTAATTCACGACGGGAATAACGCGGCTGTAGTTGAGTCTTGTGGGGCCGATGACGCCGATGGCGCCCACCACGCGGGCGTCCTGGTTTTTATAGGGCGCCACGATCAGCGAGCAGCCGGAATGGTTGAACAGCTTGTTTTCCGCGCCGATAAAGATTTTCACGCCTTCGGCATTGCTGGTCGACTGCAGCAGTTTCAGCATGGTTTCCTTTGTTTCCAGCGCATCGAACAGCGTGCGGATGCGCTCGAGGTCTTCAAGCGCGGTGACGTCGTCGAGCAGGTTCGACTGCCCCTTGATAAACAGATGCCCGCCCGCCTCCTTGGGCGCGAGGCTGGCGATGCCCGATGACACGACTTTGGCCGTCAGCGCATCCAGCTGCGTTTTATCGCGCGCGAGTTCGGCCGTCACGTAGTCGGCGGCCTGCTGCAATGTTTTGTCGGCGATGCGGGAATTGAGGTAGTTCGCCGCGCGCGTCAGCGACGTGGCGGTGACATCGGCGGGCACGTCGAACATGCGGTTTTCGACGATGCCCGAACTGGTGACAAGCACAGCGAGCACGCGCCCGGGCGAAAGTAACACGAATTCAACCTGCTTCACCGGGTCTTCCGATTTTGGCGCGAAGACGAGGCCCGCGCAGGAGGATAGACCCGAGAGGAAACTGCTGGTCTGCTCGAGGATATCCGGCAGCGTCTGGCCCTTCACGGCCTCGATCTGCGCGGTGATTTTCTGCTGCTCGCCGGCTGTCAGCGTATTCAGCTCCAGCAAGCCTTCCACAAAAACAGTCAGGCCCGTATCGGTCGGCAGGCGTCCGGCGGAGGTATGCGGCGCATACAAAAGGCCGAGGTCTTCCAGCTCCGCCATGGCGCTGCGGATGGTGGCCGGGGAAAGCCTCATGCCGAGCTTTTGCGAGATCGCCATCGAGCCCACGGGTTCACCCGTCTCGACATAGGCGTCGACGACGAGTTTGAGAATCTGGCGGGCGCGTTCGTTGAGCTCTTTAATCATATTCCATAACGCTGGACATGCGGGATTGATCTTTCAAATCATGCGCCTAATATAAGGGCTATCACGTAAACAGCCAATGAATCCGGATGATTCATTGCACATTGACATAACAACCAAAATCCTTATAGTCGGATTCTCCAAAATGAACCCGACAAGAGCGCGAGACGATGAGCGAAAAGCCTGATCATTACGAAGTGCTGGGCCTGAAAAAGACCGCGACGTTGCAGGAGATCAAATCCGCATACTCGAAAATCGTCATGCGTTCGCACCCCGACCGCGTCAAGCACAAGACCGACATGACCGAGGCGCAGAAGAACGAGGCGATCGCCCGCTTCAAGCTGGCGACCGAGGCCGAAAAAGTTTTGACCGACCCCTCGCTGCGCGCCGCCTATGACCAGTATGGCCACAAGGGCGTCGAGAACATGGCCGCCGGCAAGGCCGCCGGTTCGGGCCAGACCTATGAGCAAGCCGCAGGCGGCCGCATGAAGCGCGGCCCCTTCACCGAGGAAGACACCCTCAGCTTCTTTGAAAACCGCGCGGGCCGCGACACCATCGGCACCAGCTCGGGCAGCGGCGGCGCATCCGACGGCCTGACCTCTGCCGAGCGCCGCGAGCGCGCGCGCCAGGAGCGCCTGAAGAACCGCGGCAAGAGCGACACCTCCTCGCCCGCCAGCTCCAACGATAACAGCGGCTCCGCCGCAAACGCGTTCCACGATGTGGCCGACAAGGTTTCCGACGCGGCCGAAAAGCTGCGCGGCAATGTCGCCGTGCCGCTGGAAGCGCTGGAAAAATTCCGCGAAAACCTCGCCGACTTCCTGGGCGAAGTGGACGAGGCTATCTCGCGCGCCAAGCGTTCCTCCGGCCCGCGCCCTTAAAATTCCACAACCCAAAAGGCTAACCCATGCGCCCCTCCGGCCGCGCGGCTGACCAGCTCCGCACCATTATCCTTGAACCCGATTTCGCCAAGCATGCCGAAGGCTCCTGCCTTGCGAAATTCGGCGACACCCATGTGCTCTGCACCGCGACCATCGAAGACAAGGTCGCGCCCTGGCTGAAGGGCAAAGGCAAGGGCTGGGTGACGGCGGAATACGGCATGCTGCCGAGATCGACGAATTCGCGCACCGACCGCGAAGCCGCGCGCGGCAAGCAGTCGGGCCGCACTCAGGAAATCCAGCGCCTCATTGGAAGGGCACTCCGTGCTGTGACGAAACTGGAAGCCATGCCGGATATGCAGATTATTTTAGACTGCGACGTGATACAGGCCGACGGCGGCACGCGCACAGCGGCGATCACCGGTTCTTACGTCGCCCTCGCGCAGGCTTGCGCGCATCTGGTGAAAATCGGCGCGGTGAAAGAAAACCCGCTGATCGATTCAATCGCGGCGGTTTCATGCGGGCTCTATCAGGGTGCAGCGGTGCTCGACCTCGACTATGCCGAAGATTCAAACGCCGAGGCCGATGCCAATTTCGTCATCACCGGCTCGGGCGGGCTTGTCGAAGTGCAGGGCACGGCGGAGCACCGGGCTTTTAGCGAATCCCAGTTCCTCGAGCTGATGGCGCTGGCGCGTAAAGGCGTGGGGGAGTTGATTTCCCACCAGAAAACTGCTTTAACTAAGTAAATCAAGGCGTTGTGAGGTACATAAACGCGCCTTCACGGGTGGCTTTTAATATTTGACATAATATCACAGCTTGGTTTAAAATTGATATAATTCAAATTCTTAGGGGAAGCAGCCATGGCAACGAAACCGTCCACCGCGAGGGACATGAAAGATACCCTGCGCTACAAGCACATGGTCGCGCGCCTCAAAGGCCTTCCGTCCTACAAAAAAGAAGCCGCGCTGCTGGAGGAAATCGCAGACGGCCAGCAATGGCGCATCGACGCCGCGCTGGAAGCGGTCAGCCCGCCCGACTGGCGCACCTTCGACATCGAAAATATCCTCAAGAACACCGCCATCCACGCGCGCCAGCAGACGATTGAAAAAATCGTCGATACGCTGGGCCTGATCCACGGCGAACAGCCGGTGCAGACGGCCTTCGACATCGCCGCGCGCAACGGCAATTACAAAACCGCGCGCTCGCTCTACGACCGCGGCGCAACGGCTGCGAAAGCGCCCGAGGCCACCTCGAAAGCAATGGCGGAAGGCGACGTGCGCAAGCTGAACTTCCTGCTGAAAACCGGCGCCGATGCGGAAACCCTGCATAAACAGGCCGTGGCGCTGGGCGCGCAGAAAGCGGCCGCGCACCTTGAAACTAAATTGTCCGAGCCCGCGGCGCAGCCCGCTGCCGTGCCTGTCGTGCCGGTGCAGTTCAAAACCGACCTCGAGCTTGACGGCGAAAAGGTTTTCATCGACGCGTGGAAAGTGCCCGCCGTCGCGCCGCAGTTGAAATCCGCGCTGAAAGAGGCCGAGATTTCGTCGCAGGGCATCGAATTCACGCTGAAAAACGGCCGCACCTTCGGCTGGAGCGAACAGGCCGAGAACCGCGAGTTTATCGGCACGCGCAACCAGCAGCAGGGCTTCGACAATTTCGACGCCGCCGCCATCGTCGCTGCGTCGCGCACCCGCGGCTGGACCTCGATCCGCGTCTATGGCACGGACGAGCAGAAGGAAGCTCTGTACCTTGAAGCGCAAAAGCAGGACATGAAGGTCGTGGGTTACGAGCCCAAGAACCCGCCGCCCGCCACCGCGCCCAAGCCGACAACGACGGGCCCCGCGCTCTAATCAGGCCAAGCGATTGTTATTAAAGGGTTATTCGCACAGCGGAGCGCCGTGTTTTTTATTGACATAATATCGCCCCGAGCGTAGGATGCGGGCAACTTTGAACGCATCAAAAAAGGGATTCCCGCCATGCCCACGCCCGCCAAGGAAACGCTCCGTTACAAGCATATGGTTGCGCGCCTGAAAGACCTGCCGGTCTATAAAAAGGAAGCCGCGCTGGTGCAGGAACTGGCCAAGGGCAAACAGTGGCGCATCGACGCCGCGATCGAGGCGATCGACAACGAAAAATACGGCTGGCGCCAGGGCGCGATCAAAAGCGTCAACGCGACCAACGTGCTGAAAACCGCGGCGATGTTCGGCCGCCTGCAGGCGATGCAGACGCTCTGCGAAAAATTCAAGGTGACTGTGCCGGAAGAAGAGCGCGGCTGGACGCTGCACGCGCCCGCAACCGCCGCCTATCACACCGCGATGCTGCACGGCCATTACCGCGTGGCCGAATATCTGGTCAAGGCCTGCAACACCTCGGCCGACCAGCGCCCCGAAGGTTACTTCCCCTCCGCCATGAATTTCGGCATGGACGAAGGCGACATGAAAAAAGTCAACCTGATGCTGAAACACGGCGCCGACGGCAACGCGGCGCTGCTGCACGCCATCTCGACGCGCGAACCCGACATGAAGATGATCCGCCATCTGGTCGAGGTGAAAAGCGCCGACATCAACAAGGGCGCCGAAGGTTTCTGGACGCCCTTCCTGCAGGCGGTGAAATACGGCCATAACGACATCGCCGAATACCTGGTCAGCAAGGGCGCGACGCCCCAGAACGACAAAAGCGCGGGCGAGGCGCTTTACACCGCCGTCGGCAGCGACAATGGCGGGCTGGTGAAACTGATGCTCGGCCTCGGCATGAAAGGCGACAGGCAGGATATCGCCCATGGCCTTTTGAACGGCAGCCTGAACGCGGTGAAGATATTGCTCGATACCGGCAACATCGACGTGACGGCGGAAAACAGCAGCATGCTTCTCTCCGCGCTGCGCTCGTCGAAAAAGCCCGCCGAGGGCTTCGACCTCTGCCTGTCCTATGGCGCGAAACCGGCTGATGCGCTGCAGCTGGCCAAAAGCTGGAAAGACAAGGACGCCGCCGCGCTGAAAATCATCGACTTCCTCGAAGAGCATATCGGCAAGGCAGCGCCCGCCGCTCAGCCGCAGCAACCCAAGCCCCCCGTACCTTAAAAGGCAGCCATGAAACCCGCCCCCAAAGACACTCCGCGCCCCTTTACCGGCGACGAACTGGTCGTCGCCACGCATAACAAGGGCAAGCTGAAAGAGCTGCGCGAGCTGTTCGGCGACCGCGTCAAGAAACTGTCGGCCGCATCCGATTACGGCGTCGAGGCGCCGCCGGAAACCGGCACGACCTTTATCGAGAACGCGCTGATCAAGGCGCAGACGGTCGCCAAGGCCACTGGCAAGCCGGCGCTGGCCGACGACAGCGGCCTTTGCATCGACGCGCTGAACGGCGCGCCCGGCGTCTATTCCGCCGACTGGGCGGAGGAAGAGGGCAAGCCCCGCGATTTCTACATGGCCATGGAACGCGCGCACCGCGAAATGGGCGACAACCCCTCGACGCTCAAGGCGCATTTCGTGTCCTGCCTCGTGCTGGCCTGGCCGGACGGCCATTATGAAGTGGTCGAAGGCCATGCGCATGGTACCGTCACCTGGCCGCCGCGCGGCGACAAGGGTTTCGGCTATGACCCCATGTTCATCCCCGACGGCGACAGCCGCACCTACGGCGAGATGGAGCAGGAAGAAAAGAACGCCACCAACCATCGCGCGGTGTCGTTCAAGAAAATGCTGGAAAAATGCTTCTGAACAAAAAGCCGGATGCGGAGGCGGATAAAGGCCTCGCCGTCTATGTCCACTGGCCGTTCTGCAAGTTCAAGTGCCATTACTGCGATTTCAACAGCCATGTGCGCGAGAAAATCGAGCACAGGGACTGGGCCGCCGCTTACCTGAAGGAAATGGCGCATTACCGCGCACTGACCGGCCCGCGCCATATCCAGTCGGTTTTCTTCGGCGGCGGCACGCCCTCGCTGATGGAACCCGCGACGGTCGAGGCCGTGCTGGATGCCGTGCATGATTTATGGGGCATCCCGCAGGGCACGGAAATCACGCTGGAGGCTAACCCGACGTCGGTCGAGGTCGGCAAGCTGCGCGGTTTCAAATCCGCGGGCGTTAACCGCGTGTCGCTGGGCGTGCAGGCTTTGAGCGACGCCGACCTGAAAATGCTGACGCGCCAGCATTCGGCGGCCGAGGCGATGGCGGCGGTGAAGGCGGCTTCGGAAGTTTTCACGCGCTTTTCATTTGATTTAATCTACGCGCGCCCCGGGCAGACGGCGGAGGCGTGGAAAAAAGAACTGCGCGAGGCGATTAATATGGCGGGCGGGCACCTCTCGCTCTACCAGCTGACCATCGAGGAAGGTACGCAGTTCCACACCCTGCACGCGCGCGGCGAATTGAAAGTGCCCGACAGCGACACGGGCGCCGCGCTCTACGAAATCACGCAGGAGATGACGGAGAAGGCAGGCCTGCCGGCCTATGAAGTGTCGAACCACGCAAAGCCCGGCGACGAATCGCGCCATAACCTTGTCTACTGGCGCTATGGCGATTATGCGGGCATCGGCCCCGGCGCGCATGGCCGCCTGACGCTGAACGGCGTCAAGACCGCGACGCGCGCGCACAAGGCGCCAGAGTTATGGATGCAGCGCGTGCAGCGTGACGGCCACGGCGCGCATGAAATGGAAAGCGTTACGCAGGAACAGCGCGCGCGAGAGATGCTGATGATGGGGTTACGGCTAATGGAAGGCGTTTCGCTTGAAAACTTCCGCAAAGAGGCCGACACTGAATTTTCAGCCTTTGTTAACCCGAAACAGGCGAAAATACTGGTTGAAGAAGGGCTCCTCGACATCTCCGGCGATGTGGTAAGGGCGACGCCTGACGGCAGGCAGCGGCTCGACGCCCTGCTCAAATTCCTCCTCGGTTAAAAAGCAAACAAGATGCAAGTCGCCTTTGAAAAAAACCCGAAAGACTTTTTGAAAAAATACGGCGCTTACCTTGCGCAGCACGAGGCCGAGCATAACCTTATTTTCTCGCTCTGCCAGACGGCGGAACAGCGCGTCGCCAAGGGCGGCGACGCCGGCATCCAGCTGACGGGCATGACGGGCGACGAAGGCGTGGTGATGGTGGCGGTGCAGACGCCGCCGCATAACCTTGTCCTCAGCCGGGCGTCCGCGCCCGACGTTGATAAGCTGGCCGAGACGCTGGCCAACCAGAATTTCCGCTTTCCCGGCATCGTGGGCCCCTCCGACGTCGCCCATGCCTTCGCCGACAAATGGGCGGCGCTGACCGGGCAGAAACCGGTCGAGTTCATGGACCAGATCATCTATTCGCTGACGAAGGTTTTGATGCCTGATCCGGTCGAGGGCCAGATGCGCCCCGCCAAACCGGCCGAGGCGAAAACCATCGCGCAATGGATCGCGAAATTCACCGAAGACGCGCTGCCGAAATCGGAACACCTGTCGGACGGCGCGGCGCTGAAACGCGCCGAAGACATGATCGCGGCCGGCCGCATGTATGTCTGGGACGTCAAGGGCAGGGCGGTCGCGCAGGCCTCGGTTTCCGGCACCGATGCGGTTGCGCGCATCAGCATGGTCTATACGCCGCCCGAAGACCGCGGCCACGGCTATGCCAAGGCCGTCGTCGCCAATTTAAGCGAAATGCAGCTGAAAGCGGGCAAAAAGATGTGCTGCCTTTACGCCGATGCCCGCAACCCGGTGTCGAATTCCATCTACCGCAAGATCGGCTATGAATTCGTCGGCCGTTCCAGCCTTTATATTTTGGATAACAAATAACTAGCGGAACGCGGGACCGGCAGGGCCCGGCGTACGCGGCTTGAAGGCGTTGGGCAATTCAGCCCTGAACATGTCGAACGCGCCCTTGTAGGCGTCCAGAAGACAGTTGAATGACAGCACGGCCTGCTTGCGCAGCGTCATCGATGTTTCGTTGCGCGCGGCTGCCGCGTCCATCATCGCGGCTAGCGCGGCATCGGCGACCGTCACCGTCTGCAGGCCGGGAGCGAGGGCGATTTTTTGCTGGATCAGGTGGCAGCTTTTCGGGATGTCGACGACTGCGGCCTCGATCAGGCGCTTGCAGAACAACACCGCATCCTCGCGGCCGTTGTCGCTGTGCAGGTCCTGGCTGGTGTCTTCGAAGCGCGGCGGCTTGACGCCGAGCGAGGCGGCGAGGGTTGACGAGCGGAGGCTTGCCTTGACCAGAGCGCCGGTCAGAAGGCCGGGCGCGCCGCCTGCGCCGCCATCCTTCAAATGGCGGATGCCGTCTTCCAGCAGCTTCCAGGCTTCGCGCT
This sequence comes from uncultured Micavibrio sp., assembly GCA_964575605.1. Classification (GTDB taxonomy): domain Bacteria; phylum Pseudomonadota; class Alphaproteobacteria; order Micavibrionales; family UBA2020; genus JAPWJZ01. The sequence goes on along the minus strand of CAZNRN010000020.1, from coordinate 3,594 downwards.
CGGCAAGGCCCTTGGCGGAGGAGGCAGAAACATCGGCTGAACTGAGGATGAGCGGAGCGGGGGCGCCATCGATGTGGCGTCGGACGAGAGCCAGGATGCAATCAAAGGCATCGTTGCGTTCCTGGGTAAAATGAAGGTCCGTGGTTGCGGCCATATCTCCCCTTTGAACCCCCGAAGATATCGGGATTTCAATACCCTATACTTATTTTATAGCAAATATTCGCGATTCGCGCAAATTTTGGCCTGTGTTTTCAAGGCTTTCAGGCGCCGCGCATGAAAAAGGGCGGCACAAACGGCCGCCCTTTTCCTGATATTTTTCAGCCGGATCGATTAGCGCGGCATACCCCCGCGTTTAGCGCGGCATACCCATAGAGCCGAACATATCCTGTCCGTTCAGCATGACCTTGCCGTCTTGGCCGACAACGATCTTGTAGCTGCGCTGGCTGCGGCCGTCGTCGGCCTTGCCCAGTTCGCCTTGCTTTTGCAGCGCGGCGATGCCCTGTACCCAGGCCATCAGCGTCGGGTTCGCGCCCGGCGCCTGTGCCATGCCCTGCACCTTTTGCAGCAGCTCGTCGACGCCGACCAGCAGCAGCGTGATCGCGCCCGACGCCATCACGGGCGAGGCCGGGTTGGCGGCGAAGCTGCCGTCGAGTTTGGACGTGATGTCGGGCGCCTTGGCATAGGTGTTCTTGACCGAGACGACCGAACCTGCCGCCGCCAGCTGCATCGGGATGGAGGCTGCGGCCATCATGATCTGGCTCTTGGCTTGCTGGTCCAGCGCCTGTTTTTCCGTCGGGTCGGTCGCGGATGCCGCTTGCGATGCGGCCTGCACGCCCTGCGTCACCGCGGTGCCGATCGCCTGGCCCAGTTCCTTCATGGGCAGGTTTTCAAGCGTGATTTCGAGGTTGGTGTCGGTCGGGACAACGCCCGGCACGTCGAGGCCCACATCCGACAGCGCAAGGCCCATCAGGCTGATCTTGAAAGCGACAGTGCCTTTGGGCTGCTTCAGGCCCGTCACGTCGAAGCCGCTTTCGAGCGAGCCGACCTTGACGTTGAGCGGCTCTTCCTTCGTGCCGTCGGGGCGCGCGGGCGCGTTGGGGTCGGGGGTCAGTACCAGCGAGAGGTTGGTGAGGCCGACATGGCTGCCCATGCCGTCCATGTAGGATTCGATGCTTTGCAGCAGGCCGGATACCAGTGCGCGCGACTGTTCGGCGTTGGGCTGCTGGTTGGCCAGCGAGTCGGTCAGCAGTTTTTCGACCTTGTCCTGCAGCTCTTTCTTGGATTGCAGGTTCATCGAGGTGACCGAAGCCTTGGCGCCGATTTTTTCGATGTTGATATCAAGCTTCGATTTGTCCCCGCCCGACATCTTGAAGCCGGAGATGAGGAAATCGGTGGGGCCCGACCAGGTCTGGTCGGCGTTCTGCGTCAGGTTCATGGTGCTTTTCAGGCTGGCAATGGTGCCCGTCATGTTGTCGGTGTCCGCCATCGTGCGCACCTTGACGTCGCTGTATTCGGCGTCAACGCGGGTGAAGGACGAGAATTTGGGCCACCAGGTGCCCGACATGCGCTGTTCGCCCAGCGTGAATTCAACCATGGGCTTGCCGTTGTTGTCGCTCACGACTAGCGGGCTCGGCACCGCGATGCTCATTTCGTACTGGCCCTGGTCACCGGGCGACACGTTCATCACCAGCGTGCCGATGTTGAGTTTGGCGAAGCTGTGAGAATAGGAAAGGTTCGGCACCTTGACCTGGTAATAGCCCTTCATGGGAACGACGGTGACGTCGCCGTTCATCGTCAGGCCGGCGCCCGTGACCTTAGACATGTTGACGCTGAAGGCCATTTCCTGCTCGACCTGTTTTTTCAGGTCAGCCGCGCCGCTGTCGGAGATCGTGGCGGCCCAGGCGCCATGTGCGGTGGTGGCGAACAGCAGGGCTGCTGTCATGAGGGAAACGGCTTTGGGAGAGAAGAAACTGCGCATGGAACACCCCTGTCGGTAAGAGCTGGAAATAATGGTAAAGACCACTAGATAGATAGGGGTCCCCGCGACACTATGCAAGAAAACTGTTAAATAAAGGTTATTACAGTAGTCATAAATCGGGGCTACTCAGGGGGGCTTCCGGGGTCTATATTGCTGGCATGAAAAAGGCGATTCTCATCCTTTGCGCGATATTCATCCTTGCCCATCCGGCAAGGCCTGCACATGCGCTTTACCAGACGACGGCCGATATGTCGCGCAACTGCATTTCCGACAAGCGCGAACGCATCGCCGCCTGCCTGAACTATATCGCCGGGATTATCGATTACCACCTGCTGATGCAGTCGCTGGGCACCAACCCCTCGATCGATTTCTGCCTGCCCGAAAACCTGCGCATCACCGATGCCGCGATGTCGGTCATGGCCTACCTGCGCACGCATCCGCAGCACGACGATTTCATCGCGCCCGAGGCGGTCGTGCTGGCGCTGAACAAATCCTATCCCTGCCGCCCCGCACCAGCGCCCAAGAAAAAAAGCAAGAAGCGACGCTAGGGGGGCGCCATGGGAAGAAAACTGCAGACAGAAGAAATTGAAACGGGCGCCAGCCCCGCTATCAACAAACCCGTGAACACCGGCGGCAAATTCCAGCTGGTGACCGATTTCAAGCCCGCGGGCGACCAGCCCAAGGCCATCGCCGACCTTATCGAGAGCATCGAGGCGAAGAACAAGAACCAGGTGCTGCTGGGCGTCACGGGTTCCGGCAAGACCTTCACGGCCGCCCAGGTAATCGCGAAACTGCAGCGCCCCGCCATCATCCTTGCGCCCAACAAGACGCTGGCGGCGCAGCTGTTCGGCGAGATGAAGGAATTTTTCCCGCACAACGCGGTCGAATATTTCGTGTCGTACTACGATTATTACCAGCCCGAAGCCTATGTGCCGAAAACCGACACCTTTATCGAGAAGGACAGCGCGATCAACGAGCAGATCGACCGCCTGCGCCACTCGGCAACGCGCTCGCTGCTGGAGCGGCGCGATACGATCGTCGTCGCCTCGGTATCGTGCATCTACGGTATCGGCTCGGTGGAAACCTACCAGAGCATGGCGTTTGATATCGCCGTCGGCCAGACCATCGACCGCAACGAGCTGGTGAAAAAGCTGATCGACGTGCAATACGACCGCAACGACATCGATTTCAAGCGCGGCACCTTCCGCGTGCGGGGCGACGTGGTGGAAATTTTCCCCGCCCACATGGAGGATTGCGCCTGGCGCGTGTCGATGTTCGGCGACGATATCGAAAGCATCACCGAGGTCGACAGTTTAACCGGCGAAGTCATGGCGACCTACGACACCGTGCGCGTCTTCGCCAACAGCCACTATGTAACGCCGCAGCCCACCATGCAGCAGGCGATAAAACAAATCAAAATCGACCTGCACGAACGCCTGGCCGAATTCAGGGCGCAGGGCAAGCTGCTTGAAGAACAGCGCCTCAACCAGCGCACGTCCTTCGACCTTGAAATGCTTGAGGCGACGGGGATTTGTCCTGGGATTGAAAACTATTCGCGCTATTTGACGGGCCGCAAGGCGGGGGAACCGCCGCCGACGCTGTTCGAATACCTGCCC